>NZ_UETT01000024.1:0-39148 GCF_900115935.1 Pseudomonas sp. 43mfcvi1.1 | reverse complement strand
GAATTTCTTGACGACCATAGAGCATTGGAACCACCTGATCCCATCCCGAACTCAGCAGTGAAACGATGCATCGCCGATGGTAGTGTGGGGTTTCCCCATGTGAGAGTAGGTCATCGTCAAGATTGAATTCCCCCAAACCCCTGTCTGCCTCAGCAGACAGGGGTTTTGTCGTTTAGGGCCGGTAATCGGATCGAGCCTCCGATTAATGGCGACGCCCCGGCAAACCCCCAGCGCCGTTGCTATGCTGTGATAGTCGGGCACTGGCGACCAAAGGGGCCCGCGACGTCACTGGTCATGGGGATTCCAATAATGAAAAACCCTTATGCTCCCGGCTTTTGGTGTGCCCTTGCGGCTTTGCTGCTGCTTTCGGCCACTTACTTCTATGGCGTCATGCTCACCCACCAAATCGACAAAGCGCTGCTGTTCCTCGATAGCGCGGCGGCCTTGATCGGCGTGATATCCATTGCAATCGTGGCCTGGGCATCGCTTCAGGGGCAACGCATCAAGAAGAAACACCTTGAGCAAGGCAAAACCCTGGTGCTGATTTGGGACACCAAGGTCGCGCTGCGACGTGTCGAAACGGTGTTCGACCGTTATTTCTGGGGTAGCTATTGGCAGCCTGGCCGCACATTCCAGGAAGTCATGGGAGAGCTCACCGGTACCCCGCTGGAAAAAAGCCTGGAAGCCCTGAAAACCCAATGCGCTGCCCTCGACAAACAAGTCACCCAGGATGGTTGGCATTGGCTCAACAACGCCCGAGAGCTGTGTGACGTGGCTAACGCCATGGCCCGTGAACGCTACCAACTGGATTTCTGCGATACACGCGCAGACTCATCGGGGGCCGCGGTGATCAATCGCGATTTCGAAGTGCTGGTGTACACCTGGACGGCCCGGCTCAAGACTTTCGACCATCAGCTCGATGAGATCGAAGTCCAATATTCGTAGACCACCTCTCAAGAAAACGTTTTTACCCCTTTAAACATTGGGCCCGCAGGTGTGCCTGATGGTAATCTCCCCTTCCTCTTTACGGCGTCGAGCCACACCCTTTGCGGGTCAGGGAAGACGACGGCTTTCTTCAACCATGGATATCGATCGGGTCACTCATGAATAAATCAGCAAGCGTACTTCTGGGAATCGTTGTGGCTGTTGGTGCTATCAGCGCGGGCGGCGCTTGGTACACCGGAACCAAACTCGAAGGCGTGTTGACGAACGCTATTGCCGATAGCAACAAACAAATGCAGACAGCCTTGGCCGGGTCCAACAGCACCGCCACCCTGGAGCTGGTTTCCATGGACCGTGGAACGTTCAGCAGCACTGCCCACTACCGCCTCAAGGGTGAAGGCGAGATATTCGGTGGTGAGCCGATCGAGCTGCTCTTCGTTGACCGGATCGAACACGGCCCACTGCCGTTCTCGCGCTTGATAACGCTCAAGTGGCTGCCGGTCATGGCCACCAGTCATACCGCCCTCGAGCGCAATCCATTGACTGACAAGTGGTTCGCCGCCACCAAGGATCAATCGCCGCTCCAAGGTGTGGTCAACCTGGGTTACGACCAATCCATCAATGGCACCTACGAGCTGCTGCCGTTGGACACCAAGCTGGACGAGCAATCCCAGCTCACCTTCTCAGGCCTGAAAATCGATCTGGCCGCCAGCGCCCAGGCACAGAAGGTCAAGGCCGACGGCTACATGGACAGCTTCAAGTTGACTACCGTTGCCGAAGACCAGACTCCGGTGCAGGTCGAGCTGAACGGCCTGACATTGGCCAGCAACCTGAGCAAAAGCTCCTACGGTTACTACATGGGTGACAACACCCTGTTGTTGAGCAGCACCAAGGCCACCTTCGGTGAGCCGAAGTCGGTGCTGGGCCTGAAGAACTTCGAGATGAAGAACAGCAGCACCGAGAGCGGCACCAGCGCTTCGGGGCGTGCCGATTACAAGCTCGGTGAGCTGTCGTTCAACGACAAGACCATCGGTTCGGCGCAAATGGCGGTCAGCCTGAAGAACCTGGACATCCCGGCTACCATGTCGCTGATGCAGATTTACCAGACCAAGCTGCAACCCTACGAAAAAGCCGCTGCCGAGGCCGCTGCTGCCGGTGAGCCGGCGCCAGAGCTGAGCCTGACCGAAGCTGAAGAGGCGCAGGTCAAGGCTGATCTGGAGAAGCTCCTGGCCGGTGCCCCGCAAGTGGCGTTGGAAAACCTGTCGTTCAGCACCGCCAACGGTGAAAGCCGCGCCAACCTGATCGTTGATCTGGCCAAGCCACAGTCCATGGACCTGCCACCGGATGAACTGGGACGTCAATTGCTCGCCCTGCTGGATTTCAACCTCAAGGTCTCCAAGCCGATGCTGGTGGACCTGATGACGGTACAAGCGCAGATGGAAGGCCAGACCGATGCCAAGCTGATCGCTGATCAGGCCACTGCCACCAGCGATATGTTCAGCGCCATGGCCGTTGGTACAGAGCTGGCGAAACTTGAAGGCAACGATGTGGTTACCAAGCTGCACTACGCCAACAATCAGGTCGATTTCAACGGCCAGAAGATGACCGTTGAACAATTCACCGCCTTCGTCATGAGCAAGCTGGGCGGCGGCGTCGCCGTTCAGTAACTCCCTCGAGCAACACCCAAACCCGGCCCGTGCATTGCGCACGGGCCGGGTTTTTTTATGTTCAACGATCCCCCGCGCCGAAATCTGCATCGATTCTGAAGAATTGTGGCGTTCTGAAAAATCACCTGCCCGAGAGTGCAAGACTAGGCCCATTAGAGCTTGGCTGGATTCCTTTGATCCGGCTTCCTGTTTGATGGGCAAGGGGGCACTGCGACCCGGCTGGCCATGTAAGGATGCTGACGAATGCCGCGTACTGTGGGTCCTTTTGTGCAACGTGGTTTGCGCCCGTTGTTTCGCGTCGCACTGTGCAGTCAATTGTGCTGGCCGATGCTGGCGTTTGCCGATACGGCCTATGACCAGATGGTGCTCGACGCCCGTGCCGGCCATTACACGCCCGCGCTGACCGCGTTGCGCCAGGTGCCGGCTGCCCAGGCCAGCACCGCGCAGATCAGTGATCACCTGCAGATTGCCAGTTGGGCCGGCCTCGACGCTGAGGTGGTGGCGGTCTATGAGGCCCAGGGCCGCAATCGAGCGCTGCCCGTCCAGGCGTTGACCGCTACGGCTCGCGCCTACCGTAACCTCAAGCGTTGGGATTCGGCGGCCGAGCTGTACCGCCAGGCTTTGGTGATCGATCCCCAGAACCCCGACCTGCAACTCGGCCTGGCCTTGACCCAGGCCGACGCAGGCCAGCCCGACGAAGCCGTCACTCGCGCCAAGGCCATGGTCGCCGCCAAACCGGCAGATCCAATGCGTCGACTGGCACTGGGTTATGCCCTGACCCGCGCCAACGACCCCCACGAAGCGCTGTTCGAATACGACCAGGCCTTCAGCCGCTCCGGCAGCAGCCCGGAGGTTGCGCGCGAATATATTTATGCCCTGCAACGCGCGCGGCTGCCTGAGCCGGCGCTGCGCCTGGCGCGCTTGCAGCCGGGGTTGATCGAGCGTGGCGTGCAGCGGCGCCTGGAGGGTGACGTGGCGGCCGAGCGGGTGCGCCTGGCGGACATGGCCAGCCGCAGCGAACAGGAGCGCTTCGTCATTGCCGACCGCGCCCTGGCCGACTACGACAAGTTGCTCGCCACCTGGACCCCGGTGGCAGAGGCCCATGACGACGTACTCCGTTGGCGCATCGACCGCATGGGCGCCCTCAATGCCCGCGCCCGCCGGGCTGAAGTGATTGCCGAGTACCAGAAGTTGGTCGCCGAGGGCGTAAGCATTCCTACCTATGCCCTGCGCTGGGTGGCCTCTTCCTATCTGGAGCAGCGTGAACCGGAGATCGCCGTCGATCTGTACCGCCGGGTCCTGAGCGCGCCGGATGCCGATCCTGCGGAGCGTTTTGAAGACAGCACCGCGCTCTACTACGCGTTGCTGGAAAGTGAAAAATCCGAAGAGGCCCGTGCACTCGCCGAAGACATGGCGAAGGCCCAGCGCCCGCGCATCGAACTCAAGGGCCTGCCGATCGGCAATCCCAACGATGAATGGATGGACGCCCAGCAACTCGCCGCCCAGGCCGGCACTTACGGCGCCGACCTGCCTTCTGCCGAGACGCGCCTGGAAACCCTGGTCAACCAAGGCCCCGGCAACACCGGCATGCGTCTGGCCCAGGCCGATCTGTACCAGGCCCGTGACTGGCCACGCCGTTCGGAAAACCTGCTCAAGGAAGTCGAGGCGACGATTCCGCGCAACCGTGACCTGGAAATCGCCCAGGCCCGCGCCGCCATGGATCTGCAGGAATGGCGGCAGATGGATGCACTGACCGACGACGTGGTCGCCCGCTACCCGGAAAACGCCCATGTCAAACGCCTGCAACGCCAGCGCGAGGTACACGACATGGCCGAGCTGCGCATCGAAGCCTACACCGGCAAGAGCTATGGCGGTGGCAACGGTGACGCCGGTGCAGTCACGGGCAGCCGGGATTTTGGTATCGAAACCCTGCTCTACAGCCCGCCCATCGATGAGGATTGGCGGCTGTTCGGCGGTGCTGGCTATGCCACCGGTGATTTCGAGGAAGGCACCGGCCACCATCGTTGGCAGCGTCTGGGTTTGGAGCGTCGCACCCGCGACATGACGCTGGAGGCGGAAGTCTCCAACCATTCCTATGGTTCCGGCGACAAGCAGGGCGCGCGCGTGGCCGTGGCGCGGGATATCGACGACCACTGGCAGTACGGCGGCAGCCTGGACTATCTCTCGGCCAATACCCCGCTGCGGGCGCTCAACAGCGGCGTCCGCGCCAATGGCGGCAGTGGTTTCGTCCGTTGGCGCGCCAATGAAAGCCGCGAGTGGCGACTGGCTGTCAGCCCGTCCCATTTCAGCGATGGCAATAACCGCCTCGAAACCCTGCTGACCGGCCGCGAGGGCATCTACAGCGCTCCGCGCCTGCAAGTGGAGTTGGGTCTGGAAGTGGGCGCCAGCCGCAACAGTGGTTCCAACGAAGTGCCTTATTTCAATCCGAAAGCGGATTTCAGCGTCATGCCGACCGTGAGCGCCAACCACGTGTTGTATCGCCGCTACGAGACCACTTGGAGCCAGCAGTTCCAGGTCGGTGCCGGTACCTACAGCCAGCGCGACTACAACACCGCGGCCATGGGATTGCTCAGCTACGGCCAGCGTTTCATCTGGAACGACGTGCTAGAGGCAGGTGCCGCGCTGAGCTGGCTCAACCGCCCCTACGACGGCGATCGCGAAAGCGATGTGCGCCTGCTTGTCGACCTCACCTATCGCTTCTAGAAGAGTTTGAAGATGCCTGTCATTTCGCGATTCATCCTTCTGCTGGGGGTCTTGCTGATCAGTGCTTGTGCCCAGCAAGCCCCGGCGTTCACGCCTCCCGCGCAGCGCCCGGTGGCGGCCAATGATGCCCCGTGGCCGAAGAACCATGTGCTCGGCATCGCCTATCACGATGTCAACGACCGAGACCCCGACCAGGCGCTGGTGGCCGTGCGTACCGAACGCTTGATCGAACAACTGGCGTGGCTGCGGGAGAACAACTACCAGCCGGTCACGGTGGACCAGATCATCACGGCCCGCAATGGCGGCCCGGAACTGCCGCCCCGTGCGGTGCTGCTGAGTTTCGATGACGGCTACTCAAGCTTCTACACCCGTGTCATGCCTATCCTGCGCGCCTATAACTGGCCGGCGATCCTCGCCCCGGTCGGCAGTTGGGTGGATACGCCGCTGAACCAGACGGTGGATTTCGCCGGGGTGCCGCGCAAGCGTTCCGAGTTCCTGACCTGGGAGCAGATTCGCGAGGTGTCGAAATCGGGCCTGGTGGAAATCGCCGCCCACACCGACGCCAACCACAAAGGCATCCTCGCCAATCCGCAAGGCAACCAGCAACCCGCCGCGACCACCCGGCGCTACGATCCGGTTACCGGTCGCTATGAGACCGAGGCCGATTTCCAGGCGCGTCTGCGCAAGGACGTGACGGCCATTTCCGAGAAGATTCGCAAGGTCACCGGCTACAGTCCGCGCGTCTGGGTCTGGCCTTACGGGGAAGCCGACGGCACGGCGTTGCAGGTGATTGGCAGCGAGGGCTATCAGATGGCCCTGACCCTGGAGGATGGGCTCGACAGCCTGGATAACCTGATGAGCGGCCCACGCTTTTTGGTGGCGTCCGATCCGGATGGTGCCCATTTCGCCGAAAGCATCGTGTCGGTGCAGACGATTGACCCGATGCGCGTGGTGCATGTCGACCTGGATTACGTCTACGACCCGGACCCGGTGCAGCAGGAAGCCAATGTCGGCAAGTTGGTCCAGCGCATTTCCGACCTGGGCGCCAATACAGTGTTCCTGCAAGCCTTCGCCGACCCGAAAGGCGATGGTCTCGTACACTCGTTGTACTTCCCCAACCGTCACTTGCCGGTACGCGCTGACCTGTTCGACCGGGTTGCGTGGCAGTTGCGTACCCGGGCCAATGCCAAGGTCTATGCCTGGATGCCGGTGCTCAGTTTCGCCCTGGACGCGAAGCTGCCCCGGGTCCAGCGCTGGGATCCGCAAACCGGCAAGACCGGCGTCGCCCCGGACCAGTACGTGCGCCTGTCGCCATTCGACCCGAAGGTGCGCAAGGTCATCGGCGAGATCTATGAGGACCTGGCGCGGATGAGCTCGTTGGATGGCGTCTTGTACCATGATGACGCGGTGTTTTCCGACTTCGAGGATGCCAGCCCCGCGGCCCTGAAAGTCTATGCCGCCAACGGTCTGTCGACGTCCATTGCCGCTCTGCGCGACGATCCTGTGGCGATGCAACGCTGGACCCGCTTCAAGAGCCGCTACCTGATCGACTTCACCCACGAGCTCTCCGCCAAGGTGCGGGCAATTCGTGGCCCGCAGATCCTGACGGCGCGCAACATCTTTGCCGAACCGATGCTCAACCCGGAAAGCGAAGCCTGGTTCGCCCAGAACCTCGACGACTTCCTCGGCGCCTATGACTGGACGGCTCCGATGGCCATGCCGCTGATGGAAAAGCAGACCCGCGCTCAATCCGGCCCTTGGCTCGAGCGCCTGGTGGATACCGTCAAGGCTCGCCCCGGCGCGCTCAAGCGCACGGTGTTCGAACTGCAGGCGCGCGACTGGCACAGCAAACCGGTCAGCGACATCGACGGCGAACAACTGGCCGACTGGATGGGGCGCCTCAAGCGCCAAGGCGTGACCAGTTTCGGCTACTACCCGGACAACTTCATCGAAGACCAGCCTGCCGTGAAAGCCGTACGGCCGGCGCTCTCCAACAAGTGGAATCCTTGACATGCTCGACAGACTGCTCGCCCTGCTGGTGCTGGCGATCGTCCTTGGGGTGCCCCTGGGCCTGATTTTCCTGGTCACCGGGCAATTCCTGATGGACTTCGTGTTCTTTTACCCGCTGTTCATGTCTGGGCTGTGGATCGCCGGCGGCCTGTATTTCTGGCTGCACTGGGAGCGCCACTGGCCGTGGAAGGACGACACTCTGCCACCGCCCCTGGCGGGCGAGCCGTTGATCAGCATCCTGATCCCGTGCTTCAACGAAGGCGATAACGTCGCCGATACCATTCACGCGGCGCTGGGTCAGCATTATCCGAACATCGAAGTCATCGCCATCAACGATGGCTCCAAAGACAACACCGCCCAGATGCTCGACCAATTGGCGGCTGAAGACCCGCGCCTGCGCGTGCTGCACCTGGCGGAAAACCAGGGCAAGGCCGTGGCCCTGCGCATGGGTGCCATCGCGGCGCGCAGTGAATACCTGGTGTGCATCGATGGTGACGCGCTGCTGGCGCCGAATACCTGTGCTTATCTGGTGGCGCCGATGCTGGACAACGCCCGCCTCGGCGCAGTGACCGGCAACCCGCGCATCCGCACCCGTTCGACCCTGGTGGGCCGGGTCCAGGTGGGCGAGTTCTCCTCGATCATTGGCCTGATCAAGCGCACCCAGCGGGTTTTCGGGCGGATCTTCACCGTATCCGGCGTGATCGTCGCGTTCCGTCGCACGGCCCTGCATCGGGTTGGCTACTGGAGCCCGGACATGATCACCGAAGACATCGATATCAGCTGGAAGCTGCAACTGGATCACTGGAGCATCTTCTACGAACCCCGCGCGCTGTGCTGGATCCTCATGCCCGAAACCCTGCGTGGCCTGTGGCGCCAACGCCTGCGCTGGGCCCAGGGGGGCGCCGAGGTGTTGTTCAAGAACATCCGTGGCATCTGGCAATACCGTCACCGCTACCTGTGGCCGCTGCTGTTCGAATACTGCCTGTCCACCGGTTGGGCGTTCACGTTCCTGCTGTCGGTGATCTTCTGGGGCGCCGGCAAATTCGTCGAGATGCCAGCGGCCATCGCCGTGGATCACCTGATGCCGCCGGCCTTCACCGGGCTGTTGCTGGCGGTGGTGTGCCTGCTGCAGTTCGCGGTGAGCATCCTCATCGATCGGCGCTACGAAAAAGGCCTGTGGCACATCATGTTCTGGGTGGTCTGGTACCCGTTGGTGTTCTGGCTGATCAGCCTTTTCACCACCCTGGTGAGCTTTCCAAAAGTGCTGTTCGGGCAGCATCAGAAGCGTGCGCGCTGGATCAGTCCGGATCGCGGTATCAAACCGTTCGATGATCAGGAAGAGGAAGTGATCCGATGAAAATTATCAGGACCCGGCAACGGCCTTTTCTGGTGGTCATCGATGCGTTTTTTACCGTGCTGGCGTGGGTGGGGTTGTTGTACTTGCTGGTCACTGGACTATGGCCATTGTTCGACAGCCAGGCTGGCCCGCGTCTGGGCGGGGCGTTGTTCGACACCCTGGGAACCTTGCAGATCTATGGTTGGATCGCGTTGGTCAACGCGGTGCTGTTGATTACCTGGGCGCGTTATCAGCAGCGCAAAAGCCGCAGCTTTGCCCAGCGTCGGCTGCCGGCTCCGGTGGTGGATGACCAGGGCTTGAGCGCCAGTTTCAAGTTGAGCGGCGAGCGCCTGGATACCTTGCGCCAGCCAGGCTCGAAGATTATTCACAACAACCAGGACGGCGACATCAGCCACGTCGTGGCGCATTTCCACCTGCTCAGCCCCGACTTGCAACCACCGCCCCTGGCGCCACTGGAACGGCCCCGTGTGATTCACCTGCCGGCCGATCAGTCCGTGCATTGATGCAAGCTGAGCGCACGCCATCGCGAGCAGGCTCGCTCCCACAGGAGATTTGGGGTGACGTCCAGATCTACGTGGAAAAATCCCTGATCAGCCGCCATGCCTCATCCACTGGCAACGGTTGTTTCATTCGCTGTGCCAACGCCGCCATGGCCCGGCCTTCATCGCAGGCCACTGCGGCGGCAACGAGGCCGTCCTTGCCCAGCAGGGCAATAAACGGCGGATGCTCGGGCGTGCCCTTGAATTCCATCTCGTCCCAATGTTCGGCGTGGCCGAGATAGTCGTAGCGTTTGCCGAAGTGATAGGTCCAGAAAAATGGCACGTCCAGATAGCGTTCGTCACCGCCGAGCATGTTCGCGGCGGCGATGCGGGCCTGTTGCTGGGCCAGGCGCCAGTGCTCGATGCGCTGGGGCTGGCCGTTCAGGGGGAAGGTCGCGATATCACCAGCGGCCCATAAGCCATCAGCCACGCGCATGCCCGCGTCAACGGACAGTGACTGGTCCTGTTCCCTTGGCAATTGGGCAAACGGCTCGGTGGCCGGGCGTACGCCGACGCCGATGATCACCAGGTCCGCGGCAAGGCGCTGGCCGTTGTCCAGCACCACGGCTTCGACCTTGCCCGCCCCCTCGATCCGCGCCGCTTCGCTGTCGCACCTGTACACCACGCCGTTGGCCCGATGCCGGGCCAGGATGGCTTGGCCGACGCTCTCGCCCAATTGCGCGGCGAACGGCACCGGATGCCGGGCAACGACGGTGACGTTCAGCTCGCGCTTGCGCAGGGATGAGGCCACTTCCATGGCGATGAAACTGTCGCCAATGATCACCGCCCGTTGTCCTGGCCGGACAGTGTCGAGAATCTGCCGGGCGTGGGCGATCGAACGCAGCACGAAGACTTGCGGCAAATCGATGCCGGACAGCGCCGGCGTCTTCGGCACCCCGCCTGTGGCAATGAGTGCGGCGTCGTAGCCCAGGTGCCGGCCATCGGCGAGCTGGATTTGCCGGGCATCGGGGTCCAGATGGGTGACCTCGCCATGAAGCCTTTCGATGCGTTGCTGGGTGAAATATGTTTCATCGCGCAGCGACGAAGTCTCATCGACTGTCATGTCGCCCGCCAACACATACTTGCTCAACACCGTACGGTCATAGCCGGCCTCGGCTTCACGGTCGATCAACTGGATTCGTCCGCCAAAACCCTTCTCGCGCAACGCCGCCGCGCAAGCGGTGCCGGCCGCACCGGCGCCAATGATGACGAACGTGCAGGAGTCATCGGCTGGCGGAACCTTGTCGGTCGGCAGCGGTTGATCGTCGACCCAGACGTCACCGTCCCGGATCTCGACGTGATAGCGCGCCAGGCTATCGAGGGCCGGCGGTTCACACAGGGCGCCATCTTCAGTTCGGAACGCCGCTTTGTGCCACGGGCAAATCAGCCTTCCGTGGCACACTGCACCCTTGGCCAGTGGTGCGCCGGCATGCGGGCATTTGCCCTGGAAGGCGCGCACCTGATCGCCTGAGCGCAGCAGCAGGATGGACGTGTCATTGATTTTGACTTCGAGGCCGCGGTCTTCGCGAACATCGGCGAAATGGGCGACTTGATGCAGAGACATGGTCGTTCTCCGGCAGGCGTTTCCCTTTGGAGTCGCAAGGCCGGGACGAGTTTCAGCATAATTGTCACTGCAACCTTGGCGAAGCTGCGGCTATAGTTCGCAAGCCGTCCATGGCCTGACACGCACAAGGTGCCCCGGTATGACCCGATTTAACTCTCTCACCCCCTGGCTGGCGGCCGTCGCCCTGGTGCTGTGCGCACAAGGGGCTGCCCAGGCTGAGGAGCGTTTTACCCTCAGCATCCCCGGCGTGTCGGACGACCGCCTCTTCACGGCAGCTGCAGCCAGTGATGCCAACACCTGTGGTGGCAAGAACATTTCCCCGGCCCTGAGCTGGAACGCCGGTCCTCCCGGCACCCTCAGCTACGCCATCGTCATGTTGGACCCGGACGGCCAAAGGGGCCAAGGGGTTGACCACTGGATCCACTACGGCATCAAGGCCAGCACACGGCAGATTCCGGCGGGCGCCGGTACCAAATCCTCGTTGGAAGGCATGAGCGGCATCAACAGCAAGAACACTCACGGCTACATAGGCCCTTGCCCGCCTATCGGCGACAGCGCTCACCACTACCTGATCCAGCTTTTCGCCCTGGACCTGCCACCGGAAGCCCTGCCTGCCGATCTCACCCGTGCCCAACTGATGGAAAAAATCAAAGGCCACGTACTGCGCAACAGCAGTGTCGTGCGCCGTTACCACCGCTGACCCAGGACAACACAAACCCCCCTGTTTAAACCAGGGGATAGGGTTCAGAGGGGGCTTGTTCCCGCTGGGCTGCGAAGCGGCCCCCCACCATAAAATTGGCATCATGGGCCAAAAGCGAGCACTATCGAGCCCCTGTTCACTCATGCCGGAGGATGGCGATGACGCAGAAACCCGACGGCATCGCCCGCCTCCTGAACTGCCCTACCAAGGGCGATGAAATACGCCGGGCCATTGCCCAGAGCCGCAAGGATTTCCTGCCTGCCGACGAGGCCGAAGACGCCGAGCCAGGCCAGCCACCGGTGCAACCAGTGGACAATGATCGCGACGACTGAGCCGTCGCCTCTCTCAAACTTATTGTTCAAACCTGCCTATGACTGCCACCACTGTTTTACCCGGTGACCGATTCAGCCGATCCGATTACAAGACCCTGGGCCTGGCCGCCCTGGGTGGCGCGCTGGAGATCTACGATTTCATCATCTTCGTCTTCTTCGCCCTGACCCTTAGCCAATTGTTCTTCCCGCCGGAAATGCCCGATTGGCTGCGCTTGCTGCAAAGCTTCGGGATTTTCGCCACCGGCTACCTGGCCCGGCCCTTGGGCGGCATTCTCATGGCGCATTTCGCCGATCGCCTGGGCCGCAAGCGGGTATTCAGCCTGAGCATCCTGATGATGGCCTTGCCGTGCCTGCTTATCGGAGTGATGCCGACCTACGCGCAAATCGGTTATTTCGCCCCGTTGCTATTGCTGGCGCTGCGTATCCTGCAGGGCGCGGCGGTGGGCGGCGAGGTGCCAAGCGCCTGGGTGTTCGTGGCCGAACATGCACCGCTGCATCATCGCGGCTATGCCCTGGGCTTCCTCCAGGCCGGCCTGACCTTCGGCTACTTGCTGGGCGCCCTGACCGCCACAGCGCTGGCGCGGATCTATACGCCGGCGGAGATCCTCGATTACGCCTGGCGCCTGCCGTTCCTGCTCGGCGGGGTCTTCGGCGTGATCGGCGTCTGGTTGCGTCGCTGGCTGAGCGAAACGCCGATCTTCATGGCCCTGCAAGCCAATCGCGAAGGCGCTGCGGAACTGCCGTTGCGCACAGTCCTGCGCGATCACCGCCAGGCCTTGCTGCCGGCCGCGATCCTGACCTGTGTGCTGACCTCGGCCGTGGTGGTGTTCGTGGTCATCACCCCCACCGTGATGCAGAAAAGCTTCGGCATGACCCCCAGCCACACCTTCGCCCTGAGCAGCCTGGGCATCGTGTTCCTGAACATCGGCTGCGTCCTGGCCGGCCTCATCGTCGACCGCATCGGCGCCTGGCGCACTGTCATGCTCTACAGCCTGCTGTTGCCCATGGGCATCGCCGTGCTCTACGCCAGCCTGATCAGCGGCAGCACCTGGCTGGGCCTGGCCTACGCCGTGGCCGGCCTGGGTTGCGGTGTGGTCGGCGCGGTGCCTTCGGTGATGGTCAGCCTGTTCCCGCCGAAGATCCGCGTGTCCGGCATCTCGCTCACCTACAACATCGCCTATGCGTTGTGGGCGAGCATGACGCCGTTGATGCTGATCGCCCTGGTGCCGTGGAGCCCATGGGTGTGCGTAGGGTATTGCGTTGTGATGGGCGCGGTGGGTGTGGCTGCGGGGGCGTATTTCCCGGGGCGGCATGGGAAGGTTGAGCCGGTATCTTTGGCTTGCGAGTCGTAAAGATCCTGCTCAAGAGTCGCTTGTTCAAAACGTAACCACTAAGTACTCCTTAGTGGTTCGCCAGGAACGTCATGTTAGCGACCTCTGCCCTCGTCGTAGTTACAGCAACCGCCGCTGCACTGCCTCTTCCAACGTGCTACGTGTCAGCGCCTGCACCACGTCGCGAGTGTCCTGCTGGAACGGAATGCCAAAAATCAGCACCAGATGCATCCAGGTCCGCACCGACTCACTCTTCTGCACGCGCCCCAGTTCCTTGCCGTCCTTGTCCTTGAACACCGTTTCGAGGGTGAAGGTGTTCTCGGCCGTGGAGGGGATCACGAAGAAGGTCGCGCCGGTGATGATGGCCGAGGCCATGCTGAACTGTTCGTTGTTGCTCAAGGTGGCTTCGGCGTAGATGTCCGACTCGACCTTGTCGGTGCTGACCCGCGCGAAGCGCCCTGAATCGCGGAACGTCTCGGCCACGGAGGTTTCCCAAGCGCTGGCCTGGGCACCCGAAGCAGCCACGGCCGGGCCACTGTTGACCTGGTTCTGCGCTGTGGTGCGCAGGAAAGCGCTGGGTTTGGCGGCTGGCGTGGCGGCGGCTGGTGGCCAGGTCTTCACGTCAGGCAATTCGTGTTGCGAGTAGGACACGCAACCGGTCAGTAGGACGGCGGCCAGCACCAGGCTGTGTTTGATGAAACCCATCATGTGTTGCTCCTTATTGTTTGGCCAGGCGCGCGGTAGCGGTGTCCAGCAGTTGTGCGACCAACTGGTTCATTTGCTGGGCGCCCATGGTTGGCGCCCAGTATTCGCGGCCATACAGGCCAACGTTGCGCTCGAGCTTGACCTCTTCCTTGGCCGCAGCCAGTTCCTTGCCGTCGCGGTCGACGATCACCAGGTTGCCGGCAACGTCGAAACTGTCGACGTAGATAGGACCGTTAACCCAGATCCAGACCGTCAGCGTCAGCAACGCGCCGGGGAAGTAGCCCGGGTGCGGGGCGCGATGGCCTTTGAGGGAAGTCATGTTGAATTTGAGCAGCACGTCGTTCTCGCCCAGGCGCGTCGGGTATTCGGTGACTTGCTTGAAGTAGCCGCCAGTTTGCACGTACTGGTTGAGCTGGGTCGTGAGCGAGCGGCTGATGGCCGTGCGCGTGGCATCGTTGACATCGGGGGCAGTCACGGCGACATCGGCGATTTGTGCGATACGTGGGCTGCTGACGGGAGCCGGGTGCTGCGGAGCGCCCACTGGGCCGGTGACGGTATAAGACACGCAGCCGGTCATCGACAGGGTGGCGATGAGGGCGGAGGCCTTGAGGAGTGTTTTGAACACGGAATGTCCTTATAGGATTGATAGCACTTTAATGTCTCGACTTGGGGGGCGGTAACTTGAGGGAAAACCACAAAGGTATCAAGGGGCTGGAGAGGAAAATGGCGAGGCTTGTCAGCCGCCGGAAAATATTTTCGACCAGTTAACCCGAACCGTAAGTGCCTTGCGTCTGAGCTCGTGTACGGATCATTCATTCACGAGGTTCAGTCCATGTCCCGTCCACTCCCCTTTATGCGTCCTGCTGCCCAGGGCTTCGCCGTGACTTTGCTGGTGGCGTTGGCCGGTTGTGGGTTGTCTTCCCGAGAGGCTGCCAGGCCGTCCGAGCCGGTGCCTGTGGCGCCCAGCGTGGTACCGCAAGGCGAGCTCGCCGAAGCGCGCCAGCCGACGGCCAAGCGCATGCTCATGAAGCCGGCTGCGATGCCCGCTCCCAGCGTGGCGAACGATGCCGTCGCCGCCGGTTACCGCGCCGAATCGCGTGAACAGTACGAAAAACTGCCGGACAACCCGATCCACAGCGTGGCCGAAACGCCGGTCTCGACCTTCAGCGTGGATGTCGATACCGGCAGTTACGCCAATGTGCGCCGTTTGCTCAATCAAGGCAGTCTTCCGCCCGAAGGGGCCGTGCGACTGGAGGAAATGGTCAACTACTTCCCTTACAACTACGCCCTGCCCACCGACGGTTCGCCCTTTGGCGTGACCACCGAAGTGGCCCCGTCGCCGTGGAACCCCCACACCCGCTTGCTACGTATCGGCATCAAGGCCAGCGACCGCGCCGTGGCGGATCTGGCGCCGGCCAACCTGGTCTTCCTGGTGGACGTTTCCGGTTCCATGGACCGTCGCGAAGGCCTGCCGTTGGTCAAGAGCACGTTGAAATTGCTGGTGGATCAATTACGCGACCAGGACCGGGTGTCCCTGGTGGTCTATGCCGGTGAGTCCCGGGTGGTGCTCAAGCCCACCTCGGGGCGCGACAAGGTGACAATCCGCAACGCCATCGATCAACTCGACGCCGGTGGTTCCACCGCAGGCGCATCGGGTATCGAACTGGCTTATCAAATGGCTCGGGAGAGCTTTATCGACAAGGGCATCAATCGCATCCTGCTGGCCACCGATGGTGATTTCAACGTCGGTATCAGTGATTTCGACAGCCTCAAGCAAATGGCGGTGGACCAGCGTAAAAGCGGCGTCTCCCTGACGACGCTGGGCTTCGGTGTGGATAACTACAATGAACACCTGATGGAGCAACTGGCCGACGCCGGTGACGGCAACTACGCCTACATCGATAACCTGCTCGAAGCGCGCAAGGTGTTGGTGGACCAGCTCAGCTCAACCCTGGCGGTGGTGGCGCGGGATGTGAAGTTGCAGGTGGAGTTCAACCCCGCCCAGGTCAGTGAGTATCGCCTGTTGGGGTATGAGAACCGCGCACTCAAGCGTGAGGACTTCAACAACGACAAGGTCGATGCGGGTGAGATCGGCGCCGGACATACGGTGACGGCGTTGTATGAAATTGTCCCGAAAGGCGAGCAGGGCTGGTTGGAGCCGTTGCGTTATGCCAACACGCCCAAGCTGGACGGCAAGTCAGCAGAGCTGGCGATGTTGCGCGTACGCTACAAGCCCGCCGAGGGTGGCAGTAGCCGGTTGATCGAGCATCCTATCGACAGCGCGCCAAACGATGCCAAGACCAGCGATGACTTGCGCTTCTCGGCCGCTGTGGCTGCGTTTGCCCAGCAGCTCAAGGGCGATGGACGCTACACTGGGACGATGACCTTGAAGGACACCGCGCAATTAGCGCGCTCGGCCCGCGGCGATGATCCGTTTGGGCTGCGTGCCGAGTTTGTGCAGTTGGTGGAACTGGCCCAGAGTCTCGAGCCTGCGGTCAAGCGCTGATCTCGAGCACAACGGATCAAATGTGGGAGCAAGCCTGCTCGCGATTGCGGTGGGCCAGTCACCATCATTGTTGACTGACCTGACGCCATCGCGAGCAGGCTCGCTCCCACAGAATCCTCTGCAATTTGCAAGATTGTTCCACATCGAAAGGAGTTCGCCACCCACATGCCCGCTGCGCTTGATCCTCCCAGCGACGAATCGCTGCTGACCCGCTACCGCAACGGCGACAAGGCTTCTTTTGAAGTCCTCTACGCCCGTCATAGGTTAGGGCTTTACCGTTTCCTCGTGTCCTTGAGCAACAAGGCCGAACTGGCCGAGGAAGTCTTCCAGGAGACCTGGCTCAGCCTGATCCGCAGCACCACCCAGCCACAAGGCCGGGCGAGTTTTCGTACCTGGCTATTCCAGATTGCCCGCAACCGCTTGATCGATCACTGGCGCAAACACGGAGTCCACAACCCGTTGCACGACAGTTACGACGAGCAGCTTCACGTCCAGCCCGACGACACCAATAGTCCTGAGCAACAGCTGAGCCTGAGTCGCGACCAGGCCCGTCTCGATGCGGCGTTGCAGGCCTTGCCCGAAGATCAGCGGGAAGTCTTCCTGCTGCGCCTGCACGGCGACCTGGAGCTGCCACAGATCGCCGCCTTGACCGGCGCCCCGCTGGAAACGGTCAAAAGCCGCTTGCGTTACGCCCAGCAGAAATTGCATCGACTGCTGGCCGAGGAGGTACCCGCATGATTGATTCCAAACATATCCCGGATCCCGACGACGAAAGGCTGATCGAGCATTTCCGTCAACACGCCAGCGGCGAGCCTCCGGCCTCCCTGGACGCCTTCATTCTGGCCACCGCCCGCCGCGAAGCCCCGACACCGACGCCAAGCCTATGGCAACGCTGGCTGCAAGCCTGCCAACGGCCGCGCTGGCAAATGGCATTCGCCACAGTCGCCGGCGTGGCGCTGATGATTGGCCTGGTGCTGCGTTCGCCCGTGCCTCATGACGAGCTGTCCTCACCCGCCTCGATGGAGCTTTCCGCCGATCGGCAAGCGCCCGCCGTTGCCGCTGCACCGCCGCCGGCCATGCCCGCTCCTGCACCGATCACCCGCATGGCGCCCCAAGGCGAACTGGCCCGGGCCCCGGCAAGCCCGATGCAATCATTGGTGGAAAAACCAGCGGCGAAGATGAGCAAATCCGCGCCGGCTGCGCAGCCATCGCTGGAGCAAGGCTTGCTGGAAATCCTGCGCTTGCGCGAGGCGGGTGAGAGTAAGGCTGCTGATGAGAAGCTGCTGGCGCTGCACAAGCGTTTTCCCAAGGAAGACCTGCCGGCGCGGTTGGAGGCACTGCAAAAGCGTTGAGTAAACCTGCGTCGCTAAAAGCGTCCAGGTCCTGGCGACCTGGACGCTTTTTTTTGCAAGGGGGTAACCTGGTTTAACGAGGGGCAGGCGTCCACTCACTCGACGATGACGTCAACTGCCCAACTGAAATAACCCGCCACTTCACACTGGCTGTTCACCAACATAAACCTCAACTCACTGCTCTCCTTGCCTTGACTGAGCGGTCGGCAACGCCAGAAGTGATCATCAGTCTGTTGGGGGATGGGTTGGGTGAGGTTTTCGACGTCGATGGCCGGTACGGTCTGATCGGCGTTTACCACCAACTCCGGCGCTGGCAGAACTTCTCCAGTCTCGACCGCAAATTCATAGAGCACCACGCTGTGCTCGGCTCGAAGGGCGATGGTGCGACTGCGTAGATGGGTGATCCGACCGAGACTTATGGGCAGCCCCCTGCTGTCGATTTTTGTATTGGACAGAAGGGCGCCTCCAAGAAGGAAAATGAAATGCTCATCAATGGGCGTTGGCGTATTCGGATCCTGGCTGGCCTGTGGATAACGCGAGAGCAGTGTCTCGGCGTCAACGATAAGGGAAACATGCGCAGTGCCTGTTTCGCTGGAAATAGCGCTGGGTTCGGTAGACATCACGGCTTCCTTTCATGATGTTGGCGGTAGTCGCGGCCGCTTTGGTAGAGCGAAACATCCTGTTTGGTCGCAGCGGCCGCGAGTTTGGTTGGCCCCTTGTCGCCAAGGGGCCGGCTACATCAGTTGTGAATGGAAATGAACGGGTCCCACGAGCAGCAGGCGACGATGCTGCAGTTGCGGTCGACGATCAGGAAGTTGAAGTGATAGGTCACTCGGCCACAAGCCAGGGTTTCCGAAGACCAGTAGTGGTTATCGACCTTTTGGCAACTGGGGACTGACGGGTTGCTGGTGTTGGGTACCGCGACGCAAGCGGTAGCCTTGCGCGGCGAGGGTGGGGAGATCAATTCGTTGCCCGCGTTGCCGATGAACTTGTAGAAGATCACCGCCGTTTCGAAACTCTGCGACAGGCTGGTTTCACGCCAGCGGATCAGATCGCCGACCTGGGCCTTCAAGTCGAGTTCGCCACCAGCCTGGCCGCTCACCACGTTGTCCTGGTTCGTCACCATGTATACGTGCTTGAAGTCGATCAGCGTTGGCGAGTTGGGGTTTTTACTAATGTTCGGGTAGTTTTTCAGGATGGTTTCAGTATCGATTGAAACCAGCACATCCGTGACTCGAGACATTATGAAGCTCCTTGATAGTAGGTCTTTGGCCTCGTGCCAAAAGACAATTACGTTTCACCGCGTCGCGGCCTGCGTGTGCACTATCGGAAGGAATTTTTTTGTCACGGATACGAGCTGGCCTGGCTCCATGCCGACTGGCTGACGATTCAGGTTCCTTCCTGCAGGTCGCGATGGTGACTATAGGTCGGATCAGGAAGCTGTCAAAAAACAAAATCATATTAACGAGGGCGCGCTCGGTGCTTCTGGATTTGCGCATCTGATGTGCTGGCTCGTGGACAACCAAAAAACAAAAAACCCGCACAGGACGGGCTTCTTGGGGTGTTTCGTAGACTGTCCGGGACAGGTCTAGAATGGGATATGGTGCACCAGGCGGGATTCGAACCCACGACCCCTGCCTTCGGAGGGCAGTACTCTATCCAGCTGAGCTACTGGTGCGACGCGGGCGCCATGATACTCATATGCATGGCGGGCGTCCATGCTGCTGATTTGCCGGTGTTTTCATGAGTCTGGGCTGGTGTCGGCTACGCTGATCAGAAAAAGCGGGCAAATTCGTATTTTTCGTTCTTTTTTTCGAACAGCCTATTGTCCTTCACCCCCATCGGCCCTAGGATTCGTTTGAGATTTCAAACGCTCTTGTCTGGGTGCTGAACCGCACGTCTGTGCTTATGTGCGTTATTTCTGTGCTTCAGCCCGGTGAATGATTTCCCTGACGGCAGCCCCCGAGGCGCCTTTCTACAAATCTAATTCGCTCCGCGCGTGCGCGGTGCTGTTAAGGAAAGCCGACATGCAGCTTAAAGACACCCAGTTGTTCCGCCAGCAAGCCTTTATCGATGGCGCGTGGGTCGATGCGGACAATGGTCAGACGATCAATGTCACCAACCCGGCGACGGGCGAAGTCCTGGGCACCGTGCCGAAGATGGGCGCTGCCGAAACCCGTCGTGCGATTGAAGCCGCCGACAAGGCACTGCCGGCCTGGCGTGCGCTGACGGCCAAGGAGCGCGCCAACAAGCTGCGCCGCTGGTACGAGTTGCTGATCGAAAACCAGGACGACCTCGGTCGCCTGATGACCCTGGAACAAGGCAAGCCGTTGGCCGAAGCCAAGGGCGAAATCGTCTACGCCGCCTCGTTCATCGAATGGTTCGCCGAGGAAGCCAAGCGCATCTACGGCGACGTGATTCCTGGCCACCAGCCCGACAAGCGCCTGATCGTGATCAAGCAGCCGATCGGCGTGACCGCAGCCATTACCCCGTGGAACTTCCCGGCCGCGATGATCACCCGCAAGGCCGGTCCGGCCCTGGCTGCCGGTTGCACCATGGTCATCAAGCCGGCTTCGCAAACCCCGTTCTCGGCCCTGGCACTGGTGGAGCTGGCGCACCGTGCCGGCATTCCACAAGGCGTGCTGAGCGTGGTCACCGGCAGTGCCGGCGACATCGGCGGTGAGCTGACCAGCAACCCGATCGTGCGCAAGCTGTCGTTCACCGGCTCGACCGAGATCGGTCGCCAATTGATGGCCGAATGCGCCAAGGACATCAAGAAGGTCTCCCTGGAGCTGGGCGGCAACGCGCCGTTCATCGTGTTCGACGACGCGGACCTGGATAAGGCCGTGGAAGGCGCGATCATTTCCAAATACCGCAACAACGGCCAGACCTGCGTCTGCGCCAACCGTCTGTACATCCAGGATTCGGTGTACGACGCCTTCGCCGAAAAACTCAAGGCGGCGGTCGCCAAGCTCAAGATCGGCAACGGTCTGGACGATGGCACCACCACCGGTCCGTTGATCGACGGCAAGGCGGTCGCCAAGGTGCAGGAACACATCGCCGATGCAGTCAGCAAAGGCGCGACCGTGCTGTCGGGTGGCAAGGCGATGGAAGGCAACTTCTTCGAGCCGACCATCCTGACCAACGTACCGAAAAACGCCGCCGTAGCGAAGGAAGAGACCTTCGGCCCGCTGGCGCCGCTGTTCCGCTTCAAAGACGAAGCTGAAGTGATCGCGATGTCCAACGACACCGAGTTCGGCCTGGCCTCGTACTTCTATGCCCGTGACCTGGGCCGTGTGTTCCGTGTGGCCGAAGCCCTGGAGTACGGCATGGTCGGCGTCAACACCGGGTTGATTTCCAACGAAGTCGCGCCGTTCGGCGGTATCAAGGCTTCGGGCCTGGGCCGTGAAGGCTCCAAGTACGGCATCGAGGACTATCTGGAAATCAAATACCTCTGCCTGGGTATCTGATCCGCTTCAAGCGCAAAGGGCACGAGAGCGCTGTCCCTTTGCGTGTTTTACCTGTTCTGTTTCTTGTGGCCGGAACCCTGTGGCAGTCGATCATCGCATGCTGTCGCAGTTGCCTCCCCGCCATGTATTCCTTGAACTACGCCGACCGATGAGCGGCGAATGAGGACTGTAATGAGCAAGACTAACGCTGACTTGATGGCCCGCCGTACCGCCGCTGTTCCCCGTGGTGTCGGCCAGATTCACCCGATCTTCGCCGAATCGGCGAAGAACGCCACGGTAACCGACGTCGAAGGCCGTGAATTCATCGACTTCGCCGGCGGCATCGCCGTGCTGAACACCGGCCACGTGCACCCGAAAATCATCGCCGCCGTGACCGAGCAACTGAACAAACTGACCCATACCTGCTTCCAGGTCCTGGCCTACGAGCCATACGTGGAACTGTGCGAAAAAATCAACGCCAAGGTCCCAGGTGATTTCGCCAAGAAAACCCTGCTGGTCACCACCGGTTCGGAAGCGGTGGAAAACGCCGTGAAAATCGCCCGCGCCGCCACTGGTCGTGCCGGTGTCATCGCCTTCACCGGTGCTTACCACGGTCGCACCATGATGACCCTGGGCTTGACCGGCAAAGTCGTGCCGTATTCGGCGGGCATGGGCCTGATGCCCGGCGGCATCTTCCGCGCGCTGTACCCGAACGAACTGCATGGCGTGAGCATCGATGATTCCATCGCCAGCATCGAGCGCATCTTCAAGAACGACGCCGAACCGCGTGACATTGCGGCAATCATCATCGAGCCGGTACAGGGCGAGGGTGGTTTCTATGTAGCGCCGAAGGAATTCATGAAGCGCCTGCGCGCCCTGTGCGACCAGCACGGCATCCTGCTGATCGCTGACGAAGTGCAGACCGGTGCCGGCCGTACCGGTACCTTCTTCGCCATGGAACAGATGGGTGTAGCCGCCGACCTGACCACTTTCGCCAAGTCCATCGCCGGCGGTTTCCCGTTGGCTGGTGTGTGCGGCAAGGCCGAGTACATGGATGCCATCGCACCGGGTGGCCTGGGCGGCACCTATGCCGGTAGCCCGATCGCCTGTGCGGCGGCGCTGGCGGTGATGGAAGTGTTCGAAGAAGAACACCTGCTTGATCGCTGCAAGGCCGTGGGCGAGCGTCTGGTGACTGGCCTCAAGGCTATCCAGAAGAAGTACCCGGTCATCGGTGAGGTGCGTGCACTGGGCGCGATGATTGCCGTGGAGCTGTTCGAAAACGGCGACTCCCACAAGCCGAATGCCGCCGCGGTCGCTCAGGTCGTGGCCAAGGCGCGCGACAAGGGTCTGATCCTGCTGTCCTGCGGCACCTACGGCAACGTTCTGCGGGTGCTGGTGCCGCTGACCGCGCCGGATGAGCAACTGGACAAGGGCCTGGCAATCATCGAAGAGTGCTTCTCCGAGCTCTGAGCCCGGGTTGTGCACTGATCCACAGAAACCCGCCTTTTGGCGGGTTTTTTTCATATCCGCGAACCTGCCAGTGGATTTTGGGCTGTCTGGAACGGCCACCAGCGTCTAAGGTGCAAGTATGGCAAGGGAGCATGCTGCATGACTGCTGTGGACTTACCCGCTGTACCACGAGTGTTGATCGCCGAGGCCGATCCGGCGTCCCGTGAGCTGCTCGAACAGGTGTTGTCGAGTGTGCGCTGCGATGCTCGGGTGGACACCTGTGGCGAGGGCAAACAGGCTTTGGAATTGTTGGCGAGCCATCCCTACGATCTGGTGATCGCCGATTGGGAGCTGCCGGGGGTTGATGGCCTGGCGATCCTGCGTGGCCTTCGCCAGCAGCACCGTACCCCACCGCTGCCGTTCATCCTGATGAGCCGTCGAAACGACAGCGCCAGCGTGCGCGAGGTCTTGCCGCTGGCGCCGACCGCGTATTTGACCAAGCCCTTGAACCGGGAAAACCTGACCCAGCGTTTGCAGGGGTTGTTGTTGGGCGGCGGTGAGGAAACGTCCAACGACGCGCCGATCCCGGGAGCGGGGTTGACTCTGCCCACTTTTCTGGAACGTCGGCGTGATCTGTCCGAGGGCGCGCCTTTGATGACCGATGTGCAAGTGGCGGTCAAGCGCAGCCTCAACCCCGGCGGCCTGGACCTGAAACTGCTCGAAGAAGAAATCCGCACCGACCCGCAAATCACTGCGGTGCTGATCGCCGCCGCCAATAGCGCTGCCCAGCATCAGGGTGGTGGCCCGGTGCAGACCGTGGCCCAGGCGCTGCACCAGCTCGGCACCGGGCAAAGCATGAACCTGATCCTCGGCCTTACCCTCAAGCGCTGTGCCAGGCTCAGTGTCCCGTGCCTGGCGGATTATGCCGAGCGTTACTGGGAGCTATCGCTGCACACGGCCGAATACGCCCGGACGATGGCGCGGTTGCTGGACCTGGAGCAGGAGCGCTGTTATTGCGCCGGATTATTGCATCGCCTGGGCGACCTGGCGTTGCTGCGCTGTCTGGAGGAGTGGAAACAGGCCGGTGGCGAGTTGGACGAGCCGGAGGAAGTAGGCGACTCGCTGGTCAAGTTCGGCGCCAGTTTCGGCTCGGCGTTACGGGCCCGCTGGCGTCTGCCGTTGGAGCTGCGAGAGTTGATCGCGGCGGTCTACAGCCTTGGGGGCGGGGTTTATTCCCGTGAAGCCTTGGTGATGAACATGGCGGCGCAGATGGCGCATCTGCCTGCCCATGAAGGTCTTGAAGAACTGGCCCGTGGCCGTACGGCGCGGTTGCTGAAGATTGGCTTGCCGGAGTTGATACGGTTGCGCCGTAAATAAAGCCATCCAACCTCCGGGGGATGGCTGGATTCAATTGCACTGCGATTGCGTCAAGCGGCAATGATGCGGTTCTTGCCCTTGCGCTTGGCTTCGTACATGGCTGCGTCGGCGCGCGCGAACAGGTTGTCGAGGCTCTGGTCGTCGGCGGTGATGCTGGTCAGACCCTGACTGACGGTAATGCCAAAGGCCTGCTCGCCGCAGCGAAACATCAGGCGCTGGATTTCCCGTTGCAACCGCTCGGCGACCTGCAATGCCATGTCTGGGGCGCAGCCGGGGAACACCGCGGCGAACTCTTCACCACCGATCCGCCCGAACAGATCACCGCGCCTGAGCACGGACCGTCCGCTTTCGGCGATTTTCTGCAACACGTTGTCGCCTTCCTGATGACCGTAGGTGTCGTTGATTACCTTGAAGTCATCGATGTCCAGCAACAGGAACGCCATTGGCATCCCTTGTAGCCTGGCCTGCTCGAACTCACGGTTGGCGCATTCGAAAAAATGCCGGCGATTGCTGCTCTGGGTCAGCACATCGGTGGTCGCCAGGCGCTGCAATTCACTTTCCAGCAGCTTCTTTTCGGTGATGTCCTCGGCGATACCGACCACGATCACCGGTTGCCCGGGCTCGGCCTTGCGGTTGATGAAGCACTTGTCGCTCAGCCAGCGGACCTGGCCATCACCAGCGATGATGCGGTATTCACGGTCCTCGACGGCGCCCTTGACCAATACTTCGGCCAGGCTGCGTTCGGCGTATTCCAGGTCGTCGGGGTAGATTGCGTCGCGCCATTCATTGTAGTCAGCCAGGACCAGGCCTGCGGGGCGGCCGAAGATCCGCTCGTAGGCCGGGCTGACATACAGCACTTGCCGGGTTTCCCAGTTGAATGCCCAGAGCACGGCATTGACGCTGACCAGCAGCGAGCTGAACAACTGCTCACGTTCGCTCAGACGCGCCACTTCGCCTTGGGCATGCATCAGCGCCATGAGCGTCTGGGCCGCCTCGGGCCATTGAGGTAGGGAATAATCCTGTAGGTTCTTGTCGACCATCGGCACAAATCTCAAAGAGCGTGCACTGCTGTTGGTTCGCACGCACTTTTCTCCAAAGCCCGCCTGGATGGCGAAGTGCTCTTTGAGATAGGGGATTCTGGGCGAAGTTCCTTTTCAGGCGACGAAGGGCGGGGGATTTAGCGAGTCAAATTATGGGGTTGAACCTGTGGCGAGGGGATTTATCCCCGCTGGGCTGCGAAGCAGCCCTGAAACCTGATGGCGCGGTGTGTCTGGATCACTCGAATCGACTGTCTTGGGGCTGCTGCGCAGCCCAGCGGGGATAAACCCCCTCGCCACAGGAGCCCTTCACCACAGTGGTCTTGTCAGGCCGTGGCAGGCCTTAGCGAGTAGGTCTTGAGTTGGTCGGCAAACTCGCGCAGGGACTGGATGCCGCTGGCCTCCGCCTCGTGGACCCATTCCTTGATGGCGGCGAGCATGTCGTGGCCGTTGCTGCTGGTCTTGACCCAGATCTGCTGCAAGGCCAGACGTTTCTCGTAGATCACCTTCAGCGCCTGGCTGTGTTCGAGCATGTTCTGGATGCGCACGTGGTGACGGTCGTCCAGCAGGCTGGTTTCCCGCGACAGCAGGCGTTTGGCCCGGTGGAATTGGTGCCGCACCGAGTGATCGACTTTCTCCAGTTCCTGCTTGACCAGCGGCGCGATGACCAGCCGGCGGTACTGCGCCATGATCTGGAAACGGTTGTTGAGAATCGCCATGGCCGTGTCCATGTCCAGGTGGCCCTTGCCTTCGACCCGGTGGGCGATCGGTGCAACCCGCTGGACCTTGGCCAGGCGCAGGAAACTGAACACCCGGATCCAGGCCCAGCCCAGGTCGAATTCCCATTTGCGTACCGACAGCTTGGCCGAGTTGGGATAGGTGTGGTGGTTGTTGTGCAGTTCTTCGCCGCCGATCAGGATGCCCCAGGGCACCAGGTTGGTTGCCGCGTCGCGGCATTCGAAATTGCGGTAGCCCACGGCATGGCCCAGGCCATTGACCACGCCGGCGGCCCAGACGGGAATCCACATCATCTGGATGGCCCAGATAGTGATGCCGATGGTGCCGAACAGCAGCAGATCGATGCCCGCCATGATCGCCACGCCCAGCAGAGGGAAGCGGCTATAAAGGTTGCGCTCAATCCAGTCTTCGGGGCAGTTCTTGCCGTAGATGCGCAGGGTTTCCGGGTTTTCCGCCTCGGCGCGATACAGCTCGGCGCCTTTGCGCAGCACGGTGGACAAGCCTTTGATGACCGGGCTGTGTGGGTCGTCGACGGTCTCGCATTTGGCGTGGTGCTTGCGGTGGATGGCGGTCCACTCGCGGGTGTTCTGCGCCGTGGTCAGCCACAGCCAGAAACGGAAGAAATGCTTGAGGCCGGCATTGAGCTCCAGGGAGCGATGCGCTGAATAACGGTGCAGGTAGACCGTGACGGCAATGATCGTGACGTGGGTCATCAGCAGGGTGACTGCCACCAGTGACCAGGCCGACAGGCCAAGAAAACCTTCGTACCACATAGGCTGTAGGGCCCTCGATAAAGATAGAAACTGCCGTTGCATTATCACCGGCCCTACAGATAAAACCAGTCGGCCTTTCAGATAAGAGTGGCTGGATGTTTCTTCCTCTATAATCCCCACCTCTTCGTAGGGACATGGAAGGCCGAATGACTGCCTATCAACGCAGTGCCATGCGCGTAGCGCTGCTTTATCTCGTGCTGTCAGTCGTCTGGCTGCAACTGATTGGTTATTTATTGAGCAGTTTCTTCGATCAATTGGCCGACAGACAGCGTTGGTTACTGATCAACGGTTATGCCTGGATCCTGCTCAGCGCTGGGTTGGTCTTCCTGGCGCGGGCACGGATCTCGCGGTTCTTTGGGAAAAGCGAGCACAGCGCCGATCGAGAGCGCCTGCGCCAGGCTGCCGCCGTCTTCGATTGCACCCGCGAAGGGGTGTTGGTCACGGACCGCAACGGCCTGATCGTGCACGTGAACCGGGCTTTCATGGCGATCACCGGTTATGTGCGCGAGGAAGTGCTGGGCCAGCGTCCCAATCTGTTCAAGTCCGGTCGCCATGGTCCGGATTTCTATCGCGACATGTTTGCCACCCTGGCCAGCCAGGGCGAGTGGAGCGGGGAAATCTGGAATCGGCGCAAAAGTGGTGAGATCTACCCGCAATGGCAGACGATCCGCGTCGTTCGCGATGATAACGACCAGATCAGCCATTATGTCGCGGTGTTTTCGGATATCAGCGCCATCAAGGATTCCGAGCACGAATTGGCTTACCTGGCCCATCACGACCCGCTGACGGGCTTGCCCAACCGCTTGCTGTTTTCTGATCGCACCGAGCAGGCCCTGACGTCGGCGCAGTTGCACAAGCGTGGCTGCGCGTTGTTGCTGCTGGACCTGGATCACTTCAAGAACATCAATGACAGCCTGGGTCATAACGTGGGCGATGAGCTGCTCAAAGGCGTGGCCGAGCGGTTTCGCGGGCTTTTCGCCCCGGGCGTGACCCTGGCCCGGCTGGGGGGCGACGAGTTTGCGGTACTGGTGGAAAACTGCTCGCAGCCAGGCCAGGCAGCGGCGCTGGCCCGGCGCATCCTTGATGCATTGAAAGAGCCACTGCGCTTCGATGACCACGCCTTGTTCATCAATGCCAGCATCGGCATCAGCCTGTTTCCCGGCGATGCCCTCAGCGCCGGGCAACTGCTGCGCAACGCCGATTCGGCCTTGTTCAAGGCCAAGAGTGCCGGGCGCGATGGCTACGCCTTGTACACCGAAGAGCTCACGGCCCACGCTCAGCAGCGGGTCGAGATCGCTTTCGAACTGCGTCGCGCGCTGCAGGAACAGGAGCTGCGCGTTCACTACCAGCCGGTACACGACCTGGCGACCAGTCGCCTGATCGGTGTCGAGGCCTTGGTGCGCTGGCAGCATCCCACGCGTGGGTTGGTGTCGCCGGCCGAGTTCATTCCCATCGCTGAGCGCACCGGGCTGATCGCCCAGATCGACGCGTGGGTCATGGAGCAGGCTTGTCGGCAAATGTGCCAGTGGCAGCAAGCCGGCGTGATGCTGTCATTTGTCGCGGTCAACGTCTCCAGTCGATTGTTCGCCCATCACGAGTTGTTCGAGCAAGTCGCCCGGGTACTGCACGACACGGGTCTGGACCCAGCTTGCCTGGAGTTGGAAGTGACCGAAAGCGCGGTGATGGAAGACCCGGAAGTGGCGCTGGAGCAGATGCACCGCCTGCGGGAGTTGGGCGTGCGGCTGGCGATCGACGATTTCGGCACGGGTTATTCGTCGTTGCTGCGGCTCAAGCGCTTGCCGGTGCAGAAGCTCAAGATCGATCAGGGTTTTGTCGCCGGGTTGCCGTGGGATGAGGACGACGCGGCGATCGTCAGGGTGATCGTTGCCCTGGCCCGCAGCATGGGCATGCAGGTACACGCCGAAGGCATCGAGCAGCGCGAGCAAGCGGTATTCCTGCTCGAACATGCCTGTGAGCTGGGCCAGGGCTACTGGTTTGGGCGGCCTGTTGCGGCGGTGCAACTGGACTGGAGCCATGCACCGGCTATCGCCTGAATATGTCGTGTGACTTGTCTGGTTTTTTGGTTATATAAAAATTCTTAAATAGTCTTTTTAAGAATATCTCGCTTTATCTAGTATTGCTCCCACGCCGTAAGCAGTGCCGCCCACTGCCAGGCATTCATTCAAAGGAGCAGCAGCATGAGCGTATCTCTACGTAGCGTTGACGGCCAGGACGAAGCAACCATCTTGCGCGAGATCCAGAGCGCATTGCGCGATCTACGCTTTGGGGCAGTGGAAATCACTGTGCACAACGCCCAGGTGGTCCAGATCGAACGCAAGGAAAAGTTCCGCCTGCAACAGCCGAGTCATAAGCCGTCTTGAAAAAATCTAGAAGATCGCAGCCTTCGGCAGCTCCTACAGGGGGGCTTGGCGTAGGAGCTGCCGAAGGCTGTGATCTTTTTACCGACCACCCGATTTCCAGAAGCCATAAGAAAACCAGAATTCCAGGAGCTTTCACTATGTCGTCAATTCGTCGTTATGCCCTGGCCGCCCTGGCCAGTGCTGTTTTTGCAGGTTCGGCCGTCGCCAAGGATTATGAGCTGCTCAACGTTTCCTATGACCCGACTCGCGAGCTTTATCAGGATTACAACGCCGAATTCGTCAGTTTCTGGAAGAAAGCGCACCCGGACGACAGCGTGAAGATTCAACAATCCCACGGTGGCTCGGGCAAGCAAGGCCGGGCGGTGATCGATGGCCTGCGGGCTGATGTAGTGACCCTGGCCCTGGCCGGCGACATCGATGAAATCGCCAAGCTGGGCAAGTCCCTGCCGGCGGACTGGCAAAAGCGCCTGCCTGAGGCCAGCACACCCTACACGTCCACCATCGTGTTCCTGGTGCGCAAGGGCAACCCCAAGGGCATCAAGGACTGGGGCGATCTGATCAAGAACGATGTGTCGGTCATTACCCCGAACCCGAAGACCTCCGGTGGTGCTCGCTGGAACTTCCTCGCCGCCTGGGCCTATGGCCTGAAGGCCAACGGCGGTGACGAAGCCAAGGCCAAGGAATACGTGCAAGCGCTGTTCAAACATGTGCCGGTCCTCGATACAGGTGCCCGTGGCTCGACCATTACCTTCGTCAACAACGGTCAGGGCGACGTGTTGCTGGCCTGGGAAAACGAAGCCTTCCTGGCGCTGAAAGAAGACGGCGGCGCGGACAAGTTCGACATCGTTGTGCCGTCGTTGTCGATCCTCGCCGAACCGCCGGTGGCGGTGGTGGACAAGAACGCCGAGAAAAAGGGCAATCTTGAGATTGCCGAAGCCTACCTCAAGCACCTGTACAGCCCGGCCGGCCAGGAAATCGCCGCGAAGAACTTCTATCGTCCACGTGACAAGGACGTGGCCGCCAAGTATTCCCGGCAGTTCCCGAAACTGGACCTGGTGACCATCGACAAGGACTTCGGTGGCTGGAAAACCGCCCAGCCGAAATTCTTCAATGATGGCGGCGTGTTCGACCAGATCTATCAGGCGCAGTAAGCTGGACAGGCCTGAATGAGCTGATTGCAGGCTAATGCCGGACACTGAATCTGTGGCAAGGGGATGTTGTTGTGGGAGCAAGGCTTGCCCGCGATGAAGGCGATGCGGTCCTTTAGAAACCGAGTCGCCCCCCTTCGCGGGCAAGCCTTGCTCCCACCCAGTTTTGCTCCCACAGTGTGTTTTCAACCAAGGACCTTTATGTCGCGTCGCATATCCCCCGTCATACCCGGCTTCGGGCTGACGCTGGGCTACACCCTGGTGTACCTCAGTCTGATTGTGCTCATACCCCTGGCGGCGATGTTCGTGCATGCCGCCCAACTCACCTGGGAACAGTTCTGGGCGATCATCTCGGCGCCGCGGGTGCTGGCTGCCTTGAAGCTCAGTTTCGGCACGGCGCTGTACGCCGCGATCATCAACGGCGTGATCGGTACGCTGCTGGCCTGGGTGCTGGTGCGCTACACCTTCCCCGGTCGCAAGATCATCGACGCGATGATCGACCTACCGTTCGCCCTGCCCACCGCCGTGGCTGGTATTGCGCTGACGGCGCTGTATGCGCCGACCGGCCTGGTCGGCCAGTTCGCCACCGACCTGGGCTTCAAGATCGCCTACACCCCGTTGGGCATTACCCTGGCGCTGACCTTCGTGACGTTGCCGTTCGTGGTGCGCACGGTGCAGCCGGTGCTGGCCGATATTCCCCGTGAAGTCGAAGAGGCCGCCGCTTGCCTCGGTGCCAAGCCATGGCAGGTGTTCCGTCACATCCTCGTGCCGGCGTTGCTGCCGGCCTGGTTGACCGGCTTCGCCCTGGCCTTTGCCCGTGGCGTGGGCGAGTACGGCTCGGTGATTTTCATCGCCGGCAACATGCCGATGAAAACCGAGATCCTGCCGCTGCTGATCATGGTCAAGCTCGACCAGTACGACTACACCGGCGCCACCTCCATCGGCGTGTTGATGCTGGTGGTTTCCTTCGTCCTGTTGCTGCTGATCAACCTGCTGCAGCGGCGCATCGAAACCCCATAAGGAGGCGCGAACATGTCCCAATCGTCTATTTCCGCGGCCTCCACCAACGCCGCTCGCCGCGGCAGTGCGACTTCGCGGCGAATCCTGATCGGCCTCGGCTGGCTGATCTTTGCGCTGTTCCTGCTGTTGCCGCTGTTCATCGTGGTGTCCCAGGGACTGAAGCTCGGCCTGGGAGCGTTCTTTACCGCGATCTTTGAACCCGACGCGCTGTCGGCGTTGAAGCTCACGGTGATCGCGGTGCTGATCTCGGTGCCGCTGAACCTGGTGTTCGGTGTCAGCGCTGCGTGGTGCGTGAGCAAATATTCATTCCGTGGCAAGAGCATGCTGGTGACCCTGATCGACTTGCCGTTCTCGGTATCGCCGGTGATCGCCGGCCTGGTCTATGTGCTGATGTTCGGCGCCCAGGGCCTGTTCGGGCCATGGCTGTCGGATCACGACATCCAGATCGTGTTCGCGCTGCCGGGCATCGTCCTGGCGACCATCTTCGTCACCGTGCCGTTCGTGGCCCGTGAGCTGATCCCGCTGATGCAGGAGCAGGGCACCCAGGAAGAAGAAGCCGCGCGCCTGCTGGGCGCCAATGGCTGGCAGATGTTCTGGCATGTCACCGTGCCGAACATCAAGTGGGGGCTGATCTATGGCGTGGTGCTGTGTACCGCCCGGGCCATGGGCGAGTTCGGCGCGGTGTCGGTGGTGTCCGGGCACATTCGCGGGGTGACCAACACCCTGCCGCTGCACGTCGAGATCCTCTACAACGAATACAACCACGTGGCCGCGTTCGCCGTGGCGAGCCTGTTGCTGATCCTGGCGCTCTTCATCCTGCTGCTCAAGCAGTGGAGCGAAAACCGAATCAACCGCCTGCGCGCCAGCGCCGCGGAGGAATAAGTCATGTCGATCGAAGTTCGTAACGTCAGCAAGAATTTCAACGCCTTCAAGGCCCTGGACGATATCAGCCTGGACATCCAGAGCGGTGAACTGGTGGCGCTGCTGGGCCCGTCGGGCTGCGGCAAGACCACTCTGCTGCGGATCATCGCCGGCCTCGAAACCCCGGACCAGGGCAACATCGTGTTCCACGGCGAGGACGTTTCCGGCCACGACGTACGTGATCGCAACGTCGGTTTCGTGTTCCAGCACTACGCTTTGTTCCGCCACATGACGGTGTTCGATAACGTTGCCTTCGGCCTGCGCATGAAGCCCAAGAACCAGCGCCCGAACGAAAGCCAGATCGCGACCAAGGTCCACGAATTGCTGAACATGGTGCAACTGGACTGGCTCGCCGACCGCTATCCCGAGCAGTTATCCGGCGGCCAGCGCCAGCGCATTGCCCTGGCCCGCGCATTGGCGGTGGAGCCCAAGGTATTGCTGCTGGACGAACCCTTCGGCGCCCTCGACGCCAAGGTCCGCAAGGAACTGCGTCGCTGGCTGGCGCGGCTGCACGAGGACATCAACCTGACCTCGGTGTTCGTGACCCACGACCAGGAAGAAGCCATGGAAGTCGCCGACCGGATCGTGGTGATGAACAAAGGCGTGATCGAGCAGATCGGCTCACCGGGTGATGTGTATGAAAACCCGGCCAGCGACTTTGTGTATCACTTCCTCGGCGACTCGAACCGCCTGCACTTGGGTGAGGACCGGCATGTGCTGTTCCGCCCTCACGAAGTGTCCCTGTCGCGCTCGGAGCTGGAAGACCACCATGCCGCCGAAGTGCGGGATATTCGCCCGCTCGGCGCCACCACTCGGGTAACCCTGAAGGTGGAAGGCCAGAGCGAATTGATCGAAGCCGAAGTGGTTAAGGACCACGACAGCCTGGTGGGCCTGGCGAAGGGCGAGACGCTGTTCTTCAAGCCGAAGGTCTGGCAGAAAGTCTCAAACCTTTAAAAGCAAAAAGCATCGCGAGCGGGCTCGCTCCCACAGTAGAACTTCAGTGAACACAATATTTGTGTACTTATGGAGATCCATTGTGGGAGCGAGCCTGCTCGCGATGGCGCCCTCACTGACACCCCGAGTCGAATCCGAATAACACCGCCCGACCTTGCTTCGATTGGTTCTACTCCACCACCTTTTCCCATCTCAAACCCTACCTAGACTCTGACTTGCCAGGAGGCAGTGAGAGTCTAGGTAAGGACCGGTGTTATCTCCTGGCGCCCTGATGCCAAGGAGATAAAGCATGAGAATGGAAGTCAGTCGGCACGGCCCGTTTGGCTGTGCCTTGATAAGCGTTTTATTGAGCCCATCCGTCAGCGCCACCCCCTCGTTATCGCCGCAGATACCATTCGATGTCACGGTTACCGGCCAACATCCCACTCTGGTCAGCCTTCAGCGCGATTTCGACGATCTGTCATGGCAGACCTTCATTGCCCTGAACTGGCCCGCGCTGGACAACGGCAATCCCAATACCGGCACCTCTATCGGCAAGCAGGATGGCGCCACGGTGTGGGAAAGCTGGAAAGAGAGCTACCAGATCTTCCGGGCCAAGGGCCAGACACCGCTGCCCTGGAACGCCCCGGCAAGCCTCCCCGACGCGTGCAAGTCACTCAAGCCCGGCCGGTTGTTGCAGCAGATGGGCAAGGTACCCGATGTGCTGGATGAGTTTATCCAGCCCTTCGAGAGCGGCCCGCTGGTGGACCAGAACGGCGTCTACACGCGCAACGAAATCGTGGTCAACCAATCGATGTTCAACGGGATCGTCGACAATGGCCTGTACAGCATCGAAGGCCAGCAGAAGTTCTTTGCCGCCAATCCGAAGAACGCCGTGGCCTTCAGCTGCGGTTCCACCGAGAGCCAGCAGGTCGGTGCGGTGATGGTGAAAGCGTCGTGGAAAGTGCTGGGCCCCAATGACAACCGGCAGGATTTTCACACCGTCGATGCGCTGGTCTATACCCCGGGCAACAGCGACCCGAGCCATGGGCCGATTGTCGAGGAGTCGTGCGTCTCCGAGCCGGTCGGGTTGGTGGGATTGCACATGGTCCATAAGACCGCCAGCGCGGCGCAATGGGTCTGGTCAACCTTCGAGCATGTGAAGAATGTGCCGGACAAAAACACCCCCGTCGCCCAGCGGACTGGGCCATATCTGTTCTACAACGCGGCCAGCAAAAGCGATATCAACCAGCCGCCGCCACGGCCCTGGAACCCGGCGGTCAAGGCGACGCCCTCGCAAATCGTGCGCGACGTGCCGCTGACCGACGCCACCAAAAACCTCAATACGACCTATCAAGCGCTGTTGCGCACGGTGAACCCGCAGAGCGTCTGGGCGAACTATCAACTGATCAGTACCCAGTGGCCGTCGGCACCACAGCCGAACTGCCAGATATCAGCCGCCAACCCGTTGGGCAGTCCCGCGCCGTTGTTCCTGGCCAACGCCACGCTGGAAACCTACATCCAGGGCACGGTGCCCCAGGCATCTTCCAGTTGCATGGCCTGTCACGGCAATGCGGCCACCCATGTCACCGAGTCACCGCGTACCAGCTTCGCGGATTTCACCTATTTACTCGAACGCGCACAGTCCACTGGCGGACAAGGAGTCAACCATGAGCAGTGATCTGGACAATTTCGTAGGCCTGTCATCGGCCCTGACCGGCATTCCCACCGATCGGCTGGCACCGACGATCGACCAGGTAGGTTTGCCGTCGACTTTTCTCGCGTTCATCACCCCGCGTATCACCCCTGAGGTGCTCAACACGTTACTGACGCAATACGCCACGCTGGCGGCCGACCACATCCCGCCCGACCAGATCGCCAAGGCGGTGCTGATGGACGGATCGCGCCCAGCCGTCACGCAGACCGCCCAAGCCGCGCGTTCGATCATGAAGCTGTGGTTGCTGGGGGTCTGGTATCAGCCGTATGCCACTGGCAGCTACAAATCGACCGATTCGACGGTGGTGTCCGACCAGGCCTACATCCAGAGCTGGGCCTGGAAAATTGCCCAGGCCCATCCCATGGGCTACAGCGAGATGTTTTTCGGCTATTGGAACACCACGCCGCCCAGCCTTGAGGACTACACCGGCGTGCCCGCCAACGATCAGGGAGCCTCGTCATGAGTACCGAACAAGCAGAGGTGATCATCGTTGGCGCGGGGCTGGCCGGCAGTATCATCGCTTATCAGTTGGGCATGGCCGGCGTCGATGTACTGGTGCTCGAATCGGGTCCGGAGATCCCGGTCAACCGCACGCAATACCTGGAGCGCTTCTACACCGCCACGCTGAAAACCCCGGAATCCCCTTATCCGCCGGTGTCGACCCTGGATACGCCGCGTGACCCGGCCAAGGAAAATGCCCCTCGGGCCACCATCGCCGACCTGATCCTCGGCTGGAACGAGCCGAAAACCAGCTACCTGGTGCAGAAAGGTCCGCTGCCCTTCAACAGCACCTATGAACGGGTGGGCGGCGGCACGACCTGGCATTGGGTCGGGACGTGCCTGCGCATGGTACCGAACGATTTTCGCCTGAGGAGCAAGTACGGCGTAGGGGTGGATTGGCCCATTGGTTACGACGACCTGCAAAGCGCCTATTGCCGGGCCGAGGCGGAAATCGGGGTGTCGGCCAATGTCTCCGACCAGGCCTACCTGGGCATGACCTTTCCCGAAGGTTATTCCTTCCCGATGCACAGCATCCCGTTGTCGCTGGTCGATGGCAGTTTCGTCAGCGCCGTGACCGGGCAGACGTTCGACGGCTTGCCGCTGGTGGTCAGCCCGACGCCGGCCGGGCGCAACTCCCAGCCCTACGCTGGGCGTCGGGTGTGTGCCGGCAATACCAACTGCACGCCGATCTGCCCGATCCAGGCCAAGTACGACGCGACCGTGACCATGAACAAGGCTCTGTCCACCGGCAAGGTCCGGGTCATGTACCGGACCGTGGCCAGCAAAGTGACGGTGGGCCCGGACAAGAACATCAATGGCGTCGAATTCATTCAATACCAGCTTGGCGACGGACCGCAGACGGGAACCGGCGTGGCCATCGGGCAGCGTTACGTGATCGCGGCCCATGCCATTGAAACCCCTAAATTGTTGCTCAACTCCAAGACCCCGGCCTGGCCCAACGGCGTGGCCAACAGCAGTGGGCAAGTGGGACGCAGTTTGTCCGACCACCCGATTTACCTGGCCTGGGGGCTGATGCCGGAAGGCAAGACGGTATTTCCATACCGTGGTCCGGTGTCCACGGCGGGCATCGAGAGCCTGCGTGATGGCGACTTTCGCAGCCAGCGAGCGGCATGGCGCATCGAAATCGGCAACGAGGGCTGGAACTGGCCGGTGGGCGACCCTTACGTCACCGTGGCCGATTTTATCGACGGCAAGAACAAAAGTTGCACCAACCCGTTGCCATCGAAAGAGAACCCGCCGCCGCCCACCGAGGCGCTTTACGGCACGGCGCTGATTCTACGGCTCAACGACCTGTTCATCCGCCAGTTTCGGATCGGTTTTTTGGTGGAGCAGGTGGAGGAGCATCCCGACCAGTCCAATAGCTACATCGTGCCCTCGACGGACAAGCTCACGGACGGGCTCGGCATTCTCCGGCCGGAAATCCACTACGACCTGTCCGATTACACCAAGGAAGGTTTCAGGCAGGCGAAGATACTGGCGAGCCACATCATCAAGGACCTGCTCGGGGCCGTGGAACTGACGGCACCCATTGGCAAAGGGACCTTCAGGTACAAAGACGAGGATTACAGCTTCCAGGGCGCCGGGCACCTGATGGGGACTTATCGCATGGGCGATGACCCGGCCAAGTCGGTGGTGGACAAGTATCAACGCAGTTGGGACCACAAGAACCTGTTCCTGGTGGGCGATGGCGTGTTCCCCAGCACCGGCACCTCGAATCCGAGCCTGACGATTGCGGCGCTGTCGTTCCAGGCCGGGGACACCGTGGCCAACGACCTGAAGGCGGTGACCATGCAGGTCCAGGCCAACAATCCTTGGCAGGGCACGGGTGTGCAGGTCAACGGGTTGGTGCCGCGCCTGGTTCGCTACGTCAGCGGGTTATGGTGCGCGAGTCCGCAGGGTGGCAATGTCGATGGAAAGGGCGGTTCCAGGCACATCGACTACAGCAGCTATGCCTTGCCCGGTGCGGCCGAAGGCGCCTTGATCGGTCGTGTGGGCAATGGTGGCAAGCCGTTCCTGGTGGGTGATCTGGCGCAGGTTCCGGGCGACCAGCAAGGGGAGCTGCAACTGTGCATCAACGATGACCTGACCGGGCAGTACGGGTCTGGCTTGAAAGATAACACCGGTGTGCTGACGATTCGGGTCGAGTTTGGTGCGCTGTAACGCTTGAGCGGTAGTGGCCACCTCCTGTGGGAGCGAGCTTGTGGGAGCAAGGCTTGCCCGCGATGCAAACACCTCGGTGTAGCTGATTAGACCGAGGCGATGCCATCGCGGGCAAGCCTTGCTCCCACAGACTCGCTCCCATAGAGGGGGGCTTCAGGCCGCCGAGCGCTGGTTGCGCAGGGTTACCGGCCCGACGCGCTCTTCAATAGCCTGCTTCAGTTCGCCACGAAGTCCCAGCAGGAAACCTGCTTCAACCACCACGAACAACGGCCCGACAATCAACCCTGTGAGGTCGTCGACGAACGCCGGCTTGCGGCCTTCGTAATAGTGACCGACAAACTGGATCACCCAACCCACTACAAACATGCCCAGGCCACTGCCCAGCCACACCGAAGTGCTTTGCGCGGCGAGCATCTGGCCCAGCCAAACCGCCAGGCCCAGCAGCACCGTCATCAACACACCCAGGCGTATTTCCAGGCGCAGGTAGAACCACGCACTGGCCACGGCCGCCAGCAACGCTGGCGACACCAGAACCGCACCCATCGGCCAGCCGGGTCGTGACAACAACACGGCGACGGCGACGAAGATCAGCGGAATGCCAATGAAATGGCTGGCGATGTTGCGCGGGTCGCGATGATAGGCGGCGTATTGACTGAGATGATCGACGAGGCTTTTCATTGTTGTTCCTCCTGAGGTGATGCCTGCATGATGCCCGGGTACCCCAAGGTGTTCTGTCAGTTAGCCGACACTTGTCCCGGAGTTTCCATGAATTCGCATCCCTGGCACTCACACCTGATGGCCGGCCACTGGTACAGCCATCTGCCTGATGAGTTACAGAATAGTCTGCTGGACATGGCGCGGCTGCGCCGCCTGCCGCCGGGCCATCGGCTGTTCCAGCGTGGCGATCCACCCTGCGGGTTGTATGCCGTGCTGGAAGGCGCGGTGCGTGTCGGTGCGGTGAACGAACAGGGCAAGGAGGCGTTGCTGAGCGTGGTGGAGGCGCCCCACTGGTTCGGTGAAATCTGCCTGTTCGATGGCCAGCCGCGGACCCATGATGCGGTGGTCGTAGGTCAATCTGCGCTGCTGCACTTGCCCCAGGCGCCGTTGCTGGCCTTTCTGCAAGAACAACCGATCTATTGGCGGCATCTCGCATTATTGATGAGCCACAAACTGCGCCTGACCTTCATCAACCTCGAGCACCTGAGCCTGATGCCCGCACCGGCCCGCGTGGCCCACCGCCTGCTGATGATCGCCGAAGGCTACGGCGAAATCGAACCGGCGCGCCGGGTTCTGCAACTGCCTCAGGAGCAACTGGCGCTGATGCTCGCGCTGTCGCGCCAGACTACCAACCAGGTCCTCAAGGACCTTCAAGCCCAAGGCATCCTTCATCTCAGTTATGGCGAGATCGAAATCCTCGACATCGAGCGGTTGCGGGCCCTGACCACAACCTGAAGTCTGTGGGAGCGGCCATGCACAAACGGTGTGGCGAGGGAGCTTGCTCCCGCTGGCCTGCGCAGCAGGCCCCAGCATGTTTACAGGCGGAGTGCTTGGACCGGTTTTGCGGCTGCTGCGCAGCCGAGCGGGAGCAAGCTCCCTCGCCACGGGGCTTGGGTTGCCTGGGCGAAAATCATCGCGAGCAAGCAAGCCCGCTCCCACAGGGGGTTGGTGTTGTCGCAACTATCGTGGTCACACCGTCCCCATTAATGAAATGGCTACCCCCACCGCCCCCTGCGATCGCCCACTAAGCTTTCGCAGAGGGCTCATCGGAGACTGTTGCCATGAACAAAGTAGCTA
>NZ_UETT01000020.1:0-111437 GCF_900115935.1 Pseudomonas sp. 43mfcvi1.1 | reverse complement strand
CCTGTTCTACGCGCTCAAGGTCGGCATCGCCGCCTGGGGCACCAAGGAACGCACGGACAAAGAAGCGCCATTCCAGGCACTGCCGGACGCTTGAGAGGATTGCAACGATGTTCAATGATTTGAGTCGCCTGGGTAAATACCTCGGTCAGGCCGCCCGCCTGATGGTCGGCATGCCCGACTACGACAACTACGTCGAGCACATGCAGACCAAACACCCGGACAAGCCGTTGATGGACTACGAGGCGTTCTTTCGCGAACGCCAGGAGGCCCGTTACGGCGGCAAGGGTGGGCCCAAGTGCTGTTGAAGCACCGCTTGGGTTGAGGTAACTCCTTGTGGGAGCGGGCTTGCTCGCGATAGCGGAGTGTCAGTGAACGATGCTGTTGACTGACCCACCGCGATCGCGAGCAGGCTCGCTCCCACAGTTGTTTGAGGTGGTCTCAGGATTTGCATGCACCACAGATCCCTTGTGGGAGCGAGCTTGCTCGCGATGGCGTCGGGTCAGTAGCATCGATGCCGACTGACCCACCGCCATCGCGAGCAGGCTCGCTCCCACATTGGCTTGTGGTCTTCTTTTAATTTCGAAACAGGAGAACCATGTTGTCCTCTCCCATCCCGGTCACCATCCTCAGCGGCTTCCTCGGCGCCGGCAAGACCACGCTTTTGCGCTATCTGCTCAAGGCCGAGCACGGCCTGAAAATCGCCGTGATCGAGAATGAATTCAGCGATGCCGGCATCGATACCCAGTTATTGGGCGACGAGCCGGTGCAAGTCATGACCCTGGCCAACGGTTGCGTGTGCTGCACCATTCACACCGACCTGACCAAGGCCCTGTACCTGCTGCTCGAACGACTGGACAGCGGCGAAATCGCCTTCGACCGCCTGGTGATCGAATGCACCGGCCTGGCTGATCCGGCGCCAGTGGCGCAGACGTTCTTCATCGACGAGGACTTGCGCGAGCGCTATATCCTCGACGGCATCCTGACCCTGGTGGACGCCGCGCACGCCGAGATCCACCTGACCCAGGCCATCGCCCAGGCCCAGGTCGGGTTTGCCGATCGCCTGCTCCTGAGCAAGACCGATCTGGTGGAAGCGGCCCAGGTCCAGGCCCTTGGCGAGCGTCTGGCGCGGATCAACCGGCGCGCGCCGATCAGGGTGGTCGAACACGGCAAGATCGACCTGGCCGAGCTGCTCGACATTCGTGGTTTCAACCTCAATGCCGACCTGGGCGCGGGGTTCAGCCTGCGTCCGGTTGGCAAGGCGACCCCGGGCGATCGCATCAGCAGCCTGGTGCTGCGCACGGACAAGCCGCTGGATATCGACAAGCTCAGCGAGTTCATGAACCAGTTGCTGGAAGAACATGGCAAGCAATTGCTGCGCTACAAAGGCGTGCTGAACATCGCGGGCGAACCCCGTCGGCTGGTGTTCCAGGGCGTGCTCAAATTGTACGGTTTCGATTGGGACACCGAATGGGCGGCAGGCGAAGCCCGGGAAAGCGTGATCGTGTTCATCGCCGACGAACTGCCCGAAGAGAAGATCCGCGCCGGCTTCGAAGCCGCTCTACTTTGACGATCCCGTGCCTGCGGCCAGCAGCAGTTTTTGCTCCAGGTGGTCCAGGTGCTCGTCCATCAGCCGCAGCGCTTCGTTGACGTTACGGCCTTCCACCGCGTCGACGATTGCCAGGTGTTCCTGCCAGGCGCAGTGCCGGCGGGATTTGACCTCGTGCCGCGCCAGGGCCAGCGAGGTCAATGGCACCAGGCTACCGAGGAATTGTGCCAATGGCGCGTTGCCGGCCATGGTGGCCAGTTGCAGGTGAAACTCGCCGGACAGGCGTATCGCCGGGCCGCGCTCACCGCGATCCAGGCAGCGCTGCTCCTGTTCCACCAGATCCCGCAGATGCCGTAGATCCTGCGGTTGCGGTGCCTTGCAGGCCAGGCGCACCAGGGTCTGCTCAGCCAGGCGGCGGGCGTGGAGGATCTGCCGGGTCTGTTCCAGGTCCGGTGCGGCGACTTGTGGCCGGTGATTCGGTCGCAGGATCACCACTTGCTGGTGGGACAGGCGCGCCAGCACCCGGCGAATGATGCTGCGGCTGACACCGAACACATCCCCCAGGCTTTCTTCGGTGAAGCGGCTGGCCGGGGCAATGCGTTGTTCGAGGATGGCGTCGAAGATTCGCGGGTAGATATCGTCCACCGACGGTTTGCCGATCCGGCCGGGCAGAGGCAGGGCGGCAAGCATATTGCGATTATGTTGATGGGAAACGAGAGTGTTCATGGCGGTCTCCGCAGGCAATGGCTCAGGTGCCGAGGTTGTCGTCCGGAATATTCAATTCGATGCCCATGCGCTGGCCTTCCCGGAGAATGTGCCGACGCATTTCGGCGCTGGCCTGGGCGCTGTTCTTGCCCCGGATGGCACGGACCACGGCTTCGTTTTCTTCCAGGCGCTCGGCCAGGTGTTCGGGTGAGTTGCGCAGCACATCGGCGCTTTGCTTGAGGGCGTTGCTGGTCTGCTGGACCACGTTCTGGAAGATCGGGTTGGACGTCAGGGCAAACAATTCTTCATGGAAGGCGATGTAGGCGTTGGCGCAGGCATCGCTGTCGTCGGCTTCCAGGGCTTCGCGCATGTCCATGAGGGTCAGGCGCAACTGGCCGACTTCCTTGCTGCTGATGGACTGGGCCACAAGACCGACGATGAAGGGCTCCAGGGTGTAGCGCAGTTGCAGCACGTCTTCCAGGCTCGCGCCGGCCATGGCGCTGCCTTCACTGGCTGTATCGCTGAGAGTGGCCTCCAGCACCACCACGCCCTTGCCGGGCATCGAGCGCACCAGGCCCAGGGTCTCCAGCACAATCACCGCTTCACGCAGGCTGGGTCGGCTGATGCCCAGTTGTTCGGCCAGCTCGCGTTGGCCGGGCAGCATCTCGCCCGAGCGCCATTGGCCCCGGGCCAGGGCGGCGCGGAGCTTCTCCACCACGGAATTGACGACGGTTGATGAACTGATCACATGTCACTCCTTGAAAATCACTCAGGCGGTGCCGGTTCGCGGGCCGGCACCGCAGTCTTTCAGAATTGCTGGTGATGGGCACTGCCCACCGGTTTTCTGGGTTGGAAGGTATAGCCTTGTTGACCGGACAGCACCTTGCGCGCACGAGGGATGTCGATGTCTTTTTCCCAGCGGGCGATCGCCACGGTCGCCACGCAATTGCCAATCAGGTTGGTCAGGGCGCGACCGATGCCCATGAACCAGTCCACGGCCAGCACCAGCACCAGGCCGACCACCGGGATTGCCGGGATCGCGGTCAGCGTGGCCGCCAGGATCACCAGCGCCGAGCCGGGAATCCCATGGGCGCCCTTGGAGGTGATCAGCGAGACCAGCAGGATGGTCAACAGATCGCTCATGGCCAGGGGCGTACCGGTCGCGTTGGCGATGAAGACAATGGCCAGGGTCAGGTAGATCGAAAAACCATCGAGGTTGAACGAGTAGCCGGTGGGAATGACCAGGCCCACGGTAGAGCTGCCGACCCCCAGGTGTTCGAGTTTGCGCATGATCTGTGGCAACACGGCGTCGGACGACGCGGTGCCGAGTACGATCAGCAGCTCTTCGCGCAGGTATTTGAGGAACGGCAGCATCGGCAGGCCCGACACGCGCATCACCACGCCCAGGATCACCGCGACAAAAGCGATGCAGGTCAGGTAGAACAGGCCGACGAGGTTGCCCAGGTGCTGTAGCGAATCCAGGCCGTATTTGCTGGTGGTGAAGGCAATGGCGCCAAAGACACCGATAGGGGCCAGGCGCACGATCATGCCCATGATGCGGAAGATCACGTGGCTGAGTTCGTTGATCAGGCGGGAAATACCGGACGCGGCATCACCGACGAGATTCAGTGCGCTGCCAAACAGCACGGCAAACAGCAGCACCTGCAGGATGTTGTTCTCCGCGAATGCTCCGATCACTGACGTCGGGATCAGGTTCATCAGGAACTGGGTGGTGGTGACCATGTGCTGGCCGCGCTGGGCGATATCGCCCATGTCGGCGCTGGAAAGCTGGTCAAGATGGATGTTCGCGCCGCTGCCGATGCCCGTGGTGAAGGCAAAGACCAGGCCGATGACCAAGGCGATGGTGGTGAGTATTTCGAAATAGATGACCGACTTGAGGCCGATGCGCCCGACCTTCTTGAGATCACCGGCGCCGGAGATGCCGCTGACCACCACGCAGAACACGATCAGGCCGATGAGCATCTTGATCAGCTTGATAAAGCCGTCGCCGAGGGGTTTGAGCTGTGCAGAGTATTCGGGAAGGGTAAGCCCGCAGACGATGCCGAGCACCAGTCCGAGGACAACTTGAAGGAAGATCGACCGCGAGCACCATTTGAGCATGGGAGGGATTCCTGGTTCGGTGTCCATGTCCGCCGGCGCTGGGGCTGTTGGCGTCAGGACTTCATTATTGTGGTCTTACCGGTTTGTCCAGTGCAGGCGCAGTCTAGGCGCTGTTTTTGCGGGTATGCAAGCTTGATTGTGATGATTTGGCTTTACCGGTCTTACCAGTTGTGGTGAAAGCCTTGAGCTTGAGCCTTTTTCCGGCTGGAAAAAATTTTGCCGCCAGATGCCTACGCAAATAGTGAGGAGAGAACACAAGACTGCGGCGCAATGCTGTTCACTTAAGGATTGCTTGATTCATTGTGGCGAGGGGATTTATCCCCGCTGGGCTGCGCAGCAGCCCTGACCCGGCCACTGTGGTGTGCCAGGTGAATCGCATTCAAGCTTTTGGGGCTGCTGCGCAGCCCAACGGGGATAAATCCCCTCGCCACAGGGGATAGATGGGTTGTCCCTGTCTTACATTAAAATGTTCTACGGGTATTTTGCTCAGAGAATACTCAGAATGAACGTCGCTTTTGACTGTTCTTCCGTCTCGGCAAGATAGAGATAAGGCGAACCTCGCAGTCTTAATCCCCCCACATGTTTTTTATTGGCGGTCATGAGCGAAATGCGGGTGTGGCCGGATTTGATATTTTTCGGCGTGATGACATTCTGTTGAAAGTCGATAAGGGTGAAAAGAGTCGGCTTTTTAGTGTTGGGATCCTTTGCACCAAGTACTTCGAACCAGCTTTTACTGAGCACTTTGTTGTAGTGCTCGCCAGTGTTTTTTAGGGTCAGGATATAGCCATTCGCGGTATGCCGGAAGTGCAACCGCAAGGGTTCACCGCGCGTCCTCGGATCTTCGGCGCGCATGCCAAGCAGGTGTGAATGATCCTGGGTCTGGGGTTTGCCGGTATAAAAACCACCGCTGAAAGAGCTGACGGTCGCCAGCGCGGGTTTGCCATGCAGCCTTTCCAGTAGATTGACGTGAGCGCTAAACATATCAAGTGTTGCATGAAAGGAATTTTCACTGTCCATGTGAATATTGACTCCTGTAGTTGTTGATTAAATTTTGGATGGGGCGAACTGGATCTTATTGAGTTGTTAATCCCTTGTGGGGCTGTCTGTATTACAGGAGGTTAAATGCTGGCTGGCGTTAGTTGTTTGATCGTATGTTTTACAACGCCAATAAAAAAGGCCCGCATCTTTCGATGCGGGCCTTTTTGGTTACGTTTTGGCGAGCTGATTAAGCGCCGTACACCGGCAGCTTCTTGCAGATAGCCTTGACCTTCTCACGCACGGCGTCGATCACCGCTTCGTTGTTCAGGTCTGCCAGGATGTCGCAGATCCAGCCGGCCAGTTCCTTGCACTCGGCTTCCTTGAAGCCGCGAGTGGTCACGGCCGGGGTGCCGAAACGCAGGCCCGAGGTGACGAACGGGGAGCGTGGGTCGTTTGGCACCGAGTTCTTGTTCACGGTGATGAACGCCTTGCCCAGCGCCGCATCGGCGTCTTTTCCGGAGATCTCTTGCTTGATCAGCGAGAGCAGGAACAGGTGGTTCTCGGTACCGCCGGACACCACGTCGAAGCCGCGTTCGATGAACACGCCGGCCATGGCCTTGGCGTTTTTCACCACTTGCTGCTGGTAAGCCTTGAACTCAGGTTGCAGGGCTTCCTTGAAGCAGATCGCCTTGGCAGCGATCACGTGCTCCAGTGGGCCACCCTGGGCGCCTGGGAAGACAGCGGAGTTCAGCTTCTTCTCGATGTCGGCGTTGGCGCGAGCCAGGATCAGGCCGCCACGTGGACCGCGCAGGGTCTTGTGGGTGGTGGTAGTGACCACGTCGGCGAATGGCACCGGGTTCGGGTAGACGCCAGCGGCGACCAGGCCGGCCACGTGAGCCATGTCGACGAACAGGTAGGCACCGACCTTGTCGGCGATCTCGCGAAAGCGCGGGAAGTCGAGGACCTGGGAGTAGGCGGAGAAACCGGCCACGATCATTTTCGGCTTGTGTTCCAGCGCCAGGCGCTCGACTTCGTCGTAATCGATCAGGCCGTTGCCGTCGATGCCGTACTGGATCGCGTTGTACAGCTTGCCGGAGGAGGAAACGCTGGCGCCGTGGGTCAGGTGACCGCCGTGGGCCAGGCTCATGCCCAGGATGGTGTCACCGGCCGACAGCAGCGCCAGGTACACGGCGGCGTTGGCTTGGGAGCCTGCGTGCGGCTGGACGTTGGCGTAATCGGCGCCGAACAGTTGCTTGGCGCGGTCGATGGCCAGTTGCTCGACCACGTCGACATACTCGCAACCACCGTAGTAGCGCTTGCCCGGATAGCCTTCGGCGTACTTGTTGGTCAGTACCGAGCCTTGAGCTTCCATCACCGCGGGGCTGGTGTAGTTTTCCGAAGCGATCAGCTCAATGTGCTCTTCCTGGCGCTGAGCTTCTTGCTCCATGGCGGCAAAGAGATCGGCGTCGTACTTGGCAATAGTCAAATCACGGCTGAACATGGCGGTCCTCAAGGATCGGGGGCAGAAAAGGGGGGCATTCTAACCCAACCGGTTTTGGAAGGCATATGAAAGGACATCATGTCGCGGACGAATGGGTTTCACGCAACAGGGGTGTCACCTGTGCAGGCCCTATCGCGGGCAAGCCTTGCTCCCACAGAAGTCTGCGTTCCCCTGTGGGAGCAAGGCTTGCCCGCGATAGGGCGGCCCAGATGGTACAAGGCCTCAGTCGAGCATGAACAACGCATCATTGCTGAACTGCGCTTCAAACCGGTTGGCCGGCATCGGCCGACCGAACAGGTAGCCCTGGACTTCGTCGCAGCCGTGTTCGCGCAAAAAGTCCAATTGCTCGTGGGTCTCGACCCCTTCGGCGATTACCGCCAGGTTGAGGCTGTGGGCCATGGCGATGATCGCCCGGGCGATCTGTGCATCCTGCTCGCCGGACGGCAGGCCGTCGACGAACGTGCGGTCGATCTTCAGCACGTCGATGGGGAATTGCTTGAGGTAGTTGAGCGAGGAATAACCGGTGCCGAAGTCATCCACGGCGATGCTCAGTCCCAGGTTTTTCAAACCGGCCAGAATCTGCATCGCCTCGCTGACTTCGCGCATCAGGATACTTTCGGTCAGTTCCAGCTCCAGGCAGGCCGGCGGCAGGCCGGTGCTGCGCAGGATATTGGCGATGCGCGTGCCCAATTGGCCGTCGGAGAACTGCCGGGCGGAAATGTTGACCGAGACCTTTGGCACCCGGACCTTGGCCTGGTGCCACGTCCTGAGCTGCCGACAGGCTTCGGTGATGACCCAGTCGCCGACGTCCACCACCAGCCCGAGTTCCTCGAGTACCGGGATGAAGTCTCCCGGCGGCACCAGGCCGCGACGTGGATGGCGCCAGCGCAGCAGCGCTTCGGCGCCGGTCAAACGTTTGCCATCGCCGCTGAACTGCGGCTGGTAGTACAACACGAACTCGTTCTGTTCCAGGGCGTGGCGCAAATCGCTTTCCAGTTCCAGGCGCTCCAGGGCGCTGGCGTTCATGTCGGCCTGATAGAACTGGAAGTTGTTCTTGCCGCGTTCCTTGGCGTGGTACATGGCCGTGTCGGCGTTTTTCATCAACTGGCTCAGTTCACTGCCATCCTGGGGACTCAGGGCGATGCCGATACTGGCGGTGACGAAGAACTCCCGGCCTTCGAGCACGAATGGCCGGACCAGGCTGGCGAGGATCTGCTCGGCCACGGTAATGGCCCGGTTCAGCGCCATTTCGCGGCTGGCGCGCGGCTGTAGCAACAAGGTGAATTCGTCGCCGCCCATGCGCGCCACGGTATCGTCGTCGGCGACACAACCGAGCAGGCGCGTGGCCATTTCCTTGAGCATCCGGTCACCGGCGGCGTGACCCAGGGAGTCGTTGATGGGCTTGAAGCGGTCCAGGTCGAGGAACATCAGCACCACCCAGGTCTTCTGCCGCTCGGCCGATTGCAGCGCGGTGTGCAGGCGATCCTGGAACAGCGTGCGGTTGGGCAGGTGAGTCAGGGCGTCGTAATAGGCCAGGCGATGAATGCGTTGCTCGCTGGCCTTGCGTTCGCTGATGTCGCTGAAAAAACACACATAGCTGGCCAGGTCGCCTTCGTCATCGAGCACGGCGGTGATGCCGACCCAGGCCGGGTAATGCTCGCCATTGCGACGCTTGAGCCAGACTTCGCCTTCCCAGGTGCTGTGCTGTTGCAGTTGCTTGAGCACGTAGCGCAGGTGGGCTTCCTGCTGCTCGTCCACGGTCAGCATGTTGGGCAACTGGTCCAGCACTTGCGACACGGCATAACCGCTGACGCGACTGAAGGCTTCGTTGGCCTGGACAATGTAGCCCGCCGGGTCGGTGATCAGGATTGCCGAAGTCGAATGCTCGAATACCGTGGCGGCCATGCGCAGGTCTTTTTCGGCGCGACGCTGCTGGCTGATGTCGCGGCCGACGCCGAGCACGCCTTCGAACGCGCCGCTTTCATCCCACACCAGCACCAGCCGCAACTCGATGGGGATCTTGCGCCCGTCGGCACGCAGGCAGTCGAACAGGAACAGCTGGGTCTGCATCTGGTTGCGCAGCTCGGCCAGTTGTTCGGGCTTGTCGAGGGCCTTGCTGACCCGGTCCATCAGGCTGTAGATGCCGGTCAGTTGTTGCGGATTGGCGATGATTGATTGCCAGCCGTTCTGGAAAATCCAGTCGGCGGTGTAGCCCAGCACCGCTTGCACCGACGGGCTGACATAGTTGAGCGAAAGCTTGTTGTCGGTGGAGAAGATCACGTCGCTGATGCTTTCGGCGAGCATCCGGTAGCGTTGCTCGCTGTCGCGCAGCGATTCGCTGGCCTCGATCTGCTCTGTGACGTCCTTGGCCACGCCGATGATGCGTGTCACCTGGTCGTGCCGGTCCCGGGCCAGGGCCTGTTCACGGATGTCGAAGCAGCGCCATCTGCCATTGCGATGACGAAAGCGCAGCTGGCATTGCAACAGTTGCGTGTACCCGCCCCGGCGCTGTTCCTGGCGCAGGTTGTGGTAGTGATCGGCGTCTTCGCTGTGCAGCAGGATTTCCCAGAAGTACTCGCCCATCTGGTGCAGTTCGGTGCGGTCGTATCCCAGGGTCTGGCCCAGGTGATGGTTGCTGAAGATCATCCGCTGGCTGATGACGTCCTGCACATAGAGATGATCCGGCACGGTGCGCACCACGTCGGACCAGAAACCCTCGCGTTCGAGCAGCGAGAGTTCGATCAGCTTGCGGCTGGTGATGTCGCTGATGCTCAGGATGACCGCGTTGTAGTCGTGCTGTTTTTCCGGCAGGCGCAAGACCAGCCACAGGTGCTGGTCGCGGCCATGGGCGTCCTGGAGCTTGATTTCCAGTTCCAGTTGCTTGTGTTGGTCGAGCAGTGCTTCGAGCAGCTTCGAACCAACGGGGTTGTGTTCCTGCGCACCCTTGCCGACCAGCAGTTGCCAGGCCTGGTCGCAGGAGTCGACGTTGAGCAGCTTCAACGCCATCTGGTTGACTTCGGTGACGTGAACTTCCTGGCGCAATTGTTCGAGTTGATGAGAGGTTTTCATCCAGGCGCGCAGTTGATCGCCATTGTGCAGGCCGGCCCGCTCAAAAAAGGCCTTGAGCCCCGACAGGTCGAGCACGCACAGGGCTACGCCGGTGCCTTCGAAAATGTCCTGGTAGCGCCGCCGACCTTCATGCAACTGTCGCTGCCGCCGGCGCATGTTCAACAGCGCGATCACTGGCAACAACGAAAACGCCAGGCCCAGCAGGCATTTGCCGATGAAGGCCGGCAGCAGTTGCTCGAGCACCTGGCGACGGTCGAACAGCCCCCGCAACTGCCAGTCGCTGCTGCTCAGGGGGATGGTCAGTACGGTGTTCTCCAGGTCATCCGGCGACAAATGGGTAGGGCTGCTCGAGGGCAGGCTTTCGTCGCGGCTGATGATCTGCTGGTTGAGACGGTTTTCCACCAGCCACAGCGGGCGCAGCCCCACATCGGCCTGCTTGGTCAGGGTCGAGAAAAAGCTCGGCGTCAGGCGCAGGGCCCAGTAGCCACGGCTGCTACCGCTGGCCTGGTGCAGCAATAGATGCACCACGGAGCCGTCTTCGGCATTGCTGAAATAATGTGCCTGGGCCCGGCTACGTCGCACCAGCTCACCCAGGTAATCGGCGTCGTGACTGTCGGCGTCGCTGTCACTGAGCACTCGGCCGGAGGGGCTCAGCAGTGCCAGGCTGCGCAATTCAGGGAGCGATTGCTGGAGTTTGCGAACCAGGGCCCGCTGTTCGTCGGCTGTTTGTGGTTGTTCGACGATCGGTAGCAGGTTAAGGGCGATTTGCGCGTTCAGGGCCATGTTCAGGCTGACCTGCGCGGCGAGATCGGCGGTGTAGTCGATGGTGTATTGGCGTTGTTGCTGCTGGGTTTCGCGCAGTTGGTCGAGCAATTGCCAGAACAGCAACCCGAGCAATAGCAGCACGAGGGTGGCCAGCGCGCCCTTCAATGTCCCGCGCAGGGGCGAGCCAGGCACGACAGCGGGTGCGCGAGGGGACAGGGGCGGCGTGACGTTGGACAAGCTGTAATCCTGCGGTTTGCTGGACTGGCGCGACGTGCACTATAAGCCGGACGCCCGAAGGGCGGCTAGCATGCCTTGACTTGTGGCAAAGTGCCAGCCCCTGGCGGCTGGACCTTGACCGACGGTTGAGGTAGCTTTGCCGATCAAACAAGAGCGTTCCAGCTCCAGATCCCCAGGCTCTATCCGCCCGCAGGCATTGATGACCGTCAAGTGCCGGCGCCGCGCATGGCCTGGCTCGTTCTTTTCACCTGTCACTGACGCTAGGTTCACCATGGCTCAATACGTCTTCACCATGCATCGGCTGAGCAAAGTTGTTCCGCCGAAGCGGGAAATCCTGAAAAACATTTCACTGTCCTTCTTCCCCGGCGCCAAGATCGGCGTACTGGGCCTCAACGGCTCGGGTAAATCCACGCTGCTGAAAATCATGGCCGGCGTCGATAACGAATTCGACGGCGAAGCCCGGCCAATGCCGGACCTGAATATCGGCTACCTGCCGCAGGAACCTCAGCTGGACCCGAGCAAGACCGTTCGCGAAGTGGTCGAGGAAGCGGTCAGTGTGATCAAGGACGCCCAGGCGCGCCTCGACGAGGTCTATGCCGCCTACGCCGACCCGGATGCCGACTTCGACAAGCTGGCCGCCGAACAGGCCAAGCTCGAAGCGATCCTGCAGGCCAGCGACGGCCACAACCTGGACCGCCAGCTGGAAGTCGCCGCCGATGCGCTGCGTCTGCCGGCCTGGGACGCGAAGGTCGAGCACTTGTCCGGCGGTGAGAAGCGCCGCGTAGCCCTGTGCCGCCTGCTCCTGTCGGCTCCGGACATGCTGCTGCTCGACGAACCAACCAACCACCTGGACGCCGATTCCGTCGCCTGGCTCGAACACTTCCTGCACGACTTCCCAGGCACCGTGGTCGCGATCACGCACGACCGTTACTTCCTGGACAACGTCGCCGGCTGGATCCTGGAGCTCGACCGTGGTGCAGGCATTCCGTATGAGGGCAATTATTCGGGCTGGCTGGAAGCCAAGTCCGATCGTCTGGCCCAGGAATCCAAGCAGCAGTCGGCCCATGAAAAAGCCATGAAGGAAGAACTGGAATGGGTGCGCAAAGGCGCCAAGGCCCGCCAGTCCAAATCCAAGGCACGCCTGCAACGCTTCGAGGAAATGCAGTCCCAGGAATTCCAGAAGCGCAGCGAAACCAACGAGATCTATATCCCGGCCGGTCCGCGCCTGGGTGACAAGGTCATCGAGTTCAAGAACGTCACCAAGGGCTATGGCGATCGCGTGCTGATCGACAACCTATCGTTCTCCATGCCCAAAGGCGCCATCGTCGGTGTGATCGGTGGTAACGGTGCGGGTAAATCCACGCTGTTCCGCATGTTGATGGGCAAGGAAACCCCGGATTCGGGCAGCATCGAAATCGGTGAAACCGTGCAACTGGCCTGCGTCGACCAGAGCCGCGAAGACTTGGACGGCAGCAAGACCGTGTTCCAGCAGATCTCCGACGGCTCCGATCAGATCCGTATCGGCAACTATGAAATCCCGTCGCGCACTTATGTGGGCCGCTTCAACTTCAAGGGCGGCGACCAGCAGAAGTTCGTCAAGGACCTGTCCGGTGGTGAGCGTGGTCGCTTGCACCTGGCGCTGACCCTGAAGGAGGGCGGTAACGTCCTGCTGCTCGACGAACCGTCCAACGACCTCGACGTCGAAACCCTGCGTTCCCTGGAAGAAGCCCTGCTGGACTTCCCGGGCGCCGCCATTGTGATCTCCCACGATCGGTGGTTCCTCGACCGCGTGGCGACTCACATCCTGGCGTACGAAGACGACTCGCAAGCGGTGTTCTTCGAAGGCAACTACACCGAGTACGAAGCCGATCGCAAGAAGCGCCTTGGCGAAGCGGCTGCCCAGCCGCATCGCGTACGGCACAAGAAACTGGCCTGATTCGGTCAGTTGCATAAAAAACGGAGCCTTCGAAAGGCTCCGTTTTTTTATGGCCGCCGCAAATTCCCTGTGGGAGCGGGCTTGCTCGCGAAGGCGTCGGATCAGCAAGCATTGTGGTTGACTGACCCAGCGCTTTCGCGAGCAAGCCCGCTCCCACAAGGTATGTGGCTGTTTTTATCCCGTGGACTGCTTCGCAAAATCGAGCGAAAGAATATTCGGAAGGGTCGGATCCATCTCGTACAGCAAGGCATAGCCTGCACCGGTTATTCCAGTCAACAGACTGACATCGGGCACCCGATCGCTGTCGAGATAGGGCCCTTCGAAAAACTGCCGGGTGACTTCGCCAAGCGCCTGTTTGACTCTGCTGATGCCCTCAGGATTATCCGAGTGCCGATACAGGTCATACAGGCAGAGCAGATTGCCAAAATCGCCATGACAAAGGTTGTAGCCATCGCCAAACCCGTATTGCCAGAGATTGTTTTCGCACCGCTGTATATCGTCGAGCACTGTCTGCCGGGTCACTTCGTCCAGGGCGTCCCCCATCGACTCCATGAGCTGTCGCCTGGCGATGAGGATACCGCCGTCGCCGTGGCACCATTTGGACGCATGGTCCAGCGGCCCGAGGTTGCGCAGATCCAGCCAGAAACCATCCCGACTCAAGCGGTTTTCTCCCTCGAGCACCTGGACGGCCAGGGGCACCAGAGTCACGTCGCCGGTCACCTCATAGGCTTTGCACAATGCATGGATGACACCCGAGAGGCCGTGGGACAAGCCTGTCAAAATGACGGAGCGCTCATCACGTCGCAGAAGCTGGCCGTCTTCAATCAGGATTTGGCTCTTTATGTAGTCGACCATGCGTTGGATCGCCGGCCGCACATCCTCTTGCGCAGAGAGTGCATGGATATTGGCCAGCAGTGTCACAGCACCACAACAACCGCCCAGGAAGTCGAAATCATAGTCTTCAGGAGGCACTTCAATCAGTTGGGTCAGCAGGCCAGCAATTTTCTCATCATGCCTGGCGTCCCCAGTGATCTGGCGACGATTGATGAGCAGATAGAGGTAAGCCCCCAGTCCGTGATACGCGCTGACAGTCAAATCGGTTTTGAAAAAGCCGAAGCGTTGTTCCAGTGAGTCCAGGACCTGATCCATGCGTGACAGAAAGTGTGGTTTGCCGCTCACCTTGAACAGGCTCAGATAAAACAGGCCAATCCCGGCGATACCGGAGTACAGCCCGTGATCCATTGGCGACGGATATTTTCTCTGAGTCGTGGGGTGTGTATGGAAAGACAGCCAGTTTACATCCTCTACTGCGCCCACTATTGCGAGTTCCTCGAGGCGGGTGCTGATCCTCAGGATCGCGTCGAGGGGCTCCTTTTCAAGGTTCGCCAGGGGCTGCTCGATACGCGATGGAAGATTTCCATTCGGTTCTGGGAACAAACAGATTTCGAGCAAGGTGCGTTGCAAGGCCCAGTCTTTGCGAGACAGGTTGGCTATTTTCTGTAGGCAGCTTTCTAGCGGGGGCTCCACGGCTGCCATCGGTATTGTTTCACCCTGTGCGCTCGTAAAATAGTTGGCGTTCAGCGGCATGGTAAAGCACGGAATGCTGGACCTTTGCAGGTCGGCTATTTCATAGCGGGGAATGCCCTTTTCCCGATAGGGGGCTTTCAAATCTTTCCACAAGGTCGCGAGCAGAAGTTCTCTGTCGAGCATGTTTTGCATGAAGCGTGGGTGGCGGATCAGCCCGATGAAATCAGCGTAGCGCTGAGAGTTTTTCAGCAACACCCGGGTCGACAGTTCGCCTGCGGCTTGTTCAAGCCTTTGCATGATCGCGTGCCGATGAACCATGAGTCTGCCATAGGCATATTCAAAGCCTTGGAGAAGCTCTGCTTTATAAGCTTCGGGCCCCTTGCGCTCACCCTGCAAAAGAGGCAGGTGTTTTTGCATCAGGTGGTGTTCGAATTCAACTTTACGCAGATGGTAAAAGCCACTGTCGAAAATCAGGGAATTGCGGGTCGAGATGAATAGAGCTTGCCGGGTCAGACCGCTTTGGTCGTTTCTGGACTGTTGTGAAAAGGGTACGAAGCCGCTGGAACATATCGACCGCTGGACCAATTTAAAGCTATTGGACAGTGCGCAGCCAGCGGGGAGGTCAGTGAGCAGGTCGCTGGTGGAAGCCGTGAACAAACACTCGAGGTCAATCATTACCGGACTGTTGCCGCACGCGATAATGTTTTCGTAGTGAAAGTCGATCCCATTCAACGCATGGATGATGGCTATTTGTGCCCCCATTTTTTCATAGAACAGTCCAACCTCCGCTTCGCTGTCACAAGGCAGGTTGTCGATTTTCTCTACCCAGCTATGTCGCTCGCGGCTGAGGATCCTTGGGGTGTGGATGGAAAAACAATCCGCACCTGTCCACTCATGCAATTGTCCAAGAAGACGATAGAAAAAAATCGCCTCCCGGTTTGCTCTTGGCTTGTAGACCAATGAAGTCGTGCTGATTTTGACTTGGCAAACCGTTTCGCCGCGACCATGGGGGTCACCCAGGCCAAGCTCGATAGCCTCGATTTTCCGGGATGGGATCGAAAATTCCCGCTCCAGCGCTTCCGCATCGTCGGCGAAGTTGTGAATGACTGCATAAAGGTAATGGAGGGTGTCTTCCAGCAGGTCAAACAGCAGTGTCGCCAGCACCGGATAGGATTCGAAGCATTTCAGCAGCGGCAATGTGCGCAGATGTTCATTGAATCCGTTCAGGTCAATGTCATCACCGTTCGCAATCCGTGTATTCAAATAATGGACCAGGCTTTGTTCTGCCGTGCGTCCAACCCGGGCCAGGACATAGCGTTCAAGGCTTGCAAACAAAGCGGGTTCATCAATGTGCGTTGACGCATTCAAATAGCGCTCATCGGCCTTGAAGGTGTCGACGAAATAAAGAAAAAAACGATAGCTGAACCAATAAAAATTATCCGTGCCGCCTGAGCTTTCTTTTTCAATGCTAATGCTATCGAGACGAGCAAGCTTATCCTTGAGGGTGTTCAAGGCGGTTTCGCCATCGGCGGGCAAGCACTGCTGGTTGATAGGCTCCTTGATATAAGAGACCAGTTGTTCCCTGTTCAACCCAAAGTGATTCAGCAAGGTTTGGTCGTCAGCATGCAGACGGGTCAGGTTGTTTTCAAAAAGGGCGATGTCGCCTTCGGAAGAACCTCTGTGCTTCCCTCGCTGATCCAACTTCAAAGCGTTAACAAGCATGCCGTAGCTCCTGGCATGGATAGAGCAGGCGATGCCTGCTCTATGTTTATAAGTTTTGCCTGTGTGATGATTGGTTAACTGGGGTTAACACATGATTGTCGAGCATTCGAGGTTGGTGCACGTTCCAAAAGTATTGCATTCCATCGTGGTTGCCAGCATTCCCCCAATATTGTTGGCGGGCGCTTGGTAAGCGTCGAATTCGAGATGGAAGTCGCCGGACATGTTCAGGATTTTTTCGCTCATGGTATTTCCTCATCAATTATTAAACATCACGTACAGTAATCTGCGGTCAATCGGAGCCGATCAGTGCGCCCGAACTGTAGGATGTGAAATGAAGTTTTTTATGAATGGGATTAGGGATGTTAAAAGTCGTGTTGCATGGACGACTTTGAAAGGGTGGGATTTAGCACAAAAGAGCGGTGCACCCTATGGTGCCGCACTCGACAATGGTCAGCGCTGCTGACTCAATGCCAAGACTGTTAACTTGTCGGTAGGACATGAAGTCACCGTCGAAGTCACCTGACATTGCCAGTATTTGTTCGCTCATTATGTTTCTCCTCTTTTGTTGTTATGCACCTGTTGGGGTGCGGGAAAAACAGTAGCATGCTCCTGATTTGACACCAACTTGTCGTTATGACCTTATGTTGCGGTTACATGTTGCTACAGGCATGTAACCTACTGTCATCACCTTCTAGTGATAGAGCTTTTAGAACGCCGATCCTGTTGGTGATGAGAGTGGTTTGCAATGTTTTATCGGTGCACTTAATGACAGTCGCTTAATCAAGCTCTATCGCAATGATTTCAATGGCGAGATTCCCCACCGGTCGCTCCCAGATCACCTCATCCCCGACCTTCGCTCCCAGTAATGCTCGCCCCAGCGGCGAGCCCCAGTTGATCAGTCCGCTGGCCGCATCGGCCTGGTCTTCACCGACCAGTTGCACCCGCTGTTCATGATCATGCTCGTCGACGAAGGTCACCCAATGTCCGATCCGCACCTGATCCATTGATGTCGGTACAACGACCTGCGCACTCTGCAAACGCTGGTTGAAGTAGCGCAGGTCGCGTTCAATGTCGGCGATGCGTTGTTTGTCTGCTTGATCGCCTTTGGCCGCGTGTTGGCCATGTAGCGCTTGTAACTGGGCGACGCGGGCCTGCAACTGGGCAAGTCCCGAAGGGGTCACGTAGTTGGGTTGCGCACTGACCTGGCGTTCGACCGGCTGGTCGGCCTGGGCTGCGGCGTTGTCTTCGTTGACGAAAGCGCGACTCATGGTGTTCTCCTCTATTGGAGTTTGGGCCATGGTCGCAGGGTTTTGGTTTCGATGAATGTCTGTACGCGACTCACTGCGAGCGATAAGCCCGGGCGGCGTCTTGGTCTTTCTGTTGCTGCCAGGCCCGTTCACGTTCGTCCCAATGGCGTTCGCGATAGGCATTACGCTCTTCGCTCTCGCGCATGGCCTGGCACTGACGGAAACCATCGCTCCAGCCTTCGGCGTAGCGCGGGTCCTTGAGGTAGCGCGGTACGTCTTTCCTGAACTGGCCGGTGATCACACCCGCCGCTTGCCGGCCACTGCTGCAACCATCGTCGTAGCCGTCGGCGAACGCAGGTGGATAACCCCGGGCGATCAAGTCTTCGTGGGTGGTTTCACAGCCACCGAGCAACATCAACATACCCAGGACCACTGCCACACGCTTCATTCCGCTTTTCCGCCGATTCCCGCTCATACAAGAAGTCTAGGAGTGAATTCGTCAGAAAGGCGTGAAAGGCCGGTGATTAATCCGTTCGTTGCACGCGCCGTTGTCAGTAGTGGTACCACTTCACCTCAAGCATCACCTCGTTCTCCGGCGAGGCCAACTGGCTGAATTCACGCTGGGCACTCAGGCGCAGGCCGAGGTTGCGGGATAATTCCCACTGCTGATTCAGGCTCAGACTACGGCGCACTTCGCCGTTGACGAAATAATCGCCCTTGGCTTCCAGGCTCAGGTTGCCCAGCGGATTTTTCCACAGCATACCGCTGTTGAAGCCGGCGGCCGGGGCGATGAATTGGGCGAAGTCATTGTTGTGCTCGACTCGCACCGTGCCCAGGGCAAAGCCCAGCACATCTTCACCCAGCGCCCAGGTGCCGCCCGCGCCGCCGTTGACGTGGCTGACCAGGGTTTCATCGTCGTGTTTGCCCGGTACCCGCTCCAGGCCGCCGGTGACCTGCCAGGACAGTGGTTGCAGCAACTCATTGCGCGGCGTCAGCGAGCGAATGGTTGCCAGGTCGAGTTGCTGCACCTGCCAATCATTGCCTTCGTACTGGCGCAGTTTCAATTGCAGGATCTCGATCTGCGCGCCCAAGGGGAAACTCTCGGCGTTGTCATTGAGGTCGTGGTAGGCCATGCGCAAGCCATATTCGCCGAACGCCCGGTCGCCCCGCGTGCCGAGGCCGGCCTGCCAGGTGCGTGATTCATGACCGTCCTCGGGCAGGCCCGGTTGCGGGATTTCGAGTTCTGGCGCGGGGTTCTGGTTGATCGCCCGTAACAGTTCGAAGCTGCGCTGGGCGCGTTGCGGATCGCGTTCCTGGCCATTGGCGCGATAGCGTTCCAGGCGATAGGCCGCATCGATGATCAGCGCCTGGCGTTCGCGCGCCAGCGCTTTGAATCCAGGCGTTTGCAGTTGTTGCTGGTCGGCGCTGACTTTCAGTACCCATTGCTGCTCATCGTCGCTGAGCGGCTCGGCGCGGCTGAGCAGTTCCCGTTCCCGGGACGGTCGATACTGGATGCTTTCCACCAACCCGGCTTCTTTCACTGCCTTGACGGTGTCGGTGGGAATCGCCGTCAGTGGGAATTGTTCGGTCAGGCGCAGGCTGGGACGGGCCACTTGCAGCAGCTCGAGCAGGCGATAAGAGCAGTTTTCGTCGAAGAAGAAATAGTCGAACTGGATCTGCTTGAGTTCCCAGACGTGCTCGACCATGCGCTCGGTTTCCGCCTGGCTCAGGTTCAGGCGGTATTCCCACAGGTCGCGGTTCTCCAGGCTACGGTACTCGGAGAGCTTTTCTTGGTATGGCACCAGGGCGAACAGGCCGGGATAGCCCCCCATCAGGCCTTTCCAGGCGTAAAGGATGCTGTTGTCCGAACCTTCGATGTAGGCGCCGAAATTGATCGCATAGCTGAGCAGGGCGGTCTTGTCGCTTTGCACGTCGGCCTGGTCGATGCGCAGCAGGGTATGGCCGAACATCGAGGACGGGCTGTTCAGGTAGGCGGCGGGAAAGATCATCACCGCGCTGTGGGGCGACACGTCCTTGAACCACTGGTTGAATTCGCTGCAATCGACGGTCGGCAGGTCGGTCAGGTTGAGCTGCGCCTTGAGCCAGCGCGTTCGCGCCGGGTACACGCACTGGGCATGCTGCTGGCCGGCGCTGGCAGGGCCATAGAGGGCTCGCAGCGTGGCGGTCAGTTCTCGGTCAGGATGTTGATTGCCGTCGGGGGCGAGGAAGAATTTTTTGTCGCTGATATAGCTGCGCCAGCCACCCAGTTTGGCGGTTTCGTAGTGGCCCAGGGAAATCCAGAAGCGGTCATTGGCCAGTTGCTGCAAACGTTGAGGATCGACATGAGGCGCGGCGGACAGCGGGGCGCACACACAGAGCGCCAGCCAGGCAAGGCGTTTGAGCATAGTCGGCTACTTGGAAAGTCGAAAAAAAAAGACCGAAGGGGCCCCAAAAAGAAAACCCGCTCCCCGAGAGGAGCGAGTGCTGTCGAGCTTAAGCTTGAGTGGCGTACTTGGCCAGGCGAGGATCGTTTTTCAACACGGCCAGGGTATTGGTATGCACATCTTCGGCGGTCACGTCAGCCTTGCTGAAGATCTGCTGGAAGTGCTCGTGGGTGACGGCGGAGAAGTGCGCGCGGTCTTCCGGGGCTACGCCCAGTACCACGGCGTAGGTGGTCAGCGCTTCGCCCTGACCCTTGGCCATGTCCTCGGACAGCTCGTTCATCATGCCATTCATGGCCAGCCAGGACTTGCCACCGTAGGTCAGTGCCGCGTTGGTCGAGCAACCGTTGGTGCCGGATGTCATGCCGAAGGTAGCGTTACCGGAAGTGCCGTTGGTGGTGGATGCCAGGAAGTGAGCCGGGGTGCCACGCTGACCTTCGAACAGCATGTTGCCCCAGCCGCAATCCGGGCCGCCCGGCGCCTGAGCCATGGCGTTGATGGATACAGCGGTGAAGAGAGTACCGAGAAGAATCCGTTTCATAGCTATGTTCTCTTTATGTGCATACCGATGGACAGGGTCTGGCACCTCGTTCCTGTTGGGCTAGGCGCCAGTGGGCCGGTTATTGTTCCAGCCGCGCAATTTGGAGTTTAGGCACGATCCCAGGGTTCCGTGACATTTTGCAAAAACATTACGGGGGATCGCTTCTCTCCGGGCCCGCCCGAGGTTTTCCCGTTGACTATGCTTTGGGCAGAGACGCTCCTTGCCAGTCAGGTACAGGCGGCGCCAGAATGCCGCTATCTGCCCCGCCTGATGTAAGGAAGCCCGATGCCTGATCCTGTTGCTGCCAGCTTGCGTCTAGCGCCCGAAGCGCTGACCCGTCCGTTTTCCGCTGAACAGTTCAGCTTCTCTACCACCAATGATCTGGAGCCCTTCCGCGGTGTGCTTGGCCAGGAACGTGCGGTCGAAGCCTTGCAGTTCGGCGTGGCCATGCCGCGCCCCGGTTACAACGTATTCGTCATGGGCGAGCCCGGCACTGGCCGGTTCTCGTTCGTCAAACGCTATCTCAAGGCCGAAGGCAAGCGCCTGCAGACCCCGGCGGACTGGGTCTACGTCAACAACTTCGATGAGCCCCGCGAACCCCGTGCCCTGGAACTGCCATCGGGCACGGCCGGGGCTTTCATCGCCGACATCAACGGCCTGATCGACAACCTGCTGGCGACTTTCCCGGCGGTGTTCGAACACCCGTCCTACCAGCAGAAAAAAAGCGCCATCGACCGCGCCTTCAACCAGCGCTACGACCGTGCCCTGGATGTGATCGAGCGCCTGGCGCTGGAGAAGGATGTCGCGCTGTATCGTGACAGCAGCAACATCGCTTTCACGCCGATGAGTGAAGGCAAGGCCCTGGACGAGGCGGAATTCGCCCAGTTGCCGGAAGCCGAGCGCGAGCGTTTCCATGAGGACATCTCGGGCCTGGAAGAGCGCTTGAACGAAGAGCTCGCCAGCCTGCCGCAGTGGAAGCGCGAGTCCAGTAATCAACTGCGCCAGCTCAACGAAGAAACCATCACTCTGGCCCTGCAACCGTTGCTGGCACCGTTGTCGGAGAAGTACGCCGAGAACGCTGCGGTCTGCGGTTATTTGCAGGCCATGCAGGTCTATCTGCTCAAGACCGTGGTCGAGCAATTGGTGGACGACAGCAAGACCGACGCCATCGCCCGCAAGCTGCTGGAGGAGCAATACGCCCCGAGCCTGGTGGTGGGGCATCCGTCCAGCGGTGGCGCGCCGGTGGTGTTCGAGCCGCACCCGACCTACGACAACCTGTTCGGCCGGATTGAATACAGCACCGACCAGGGCGCGCTCTACACCACCTATCGGCAGCTGCGTCCGGGTGCCTTGCACCGGGCCAATGGCGGTTTCCTGATTCTCGAAGCGGAAAAAATGCTCGGCGAGCCGTTCGTATGGGATGCGCTCAAGCGCGCCCTGCAATCGCGCAAGCTGAAGATGGAATCGCCGCTGGGCGAGCTGGGACGGCTGGCGACGGTCACCCTTACACCGCAACACATCCCGTTGCAGGTCAAGGTCGTGATCATCGGCGCCCGTCAGCTGTATTACGCCTTGCAGGACCTGGATCCGGACTTCCAGGAAATGTTTCGCGTGCTGGTGGATTTCGACGAAGACATCCCGATGGGCGACGAGAGCCTGGAGCAGTTCGCCCAGTTGCTCAAGACCCGCACTTCGGAAGAGGGCATGGCACCGCTGACCGCCGACGCGGTGGCGCGCCTGGCGACCTACAGCGCGCGGCTGGCCGAACACCAGGGGCGCTTGTCGGCGCGTATCGGCGATCTGTTCCAACTGGTCAGCGAGGCGGATTTCATTCGCCAACTGGCCGGTGACGAGATGACCGACGCCGGCCACATCGAGCGGGCCCTCAAGGCCAAGGCTACCCGTACCGGGCGCGTCTCGGCACGGATCCTCGACGATATGCTGGCCGGGATCATCCTGATCGACACCGACGGCGCGGCGGTGGGCAAGTGCAACGGGCTGACGGTGCTTGAGGTCGGCGACTCGGCGTTTGGTGTGCCGGCGCGAATTTCCGCCACGGTGTACCCGGGCGGCAGCGGCATCGTCGATATCGAACGGGAGGTCAACCTCGGCCAGCCGATCCACTCCAAGGGCGTGATGATCCTCACCGGCTACCTGGGTAGCCGTTATGCCCAGGAGTTCCCGTTGGCGATCTCGGCCAGCATCGCCCTTGAGCAATCCTACGGTTACGTGGACGGCGACAGTGCGTCCCTGGGCGAGGCTTGCACGCTGATCTCGGCTCTGTCGAAAACGCCGTTGAAGCAGTGCTTCGCCATCACCGGCTCGATCAACCAGTTCGGTGAAGTGCAGGCGGTGGGCGGGGTCAACGAGAAGATCGAAGGCTTCTTCCGCCTCTGCGAAGCCCGTGGGCTGACCGGTGAGCAGGGGGCGATCATTCCCCAGGCCAACGTCGCCACCCTGATGCTCGACGAGAAAGTCCTGGCTGCCGTGCGCGCCGGTCAATTCCATGTTTATGCAGTGCGTCAGGCCGATGAAGCCCTGAGCCTGCTGGTGGGTGAGCCTGCCGGCGAGCCGGATGAAAACGGCGAGTTCCCGGAGGGCAGCGTCAACGCCCGGGTGGTGGAACGGCTGCGGGTGATCGCGGAGATGATCAGCGAAGACGACATCAAGGAAGCGGAAAAGGAACTGGCGCAGCAAGCCTTGGCGGAGGCCAAGCCGGCTTGATGTTTTCCTGACCGCCGCAAGCCCCTGTGGGAGAACAGCCTGTGGGAGCAAAGCTTGCTCGCGATAACGTTTGTCCAGTCAACAGAAATGTTGCATATGACAACCCCATCGCGAGCAAGCTTTGCTCCCTCAGGCTTGCTCTCACAATCAATGTTTTGTGGATTATTACTGAAAGGTGCCACCACTTTGGCGTCAATATTCACACTGTGACCGCTCGGCGCATTCTGGTCTCGAAACCCCTTGTAGTCGGAACTTTTCTTCTATCCTCTGCTCAAGGATAACGAGAGTCATCATCGGATCGAAACAGCCTCTTCCCGAGACTGAATACCGGATCTACCGAGGGGCGCCGCCATGTCGCGCAACCTTTGCCTCACTCGTCAATGCCTGGGCCTTGTCACCCGTATCGAATGCGCCATCCGTCCCCTGGCGGGAGATACCGGGATGTGGACCTTGCTCTTCGCCGCCGGAATGGCCGGTGAACAACCTTCCGCCATCAAGGCCCAGGGGCCATTCCCCGGCCCGACTGCCGCCGAATCCATCCTCGATACCATTGTGCAGAGCCTGACATTGCACGGCTATGAGCTGGCCGACGACCCGCAGATCTGGTCCCTGCACATGCAAGCCCAACTGCGTGAAATCAATGGAGGCCGTTGTCGCAACGTGGGTGGCTTCGAGTTTCGCCCGCTGCACTGAAGGCCAACACCGCGCGGACACTGGCAGTAAAGTTTTGACACAAGGGCAGGGACCACGGAGGGCCCCGGCATTTGTGGGGCCAGTCGTGGCTGATATACTCGCCGCGATTTTTCAGCCCTGGTGTGAGACTCAATGGAACGCTTTATCGAAAACGCAATGTATGCCTCCCGTTGGCTGCTGGCGCCAATCTATTTCGGGCTGTCCCTGGGCTTGCTGGCCCTGGCGCTGAAATTCTTCCAGGAAGTCTTTCACGTCATCCCCAACGTGTTCTCCATGGCCGAGTCCGACCTGATCCTGGTGCTGCTGTCGCTGATCGACATGGCGCTGGTGGGCGGCCTGCTGGTGATGGTGATGATTTCCGGCTACGAGAACTTCGTCTCGCAACTGGACATCGGTGACGACAAGGAAAAACTCAACTGGCTCGGCACCATGGACTCTTCATCGCTGAAGATGAAGGTTGCTGCCTCGATCGTGGCCATTTCCTCCATCCACCTGTTGCGCATTTTCATGGATGCCAAGAACGTCGATCCCGAACACTTGATGTGGTACGTGATCATCCACATGACCTTCGTGGTCTCGGCATTTGCCATGGGTTACCTGGATAAACTGACCAAGCACTGAGGTCGTTTTATCGCCCAGGCGCGACGCCCGCCTGCTGAGAAGCAGGTGGGCGTTGTCGTTTCTGGCGGCGGCCCTTGATGCGGGGCTCGTCACCCGCCCCGGCATCTGTGCTAGTCTGCTCGCCCTTTTGGTTCCGGGCGCTCCTGGAGGCGCTGTGGTACACACGGCAACTCTGGAGCCGTCCGCACAGCGGAGCAGCATCATGTCCGAAGTTAACCTGTCCACCGACGAAACCCGCGTCAGCTACGGCATTGGCCGCCAGTTGGGCGACCAACTGCGCGACAACCCGCCACCGGGCGTGAGCCTGGACGCGATCCTGGCCGGCCTGACCGACGCGTTCGCCGGCAAGCCAAGCCGCGTGGGCCAGGAAGAGATGTCCGCCAGCTTCAAGGTCATTCGTGAAATCATGCAGGCCGAAGCCGCTGCCAAGGCTGAAGCCGCTGCTGGCGAAGGCCGTGCATTCCTGGCCGAAAACGCCAAGCGTGAAGGCATCACCACCCTGGCTTCCGGCCTGCAATTCGAAGTGCTGACTCAGGGTGAAGGCGCCAAGCCGACCCGTGAAGACCAGGTGCGTACCCATTACCACGGCACCCTGATCGACGGCACCGTGTTCGACAGCTCCTATGATCGTGGCCAGCCAGCCGAATTCCCGGTAGGCGGCGTGATCCCAGGCTGGACCGAAGCACTGCAACTGATGAATGCCGGCAGCAAATGGCGCCTGTACGTGCCGAGCGAACTGGCTTACGGCGCTCAAGGCGTTGGCAGCATTCCGCCGCACAGCGTACTGGTGTTTGACGTCGAGCTGTTGGACGTTCTGTAAGACCCTGCCTGGTTTAGCGTCGGGCAAATAGGTGGGAGCGGGCTCGCTCGCGAATGCGGACTGTCAGTCGACATTATCGTTAACTGACACACCGCTTTCGCGAGCAAGCCCGCTCCCACATGACTTTTGCGTTCATCCGTGGAACCTGCCGCTGAAATCACCCGTCGGGCGCAACGCTCGGGCATAGCAGAACAGGAACAGATTACGCACCAGTTCCTTGAGCACCAGCGGCTCGCTGGAATTGAGGCTGTTGAGGTCCAGATCCCCCTGGTCCTGCAGTTCATTCAGGGCTTCTTCTTCAAGCACTGCACAGACTTCCCCGGTTTCCCGATGCAGGATCCTGAGGTAGGGATGTGGGCGGTCCAGCCAGGCATCGATCAAATAAGTCATGGTTCTCATCTCCTTGATGGGGTTCGATGAGAATAATTCTTATTCGCTAAATAGCAAGCCTCTATTGGTGTTCCGATTGTTTTTCTGATGATGGGTTGTGGCCGCTCAAGACGGCTGGCACCTGGCCGGCGCCCGAGAAATGGGGCTGGAGCGGGGAGGGTGGGGCACCATCCCGCACACGGGGTGCGGGATGGAATACAGCAAGATCAGACTTTTCTGACGAACTCGGATTTGAGTTTCATCGGGCCGATGCCGTCGATCTTGCAGTCGATGTCGTGGTCGCCATCGCACAGGCGGATGTTCTTGACCTTGGTGCCGACCTTGACTACCAGCGAAGTGCCCTTGACCTTGAGGTCCTTGATCACGGTGATGGTGTCGCCGTCCTGCAGGACATTGCCGACCGAATCTTTCTTCACGGTGTCGTCGGATACCGCTTCAGCTTCGCCGCTGGCGGACCATTCGTGGGCACACTCCGGGCAGACCAGTTGGGTACCGTCTTCGTAGGTGTATTCGGAATTGCATTTCGGGCAGGGAGGCAACGTGCTCACTAAGGTTCCTTGGGTATCAGGAGGACAAAAGGGCGCACATTATATAGGGAATTGTGGCGAAAGAGGGACGGTGCTGCGTTCGGAGATCCTGTGGCGAGGGAATTTGTGGGAGCAAGGCTTGCCCGCGATGGCGACGATGCGGTCCTTCAGAAACCGAGTCGCCGGTTTCGCGGGCAAGCCTTGCTCCCACACAAGCCTTGCTCCCACAAAAAAATCCCTTGTGTATCAGTGGGTACGGGCGACCGCGAACTCGCTCAGTTCCACCAGGGCATCGCGGTATTCGCTGGCCGGCAGGGCGTCGAGGCATTTGATCGCGCGGGCGACGTAGTCCCGGGCCAATTTCGCGGTGTAGTCCAGCGAGCCAGACGCTTCGACCGCGGCACGGATGCTCTCCAGGTCTTCGATCCCGCCTTTCTGGATTGCCTGGCGGACCAGGGCCGCCTGTTCTGGCGTGCCTTCACGCATGGTGTAGATCAGTGGCAGGGTCGGCTTGCCTTCGGCCAGATCGTCACCGACGTTCTTGCCCAGGGTTTCGGCGTCGCCTTTGTAGTCCAGCAGGTCGTCCACCAATTGGAAAGCCACGCCCAGGTGATCGCCAAAGGTGCGCAGCGCCTCGCTCTGCTCGGCGCTGGCGCCGGCCAGGGCCGCGGCGCTGTGGGTCGAGGCTTCGAAGAGCATGGCGGTCTTGCCGCGGATGACTTCCATGTAGGTTTCTTCCGTGGTGCTGGCGTCACGCACCTTGGACAGTTGCAGCACCTCGCCTTCGGCGATGATGCGCGTGGCCTGGGACAGGATCTTCATCACCGGCATCGAGCCCAGTTCGACCATCATTTCGAACGAGCGCGAATACAGGAAGTCGCCCACCAGCACGCTCGGGGCATTGCCCCACATGGCGTTGGCGGTCGAACGGCCACGGCGCATGCCGGACATGTCGACCACATCGTCGTGCAGCAGGGTCGCGGTGTGCAGGAATTCGATGGTGGCGGCCAACAGGCGCATGTCATCGCCTTCGCGACCCAGGGCCTTGCCACACAGCAGCACCAACAAAGGACGCAGGCGCTTGCCACCGGCTGAGGTGATGTAGTCGCCGATTTTCGATACCAGAGGCACTCGGGAAGTCAGCTGCTTCTTGATGATGCCGTCGACGGCGCTAAAATCGTCCGCCACCGCGCGGTAGAAAGCTTGGGGTTGCATCAGCGACAGGTGCTCCAGAAGGGTTGCGCGGCATGCTAGGACCCACGTCCGCAGGTGTCAAGGCGCGATGGACGGCTACTTGCAAGGCTGTCTTGGCTTGCGTACAATCGCGCACCCTGAACTTCCTGGGCAGCACCTGCCTTACGCAATTGCATCCGGGCCTTCCAGCCCATGCAGCCATGCCAGCCAATACCTCTTCTTATAAAGCGCTGGGTGAGCAGGATTATCGGAGAAATACCATGTCGTACGCAGTAATTGTTACTGGTGGCAAGCAATACAAGGTCGCCCCAGGTGAATACCTGAAGATCGAAAAACTGGAAATCGCTACCGGCGAATCCGTGACTTTTGATCGCGTTCTGTTGGTCGCCAATGGCGATGACGTGAATATCGGCGCTCCAGTCGTTGCTGGCGCTACCGTTGTGGCTGAAGTGATCTCCCAAGGTCGTCACGATAAAGTCCGCATCATCAAGTTCCGTCGCCGTAAGCACCACATGAAGCGTATGGGCCACCGCCAGTGGTACACCGAGATCAAAATCACCGGTATTCAGGCTTAATTTCAGCCTAATTCCTCACTAGGAGAATTGAACTCATGGCACACAAAAAAGCTGGTGGTAGTACCCGTAACGGTCGCGACTCAGAAGCCAAACGCCTTGGCGTGAAGATGTATGGCGGCCAGGCTATCAAAGCAGGCAACATCATCGTGCGTCAGCGCGGCACCCAATTCCACGCTGGTTACGGCGTTGGCATGGGCAAGGATCACACCCTCTTCGCTAAAGTCGAAGGCGTGATCAAGTTTGAAGTAAAAGGCGCCTTCGGTCGTCGTTACGTAAGCGTTATCGCAGCTTAATTGCGAGACCGCTGGAAAAGCCCTGTCTTGCGACGGGGCTTTTTCGTTTGTGGGGTGAGTCTCTTGCAAAACTGTTTGTATGGGCTGTCGGCGCTGCGGTTGGGGCGTGTCATCAGGTCGCTGCGCTCATTTTTGCAAGAGTCTTATGTCTTGTTTTTTTGGCTCGTCCGTATGGCGAGAGGCGTGTGTCATGAAGTTTGTTGATGAAGTATCGATTCGAGTGAAGGCCGGCGACGGCGGCAATGGTTGCATGAGTTTCCGTCGGGAAAAATTCATTGAAAACGGTGGCCCGAACGGCGGTGATGGTGGCGACGGCGGCTCGATCTATATGCTCGCCGACGAAAACCTCAATACCCTGGTGGACTACCGTTACACCCGGCACTTCGATGCCGAGCGTGGCTCCAACGGTGGCAGCACCGACTGCACCGGCAAGAAGGGTGAAGACCTGATCCTGCGCGTGCCGGTCGGCACTACGGTGATCGATTCCGCCACCCAGGAAGTGATTGGCGACCTGACCAAGGCTGGCCAGCGTCTGTTGGTCGCCCATGGCGGCTGGCACGGCCTGGGCAACACCCGTTTCAAATCCAGTACCAACCGTGCGCCACGCCAGACCACGCCAGGCAAGCCGGGCGAGCAGCGTGACCTCAAGCTGGAAATGAAAGTGCTGGCCGACGTGGGCCTGCTGGGCCTGCCGAACGCCGGTAAAAGTACCTTCATTCGCTCGGTGTCGGCGGCCAAGCCGAAAGTTGCTGATTATCCGTTCACCACCCTGGTGCCGAACCTGGGCGTGGTCAGTGTCGATCGTTGGAAGAGCTTCGTGATCGCCGATATTCCGGGGTTGATCGAAGGCGCTTCCGAGGGCGCGGGCCTGGGCATTCGCTTCCTCAAGCACTTGTCCCGTACCCGTCTGCTGCTGCACCTCGTGGACATGGCGCCATTGGATGAAACCAGTGCCGCCGATGCCGCCGAAGTCATCGTCAACGAACTGACCAAGTTCAGCCCTGCCCTGGCCGAGCGTGACCGTTGGCTGGTGCTGAACAAGTGCGACCAGATCCTCGAAGAAGAACACGAGGAGCGGGTCAAGGAAATCGTCGACCGCTTGGAATGGGAAGGTCCGGTCTATGTGATCTCGGCCATCGCCAAGGAAAACACCGAGCGCCTGTGTCACGACATCATGCGTTACCTGGAAGATCGCGCCGACCGCCTGGCCAACGATCCGGCCTACAAGGAAGAGCTGGCCGAGCTCGATCAGCGCATCGAAGACGAGGCTCGTGCCCAGTTGCAGGCGCTGGACGACCAGCGTGCCCTGCGTCGCAGTGGCGTGAAGTCGGTCCATGACATCGGTGATGACGATTGGGACGAAGAGGATGTGGATGACGAAGACGGTCCGGAAATCATCTACGTTCGTGACTGACCGTGTGCTGATGTCACTCAACTGAAGCCAAGACCTGTGTGGGCGAATCTGTGGGAGCAAAGCTTGCTCGCGATAGCGGTTTGCAGCCAGCAAAGGTGTTGGATGTGACGAGGCCATCGCGAGCAAGCTTTGCTCCCACAGGCTCACTCCCTCAAGGATTCTTGGGGACAGGTTTAACTGGTCCTGCGCGGTGTTATCATCGCCGGCAAGCCGGTTCCCAAGGCGCCGCTCATTCGAGCGGCGTTTTGGTATCTGTAAAACGCAAATACGAATAATCCCATGGGCGGCGCTGGGTCGCGCCGTTCGCTGGCAAAGGTTGAAGATGATGCGGAGCAAGGTGACGGGTGCGCGGCGCTGGGTCGTGAAGATTGGCAGCGCACTGCTGACGGCGGATGGCAAGGGCCTGGATCGCCAGGCCATGGCGGTGTGGGTCGAGCAGATGGTGGCCTTGCATGAGGCTGGCGTCGAGCTGGTATTGGTCTCTTCGGGGGCTGTGGCAGCCGGTATGAGCCGTTTGGGCTGGACGTCGCGACCCAGCGCGATGCACGAATTGCAGGCCGCTGCCGCCATCGGCCAGATGGGGTTGGTGCAGGCTTGGGAATCGAGCTTTGCCGAGCACGGTCGCCATACGGCGCAGATCCTGCTGACCCACGACGACCTGTCCGACCGCAAGCGCTACCTCAATGCCCGCAGTACCTTGCGCGCGCTGGTGGAGCTCAAGGTCATCCCGGTGATCAACGAGAACGACACGGTCGTCACCGACGAAATCCGTTTCGGCGATAACGACACACTGGCCGCGCTGGTGGCGAACCTGGTGGAAGCGGACCTGCTGGTGATTCTCACGGATCGCGACGGCATGTTCGACGCCGACCCGCGCAACAATCCGGATGCCAAGTTGATCTACGAAGCCCGTGCCGATGATTCGGCACTGGATGCGGTGGCGGGCGGTACCGGTGGTGCGCTGGGCCGTGGCGGTATGCAGACCAAGTTGCGTGCGGCGCGTCTGGCCGCGCGTTCCGGGGCGCACACCATCATTGTCGGCGGTCGGTTGGAGCGGGTGTTGGATCGCCTGAAGGCGGGCGAGCGCATCGGCACCTTGCTTTCCCCTGAGCGCGGCATGCTGGCGGCACGTAAGCAATGGTTGGCCGGGCACCTGCAAACTCGTGGCACCTTGGTATTGGACGAAGGCGCGGTCGCGGCTTTGTCCCAAGGCAACAAAAGCCTGCTGCCGGTGGGGGTGAAGCTGGTCCAGGGCAGTTTCCGTCGTGGCGAAATGGTGGTGTGCGTAGCGCCGGACGGTCGTGAGATCGCTCGTGGCCTGGCCAACTACAGCGCCCTGGAGGCGCAGAAAATCATCGGCCAGTCGTCTGATGCGATTGTCGGTCTGTTGGGCTACATGGCTGAGCCGGAATTGGTTCACCGTGACAACCTGATCCTCGTCTAAGGAAAAATCATGGGTTTGGCAAAAGGATTGATTGGCTTGCTGCTGGCAGTGCCGCTGCTGGCTTCGGCCGAGGAGATCGGCCAGGTATCGACGGTGTTCAAGTTTGTCGGGCCGAACGACCGGATCGTGGTCGAGGCGTTCGATGATCCCAAGGTGGATGGCGTGACCTGTTATCTGTCGCGGGCCAAGACCGGTGGCGTGAAGGGTGGCCTGGGCCTGGCCGAGGATCGTGCCGAGGCCTCTATTGCCTGTCGTCAGGTTGGCCCTATCAGCTTCAAGGGTGAACTCAAGGATGGCGAAGAAGTGTTCCGCGAGCGTACCTCGCTGGTGTTCAAGACCATGCAAGTGGTGCGCTTCCTCGACAAGAAGCGTAATACGCTGGTGTACCTGGTCTACAGCGACCGCGTGATCGAAGGCAGCCCGCAGAACGCGGTGACGGCTATTCCGATCTTGCCGTGGCGTTAAGTATCGAATGACGGGCGAGCCGATCGGCTCGCTTTTTAATTTCCATGGATTTGTTGTGCTTTTGGCGCGAAGGGATTCGTATGCGTTCGTTTTTGCTGCTGTTTGTATTGGGTTGTTCCGTTTGCGCCGGGGCGCTGGCCGAGCCGTTTTATGGTGCAAAGCCGCTGGCGCATCCGGTGATAAAAACTTCCCAGGAGAGTGGGGCGACGCTGGCGTTTATCCGCGAGACGGAGGGTGTCGTCGGCTATTCATGCCTGTGCGATTCGCCGGACGGTGTCCCGCAAGTGCTCGACACTTATGGCGATGCGAGCATCGAGTCGGTGTTCTACGCCAGTCTCGACAGTGATCTACAGACGTTGATCGTGTTGTCCCGCATCAAGGGGCAATCTGCACTTCACGGCTATCGCTTCGTGCCGGCCACTGGTGGGTATCGCCGGCTGGAGACGCTGCAACCGGTATTGGATCGTATTGCCGCTGAGCGCAAGGTCCTCACTGCTGCGCTGGTCCAGAAAGAGCTGGGCAAGTTGCCGCCCTACGACTACAGCGCTGTGTTACCCAAGACCGGCATCGCCGAGTTCGACGCGTTGGAGCCCGCGAGTGGCACGCTGGTGGGTTACTTCGGCGTTGATGGTGTCCCGGCGTCTGCGGGGCAGTCGGCAGAGGATCCTCATCGCGATACCTACAAAAAGGCCTTCCAGCAGCGCGAAGGTCGATGGCTCACGCTGACTTATGGGCGTGTGCCTCCCCGGGATGAGGATGTGGGTTCTGCCTACCGTGTCAGCAGAATGGCTTGGGAGACCAATCCAAAGGTCTATCAGGGCTCCGAGGATGGGGCCTGGGCGGCCTTGGGCGATGGCCGGCTCTGGGCGCTGGGTTCGTATGTCCAGGGTAAGAGGTCGGGCCAGTGGACTGAATTCGACGAGTCGGGCTACGCGTCCACCGGCGCCTATGTGGAGGGATTGCGCCAGGGGCCGTGGGTCGTCAGTGACGGAGGCACGGTTTCCAAGGGCATGATCGTCGACGATTTTTATGAGGGGCGCTGGACGATAGAAGCGCGGGACGATGGGGAGCAGATGTCGGGCTTCGATACTTACAAACATGGTGATTTTGACGGGCCATCCGAGCGCGTAAGCCGGGGCGTGGTTGTCCAGCGCGGCGATTTCGTGGCGGGGCAACAACACGGGGACTGGATAATGCCCTGGGGTGAGGGGCGTTATGTGCGAGGTGTGCGAGAGGGTCGCTGGACATTGAAAATGGACGGCAGCGGTATCCAGACTGTGGATTTTGTCGCCGACAAGAAGCAAGGCGAATTGCGCGAAGTGGATGCCGCGGGTGTATTGCGGCTCGTCGAGCATTACCGCGCGGGTGTGCTGGATGGCTTGAAAGAAACCTACGCGGCCAATGGCAAACTCACCTATTCGGCCAACTACACCAATGGACAGATCGAAGGGCGGGCGCTGACCTACACCGATGACGGTGCGGTGCTGCTTTCAGATATCTCGTGGCGCCATGGTTCGCGAGAGGGCGCTTTCCGTCTCTATCACCCCAATGGTCAGCCCGATACGGTGGCAACCTACGAGGCGGATGAGCCCATTGGTAACGTGCAGTCATTCGATGCGAATGGGGTGTTGATCGCGGACCGGAACTATTGCCACGTACCTGATGGTAAATACACTCGTATCAAGCTTTGCGGCAAGCAACGCGGGGCTTTCAATAATGGTCATTTCGACTCGGAGAGTGATTACCTGTTCGGCAATGAGCAAAGTGCCCGCCATAGCCAGGATGGGCGCAAGGTTCGGGAGGTGTTGCTGGGGCCTGATGATCGCGTGACTCACAACGAGTACTACCCCAGTGGTCAGCTGAAATTCTCCGAGGCCAAGCAGGGCTTTCGCCTGATAACGGTCGAGGGGAAGGAGTACAAGGATTACTCATACGCCAAGCGTGAAGGCGAGACGGTCTACTACTACCCGACGGGTGTGGTTGAGCGCCGCATGAACTTCAAGGATGACAAGATAGTGGGGTGTTACACCGGCTACGATGAGGCAGGCGTGCAGAATTTCCCGCCGCCGGGAGGTTGCCCTCCGCCCAAGCCGGTGGTTTTCAATTTTGGGGAATAGAGTTATCGCGGAGAATGTGGGGTGAGCTCAGGGCTCATGCCCACTGAAGATCCAGTGTGGGAGCGAGCCTGCTCGCGATGAGGGCAGTGCAGTCGCCATCTTCATCGTCTGGCCCGCCGCCATCGCGAGCAAGCTCGCTCCCATAGGAGAAAGGTGCTCTGGTTGGAGGTAGATCGCAGGCAATAAAAAACCGACCCTGAGGTCGGTTTTTTAACGAGCGCGTCGCTTAGGCAGCAGCGGCAACGTTCAGGGCCTTTACGTGGCCATTCAAACGGCTCTTATGGCGAGCAGCCTTGTTCTTGTGGATGATGCCTTTATCGGCCATGCGGTCGATAACTGGCACAGCCAGAACGTAAGCAGCTTGAGCTTTTTCAGCGTCTTTTGCGTCGATGGCCTTGACTACGTTCTTGATGTAGGTACGGACCATGGAACGCAGGCTGGCGTTGTGGCTGCGACGCTTCTCAGCCTGTTTTGCACGTTTTTTGGCGGAAGGTGTGTTGGCCACCGTCGAGCTCCTCGAAAGACTTTTTGGGAAATAGCAAACAAAATAGGCCGCGAATCATGCCGATGAGTTGAAGTCTTGTCAAGGGCGGGTGACGCGTTCCGCTGAATGGCAGGTGCGGCGCACCGAAGGATTTCTTTCCGGCGTGCGACCTGTAAACTCGCGGGCTTTGGCTCTGCACTGTTTAGCGGCGCGGAGTATCGCACAAGTGGGCGCGTTGTTCGCCTGCTGTTTATCGACAGGCAAAAACTCTTTTCATGAATCTGCTCAAATCGTTGGCTGCCGTCAGCTCTATCACAATGCTTTCCCGCATCCTGGGGTTCGTTCGCGATACGCTCATCGCACGGATATTCGGCGCCGGGATGGCCACCGACGCCTTCTTCATCGCCTTCAAGTTGCCCAACCTGTTACGGCGGATCTTCGCCGAGGGGGCGTTTTCCCAGGCCTTTGTGCCGATCCTGGCGGAATATAAAAGCCAGAAGGGCGACGAAGCGACCCGCACGTTCATTGCCTATGTCACGGGGCTACTGACCTTGGTGCTGGCACTGGTCACGGCCGCCGGCATGCTCGCCGCGCCCTGGGTGATCTGGGCCACGGCGCCGGGTTTCACCGATACGCCGGAAAAGTTCCAGCTCACCTCGGACCTGCTGCGGGTGACCTTTCCTTATATATTGCTGATTTCCCTGTCGTCCCTGGCTGGGGCGATCCTCAATACCTGGAACCGCTTCTCGGTGCCGGCCTTTGTGCCAACCCTGCTCAACGTCAGCATGATCGTGTTCGCGGTATTCCTGACACCGTATTTCGATCCTCCGGTGATGGCCCTGGGCTGGGCGGTGCTGGTGGGTGGCCTGGCGCAATTGCTGTACCAACTGCCGCACCTGAAAAAGATCGGCATGCTGGTGCTGCCACGGCTGAACCTGCGCGACAGCGGCGTGTGGCGGGTAATGAAGCAGATGCTGCCGGCGATCCTCGGGGTTTCGGTGAGCCAGATTTCCCTGATCATCAACACCATCTTTGCCTCGTTTCTGGTGGCCGGGTCGGTGTCGTGGATGTATTACGCCGATCGGTTGATGGAATTGCCGTCCGGTGTGCTGGGTGTGGCCCTGGGCACGATCCTGCTGCCAACCCTGGCCAAGACCTACGCCAGCCAGGATCGCCATGAATACTCGCGCATCCTCGATTGGGGCCTGCGCCTGTGTTTCGTGCTGGTGTTGCCGTGTGCCCTGGCGCTGGGCATCCTGGCTGAGCCACTGACGGTTTCGCTGTTCCAGTACGGTCAATTCAATGCGTTCGACGCCTTGATGACCCAGCGTGCGCTGATCGCCTACTCGGTGGGCTTGCTCGGGATCATCGTGATCAAGGTGCTGGCGCCAGGCTTCTATGCCCAGCAGAACATTCGCACGCCGGTGAAGATCGCCATTTTCACCCTGGTGATGACCCAATTGTTCAACCTGTTGCTGATCGGTCCGCTGGCGCACGCCGGCCTGGCCTTGGCAATCAGCGCCGGGGCCTGTCTCAACGCCGGGCTGCTGTTTTATCAACTGCGCAAGCAGAAGATGTATCAGCCGCAACCGGGCTGGGGCAAATTTGGCCTGAAGCTGCTGGTGGCCGTGGCGGTGATGTCGGCGGTTTTGCTTGGCGCGATGCATTTCATGCCGGCCTGGGGAGAAGGGCAGATGCTCGCGCGTTTCCTGCGTCTGGGCGTATTGGTCGTCGCTGGTGTGGTGGCGTATTTCGGTATGTTGCTGCTGATGGGTTTCCGTCTGCGCGACTTCAATCGCAAGGCCTTGGGCTGAAGGGGCGGCCCTCGATAATTCAGGGGCGGACGGCGGTTTTGTCGGTTCGATCACTTTGGGGTGCGGTGTTGCCTGTCGTCGGCCGCCGGGTGTGGTTATAATCGGCCACTTTATGAGCAAGAAGCGCGTTATGCAGCTGGTTCGAGGCCTCCACAACCTGCGCCCCCAACATCGGGGCTGTGTCGCCACTATTGGCAACTTTGACGGTGTTCACCGTGGCCACCAGGCTATCCTGGCGCGGTTGCGCGAGCGTGCGCTGGAATTGGGCGTGCCGAGCTGCGTGGTGATCTTCGAACCGCAGCCCAGGGAGTTTTTCGCCCCGGACACCGCCCCGGCCCGGCTGGCCCGGTTGCGGGACAAGCTGCAATTGCTGGCGGCCGAAGGTGTCGACCGGGTGCTGTGCCTGGCCTTCAACCAGCGCCTGAGCAAGCTCAGTGCCGCCGAGTTCGTCGAGACCATCCTGGTGGACGGTCTGGACGTGAAGCATCTGGAAGTCGGCGATGATTTCCGTTTCGGCTGCGACCGGTCAGGGGATTTCGATTACCTGCAACAGGCCGGTAGCGTCCATGGCTTCACCGTCGAAGCGGCGCAGACCGTCGAGATGGGCGGCTTGCGCGTCAGCAGCACCCAGGTCCGCAATGCCCTGGCGGCTGCCGACTTCGAATTGGCCGAGCGCTTGCTCGGCCGGCCGTACCGGATTGCCGGGCGGATCCTGCACGGGCAGAAGCTGGCGCGCCAATTGGGCACGCCGACGGCCAACGTGCAGCTCAAGCGTCGTCGTGTGCCGCTGACCGGGGTGTTCCTGGTGAGTGTCGAGATCGACGGCAAGACCTGGCCCGGTGTCGCCAATATCGGCGTACGGCCCACGGTCCAAGGGGATGGCAAGGCCCACCTCGAAGTACATGTTCTGGATTTTGCCGGCGATCTGTATGACCGGCGTTTGACGGTGGTTTTCCACCAAAAGCTGCGTGAAGAGCAGCGTTTTGCCTCTCTGGAGGCGCTCAAGACGGCGATCCATGCAGATATCGCCGCCGCCCGTGCCCTTGTCGCAACCAGCGCCAATCGCTAATGAAGAGCCTTAAATGACCGACTATAAAGCCACGCTAAACCTTCCGGACACCGCCTTCCCAATGAAGGCCGGCCTGCCTCAGCGCGAACCACAGATTCTGCAGCGTTGGGACAGCATTGGCCTGTACGGAAAGTTGCGCGAGATTGGCAAGGATCGTCCGAAGTTCGTCCTGCACGACGGCCCTCCGTACGCCAACGGCACTATTCACATCGGTCACGCGCTGAACAAGATTCTCAAGGACATGATCATCCGCTCCAAGACCCTGTCGGGTTTTGATGCGCCGTATGTCCCGGGCTGGGACTGCCACGGCCTGCCGATCGAACACAAGGTCGAAGTGACCCACGGCAAGAACCTGGGCGCGGACAAGACCCGCGAGCTGTGTCGTGCCTACGCCACCGAGCAGATCGAAGGGCAGAAGTCCGAATTCATTCGTCTTGGCGTGCTGGGCGACTTCGCCAACCCGTACAAGACCATGGACTTCAAGAACGAAGCCGGTGAAATCCGTGCCCTGGCGAAAATCGTCGAGGGCGGTTTCGTGTTCAAGGGCCTCAAACCGGTGAACTGGTGCTTCGATTGCGGTTCGGCCCTGGCCGAGGCGGAAGTCGAGTACGAGAACAAGAAGTCCTCGACCATCGACGTCGCGTTCCCGATTGCCGATGAAGACAAGCTCGCCGCCGCTTTCGGCCTGGGCAAGCTCGCCAAGCCGGCCGCGATCGTGATCTGGACCACCACCCCGTGGACCATCCCGGCCAACCAGGCGCTGAACGTCCACCCGGAGTTCAACTACGCCCTGGTCGACGTCGGCGACAAGCTGCTGGTGCTGGCCGAAGAATTGGTCGAATCCTGCCTGGCCCGCTACAACCTCGAAGGTTCGGTGGTCGCCACCGCGCCAGGTTCGGCGCTGGAGCTGATCAATTTCCGTCACCCGTTCTATGACCGTCTGTCGCCGGTATACCTGGCCGACTACGTGGAACTGGGTGCGGGCACTGGCGTGGTTCACTCCGCGCCGGCCTATGGCGTCGACGACTTCGTGACCTGCAAGAAATACGGCATGGTCAATGACGACATCCTCAACCCGGTACAGAGCAATGGCGTGTACGCGCCGTCGCTGGAGTTCTTTGGCGGCCAGTTCATCTGGAAAGCCAACCCGGCCATCGTCGACAAGCTGACCGAAGTCGGCGCACTGCTGCACACTACTGTCATCGAACACAGCTACATGCACTGCTGGCGCCACAAGACCCCGCTGATCTACCGCGCCACCGCGCAGTGGTTCATCGGCATGGACAAGCAGCCCACCACTGGCGACACCCTGCGCCAGCGTTCCCTCAAGGCCATCGAAGACACCACGTTCGTGCCGGCCTGGGGCCAGGCGCGCCTGCACTCGATGATCGCCAACCGTCCCGACTGGTGCATCTCCCGCCAGCGTAACTGGGGCGTGCCGATCCCGTTCTTCCTGAACAAGGAAAGCGGCGAGCTGCACCCGCGCACCGTCGAACTGATGGAAGAGGTGGCCAAGCGCGTCGAAGCCGAAGGCATCGAAGCCTGGTTCAAGATGGATGCCGCTGAGCTTTTGGGTGACGAGGCGCCGCTGTACGACAAGATCAGCGACACCCTGGACGTCTGGTTCGACTCCGGCACCACCCATTGGCATGTGCTGCGCGGTTCGCACCCGATGGGCCACGAAAGCGGCCCGCGTGCCGACCTGTACCTGGAAGGCTCGGACCAGCACCGTGGCTGGTTCCACTCCTCGTTGCTGACCGGTTGCGCCATCGACAACCACGCGCCGTACCGCGAGTTGCTGACCCACGGCTTCACCGTCGACGAGTCCGGCCGCAAGATGTCCAAGTCCCTGGGCAACGTGATCGCGCCGCAGAAGGTCAACGACACCCTGGGCGCCGACATCATGCGCCTGTGGGTGGCCTCCACCGACTACTCCGGCGAAATGGCCGTTTCCGAGCAGATCCTACAGCGCAGCGCGGACGCCTACCGGCGGATCCGTAACACTGCGCGCTTCCTGCTTTCCAACCTGACCGGTTTCAACCCGGCCACCGACCTGCTGCCCGCCGAAGACATGCTCGCGCTGGACCGTTGGGCCGTGGACCGTACCCTGCTGCTGCAACGCGAATTGCAGGAACACTACGGCGAATACCGTTTCTGGAACGTCTACTCCAAGATCCACAACTTCTGCGTGCAGGAGCTCGGTGGCTTCTACCTCGACATCATCAAGGACCGCCAGTACACCACCGGCGCCAACAGCAAGGCGCGCCGTTCGTGCCAGACCGCGTTGTTCCACATCAGCGAAGCGCTGGTACGCTGGATCGCGCCGATCCTGGCGTTCACCGCCGACGAGTTGTGGCAATACCTGCCGGGCGAGCGCAACGAATCGGTGATGCTCAACACCTGGTACGAAGGCCTGACCGAACTGCCGCAAGGCTTCGAGCTGGACCGTGCGTATTGGGACCGCGTGATGGCGGTCAAGGCAGCGGTCAACAAGGAAATGGAGATCCAGCGTGCGGCCAAGGCCGTCGGTGGCAACCTGCAGGCCGAAGTGACCCTCTACGCCGAAGAAGCCCTGAGTGCCGATCTGGCCCGGCTGAGCAACGAGCTGCGCTTCGTGCTGATCACCTCCACCGCCAGCGTTGCACCTTTCGTGCAGGCGCCGGCCGATGCGGTGACCACTGAAGTCAGCGGCCTGAAGCTCAAGATCGTCAAGTCGAACCACACCAAGTGCGCTCGTTGCTGGCACTGCCGCGAAGACGTTGGCGTGAACCCGGAGCATCCGGAAATCTGCGGTCGTTGCGTGGACAACATCAGCGGCAGCGGTGAGGTTCGTCACTATGCCTAACGTGGCGAGCCGTTTCGGACGGCTGGGCTGGTTGTGGTTGAGCGCGCTGGTCCTGGTCATCGACCAGGCCAGCAAGTACTACTTCGAACACTCGCTGACCATGTACCAGCAGATCGTGATCATTCCTGACTACTTCAGCTGGACCTTGGCTTACAACACCGGGGCGGCGTTCAGTTTCCTGGCCGACAGTTCCGGCTGGCAGCGCTGGCTGTTCGCCCTGATTGCCGTCGTGGTCAGCGCTGTGCTGGTGGTCTGGCTCAAGCGCCTGGGGCGCAATGAGACCTGGCTGGCGGTGGCGCTGGCCTTGGTACTCGGTGGTGCCCTGGGCAACCTCTATGACCGCATCGCCCTGGGCCACGTCATCGATTTCATCCTGGTGCATTGGCAGAACCGCTGGTATTTCCCGGCGTTCAACTTTGCCGACAGCGCCATCAGCGTGGGCGCCGTGATGCTCGCCCTGGACATGTTCAAGAGCAAGAAAACCGGAGAAGCCGTCCATGACTGAGCAGCGTATCGCTCAAAACACTGAAGTGAAGCTTCACTTCGCCCTGCACCTGGAAAACGGTGACACCGTCGACAGCACCTTCGACAAGGCCCCGGCGGTGTTCAAGGTCGGTGATGGCAACTTGCTGCCAGGCTTCGAAGCGGCAATTTTCGGTTTCAAGGCCGGTGACAAGCGCACTGTAGTGGTTCCACCGGAAAATGCCTTTGGTCAGCCCAATCCGCAAAACGTGCAGACCATGCCACGCTCCCAGTTCCAGGACATGGAGTTGTCCCAGGGCCTGCTGGTGATCTTCAACGACGCGGCCAATACCGAGCTGCCGGGTGTGGTAAAGGCATTCGACGACGCCCAGGTAACCGTGGACTTCAACCATCCGCTGGCGGGCAAGACCTTGAGCTTCGAAGTGGAAATCCTCGAGGTCAAGGCGCTTTAAGGTTTAACGGGCAGTGGCTGCCCCCACAATTCCTGTGGGAGCGAGCCTGCTCGCGATAGCTGAGTCCCAGCCACCGTCAAGCTGACTGATCCACCGCATCGCGAGCAGGCTCGCTCCCACAGACACGAGGCACAGCATGCAAATCAAACTCGCCAACCCCCGTGGCTTCTGCGCCGGTGTGGACCGGGCGATCGAAATCGTCAACCGCGCCCTGGAAGTCTTCGGGCCGCCGATCTATGTGCGCCACGAAGTGGTCCACAACAAATTCGTCGTCGAAGACCTGCGTAGCCGCGGCGCCATTTTCGTCGAGGAACTGGACCAGGTGCCGGACGACGTCATCGTGATCTTCAGTGCCCACGGGGTTTCCCAAGCGGTGCGCACCGAAGCCGCCGGCCGTGGCCTGAAGGTATTCGATGCCACTTGCCCACTGGTGACCAAGGTGCACATTGAGGTGGCGCGCTACAGTCGCGACGGCCGCGAATGCATCCTGATCGGCCACGAAGGCCATCCGGAAGTCGAAGGCACCATGGGCCAATACGATGCCAGCAACGGTGGTGCGATCTACCTGGTCGAAGACGAGGACGACGTTGCGGCCTTGCAGGTGCGCAACCCTGAGAGCCTGGCTTTTGTCACCCAGACGACCCTGTCCATGGATGACACCAGTCGTGTGATCGACGCCCTGCGTGCTCGTTTCCCGGCCATCGGCGGCCCGCGCAAGGATGACATCTGCTACGCCACCCAGAACCGTCAGGACGCGGTCAAGCAACTGGCCAACGAATGTGATGTAGTGCTGGTTGTCGGTAGCCCGAACAGCTCCAACTCCAACCGCTTGCGCGAGCTGGCCGAGCGCATGAATACGCCGGCCTACCTGATTGATGGCGCCGAGGACATGCAACGCAGCTGGTTCGATGGCGTCGAGCGCATCGGTATTACCGCCGGTGCTTCCGCGCCGGAAGTGCTGGTGCGCGGCGTGATCCAGCAATTGCAGGCCTGGGGCGCAATCGGTGCCGATGAGTTGGCCGGTCGCGAGGAAAACATCACTTTCTCGATGCCGAAAGAGCTGCGCGTCCGCTCCTTGCTTTAAGTTCTTTTTCGCACAGCGCCTGCTCGGCTTTGACGCTTTCCAGGTGGACGCGGCCGGAGGGCGCCAGTATCACTTGATGGTGGCTGACCGGCCCGCGTTTGGCGCAGACATGCAGCGTGCCTGCCTGGAATGCGCCGTTGGCGTGCAGCGCTTCTCCCTGGCTGCCGAACCTCACCCTGCGTTTCACCGGCTGGTTGCCGACCACCCGGGCGCTTGCCCTGCGCTCCATCAGCACGGTCTTGTCCTTGTCGTCCAGGGTAATGCGCCATCCCCGGCCCCAATCGTCATCTATCCCCCTGAGCACGACTGTCTGGTTGCGGGCAATGGCTTCGCTGCGCGCGCTGCGCAAGCCGCTGATCAGCAACTGCGCGGTGTCCTTGCGTTCGATGGATTCGATCAGCTCTTTGTAGCCCGCGCCGGCCCACGGCAGAACAATTGCGGCAATTGCCAGTCCCATGAGCAGTTCGATCAGGCTGAAGCCCTGTTGATACATGACGTCTCCTCCCTGGAGAGCGTGAAGCGGATTCAAGACTTATGAATCATTGTGGCGAGGGGATTTATCCCCGTTGGGCTGCGTAGCAGCCCCAATAAGGCTAAATCCCCTCACCACAGATGCACACAAAGGCGGTGGTTTGTTCTAGCGTGTACAAGCAGGTATAGCCGACGGCAACGGAGGGCACCGATGGATCTTCGTACAAAAGGTTTCACGCTGATCGAGGTGCTGGTGGCCCTCGGCGTGCTGCTGATCCTGATCACCCTGGCGGTGCCGGCGTTTACCGGATCGATGCAGAGCACCAAGGCCGATACCGAGATCGGCGATCTGCGCCGGGCGCTGAACTTTGCCCGGATGGAGGCGATCGACCGTGGTATCACCACGCGAATTCGTCCCACGGCCCAGGGCAGTGCCTGGAGCGGCGAACTGACGGTGTATGACAGTACTGGCTCGTCGCCCAATATATTGCGGGTTGTTCCAGCGATGGGCAGTGGCGTGACTCTGACGCTACCCTCAGACGTGACTAGCGTCGATTTCAACAACCTCGGCGGGTTATCGGCACCGGCCACGCCAGTGAGCTTCAATTACGTAAGAGGAGCGCAGAGCAGGACGCTGAGTGTTTGCCTCAATGGAAGAATCGTATTGGGTGGAAGTTGCGGATGAAGGGTTGCAATAAAAGGGCGCAGGCCGGCATGACGTTGATCGAGGTGCTGGTGGCGGTGCTGATTCTCGGCGTCGGCTTGCTGGGGGCGGCGATGATCCAGCTCAATGCGCTCAAGTACACCGACAGTTCGCGCATGACCAGCCAGGCCAGTTTCATTGCCTACGACCTGCTGGACCGCATTCGCGCCAATTCCGGCGCCGACTACACCATCACGCCGCCCAGCTCGCCGAACCTCAGCGTGGCCCGGGACCAGGACCTTTATGATTTCAAGACCAACATCATCGCCTTCGGCGGCGCCACTGCCACCGGCACCATTGCGCTGAATCAGCGGGTCTACACCATCACCATTTCCTGGGACGACGCACGCGCCGCCAACACCACCAACGCGGCCGAGGCGCGGCGCAGCTTTGTGCTGACCAGTCGCGTCGCCGTCGATCCGGTGGGGGCGACGCCATGAACCGGCACAGTCGCGGTTTTGGCCTGATCGAGTTGATGATCGCGCTGGTGCTCAGCTTGATCGTCGTGCTGGGTGTCGTGCAGATCTTCATCGCCGCCAAGAACACCTACATCAGCCAGAGCGCGGCGGCGGTGATGCAGGAGGACGCCCGGTTCGTACTGAGCAAAATGGTCCAGGAGATTCGCATGGTGGGCATGTTCGGTTGCCTGGGGACCATTACCGATGCGTCCACGGCCAATGATTTCAATGCCAGCCAGATCACCCCGATCCGCTGGGACAACGCTAACCGGAGATTGACCCTGGTCACCGCGGACATAGGCAGTGGCGGGAGCACTCCGACCTGGACCGTCGTCTCCGATTGCCGCACCTCGGCGACGGCCTATACCAATGCACGGTTACCGGCGGCGGGGCAGTTGGCCTTCCCGATCCGCCGACTGATCTACAGCTTCAACAACAATCAATTGCTGCTGGGTAGCGGCGCCGGCAACCCGACCTTGTCGGTGCTGGTGGATAACGTGCGGGCGTTCGACGTGACCTTCGGTGTGGCCGGGAGCGCGACGGATATCGCGGCGTCGAGCTACACCGCCAACCCGGCAGACCCGGCACTGATCCGCAGCGTACGCTTGACCCTGACGCTCTTTGATCCGAAGAACGCGGTGCGCGAGCAGACCTTCAATGTGGTTGCCGCCTTGCGCAACCGGCTTCTATGAGGGGGCGATCGATGAGTTCGATGAATCTCAAGCATCGCCAGCGAGGCATGGCTCTGCTGGTCAGCCTGGTTTTTCTGTTGCTGCTGACGCTGATCGGCCTGTCGTCGATGCAGAGCGCCACTCTCCAGGAAAAAATGACCAGCAGCGTCATGCTGCGCAACCAGTCCTTCCAGATTGCCGAGGCGGCGTTGAGGGTGGGTGAGAGCGCGGTGCAGGTCGAGACCTATTCACTGGCGGTCTGTACCACCGCGACTCAGTGCGCGCCACCGGCCGAGTCGGCGACCATCATGGCGGCCGGGCGCAATTCATCCTCGGGGGTCCTCTGGGTCGCCGCTGGTGGCGGGTTTTATGGCGTGCAGAACATCGGCACCACGCTCGCAGCGGTCAATGTGCCGGTCAATACTTCGGCGACGCTGTACCGGATCACAGCGGTGGCGGTGGTGGGCAACAACCAGCGCAGCGTGGTGGAGAGCATCTATGCGAAATACTGAGGCTCGCCGAGGCTGGATAGCGATGTTGTGGGGGGTATTGCTCAGCCTTTATCTGGCTGCCCCGGCCTATGCGTTCACGCCTTCGGACTCGCCGTTGCTGAGTGCGGGTGCCGTCACGCCGAACGTGATGCTGCTGATCGATGACTCGGGGAGTATGAACAACATTATCTGGGCGGCGGGGTTTGATCCGACGGCGACGCAACCACCGGTATATATATGCACTGACGACAGAAGCTGCAGCAGCAGCAATAGGGCGCTGCTTGCGGCAAACGATGGGAACGTCTTGCTGGCGAGTCTGTTCCGTGGAGGCTGCTCAAATGGCTGGTATGGCTTCTACCGAGTAGGCTTTGGTCAGGTTTGCCTGCGGCTACCCGATCCTGTGGGTGGCGAGAATACCCGCTACACAACTAGATACTTATCTTATCTAATGACTTTGGCCAACGGTTCGAACCGGGACTTCACCACCGGGACGATTCCCAATGACTATCGAATCAACGTGGCGCGGGATGTGTCCAATGACCTGGTCACCAATAACCGCGCCTTGCGCATTGGTCTCGCCACGTTCAACCCACCCAACAGCGGCAACTCCGGTCCTGGAGGCTACATCGCCCGTTCGGTCAGCGACCTTTCGCCGGTCGGCGGCAGCGTGACCCAGACCCAGGCCAACAGCAACTACACTGCCCTGCTCAATGCGATCAACGGTTTGGGCGCTGTGGCGAATACGCCGCTGGCCGAGAGCTACTACGAAGTCACCCGTTACTTCAGGGGGATGGCGCCGTACTACAACAGCACGCCGACAACCTATACCAGCCCGATCCAGTACCGTTGCCAGAAAAACTTCGGCGTGGTGATCACCGACGGCTTGCCTACCTATGATCGTACGTTTCCCACCAACGACCCGCTGGGAGGGGCCCGCTTGCCGAACTGGGATGGCATCAGCACCAACGATGGTGACAACCCCAGTGGTGACGGCGAGGGCGATACGCTGTACCTGGACGACATCGCCAAGTTCGCCTTCGACATCGACATGCGCTCCACTGGCACCGACGCCACCGGCCAGAGTTGGAACGCGACGGATTTTCCCCGGCAATACCTCAATACCTACACTGTGGGTTTTACCGCCACCAACCAGATGCTGTCCGACGCCGCCCGCTATGGCACAGGCAAGTATTACCAGGCGACCGACAGCGAGGGTTTGAACGATGCCCTGTCATCAGCCCTGAGCGACATCACCTCCAAGGCCGGGTCCGGAGGTGCTGGCACCACCAACGCCGCCACGGTGTCCAGCACCTCCAGTTATTATCAGACCACCTATGACCCCAAGGACTGGCGCGGCACCATCCGGGCGTTCGGTTTCACCGCGGCAGGCACGGTCGACAGAGCCGCGGTGCAATGGACCACCGACACCGCCATCGTGCCCGGTGCCACGGCGCCGATTTATCAGTCGTGGAATACCGCGACCAATGTGCCTGTCACCCTGGCCTACGCTAACTTCTCGCCGGCCCAGCAAACCAGCCTCAGCCAGAACCTGCCCTCGGGGATCACCGGCAACGACCTGGTGGAGTGGAGCAAGGGGGTCAATAAAACCGGCCTGAAAGTACGCAGCGTGTTGCTGGGAGACATCATCAATTCGCCGCTGGTACTGGCATCGCCCAATGAGCAGACCGCAGCGGATTTGCTCAACGACACCAGCTACAGCACTTACCTGACGACCAAGGCGACGAACATGAATACCAGCCTGGTGGTGAACGCCAACGACGGTTTTTTCAGCGTCATCAACAGTGCCAACGGTACCCGGCGTTACGCCTATATGCCGTCGAGCGTGTTGTCATTGTTGCAGGACATTGCCGACACCAACTACGTCAACGGTGTAAGCCACAAGTTTTTAGTGGATGGGCAGGTCGGCGTATTCGATACGCAATCGGGGAGTGCCTGGAAGACAGTGGCGCTGGGCGGTACCGGTGCCGGGGGCAAGACGTTCTATGCGGTCCAGTTGTTCGATGCGACGGCGGGTAATGTATTGCGGGCGTTGTGGGAGATCAGTGCACCGACCGTGGCCAACACTGCCAACGCCTTCAATGACCTGGGCTACGCCTACGCCCGCCCCGAAGTCGCCCGCCTGGCGGACGGGCGCTGGGCTGCGTTCATCTCCAATGGCTACGGCAGCAACAGCGGTGTCGCGGCGTTGTACGTGGTGGACATCCGCGACGGTTCGTTGATCAGGAAAATCGTGATCAACGGCAGCGAAACCGATAATGGCCTGTCGTCGGTCAAGTTGCGGGTCAACTCCCAGAACGTGGTGCAGGCGGCTTACGGTGGCGACTTGAAAGGGCGGATGTGGAAGTTCGACCTCAGTGCTACTTCCCCGACCACATGGGGCGTGGCGTTTTCCGGCCAGCCATTGTTCACTGCGCCCGGTGGCGCGACTCAGCCGATCACCGTTCAACCGCTGCTGGCGGACAACCCGCAGGGCGGTACCCAGGTGTTTTTCGGCACCGGCAAGTTCAACGAAACGGCGGATAAACTCAACAAGGACCTGCAAGGGTTCTACTCGATATGGGACGCCACCGGCGGTGCCGGGCAAATCACCGTGTCGAACCTGCAGGCCCAGTCGATCACGGGGGTGTTCTCAGGCAGTACGGGGCAGTTCGTGACCACCAGCCAGACCGACGTGGCTTATCCTTCGAAAAAGGGCTGGTACCTGCCCTTGGTGTACAACAACGTGCTGACCGGAGAGCGGGTGATCAACCCGGCCAATCTGGTGAGCGGGCGCGTGGTCTTTACCACGGCTGCCGTGGACACCACCGACCCTTGCGCCAGCTTTGGTACCGGCAAACTGATCGAAGTGGATGCGTTCAACGGTAAGATGCTCAACTATGCGGTGCTCGATACCAACGGTGACGGCAAGCTCAACAGCTCTGACACGATTTCCAGCGGGGTGGTCTTCACGGGCGGCATTCCGACCTTGAGCGCCGTGGTTAGCGCCAGTGGGGCTACCAACATGATCGTCAACGATTCCAGCGGCAATATCACCGAGTTGCTGGAAAAATCCGTGGGCGGCAGCCGTCGCATCATGTGGCGGCAAATACAGTGAGAGGCAAGGTATGCGCAGATCCAACCGGGGTTTCACCTTGATCGAAATCATGATCGTGATTGCGATCATCGGTATCGTGATCACCGTCGGCTATCCGAGCCTGACCGAATACATGAAGAAGGGCCGACGCACTGAAATCGCCGGGCTATTGTCGGAGCAGGCGCAGATCCTCGAGCGCTACTACTCGAAGAACAACGTCTACACCAACGCGACCGGCCTGAGCAGCGGTAACGATTTCTACACCATTACCCCGACCCTGGCAGACCAGAGCTTCACCCTGACCGCCGTGCGCAAGAGTGGCTCGTCCATGGCCACGGACAAATGCGGTGACTTCACGATCAACAATACCGGTGTGCGGAGCATGATCAACGCTGCTGCCGGGCTGACCACCAAGGATTGCTGGGGCCGCTGAGTTTCTTTTATTCGGGCGCAGCCTTGCGCCCTCTGTCTTATGAGTCGAATCAGAACATGACCAGGCAACAGCAAGTGGTGATTGTCGGCGGCGGAGTCATTGGCCTGTTGACAGCGTTCAATCTGGCGTCCGAAGGGCAGCGCGTGGTGCTGCTGGACCGCTCCAGTGTCGGCCAGGAATCGTCCTGGGCTGGCGGCGGTATCGTGTCGCCGTTGTATCCATGGCGCTATAGCCCGGCTGTCACGGCGTTGGCCCATTGGTCGCAGGATTTTTATCCACAACTGGGCGAGCGCTTGTTCGCGGCGACCGGGGTCGATCCGCAAGTGCATGTCACCGGATTGTATTGGTTGGACCTGGATGACCAGGAAGAAGCGCTGGCCTGGGCCGAACGGGAAGGGCGTCCGTTGCGGGCTGTGGATATCTCAATTGTCCACGATGCGGTGCCGGTGCTGGGCGCGGGTTTTTCCCGGGCGATCTACATGGCCGACGTGGCCAACGTGCGTAATCCCCGGTTGGTGAAATCCCTCAGGGCTGCATTGTTGGCGCTGCCGAATGTCACGTTGCATGAACACTGTGAAGTCAGCGGGTTCATCCGTGATGGCGGGCGAGTGGTGGGGGTGCACAGTTCGGCCGGTGAAATTCGTGGCGATGAGGTGGTATTGGCCGCCGGTGCCTGGAGTGGCGAGCTGCTCAAGACATTGGGCTTGAAGTTGCCGGTCGAGCCGGTCAAGGGTCAGATGATCTTGTACAAGTGCGCGTCGGATTTTCTGTCGAGCATGGTGCTGGCCAAAGGACGTTATGCGATTCCGCGTCGTGATGGGCATATCCTGGTTGGTAGCACGCTGGAGCGCGAAGGCTTTGACAAGACCCCGACTGATGTTGCGCTGGAGAGTCTGAAGGCTTCGGCGGTGGCACTTATTCCGGAACTGGCCGATGCTGAGGTGGTTGGGCATTGGGCTGGGCTGCGGCCCGGATCGCCCGAAGGCATTCCTTATATCGGCGAGGTGCCTGGGGTGGCGGGGTTGTGGTTGAACTGTGGGCATTATCGCAATGGGTTGGTGTTGGCACCGGCGTCGTGTCGGTTGTTTACGGATTTGATGTTGGGGCTTGAGCCTGTGATTGATCCTGCGCCTTATGCGCCGGCGGGGCGCTTGTAGGGCTCGGCTTTGGCTCGGGAGTTTTGGTGACGAGGCGGCCTTAAAGCCGACCTGTTACTTCCGGCCATATTCAGATCCAACTGTGGGAGCGAGCTTGCTCGCGATGGCGGCCTGACAATCGGCCAGGATGTTGTTGACCGGGTACATATCCGTTGCTGCGGTAACGGCTACTTATGGTTCCGCTCTTACAGCGGGTCACTTTCGAAAAGCGCGAAAGTAACCAAAGCGCTCATGCCCCACCACTCGGTGCCTCGCCTAGGCTCGGCATGCCCGAACGAAGGCATTGCTCCGTGGGCCGCCGCGAAGGGCCATCCATGGCCCAGCGCGGCTACCTCGGCATCCATGCCGAGGTGCCCACTGCGCAATACCTTCGTTCGGCCATCGTGGTTAACGGGGCGCCAAAATCTACGTCCACCGCGAGGCGGCCTGACAGCCGGCCTGGCTCTCCCGGTCGTACACCTGTCAGATTTGTGGGAGCAAAGCTTGCTCGCGAGGCGGCCTGACAGCCGACCTAGTTCTTCCGGCCGTACACCGATCCAGTTGTGGGAGCGAGCCTGCTCGCGAAGACGGCGGCACATCCAACGCTGATGCAAGCAGATCCACTGCTATCGCGAGCAGGCTCGCTCCCACAGGAGAAACGCGGTCTTACCAAGAGTCAGGTCGGCTATCGGGCACACCGAGCCTAGGCGAGGTGCCGAGTGGTGGGGCATGTAGCGTTTTGGTTACTTTTGCGCTTTTTTCAAAAGTGACCCGCTGTTGAGCGGAACCCTAAGCAGCCGTTACCGCAGAAACGGATATACACCCCGCCCTCACAGCCAACCAGGCTTTGTGGGAATGGTCGGACAAGATCCTGATTCGAGCCGAATTTTCCGACGAGCTCTGGCGGTTGCCGGGTGGGAAGAACTCTGGCTAACCTTTTCCCGTCGCTGCCAATTCAGCGTCCGGGTGTCGCGGCCCGAAAAACTTGGTAATCCATTCCCTCTTTGGAGTACCGCAATGAGTGACAAACCCCTACCACCTTCAGAAACCAATAACACTTCTCCTGACTCCAGCCTTAATCCAAAAGGGCTTGATGAAGCCGCCAAACGCGCCCTCGACTATTACCTCGGCCCAAAACCCGAAGCCAAAAAGAAACCAACCTCAAACCAGTTATTCACTGTAGTGGACGGCATCGACACCGAATGCCTCCTCACCAACCTCAGCGAAACCCTGGCCTGCGCCAATGCAACGATCAGCGACCTGGCCTTCGAACTTGAAGGCTCGCGGCGACATATAGCCTTGGGGGTACAGCAATTGATTGAGTTGAGTGAGTTATTGGCCAATCGTGTTCTGGACGAGCGGGTACCTCTGCCGGAGGGCTAGAGAGCGGCGTTACAGAGGGTGAACGCCGAACCTGTGGCGAGAGAGCTTGCTCCCGCTGGGACCTGAGATCTCGGAGTGTGAGGTTGATTGAGTCGCTGCTTTGGGGCTGCTTCGCAGCCCAACGGGGATAAATCCCCTCGCCACAGAGGCAGGCGCGGGCTTCGAAACCGCGGCTCAATCCAACCCCAACTTCTTCAACCGATACCGCATCGACCGAAACGACAACTTCAACCGCTGCGCCGCCGCCGTGCGGTTCCAGCGGGTTTGCTCCAGGGCCTGGAGGATGAGCTTGCGCTCGACGTCTTCCAGGTAATCCTCCAGGTTGTCGACCTGCATCAAATCGGGATTGCCCGCCTCAGTAGTACTATTACCCTCGGCCAGGCGCAGGTCGTCGGCTTCGATCTGTTGCTGTTCGCAAAGGGTGTAGGCACGTTCAAGCATGTTCTCCAGTTCCCGCACGTTGCCCGGGAAGCGGTAATTCCTGAGAGCGTCCAACGCCTGGGGATGCAACTTGGCCGGTGGACTACCGGTGTTGGCCGCCAGACGCTGGAGCATGTGATTGGCCAGCGGTTCGATGTCTTCGCGACGTTCGCGCAAGGGCGGGACGCGCAGTTCGATGACATTTAGCCGGTAATACAAATCCTGGCGAAAGCGCCCGACGGCGACTTCGGCATCCAGGTCCTTGTGGGTGGCGCAGAGGATTCGCACATCCACCACTTCTTCCTGTTGGCCGCCAACAGCGCGCACGGCCTTTTCCTGGATCGCCCGCAGTAGCTTGACCTGCATGGCCAGGGGCAGGTCGGCCACTTCATCGAGGAATAAGGTCCCGCCGTGGGCGGCCTGGAACAGCCCGGGCTTGTCTTCGATGGCGCCGCTGAAGCTGCCTTTTCGATGGCCAAAAAACTCGCTTTCCATCAGCTCAGTGGGAATCGCCCCACAGTTGACTGGCACAAAACCCTGGTTGGAACGGGGCCCCTGTTCGTGGATCAGCCGGGCGACCAGTTCCTTGCCGCAGCCCGATTCCCCGCTGATGTACACCGGTGCCTGGCTGCGAGCGAGTTTTTCGATCTGTTTGCGCACATTGCGCATCGGCGGGGAGTCACCCAGCAGGCAACGCTCGATAGTGCTTGCCGGAAGAGCGACCGGCGGCAGGCGCAGGGCGCTGCTGACCAGCTCCCGCAACCGACCCAGGTCGACCGGCTTGGTCAGGAAGTCGAAGGCGCCGGCCTTGAGGGCGTCGATGGCGGTTTCCAGGCTGCCGTAGGCAGTGATCATCGCCACAGGCAGTTGCGGGTAGCGCTGCTGGATGTGCTGCACCAGTTCCAGGCCGGTGCCATCGGGCAGGCGCATGTCGGTCAGGCACAGGTCGAAGGTATCCCCCGCCAGCAGGCTTTGGGCCTCGGCCAGGTTCTTGGCGCTGCGGGTGTCGAGTTTCATCCGGCCCAGGGTAATGTCCAGGAGTTCGCGGATGTCCGGTTCGTCGTCGACGATCAGGATTCGTTGCCGTGAGCGAATATTCAAATCTGTTTCCGTCCGTGAGCAAAGGTGATGCGAAAGCAGCCGCCGCCTTGGCGTGGTTTGAAGTCTAGGCGGGCCTGGTTGCTTTCGCACAGCTCACGGGACAGATAGAGCCCAAGGCCGGTGCCCTGGCTGCTGGTGGTAAAGAAGGGCTCGAACAAGTGCGCTTGCTGTTCTGGAGTCACGCCGGGGCCGTTGTCGATGATGTCCAGTGTGGACAGCTGGCTGTGGGGATCGATGAACAGTTTCAGCCAGGCCTCGGCCTGTTCGTGGGCCATTGCGCTGTGGCGCCAGGCGTTGCGCAGCAGGTTGTCGAGTACCTGGGTCAACTGGTCGGGGTCCATCAGCGTGGTGTAGTCGCCCGGATCGATGCTCAGGTGCAATTGCTGGTGCTCGGCCATGCTTTCGTGGGCCTGTCGGACGAACTGTTCGAGCCAGGTCCGCAGATCGAGGCGTTGGGGTGTGGTTTGCTGGCGGCGAGACAGTTGCAGGACGTTTTCAATGACGCGATTCATTCGTTGAGAGTGATCTTGAATAATCTGCGTCAGACGCCGATCCGCGTCGTTCAGTTCCTCGGATTCGCGCAGCAATTGCGCCGCGTGGCTGATGGCGCCCAGGGGGTTGCGGATTTCGTGGGCGATGCCGGCCGTCAGGCGTCCGAGGGAGGCTAGCTTGAGTTGTTGGGCCTGCTGCGCAACCTGGGCCAGGTCTTCGAGGAAGACCAGGATCTGATGTTGCTCGTTGTGGCCCAGGGCGATGAAGCTCGGTTGCAGTGCCAGGCCCGTGCCGCTGATGGTCAGGCTCTGTGCGCGCAGGCTAGGGTTGTTCAGCCACAGTTGCAGACGTTCGACCAGGGCGACGGAGTAGTCATCGATCCGCTGGCCGACCAGGTCGTGCATGCCCAGCAGGTTCAAGGCGCTTTCGTTGGCCAGTTGTACCCGACGTTCGCGGTCCAGCACCAGGATGCCGGTGCGCATGCGTTGCAGGATCAGCGCGTTGAGTGCTTCGAGGCCGATCACTTCGCTGGCCCGTTGCTCAGCCAGGGTTTCGCTGGCTTCCAGTCGTCGGGTCAGGCCTTGTACCAGCAGGGCGGCGGCGAAGCACAGTGCCCCCAGGGTCCCGGCTTGCAGGTAGCTGCTGGGGCGGTTCGAGTCGCTCAGGCCGAGGAAGAAAGTCGAGCCGACGATACCGATCGTGGCGACAGCGGCGATCAACAGGCCGACTCGGCCTCGCAATAGCGTATTGCCGATGGCTACCGAGACGATGAGCAGGTTGCCGATGGCGCTGGGCACACCGCCTGCGGCGAAGAACAGCCACGAAAGCAGCAGTACGTCGGTGAGGGCCAGGCCGAACAGCCGGGCAGGGCGGCGAGTGTTTTCAAGGAACACTACAAGCAGGATGTTCAGCACCAGATACAACCAACTGCCGCTGCGCAGCAGGTCGTCGTTGGCGAACTCCAGCAGGCGATTGTCCAGTTTGCTGGAGATCAGCAGCACCAGGGTGATGCCGATGCTCAGGCGGTACAGGTGATAGAGACGCAGCAGACGCTGCGTCTGTTTTTCGCGCGGGCTTGAGGTCTCAGCGCTCACGAGTGCCCGGGCCTTGCTCGAGGTGAGCCTGGCTGCAATACCATTGTTGTTCGAGGGCCAGTGCCCGGTCGCGAGGCAGGTGTACGCCGCAATGAGCGCAACGGACCATGGGGGGAGCGTCCTGCTCGCGGGGTGCCTGCGATGGGGAAGAGGTGCTCTTGAGCTTGCGCCAGAACCATACCGCGGCGGCAATCAGGGCGATCCAGAACAGTAAACGAAGCATGATGGGCGGCTTTTTGGCTAATGATCCGGCAGTTTAGCCAAGGACAGGAACGGCGCACAGCGCAATAAAAGCCAGGTACAAAAAAGGGAGACCGTCGGGTCTCCCTTTTTGCTGATGCCCCTGTCTCAGTCGAACAGGCCGAAGGTCAGGTGGCTGAACCAGGAGCGGTCGCTGGACTCGTTCTCAGGCTCTTCTTCTTCGATCACGTCGCCATTTTCATCCTTGGGCTTGAGTTCGTTCGGGATGGCTTCCTTGGCATCCTGGAATTGGCGTTGCACGTCCTGGTTGGCGCGCGTCTCTCCCGGCGGCAGCGGCGGACGCGACTCGATCAGGCCCAGGGTCGCCTTGCTCAGCCACGAACGGTTGTCCGCTTCGTCGACCCGCGGGGTGAACTGGCCATCGACCAGGGATGGGTGATCCGGGTAGTTCAGCTTGAGGGTTTCCAGGCTGGTGGCCGCCAGGTCGTCCAGGTGCAGGCGCTGGTAGGCTTCGGTCATCACGGCCAGGCCGTCGCCCACCGATGGGGTTTCCTGGAAGTTTTCCACCACGTAGCGACCGCGGTTGGCAGCGGCGACGTAGGCCTGACGAGTCAGGTAGTAGTCGGCTACGTGGATTTCGTAGGACGCCAGCAGGTTGCGCAGGTAGATCATGCGCTGCTTGGCGTCCGGCGAGTAGCGGCTATTGGGGAAGCGGCTGGTCAGCTGGGCGAACTCATTGTAGGAGTCGCGCGCGGCGCCCGGGTCACGCTTGGTCATGTCCAGCGGCAGGAAACGCGCCAGCAGGCCGACGTCCTGGTCGAAGGAGGTCAGGCCCTTGAGGTAATAGGCGTAATCGACATTCGGGTGCTGCGGGTGCAGGCGAATGAAGCGCTCGGCAGCGGATTTGGCGGCTTCCGGCTCGGCGTTCTTGTAGTTGGCGTAGATCAGTTCCAATTGGGCCTGATCGGCGTAGCGACCGAACGGATACCGCGACTCCAGGGCCTTGAGCTTGGCGGTGGCGCTGGTATAGCTGTTGTTATCCAGGTCGTTCTGCGCCTGTTGGTACAGTTCGACTTCGCTCAGGTTTTCGTCTACGACTTCCTTCGACGAGCAAGCAGCAGTCAATGCGAGGATGGCGATCAGCAGCAGGTGTTTCACTTGCATGGCGGCTTGCGTCCCTATGACGGCCGCTGTCTTGGGCGGGGCCGTCCTGTTATGATGAGCGCCCCGTTGAAAAGCCTCGGGGCAAAAGACGCCGTATTTAACCACAAGCGCGCAGCCGAAACCAAAGGCTGTGCCGACGCCCAGTCCGAGCATGTCCGATAAAATAGAACTTCGCGCAGAGGTGCCGTCCGAATTGGGCGGCCAACGCCTCGATCAAGTCGCCGCACAACTCTTCGCCGAGCACTCGCGCTCGCGCCTTTCCGCCTGGATCAAGGACGGCCGCCTGACTGTGGATGGGGCGGTGATCCGCCCGCGCGACATCGTCCACGGCGGTGCCATCCTCGAGCTGACCGCCGAGCAGGAGGCCCAGGGAGAATGGGTCGCCCAGGACATCGCCCTGAACATCGTCTATGAAGACGACGACATCCTGGTGATCAACAAGCCGGCGGGCCTGGTGGTGCACCCGGCTGCCGGTCATGCCGACGGGACGTTGCTCAATGCCTTGCTGCACCATGTACCGGACATCATCAATGTGCCGCGTGCCGGCATCGTGCATCGCCTGGACAAGGACACCACCGGTCTGATGGTGGTGGCCAAGACCATCCAGGCGCAGACACAACTGGTCACTCAGTTGCAAAGCCGCAGCGTCAGCCGTATCTATGAGTGCATCGTGATCGGCGTGGTCACCGCCGGTGGCAAGATCAACGCACCGATTGGCCGTCACGGCCAGCAGCGCCAGCGCATGGCGGTGATGGAGGGCGGCAAGCAGGCGGTCAGCCATTATCGTGTGCTTGAACGCTTCCGTTCCCACACGCATGTGCGGGTCAAGCTGGAAACCGGGCGTACCCACCAGATCCGTGTGCACATGGCCCACATCAACTTTCCGTTGGTGGGTGACCCGGCCTACGGCGGTCGCTTCCGCATTCCGCCAGCCGCCAGCCAGACCATGGTCGAATCGCTGAAGAATTTCCCGCGCCAGGCGCTGCACGCGCGTTTCCTGGAGTTGGATCATCCGACGACCGGCAAGCGCATGAGCTGGGAGTCGCCGTTGCCGGATGACTTCGTCTGGCTGCTGACGTTGCTCAAGCAGGACCGCGAGGCGTTCGTCGGATGAGTGACTGGCTGATACCCGACTGGCCTGCGCCGGCCCGGGTCAAGGCCTGCGTCACCACCCGAGGGGGCGGCGCCAGCCTGGCGCCGTTCGACAGCCTCAACCTGGGCGATCATGTGGGCGACGACCCCACGGCTGTCGCCGAAAACCGCCGTCGTCTCACCGATCAGTTCGCCATCACCCCGGCCTGGCTGCAGCAGGTCCACGGCATTGCCGTGGTCGAGGCTGACCCCACCCAGGTAGCGACCGCCGATGCCAGTTGGACCGACACACCGGGTATCGCCTGCGCGTCAATGACGGCGGACTGCCTGCCCGTACTGTTCTGCAACCGTGCCGGCACCCGCGTCGCAGCGGCCCATGCCGGTTGGCGCGGACTGGCCAACGGTGTGCTGGAGGCCACCCTCGACAGCCTTGCCGTGCCTGCGGATGAAATCCTCGCCTGGCTCGGCCCGGCCATTGGTCCGCAAGCGTTTGAAGTTGGGCCGGAGGTGCGTGAAGCCTTCATCGCGCAACTGCCCCTGGCGAGCCAAGCCTTCGCTGCGAGCCCCAACGCCGGCAAGTTCCTGGCCGATATCTACCAACTGGCCCGGCTGCGCCTGGCCGCGCGCGGGGTCACGGCCGTCTACGGTGGCGGTCTCTGCACCGTGACCGATCCTCGTTTCTTTTCCTACCGCCGCAATCCGCGCACCGGTCGCTTCGCCTCGCTGGTCTGGATCGAACGCTAGACTTCTCTGATCTGTATCAAGGCTGCGCTGCTTGAAACTTCCAGAATCGACCACATCTATAAGGGTATCTGGCAGGTTTCTTCATTCAGGATGTGTTTAGGTCCGGCCTGCTCAAAAGGAAGGTGACCCATGCGTATTGATCGTTTAACCAGCAAATTACAGTTGGCCCTGTCCGATGCCCAGTCCCTGGCCGTCGGCCTGGACCATCCCGGTATCGAACCGGCGCATTTGATGCAAGCCATGCTCGAACAGCAGGGCGGTTCCATCAAGCCCCTGCTGATGCAGGTCGGCTTTGACGTCAACAGCCTGCGCAAAGAACTGGCGAAAGAACTCGACCAGTTACCCAAGATCCAGAATCCGACCGGTGACGTGAACATGTCCCAGGACCTGGCGCGGCTGCTCAACCAGGCCGATCGCCTGGCCCAGCAGAAGGGCGACCAGTTCATTTCCAGCGAGCTGGTGCTGCTCGCCGCCATGGATGAAAACAGCAAGCTCGGCAAACTCCTGCTTGGCCAGGGCGTGAGCAAGAAAGCCCTGGAAAATGCCATCAACAACCTGCGTGGCGGCGAAGCGGTCAACGACGCCAACCACGAAGAGTCGCGCCAGGCGCTGGATAAATACACCGTCGACCTGACCAAGCGTGCCGAAGAAGGCAAGCTCGACCCGGTGATCGGCCGTGACGACGAGATCCGCCGCACGATCCAGGTGCTGCAACGCCGCACCAAGAACAACCCGGTGCTGATCGGTGAGCCAGGCGTGGGTAAAACCGCCATCGCCGAAGGCCTGGCCCAGCGCATCATCAACGGCGAAGTGCCGGATGGCCTCAAGGGTAAGCGGCTGTTGTCCCTGGATATGGGGGCCTTGATCGCCGGCGCCAAATACCGTGGTGAATTCGAAGAGCGGCTCAAGGCGCTGCTCAATGAGCTGTCCAAGCAGGAAGGACAGATCATCCTGTTCATCGATGAACTGCACACCATGGTCGGTGCGGGCAAGGGTGAAGGCTCGATGGACGCCGGCAACATGCTCAAGCCAGCGTTGGCTCGTGGCGAGCTGCACTGCGTCGGCGCGACCACGCTCAACGAGTACCGCCAATATATAGAGAAAGACGCGGCCCTTGAGCGGCGCTTCCAGAAAGTACTGGTGGAGGAGCCGAGCGAAGAGGACACCATCGCTATCCTGCGCGGCCTTAAAGAACGCTATGAAGTTCACCACAAGGTGGCGATTACCGATGGCGCGATCATCGCGGCGGCCAAGCTCAGCCACCGCTACATCACCGACCGCCAATTGCCGGACAAGGCCATCGACCTGATCGACGAGGCGGCCAGCCGCATCCGCATGGAAATCGACTCCAAGCCTGAAGTGCTGGATCGGTTGGAGCGGCGCCTGATTCAACTCAAGGTCGAGTCCCAGGCCCTGAAGAAAGAAAGCGACGAAGCGGCGAAGAAGCGTCTGGAAAGGCTGCAGGAAGAAATCGTTCGCCATGAGCGCGAGTATTCCGACCTCGAGGAAATCTGGAACTCGGAGAAAGCCGAAGTCCAGGGCTCGGCGCAGATTCAGCAAAAGATCGAACAGTCCCGCCAGGAGCTGGAAGCGGCGCGCCGTAAAGGCGACCTCAATCGCATGGCCGAGCTGCAGTACGGGGTGATCCCGGACCTGGAGCGCAGCCTGCAGATGGTCGACCAGCACGGCAAGAGCGAAAACCAGTTGCTGCGCAGCAAGGTCACCGAGGAAGAAATCGCCGAAGTGGTCTCCAAGTGGACCGGTATTCCGGTGTCGAAAATGCTCGAAGGCGAGCGTGACAAGCTGCTGAAGATGGAAAGCCTGCTGCACCAGCGTGTGATTGGTCAGGAAGAAGCGGTGGTGGCGGTGTCCAACGCCGTGCGCCGTTCCCGCGCCGGGCTGTCGGATCCTAACCGGCCGAGTGGTTCGTTCATGTTCCTCGGCCCTACCGGTGTCGGTAAGACTGAATTGTGCAAGGCGTTGGCCGAGTTCCTCTTCGATACGGAAGAGGCCATGGTGCGCATCGACATGTCCGAGTTCATGGAGAAACATTCCGTGGCACGGTTGATCGGTGCGCCACCAGGTTATGTCGGCTATGAAGAGGGTGGCTACCTGACCGAGGCTGTGCGGCGCAAACCGTACTCGGTGATCCTGCTCGATGAAGTCGAGAAGGCGCACCCGGATGTGTTCAACATCCTGCTGCAAGTGCTGGAGGATGGTCGCTTGACCGACAGCCACGGGCGCACGGTGGATTTCCGTAACACGGTGATCGTGATGACCTCCAACCTGGGCTCGACGCAGATCCAGGAACTGGTGGGTGACCGCGAGGCGCAGCGCGCTGCGGTGATGGATGCGATCTCTACCCACTTCCGGCCAGAGTTCATCAACCGGGTCGACGAAGTGGTGATCTTCGAGCCGTTGGCCCGCGATCAGATTGCCGGCATTACCGAGATCCAGTTGGGTCGCCTGCGCAGCCGTCTTACCGAGCGTGAGCTGAAACTGCAGTTGAGCGATGAGGCGTTGGACAAGTTGATTGCCGTGGGTTACGACCCGGTCTATGGCGCACGGCCGCTGAAGCGGGCGATCCAGCGCTGGATCGAAAACCCGCTGGCGCAGTTGATCCTGTCGGGTCGCTTCATGCCGGGTGAAACCGTGACCGGTACGGTGGAGAACGACGAAATCGTCTTCAACTGAAAGCCGGCATTGCCTGCAATTGGAATGGCCTCGCTTTGCGAGGCCATTTTTTTCATCAGGCCGTTGAACTCAAAGGAAAAGGCTTGTAAAGTGCGCCCCGCAGTCAGTCACCCCAAGGACGACTTCTCACTGAGAAGGAATCCAAAATAAGTTGCAAATCATTGTCTTGAAAGCAATTTAAGGGGTTGACAGAGGTTTTGAAGATTGTAGAATAGCGCGCCTCAGACACACGAACGCAGCGATGCGTAAGGGTAGAAGAGGTTGAAGCTAGCTTCAACGTTGTAACTTGAAATATCAGTTCCGTGATAGCTCAGTCGGTAGAGCAAATGACTGTTAATCATTGGGTCCCAGGTTCGAGTCCTGGTCACGGAGCCATTTCAATCGGGGTATAGCGCAGTCCGGTAGCGCGCCTGCTTTGGGAGCAGGATGTCAGGAGTTCGAATCCCCTTACCCCGACCATATTTGGGTCGTTAGCTCAGTTGGTAGAGCAGTTGGCTTTTAACCAATTGGTCGTAGGTTCGAATCCCACACGACCCACCATTTTTGAAACCAGTTCGCTGGAATCGAATCTTAAGATCAGAGGCCAAAAGCGCTGATCGAGAAGGCGACTTGCGAAGGTCGCCTTTTTTTTACCGGGGTATAGCGCAGTCCGGTAGCGCGCCTGCTTTGGGAGCAGGATGTCAGGAGTTCGAATCCCCTTACCCCGACCATATTGAAAATCCTCGTATCGAAAGATACGGGGATTTTTTTTGCCTGTGATAAAGCAGATAGCCTTAAGTCATCGTACAACCTGCCGATAACCCACCGACAGGGGCATGGCCCCACTTCAGGCCAATAATAAAAAAGGCGCTCCCCATGGTTCTTCGTCAACTGAATATCGCCCCCCGTGCTGCGTTGGGTTTCGCTTTGATCGCCGTGCTGGTGGCATTGCTCGGGGTGTTTGCGCTGGGACAGATGTCGAGTATCCGTGACAGTGAAGTCGCGGTAGAAACCCAGTGGTTGCCCAGTATTCGCGGCGGTGACGAGATCCGTGAATTGATGTTGCGCATCCGCACGATCTCCCTGCGCATGGCCCTGGACCAGGATCCGAAGAACATCTCGGTGTATCGTGGGCAAATGGACACCCGCGACAAGGAACTGAGCGAAAAAATCGCCAGTTACGAAAAGCTGGTCGTCACGCCTGAAGGCAAAGCGCTTTATGACCAGTTCAAGCAAACCTTCGCTGCTTACCGCACGGGCATCGCCCAATCCTTTGCACTGGCAGAGCAGGGACGTCGGGACGAGTTGATCAAGCTGCTGCTGGTGGACATGAAGACCGTGGTGGACGGTTCCGGCAAACAACTCAACGACCTGGCGGAGCTGTTCTCCAAACAAGTCTCCATCGAAAGCCAGAAATCCCAGGAGCACTACGTCAATTCCCGGATGATCGTCAGCCTGTTCATCGTGCTCGCCGCCCTGGCGACGGTGGCCCTGGCCATGCTGCTCACCCGCAGTATCGTCAAGCCTTTGGGCGAGGCCTTGAATGCTGCCGAGAACGTTGCCCGAGGCGACCTGACCCGACCGATCGAGACCCACGGCAGCGACGAAGTGAGCCGCTTGCTCAAGGCGCTGGCGACCATGCAGCAGAACCTGCGTGAAACCCTGCAGGGTATCAGCGGCTCGGCTACCCAACTGGCGACCGCCGCCGATGAGCTGAACGCGGTCACCGTCGATAGCACCCACAGTCTGCAACAGCAGAACAACGAAATCGAACAGGCGGCCACCGCCGTCACCGAAATGACCACCGCCGTGGAGGAAGTCGCGCGCAATGCGGTTTCCACCTCCGATGCCACGCGTCAGTCCAGTGAGTCGGCGTCCCTTGGGCAGCAGCGGGTCAGCGACACGGTCGATGCCATCGGCGCCCTTGCCAGCGATGTGCAAGTGACTGGCGGCCTGGTGCAATCCCTGGCCAGCCAGTCGCAGGATATCGGCAAGGTGCTGGATGTGATCCGGGCCATCGCCGAGCAGACCAACCTGCTGGCCCTCAACGCGGCCATCGAAGCGGCCCGGGCGGGTGAGAGTGGACGGGGGTTCGCGGTGGTCGCGGACGAGGTGCGGGCGCTGGCTTATCGCACGCAGCAATCGACCCAGGAAATCGAACAGATGGTCCAGGGCATGCGCAGCGGTGCCACCCAGGCACTCGACTCCATGCAGGCCAGCTCCAGTCGCGCCGCCAGCACCCTGGCGATGGCGGAACGGGCAGGGGAAGCGCTACAGACCATCACGGCCTCGGTCAACGAGATCCACGAGCGTAACCTGGTGATCGCCAGCGCCGCCGAAGAACAGGCGCAAGTCGCCCGTGAGGTGGATCGCAACCTGGTGAACATTCGTGACTTGTCGGTGCGCTCGGCCTCCGGCGCGGACCAGACCAGCGCGTCCAGCCATGAGTTGTCGCAACTGGCGAATTCGCTGCGCACGATGGTGCAGCGGTTTCAGGTTTGATTGATGCTGCGGAGCTCGATTTTTATCGTTTAGATGACTATTGACTGCACTGCCGCCTTCGCGAGCAAGCCCGCTCCCACAGGAGATCGAGTATTTCATGAGTATGCGATCAACTGTGGGAGCGGGCTTGCTCGCGAAAACGGTGGAACAGGCGATGCACCTCTAGAACCCATCGCTGTCACGAGCAGTTTACGCGTCGCTTTTATCCTCAGTGCAACTTCAGCCGAGGCTCAGTCCCACGCCCGATCTTGCTCCCCAGCATCAGCATCGCCGTGCGAAACATGCCGTACAGCGCCATCTGGTGCATGCGGTACAGCGACACGTAGAACATCCGCGCCAGCCAGCCTTCGAGCATCACGCTGCCGGTCAGGTTGCCCATCAGGTTGCCCACTGCCGAGAACCGCGACAGCGAGATCAACGAGCCGTAGTCGGTGTACTTGTATTCAGGCAGGGCTTTGCCCTCGATCCGCAGCTTCAAGGACTTGGCCAGCAGCGAGGCCTGCTGATGCGCTGCCTGGGCGCGGGGCGGGACGTTGCGTTCGCTGCCGGGTTGCGGGCAGGCGGCGCAGTCACCGAAGGCGAAGATGTTCTCGTCACGGGTGGTCTGTAGCGTAGGCAGCACGTGCAACTGGTTGATCCGGTTGGTCTCCAGGCCGTCGATGTCCTTGAGGAAGTCCGGTGCGCGAATCCCGGCGGCCCAGACTTTCAGGCTCGCGTCGATCACTTTGCCATCCGCCGTAATCAGGCTGTCGGCGGTCACCTGGCTGACAGCGGCGTTGGTCATGACATTGACCCCGAGTTTTTCCAGGGTCTTGTGCACCGGTCCGCCGATACGCTCCGGCAGTGCCGGCAAGACGCGTGGGCCTGCCTCGATCAGGGTGATGTGCATGTTTTCCGGTTTGATGCGGTCCAGGCCGTAGGCGTGCAGTTCGTGGGCGGCATTATGCAGCTCGGCCGCCAGTTCGACCCCGGTCGCACCGGCGCCGACGATGGCGACGCTGATGCGCTCGACGATATCGGTCTGCCCGGCATGGGCGCGCAGATAGTGGTGAAGCAGTTGCTGATGGAAACGCTCGGCCTGCTTGCGGGTGTCGAGAAACAGGCAATGCTGCGCCGCGCCTTCGGTGCCGAAATCGTTGGTGGTACTGCCGACGGCAATCACCAGGGTGTCGTAGCCCAGTTCCCGGGCCGGCAACAATTCGACGCCGCCCTCGTCATAGGTGGCGGCCAGTTGGATTCTCTTGCGCTCGCGATCCAGGCCACTCATGCGCCCGAGCTGGAACTCGAAGTGGTTCCATTTCGCCTGGGCGACATAGTTGAGTTCGTCTTCGGAAGAGTTGAGGGAGCCGGCGGCCACTTCGTGCAGCAGGGGTTTCCAGATGTGGGTCAGGTTCGCGTCGACCAGCATCACGCTGGCCGTACCGCGCTTGCCCAGAGTCTTACCCAGACGGGTAGCCAACTCCAGACCGCCGGCGCCGCCGCCAACGATGACAATACGATGAGTCATGGGGATATCTCGCAAGGCTAAAGGAAATCGGTGCCGTTACCCGCGCGAGCATCAAGCGGCTCATAGCGTCAGGTAACTGATCAGTCGGCTCAACAGGCCCAGGCCGATGGTCACGGCCAGTACCACCACCAGGAGCATCCACGGCCGGAAGGGCCGGCGCTCGACTCGGTGCTGGGACAGTTGCAGGTACTCTTCGACATGCTTCTGGTCATCTGGGTTCAGGCGGCTGGTCATAAAGGCCTCGTCAGGTAGACGTTGCGAAAGGTGTAGACGCTACAGCGTCCGGCTATCCGGCATTGAAAGCAGCGTAGCCGCTCGCCGGAACAGGTTCGACACGCAAGCTGTCGTCCAGGCGAATGATTCCACTTTTTAACACCCGGGCTGTGATTCCGCCATGGCCGCGTACGGCCTGGAACGTCCCTTCGCCGAGGTTTCGCTCCAGTCGCGCGCACGGCTGGCACCAGCCGGTGGTTTCGAAGATCGCCTGGCCGATGCGAAAGCGCCGGCCCTTGAGGCTGAACAGATTGATGCCGCTGATCACAAGGTTGCGTCGCAGCTCTTGTGGCAACACCGGTTGATCCGCCGCGCGGCCCATCAGGGAACTGATCACGGCCAGGTGCTCCCACTGAATCAAGGTGACTTGCCGGGCATTGCGCACGCCGGGGCGGGCATGATCACCCGTCAGGCCGGCTTCCAGGCGGGCCTCCACGGCGTCCAGTTCGATCATGGGCGCATGGCCCTGGGGGCGCACGCCAATCCAGCGTACGCAGCCCTGCTGCGGCACGGCGGCGATCAATTCCTGCAATGGGCTCACAGGCTGATCCCGACATCGAACACAATGCTGCGCCCCAGGTTGCTGCGCAGGAAGTCCGGCGCATCGGGATGGGCGAACAGCACCCGGGCGAACGTCGGCCCCACCAGCGACAGCGAGCGCCAGCCCTGGCGCAGGTATTCGGTCGGCGGCGGGAAATGGCTGTTGAGGTCCAGCACTTCGCGCTTGAGGCTGGCGAAGGCGATGATGTCCAGGTCGCCCAGGTCCATGCCGCGCTCGGTGTAGTTGTGGGCTTTCTTGCGCAGGGTCGGGGCCAGCCGCATCAGGAATTCATTGGCCGGGATCCGCCGGGGCTTGGCCTCGCGACGCACCAGTTGGCTCAGGGAGAACGCACTGCGGCGGCGTTGCAGTTCATCGCGCCATTCATCATTGAGACGGCGGCCCTCGTCGAGCACGAAAAAAACCTCGAAATTGGCATCGCGAAACAAGACGTCCGGCGGTTCGCCGGCCGGCGCGAACTCGTCGGCGCGATAAGGCACGTTCAGCCCTTGCAGCAGACGCTGGCAGACCCAACGCTCACGCTCCCATTTGCGGGCATTGGAGAGAAAGGCGTTGGCTTGCTCGGCCGCGATGGTCAGCAGGCGTAAGTAATCGGAGTCATCCATGAGCCCAAGCTTAGCGTTCAATTGCGACAAGCTGGAAGCGTTGCGTTGATTAATGGCCGTTATGGGGCGGGGTGTAGACTGCCAGCTTGGATCGCGAAGCGATCAAGGAGTCTTTGATGCAAGGGCAAGTGAAAGGAGTAGTCCCATGATCGGTGCTGAACTGCTCTCACCGCAGACCCTGGCGGCTGGTTGGCTGATTTATGTGCCGGTATTGGTCTGGGCGGTGTCGCGAGCACCGTGGGTCGAGTTGTTCACCGACAGTCGTCGCCAGCACCTGCTGTTCGGCACGGTGCTGGCGTTGTTCATGCTGTGGCTGGTGCGCCGGGATTTCGACACGGGTGTCTCGTATCACTTCATCGGCATGACCGCCGTGACGTTGCTGCTGGACTGGCCCTTGGCGATCCTGGGGGGCCTGTGTGCACAGTTTGCGCTGGTGCTGCTGGGGCGCCAGGACATGGCGGCTGTAGGGGTCAACGGTGTGCTGTTGATCCTGTTGCCGGTGCTGGTTACCGAGTGTTGCGCGATCCTGGTGGAGCGCGCCCAGCCGCGCAATCTGTTCGTATATATCTTCTGCTCGGGTTTTCTCGCTGCCGCGCTCGCGGCGTTGGCGTGCCTGCTGCTGGGGCTTGGCCTGCTGTGGTACGACGGTATATTCGCCATGCCTTACTGGCTGGAAGATTTTGTCGGCTACCTCTGGCTGATCATTTTTCCCGAGGCCTTCATCAACGGCATGGTGATCAGTGCGTTGGTGGTGTTCAGCCCCGAATGGCTGGAAACCTTCAACCGCACGCGCTACCTGTCGGCCCCGTGGAACGATGATGACAAGCCTTGATTCACGTCAAGGCTGCACAATCGCACGCCCTTCATGCTCTGGAAAACTTCCAGGAGCACAACCATGAGTGTTTATGAGTGGGCGAGACAAGAGATCAGGCGTAGTCACGATGCCGCAATGGAGATCGGTTTCGACCCGGGCTTGAGCCTGCGTGCCTTGCTCAGTGCGATCGTGCAGCAGAGCAAGACAGTGCGCAGCCCAGAAGACCTGGCCGATGAGTTGAGTTTCCTGGCGGAAAACCTCGACGATGAACAGGACTACGGTTTCATGCGGCCTTAATGATGTGAACGCGGTTCGAAATCTTCGCTGAACAGCTCATCCTCGGCATCGGGACTGACCGGAATCTTGTGTTCCTCCGATGCCCATGCACCCAGGTCGATCAGTTTGCAGCGATCAGAACAGAACGGCCGGAATTTGCTCTCCGGGCTCCATTCCACGGGGGCGCCACAGGTTGGGCAATCAACGGTTGGGATTTGGCTCATGACTGGCCTCCACGCAAAGTAAGGTAAAAGTGATGCAGGCGCTCGACCTCGCTGTGCAGCCAGGCGAGGTCGCGATCGTTGACCACCACATCGTCGGCATGGCTCAGGCGATCCTGACGGCTGGACTGGGCCTTGAGAATCGCCTGGACCTGCTGCTCGCTGGTCTGGTCGCGCTGCAAGGTACGTTCGATCTGCAGTTGTTCCGGCGCATCGATCACCAGGATCCGCTGGGTCATGGCGTACTGCCCTGACTCGATCAGCAGTGGCGATACCAGGATCGCGTAGGGCGATTGTGCCTGGGCCAGATGATGGGCGATCTCATCGGCGATCAGCGGATGCAGCAACGCCTCGAGCCAACGGCGTTCGTCGGCATTCTCGAAGATCAGCTTGCGCAGCGCCGCCCGGTCAAGTGCGCCATCGGCCTGCAATACACCGGGGCCGAAGTGCTCGGCGATTTTCGCCAGCGCCGGACGCCCGGGCTCGACCACCCAGCGCGCCGCATGATCGGCGTCGATCACGTGCACGCCCAGGTCAATGAAATGCTGGGCTGCCGCGCTCTTGCCGCTGCCGATGCCACCGGTCAGGCCGAGAATCCAGGGTTTTTCCAGGGGGGTATTCATTAGAAACCGACAGACTGCCAATAGAAGTCGGTTATTTGACCACCCCAGAGCAAGGCAATCCAGCCGGCAATGGCCAGATAAGGCCCAAAGGGGATCTGCGTCGACCCTGGGGCATCCCGCAGGCGCAGCACGATGACCCCGATAACGGCGCCCACCAGCGACGACAACAACAACGTCAGCGGCAGGATCTGCCAGCCACCCCAGGCCCCCAGCATCGCCAGCAGCTTGAAATCCCCGTAGCCCATGCCCTCCTTGCCGGTGATCAGCTTGAACACCCAGAACACCGACCACAGCGCCAGATAACCGGCCACCGCGCCCCACATCGCCTGGTTCAAGGAAACGAACAGCCCGAAGCTGTTGACGATCAAGCCCAGCCACAATAACGGCAATACCAGGGTATCGGGCAGCAATTGATGTTCGGCGTCGATCAGGCTCATGCCCAGCAGGCCCCAGGACAACACCATCACCATCGCCGCTTGCCAGCCAAAGCCGAAATGCCAGGCGACGAACGCCGACAGCGCGCCGCAGGCCAGTTCGGTCAGGGGGTAACGCCTGCCGATGGGCGCGGCGCAGCTCGAACAGCGACCGCGCAGCATCAGGTAGCTGAGCAGCGGAATGTTTTCCCAGGCGCGGATGCGATGGCCGCAGTGCGGGCATTGGGAATGGGGCAGCATCAGGTTATAGATCGGGCCCGGGGTTTCAGCCGGCAGGCCCAGCAGGTCGTGGGCTTGCAGGCGCCATTCGCGGTCGAGCATCTTTGGCAGGCGCCACACCAGCACGTTGAGGAAGCTGCCGATGATCAGACCGAGCAGTGCCGCAACGAGCACGAAAGCCAGGGGATACAGCACGAAGAATTCGCTCAGGGGCATGTCAGATCGCAGAGCCGAGTTGAAAGATGGGCAAGTACATGGCAACCACCAGGCCACCGACGACGACCCCCAGGACCACCATGATGAAGGGTTCCATCAGGCTGGTGAGGTTGTCCACCAGATTGTCCACCTCGGCCTCATAAAAGCTCGCCACCTTGTCGAGCATGTCATCCAGCGCACCGGATTCTTCGCCGATGGCGGTCATCTGGATCGCCAGGTTCGGAAAGATCCCTGAGGTACGCATGGAGAAATTCAACTGCATGCCGGTCGAGACGTCTTGCTTGATGCGCTGCACCGCGCGCTTGAACACCACGTTGCCGGTGGCGCCAGACACCGAGTCCAGGGCTTCCACCAGCGGCACGCCGGCGGCGAAGGTGGTGGAGAGCGTGCGGGCGTAGCGGGCCACGGCGGATTTGTACATCAGGGTGCCGATCAGTGGCAGCTTGAGCAGCCATTTATCGCGCCAGTCACGAAAGGCCTCGGAGCGCCTGAGTGCGTATTTCACGCCAAAGAATCCGCCCACCATCCCGCCGAGCAGTATCCACCATGACTCCTGCATGAACTCTGACAAGCCGATGACCATCACCGTGAAGGCCGGCAGCTGCGCGCCGAACCCGGAGAATACCGATTCGAACTGCGGCACCACCTTGACCAGCAGGATCCCCGTGACCACTGCAGCAACGAGAACGACGGCGGCTGGATAGGTCATGGCTTTCTTGATCTTGGCCTTGAGGGCTTCGCTCTTTTCCTTGTAGGTTGCGACCCGGTCCAGCAGCGTGTCCAGGGCGCCGGCCTGTTCACCGGCGTCCACCAGGTTGCAGTACAGGTCGTCGAAATACTGCGGGCATTTGCGCAGCGATGCGGCAAAGCTGTTGCCGGCGGCGACTTCCTGTTTCACCTCATCCACCAGCTTGCGCATATTGGCGTTGTCGAAGCCTTCGCCAATGATGTCGAACGCCTGTAACAGCGGCACGCCCGCCTTGAGCATCGTTGCCATCTGGCGGGTGAAGAGGGCGATATCCAATGGCTTGATGCGCTTGCCCTTGCTGAATATCGAGGTGGACTTCTTGCGTACCTTCTGCGGGTTGATGCCTTGTTTACGCAGCTGTGCCTTGACCAGGGCCGGGCTCTGGCCCGTCAGCTCGCCGGTCATTTTGGTGCCTTTGCGGTCCTTGCCTTCCCAAGTGTAAACATCGGTTTTGACTGCTTTGACCGCCATGTTCAATCCTTGGTGACCCGGTTGATTTCTTCGAGGCTGGTGACGCCCTGCATCACTTTGAGCAGCCCCGATGTACGCAGGTCATTGAAACCGTCCTTGCGCATTTGCAGATCGATTTCCAGCGAGTTGCCCTCGGCCATGATCAATCGCTGCAGCTCGGGCGTGTTCTTGACCACTTCGTAGACCCCCACGCGCCCTTTGTAACCATGGTTGCACTGTTCGCAACCGACCGGCTCATAGATCGTGAATGTGCCGATGCGTTCCCGGGGGAAGCCTTCCTTGAGCAAGGTCTCTTCGGGGATCTCGATGGCCTTCTTGCAGTGGTTGCACAACTTGCGCGCCAGCCGCTGGGCGATGATCAGGTGCACGGCGGTGGCGATGTTGAACCCTGGAATGCCCATGTTCTGCAGGCGGATCAGGGTTTCGGCGGCGCTGTTGGTGTGCAGGGTGGAGAGTACCAGGTGCCCGGTCTGGGCGGCCTTGATGGCGATCTCGGCGGTTTCCAGGTCGCGGATCTCGCCGACCATGATCACGTCCGGGTCCTGGCGCAGGAACGAACGCAGGGCCTGGGCGAAGTCCAGCCCCTGGCGAGGGTTCACGTTGACCTGGTTGATGCCTTCCATGTTGATCTCCACCGGGTCTTCAGCGGTGGAAATGTTGATGTCCACGGTGTTGAGGATATTCAGCCCGGTGTACAGCGATACGGTCTTGCCCGAGCCGGTCGGCCCGGTCACCAGGATCAGCCCTTGCGGTTGCTTGAGGGCCGCCATGTACAGGTCTTTCTGGTCCGGTTCGTAGCCCAGGGCATCGATGCCCATTTGCGCGCTGGACGGGTCGAGGATCCGGATCACCACTTTTTCGCCCCAGAGGGTGGGCAGGGTGTTGACCCGGAAATCGATGGATTTGCTTTTCGACAGGCGCATTTTCAGGCGTCCGTCCTGGGGTTTGCGTCGTTCGGAAATATCGAGGCTGGCCATGACTTTCAGGCGCGCGGCGATACGGTTGGCCAGTTGGATCGGCGGCCTGGCGACTTCCCGCAGCATGCCGTCGGTGCGCACCCGCACCCGGTAGATTTTTTCATAGGGCTCGAAGTGCAGGTCGGAAGAGCCGCCCTTGATCGCGTCCAGCAGCATCTTGTTGACGAAGCGCACCACGGGCGCGTCGTCGGTGTCCTGGCCGGCGATGGAATCCTGTTTGGTATCGTCGATCGATTCGATGTCCAGGCCATCGAGGTCGACATCGCCCATGCCTTCCAGGCCTGTGCTACTGGATTCGAAGAACTTTTCGATGGCGTCGCTGAGCTTGTCGTCCTCCACCAGGATGGCTTCGGTGGTCAGGCCGGTGCTGAACTGGATGTCATTGATGGCCTGGTGATTGGTGGGGTCGGAGATGCCCACGAACAATTTGTTGCCTCGTCGCCACAGCGGCAGGGCGTGATGCTGGCGCACCAGTTTTTCGCTGACCAGGCCTGTGGGCTGGGTTTCCTTGTCCAGGCTGTTGAGGTCGAGTAGGGCGACGCCGAAGTGCTCCGAGGCGATTTCCGCGACCTGGCGGCTCTGGACCAGTTTGTTCTGTACCAGATAACTGACCAGGGGTATGCGACTGCGCTGGGCCTGTTGATACGCCTGTTGCGCGCTTTGCTCGGTGAGCAGTTCGGCCAGTACCAATTGCTTGGTCAGGCCGCTGAGGGCGATGTCATTCATGGGAATCCCGGCGGCGAACAGTTCATGACTTATAGCCTAGTCAAGCATCGACGCCAAACCAGCGAGCCAGGGTGACAAAAAACGTCAGATAGTGCGGTTGTTGAGGTAGGACGTAGCCGTTGAGCTGGTTGAAACCCCTTGCTCATGGGGTTGCCGGGTTGGCATGTGCCCTGCAATGGCCGTTTCAGGTCATGAGATTCCGACTCATGCATGGGAGATGTCTATGAATAAGCAGAGTGGCTTTACCTTGATCGAGCTGCTGATCGTCGTGGCGATCATCGGCATTCTGGCGACCTTTGCGTTGCCGCAATATTCCAAGTACCAGGCGCGAGCCAAGGCAACGGCCGGGCTGGGGGAAATCTCTGCGTTGAAGGTGCCGTACGAGGACATGATGAATCAGGGTACTAGCCCGACAGCAGCCAACATGAACATCACGACGCCTACCAGCAACTGCGCAATCGCAGTCACGGGTACTGCGTCGGCAGGTACGGGCACCATCGTTTGTACCCTCTCGAATGCTCCTGCTGCCGTAGCGGGTAAGACGATAACCTTAAGTCGTGATGCCGCCGGCGCCTGGACATGCGCCTCTAACGCTGCCAAGGAATTCCTGCCGGCTGGCTGCCCTGGCGTCTGATTTTCATTTTTGGGGAGGGGGCGCTCCCTCTCCCCATAAACCCTTCGTAATTCATAAACTTAGCAACCGCTCAAAACCCGCAAGTTGCATGTCCAGAATCACCGCTTCATGCATTTTGCATGATCACGAAAATCGCCGCTTCGCTTAACTTGCTGATTTATAAGCAATTAATAAATATTTCAAAAGTGGCACAGCCTTCGCACTACTCCTGATAACCCTGCCGGGATGCACGTCCGGCAGTTTTTGAGAAAAACAGGAGTTACTCGTATGAAGAAGTTCGCTATCACTGCCGCCGCTGCTACCGCTCTGACCCTGTCCATGGCTAGCGCATTCGCCGAGACCACTCAAGCAACTCAGGCGCCAATGATGCTGGCTGCGGGCGAAGTGACAGAGGCCAAGGAAGACGTTTCCGATACCTGGATCACCACCAAGGTCAAAGCTGATCTGGTCACTGAAAAAGGCATTCCAGGCACAGATATCAAAGTCGAAACCAACAAAGGTGTTGTGTCCCTGTCTTCGATGACCAAAGTCACTGATGCACAAAAAGACACCGCTGTGGCGATCGCCAAGAAAATCAAAGGCGTCAAGGCCGTATCGGCTGACGGCCTGAAAGCCGAGTAAGGCTAAGACTTCTCGCCTGGACTGGGAGAAGGCGCGGCAAGCGGGCCAGGATATACGTTTGCCGTCGCTTTGGAGTTCATGCGAAAGGCCACAAGGATGTGGCCATTACAGGCCTCCGGCATTCGTGTCGGGGGCCTGTTCTATTTCAGGGTGGCTCAAACTGTGGGTCAGACTCAGGCACCGGGCTGTTGCCATCGTGAGCAGGCTCGCTCCTACAGGTGATCGATTTCTCTCAGGAAGAACGCAATCCAATGTGGGAGCGAGCCTGCTCGCGATGAAGGCGGTACTTCACAACACATATGGGTGGACAAGCTCAGCGCCCACGCTTGCTGGTAATCTGCACCAGCCGATTGCCCTCGAAACGCAGGTACTGATACATGCCGCTGTTGGGGCCGTAGGTCCATTCTTCCACCGGGTATTCCTCCCGGCGATTGACGCTGCGCTTATAGCCCAGGTCATCCCGCGCCGCAGGCTCCCCGCACTTTTGCAGCACTTCGCTCGAGCGGTCGCCGACGCTGATCAACTGGTTGCCACAGCGCAGTGTGTTGGCAGCCGAGGCCTGGCCGGCGGCGAGCAATAGAACCAGGCTGAGCCCGAACCAGGTTTTCATTTATTCGGCATCCAGGTGCATAGGGGTAATCACTCGGCCATCGCTCTCGGCCTGGCCGAGGCTGGCGTCGATGAAATACACGCGGTCGTCGGCCAGTTGCCCTTTGTCCACCAGGAAGTCCTTGATACTGCTGGCCCGTTCCTGTCCAAGTTGGCGCAGGAGCACGTCACTGCCACTCCAGAACTTGATCACGCCTTCACGCAGTTTCTCGATACGCGCCTTTTTGTCCAGTTGCGTCCATTCGGCGGGCGGCTGGGTCTTGAGGCGGGTGCGGTAGATGCCTTCGAGCAGTGGTGGTTTTTCATCCTCGGGCACCTGTATCAGCGAGGCCTGGGCCGGTACCTTGTCGCCCCGACGCTGCAGCATCTTGTAGTAGTTGTACTGGTACTCGCGCTCCAGGCGCTGGGCGGCGAGCAGCGGGCCGTCGCTGCTCTCGGCGGCGGTGCCTTCGATCTCCAGGCGCAGCTCCGGACGTTTACCCAGGGCCTCGGACAGCTTGAGCAGTACACCTTCGTTTTCCTTGCTCAGATCGCTGGAGCCGGGAGCGAACGACACACTGCCCAGGTCCTCAGAACCGCCACCGGCTACCAATCCGCCAATGAGCTTGAACGGCGCCTGGGCCGCTCGTACCAGCAGGTTGCGCAGGGTCTGCCAGATGATTGGCATGACGCTGAATTGCGGATCGTTGAGATCGCCGGACACCGGCAGTTCGATGGAAATCTTGCCGTCGGAGTCCTTCAGCAGTGCGACAGCCAACTTGAGTGGCAGGCTCACGGCGTCCGGGCTGTCGACTTTTTCCCCCAATTGCAGTTGCTCGACCACCACCTTGTTCTCCGCCTGGAGCTTGCCCTGGGTGATCCGGTAATGCAGGTCGAGATTGAGCCGGCCCTTGCGGATGCGATAGCCAGCGAACTTGCCGGAGTAGGGGGTCAGGGTGGTCAACTCGACCCGTTTGAAGCTGGTGGCGATGTCGAGGCTGGCCATCGGGTCGAAGGGGTTGACCGCACCCTTGATGGTGACCGGTGCATAGCGATCGACCTTGCCCTTGATGTCCACGCTGGCCGGTTTGGCCTGGCGGCTGTCGATGGTGCCGATCTGGCCGTTGAGCTGCTGGATGGCCGTGGCGAAGTTCGGGGTCAGGCTGAAGTCGGCGAAGTTGGCCGAGCCGTCGTTAATGGCAATGCCGCCGATATGGATACCCAGCGGTTTTTCCTGGGAGGCCGGTTTTGCCGCGGTTTTCTTCGTGCCGCTGTCGGCCGGTTGTGGGATCAGCAGGTCATCGACGTTGGTGGTGCGGTCGTCGTTGATCATGAAGCGCGCGTACGGCTGGAACAGGTTGACCTTGTCGATGGACAGGCTGTCCCCGTGCTGATAGTTCAGGCCCTCGAGGACCAGGCTCTGCCACTTGAGGAAATCGCGGGTCTTGAGGGTGTCGAGGGTGTGCAACTGATCGACCTGGGCGCGACCGGTAACGGCGAATGCCAGCGGCTCGGTGCTCTTGAGATCCACCGCCAGGTCGCTGCCGAGCATCCCGGAGCGCAATTCCAGGCGAATGAATGGGTTGATGTACGACTGGGCAACACGCAGGTCGACGTCCTGGGTCTTGACCTTGAGCCGTGCACTGATCGGGTTCAGGTTGACCTCGCCGTCGGCCAGGATCTTGCCCTGTTTGCCTATCCCGGTGTCCAGCTTGAGGGTAAAGGGCGAGCCGTTGAGAGTGTCGTAGTTCTGCAGGTCGAGGTTCAGCGGGCCGACCTCTAGTGCCACGGCGGGCTGCGCCTGGCGGTCGGCCAGGTGCACCTGGTAGTTGCGCAGTTGCACGTCCTTCAACATCACCTGCCACGGTTTGCTGGGCGGTGCCGGTTCAGCTTTTGGCGAATCGGCCGCTGCCGGGGCGGACGCCGGTTCAGCCTTGACCTGGGGTTTGGCCGGCTGGCTGGCGAAGAGTTTCTGCCAATCCAGTTGTCCGTCCGCCTCGCGTGCGGCCCAGGTTTCCAGCTTCTGGCTGCGGATCTTGCCCACCACCACTTGCTGCTTGGCCAGGTCCACCGTGGTTTCACTGACGTCCAGGCGTTCGAGTTTCACCAGTGGACGGCCATCGGGGGCCTTGATGGCGAAAGGTGCGACGCTGACGGCGACGTTGTTGAGCAACAACTCGGTGCCCTTGGCCAGGTTCAGCTTATAGTCGGTGCTGAGGTTCAGGATGCCGTTTTCCAACACCAGCGGTACGGCGTCGCGAACATAGGGCCACCAGGCTTTCATCTGGCCACCAGTGACTTTGAGCGTGCCTTGGGAGGCGATCGGCGTGAGACTGAAATTACCGGTCCAGTCGATCTGCCCGCCTTCTGGGCCGGCGGCCACCAGGGTCATGTCGGCATTGTCGTCGGGCAGGGTGCTGAGATTTTTCAGCTCGAAATCGAGGGTGTCGTAGAGAAATTCGATGGGCTCGCTGGGACGCAGGTCCTGGAAATGCACATAACCGCCGGCCAACTTGATGCGATCGACCCGCAGGGGGAACGGTTTGGCCTCGGGGTCGACGGGCGTCGGTTCGCTCGCCGGCAGCTTGAACAGGCCCAGCAGGTTCAGCTGGCCGTCCTTGGTGAACACCACTTCGGTCTTGGGCTTGTCCAGTTCGATGTCGACCAGATGCAGGGCGCCGGACCACAGGCTATCGAGTTGCAGGTTGGCGTAGAGCCGTTCGAAGCCGACCTGCTCCTTGCCCGGTTCGCCGATATTCAGGCCCCAGAGGGTGACTTCCAGACTGAAGGGATTGAGTTCTATACGCTGGATCTGGGCCGGCACCGTCGCAAGGGCGGCCAATTGCTGGTTGGCGATGCGCAAGGCAATGCCCGGCAATATCAGGAAACCCAACAGGCTGTAGAGGGCCAGTGCGGTCAACAGAGCGCCGATAGCGCGAATCAATCCTTTGGGCATGTGCGGCTTCATCTTGGTGTGAATTCGGAATGCCTTGGAGTATGGCATGCGTTTACGGTTCCGAAGCCACTGTGATTTATGAGATTTGTCTGGTTTTCTCGGTAAGAATTTCGACGCGGGCCTAGAGCTGGAGGATCAACGTCTTGAGCGGCGGTTGCTGATCCAGGGAGGGGAAATCGCTGCCAGGCGTCAGCACGCTCCATTCGCGCACCGGCCGGCCAGCCTTTTCCGCGCAACGCAACACCTGCTCGCGCCAGTCGTCCATGGACACTTTTGCCAGGTTGTTGCAGCAGATCAGTACGCCATTGTCGGCGGTGGTGAGCAGCGCCGGTTTCAGCAAGCTTTGGTAGTCACGCAACAGGTCGACGGTGCCAAATGCACTTTTCGCCCAGGCCGGTGGGTCGAGCAGCACCAGGTCGTACTGGCGTTGCTCCAGGCGCGCGTAGCTTGGCAGTTTCTGCCCGCGACGCTGGCTGATGGGCAGGCCGGCCAGTTGGCGGATCGCCGGGAAGTAATCCGACTGCACGAATTCCATCGGCGGCAAATCGGGGTTGAGCAGGCCGTTTTCGCGGCCCACCGCCAGATTGCCCTCGGCGAAGTCCAGGTTGCACACCTCCCGCGCGCCACCGGCCGCAGCACTCAGGCCAACGCCGCAGGTATAGGCGAACAGGTTCAGCACGCTTTTGTCGCGGCTGTGCTCCTTGACCCAGCTCCGGGCGTTGCGCAGGTCGAGAAACAACAGTGGATCCTGCCCGGCATGGCGGCCGCGAACGCGATAATTCAAGCCCCATTCATGTCCGACCAGGTCTTGCAGGGCGGCCTCGTCAGCCTGATAGACAGTGTCCTGGCGGTCGACGCGCGAATTGCCCCGGGCGCGGTCGTTGTAGACCAACAGGGTCTCCAGGCCCAGCCGCTCGTTGACGATGCCGTGCAGTTGCAGCAAGTCGTCGCGCTCCAGCGACTGATGGAAACTCTGGACCAGCAGTTGCGGGCCGTAGCGGTCGACGGTCAGGCCGGGCGCGCCTTCCTGACTGCCATGGAACAGGCGATAGCAGTCGGTGCCTTGCTGGTGCAGTTGGCCGAGCAGCTCCTGACGCTGGTCGAGGGCGGCGCGCAGCGCCTGATTCAAGGAAGACATGCTGGGCGCGCCTTTGAGAAATGAGGCGCGGGAGTTTAGCAGTTATGAAAGATCGGGTTTGAGGTTGCATCAGGCTGCGAACCCGATACGGTCCCGTGGCGAGGGAGCTTGCTCCCGCTGGGCTGCGCAGCGGCCCTATGATTTTTGGGAGTGCTACGCACTCCAGCGGGAGCAAGCTCCCTCGCCACAGGTTCTTGTGCTTATCGATTCAAGCGCTTGTCGATCAGCCCCTCCACCACACTTGGATCGGCCAGGGTCGAGGTGTCGCCGAGGCTGTCGAGTTCGTTGCAGGCGATCTTGCGCAGGATGCGTCGCATGATCTTGCCCGAACGGGTCTTGGGCAACGCCGGTGCCCATTGGATCAGTTCCGGCTTGGCGAAGCTGCCGATTTCCTTGCTGACGTGGGCGAGCAATTCCTTCTTCAGCTCGTCATTGGCTTCCACACCGTTCATCGGCGTGACAAAGGCATAGATGCCTTGGCCCTTGAGGTCATGGGGGTAACCGACCACGGCCGCTTCGGCGATGTTGTCGTGCAGCACCAGGGCGCTTTCCACCTCGGCGGTGCCAATGCGATGCCCGGAGACGTTGATCACATCGTCGATGCGCCCGGTGATCCAGTAATCGCCGTCCTCATCGCGGCGCGCCCCATCGCCGGTGAAGTAATAGCCGGGGTAGGGCTTGAAGTAGGTGTCGACCATGCGCTGGTGGTCGCCGAAGACGCTGCGAATCTGCCCTGGCCAGCTGGATTTGATCGCCAGTACACCGCTGCCGGCGCCGCTGATTTCCTTGCCCACCTCATCCAGCAAGACCGGTTGCACGCCGAACATCGGTTGGGTGGCGCAGCCCGGTTTGAGCCGTGGGGCACTGACCAGCGGGCTGAGCATGATGCCGCCGGTTTCGGTCTGCCACCAGGTATCGACAATCGGGCAGCGCTGTTCGCCGACCGCGTTGAAGTACCATTCCCACGCCTCCGGGTTGATCGGCTCACCGACACTGCCGAGCAATCGCAGGCTTTTGCGCGACGTTTCCTGCAGCGGTCCGGTGCCTTCGCGCATCAAGGCCCGCAGTGCGGTGGGTGCGGTGTAGAAGATGTTGACCTGATGTTTGTCGATCACCTGCCAGAAACGCGAACTGCTGGGGTGGCTCGGCACGCCTTCGAAGATCAGCGTGGTGGCGCCGTTGGCCAACGGGCCGTAGACGATGTAACTGTGGCCGGTGACCCAGCCGACGTCGGCGGTGCACCAGAACACTTCGTTGTCGCGGTAATCGAGCACGTACTTGAACGTCATCGCCGCTTGCAGCAAATAGCCGCCCGTGGTGTGCAGCACGCCCTTGGGTTTGCCGGTGCTGCCGGAGGTGTAGAGGATGAACAGCGGATCCTCGGCATCCATCGGTTCGGGTGGGCAGTCGTCGCTCATCTCGTGCATGGCCTCGTGGTACCAGAGGTCACGCCCTTCAACCCAGTCCACGTCGCCCTGGGTGCGCTCGACCACCAGCACGGTGCTGACGTTCGGACAGCTTTCCAGGGCTTTGTCGACGTTGCGCTTGAGCGGTATGAAGCGCCCGCCGCGCACACCCTCGTCGGCGGTGATCACGGTGCGGCAATCGGCATCGAGAATTCGGTCACGCAGCGAATCCGGCGAGAAGCCGCCGAACACCACCGAATGCACCGCGCCGATGCGGGTGCAGGCGAGCATGGCGTAGGCGGCCTCGGGGATCATCGGCATGTAGATGCAGACCCGGTCGCCTTTCTTAACGCCACGACTTTTCAGCACGTTGGCCAGGCGGCTCACATGATTGTGAAGTTTCCTGTAAGTGATTTGCGCCGATTCGGCGGGGTCGTCGCCTTCCCAGATGATCGCGACCTGGTCACCGCGGGTGTCCAGGTGGCGGTCGATGCAATTGGCGCTGACGTTCAGCTTGCCGCCGGCGAACCAGGTCGCGTCGCCGTTCTTGAGGTCATAGCGCTGAACGGTTTGCCAGGGCGTCATCCAGTCGAGAAAGCGCGTGGCCTGCTCGGCCCAGAAGGCGCTGGGGTGTTCGATGGATTCTTTGTAGAGCCGCTGGTATTCGTCTTGACTCAGTTGCGCAGCCCGGCGGACGGCATCGGCGTGGGGGTACTGGCTGATATCGAACATGACGGTTCCTTATTCTTGTTTTTGCGACAAGTCATAAAGATGCGCCCAGTAGCGGGAGGGTTCAAGTCATGTACAAAGCAACTGTGGGGGCGAGCTTGGTGGGAGCAAAGCTTGCTCGCGATGACGTCGTCACATTCAACGGATAGGTTGATGTCAGACCGCTATCGCGAGCAAGCTTTGCTCCCACAAAGCCCGCTCCCACAGGGGGAGTGAAAACCCAGGGATCAGCCGCGATGACGCCCGCGGAAGTAGCTGATCAAGCCCTGGGTCGAGGCATCTTCGGCCGGGCTTTCTTCGCTGCCCACCAGGCGGTTGTAGACGCCCTTGCCCAGTTCCTTGCCCAGTTCCACGCCCCATTGGTCGAAGGCGTTGATACCCCAGACCACGCTCTGCACGAACACCTTGTGTTCATACAGCGCCACCAGTGCGCCGAGGCGCCGTGGGCTGATGCGTTCGACCACCAGGGTATTGCTCGGACGGTTGCCGGGGATCACCTTGTGGGAGGCCAGTTTCTGCACCTCTTCTTCGCTGGCGCCCTTGTCCCGCAGCTCGGCTTCGGCTTCGGCGCGGGTCTTGCCGAGCATCAGCGCCTGGCTCTGGGACAGGCAGTTGGCGTACAGCCACTGGTGGTGATCGGAAACCGGGTTGAAGCTGACGATCGGCACGATGAAGTCGGCCGGGATCAACTGGGTGCCTTGGTGCAGCAACTGGTGATAGGCGTGCTGGCCGTTGCAACCGACGCCGCCCCAGATCACCGGGCCCGTGTCGGTCGACACCGGCGTGCCGTCCTGGCGCACGCTCTTGCCGTTGGACTCCATGTCCAGTTGCTGCAAGTGCTTGGTGATGTTGCGCAGGTAATGGTCGTACGGCAGGATCGCGTGGCTCTGCGCGCCCCAGAAGTTGCCGTACCACACGCCCAGCAGTGCCAGGAGCACCGGCATGTTCTGCTCGAACGGTGCGCTCTGGAAATGCTGGTCCATGGAATAGGCCCCGGACAGCAACTCCTTGAAGTTCGACATGCCGATGGCCAGGGCGATCGGCAGGCCGATGGCCGACCACAGCGAGTAGCGCCCGCCGACCCAGTCCCACATCGGGAAGATGTTTTCTTCGCGAATACCGAAGGCCACGGCGGCGGCGTTGTTGCTCGACACGGCGATGAAGTGGCGATACAGCTCCGCTTCGGAACCGCCCTGGGCCAGGTACCAGGCGCGGGCGGCCTGGGCGTTCTTCAGGGTTTCGAGGGTGTTGAAGGATTTCGACGAAACGATGAACAGCGTGGTTTCGGCGCGCAGCTTCATGGTCAGTTCATGGAATTCGCTGCCGTCGATGTTCGCCAGATAGTGGCAGCGAACGCCTTTTTGCGCGTAGGACAACAGCGCTTCGGAAACCAGTTCCGGGCCGAGGAAAGAGCCGCCGATACCGATGTTCACCACGTCGGTGATGGGCTTTTCGGTGTAGCCGCGCCACAGGCCGTCGTGAATGCGGCCGACCAGGTCGGTGATCTGGTTCAGCACTTTATGTACGTCTGGCATCACGTTGACACCGTTGACCAGCAATTTGTCGCCCACTGGCCGACGCAGGGCGGTGTGCAAGGCAGGGCGGTTTTCCGAGGCGTTGACGATTTCGCCTTCGAACAGCGACTTGATCGCGCCCTTGAGGTCGACTTCGTTGGCCAGGCCCACCAGCAGGTCGCGGGTCTGGGCATTGATCAGGTTTTTCGAGTAGTCGAGAAACAGGCCGCAGCTCGACAGGGTGAATTGAGTGAAACGCTGCGGATCGGCATTGAACGCTTCGCGCATGCTGAAATCCTGCATGGCTTTGCGGTGGTCATTCAGCGCTTGCCAGGCTGGCAGAGCGGTCACGTCATGAGGGGTTCGGTAATACGCCATCGCTGCGGGTTTCCTTTTTACTTGAACGACCTTTTGTACACTAAAAATTCCGACGCGGCTCGAGGTGGGCGTCTGGACACTGCGTCGACACGATCGCCGGACGCAGGGCGACTACAGTAAACCTCGCGTTGCGATCTGTCTTGACTTTGTAAGACCGGTTCCCGGTACTTTTTTATACAACGGGGGTGGGACGGGGCCGACAGACGGAAACGCGATGAGGTCTTGCGGACAAACTGAGTTGTTGTGGGGGGGCTTGTGGGAGCAAAGCTTGCTCGCGACGACGCGGTCACATTCAACACCTATGTTGACTATCAGACCGCTATCGCGAGCAAGCTTTGCTCCCACGGGCCTCCTCCCGCGGGGTGTGCGTTGGTTCAGGCGGGAGTGTCGAGGTCCAGGTGCAGGTTATCGATCAGGCGCGTGGTGCCCAAAAATGCAGCCACCAGAATCACCAGGTCGCGGTCCTCGCTCAACGCCGGGCGCAGGGTCTTGGCGTGACGGATTTCCAGGTAATCAGGTCGCAGGCCGGCGGCTTCCAGTTGCTTGAGCTGTTCGCCGATCAAAGCCGGGAAATCTCGTTGGCCCTGCCTGATCTCCTCGGCGATCTGGCTCAGGCTGCGGTAGACCACGGGTGCGACCGCGCGTTGCTCCGGGCTGAGGAAGCCGTTGCGCGACGACAGCGCCAGGCCGTCCTCGGCACGGACGGTCGGCTCGCCGATGATCTGGATCGGCATGTTCAAGTCATGGACCAGGGCGCGGATCACCGCCAGTTGCTGGAAGTCTTTCTGGCCAAACACCGCCAGGTCAGGCTGGACCATGTTGAACAGCTTGCTGACCACCGTCGCCACACCCTCGAAATGCCCTGGACGGCTGGCGCCGCACAAGCCTTCGGACAATTGCGGGACGCTGACCCGGGTTTGTCCGGCCATGCCGTCGGGGTACATCTCTTCGACGCTGGGAGCGAACAGCAGATGGCAGCCGGCCTGGAGTAGTTTTTCCTGGTCGGCCGCCAGGGTGCGGGGGTATTTGTCCAGGTCTTCGCCGGCGCCGAATTGCAGCGGATTGACGAAAATGCTCGCCACCACGAAGTCGGCCCGTTGCGCAGCCTTGGTCACCAGCGCCATATGACCGCTGTGCAGGTTGCCCATGGTCGGTACGAAGGCGATGCGTTTGCCTTCGCCGCGGGCACGGGCCACGGCGGCCCGCAGTTCGCGTACGGTTTTGACGGTGTTCATGCAGAGAATCCGTGTTCAATGCCTGGGAAGGTGGCTGCCTTGACTTCAGTGACGTAGGCACCCAGGGCCGCCTGGATGGAGGTTTGCCCGGTCATGAAGTTCTTCACGAACTTGGGCACGCGACCGCTGATCGACAGCCCGAGCATGTCGTGCAGGACCAGCACCTGGCCGTCGGTGGCGCTACCGGCGCCGATCCCGATGACCGGAATCTTCACCGCCTGGGTGATTTCTTCAGCCAGTTCGCTGGGCACGCATTCAAGCAGCAACATCGCCGCGCCAGCCTGCTCCAGTGCAATGGCATCGGCGCGCATCTGCCGCGCCTGGTTTTCATTGCGGCCCTGGACTTTGTAGCCACCGAGGATGTTCACCGCTTGCGGGGTCAGGCCCAAGTGCGCGCACACCGGGATACCGCGCTCGGCCAGTAACCGAATCGAATCGGCCAGCCACAACGCGCCTTCGACCTTGACCATGTGGGCACCGGCCTGCATCAGCATGGCGCTGTTGGTCATGGTTTGTTCGAGGGTGGCGTAGGCCATGAACGGCAGGTCGGCGAGGATCAGTGCATCGGTGTTACCGCGTTTGACAGCGGCTACATGGTAGGCCATCTCGGCGGTGGTCACCGGCAGCGTGCTGTCGTGACCTTGCAGCACCATGCCGAGGGAATCGCCCACCAGCAACACTTCGACACCGGCCTCGTTGCAGGCGTGGGCGAAGGTCGCGTCATAGCAGGTCAGCATGGCGATTTTCTCACCTTTTTGCTTGAGACCTTGCAGCGTGGTCAGGGTAATAGCTGGCATGAAAAAGTCCTCATTAGGCGCTCGTGAATTACTGCGAGTAACGCGCATGATTCGTCATTTATACAGGCGCACCCTCTATGCGTGGTGCTTGTAAGGCCTGGACTGCGCCCTTTAAACGCCGCGTTGGCGGCAACGGGACGCCTATAGTCGTGAGGAGCACTCGGGAAGTCAATTGGATGTGTTACCGCCGGGTGTTACCGGGGTTACTGATGCGTTTCAGCGTAGAGGGAGTGTCCCGGATCTGACTGTCCGGTACCGGATCCTGTGGGAGCGAGCCTGCTCGCGATAGCGGTGTGTCAGTCGACATATACATTGACTGATCCGCCGCTACCGCGAGCAGGCTCGCTCCCACAAGGGTATCTATGTCAGTTGGGAGGCAAGCGTTCCAGGCCGACGAATGGGCACGCCGCAAGCAGGTCCTTGAGCCGGCGCCCATCGGCCAGGCGCAGGTCGGCGGGCGCCAGCTCGGCCAGTGGATACAGCACGAAGGCCCGGGCCTGCATGTGGTAATGGGGGACCTTGAGGCGGGGCTCGTCGATCAGGCGATCACCAAACAGCAGGATGTCCAGGTCCAGGGTGCGCGGGCCCCAGCGTTCGAGGCGTTCGCGACCCTGTCCGGTTTCGATGGCTTGCAGCGCATCGAGCAGATCCAACGGCGCCAGGTGGCTGTCCAGCGCCGCCACCGCGTTGGTATAGCGCGGCTGGCCGGGCAGCAGGGAATCGCTTTGATAAAACGCCGAGACCCCCACCAGTTGGGTCTCGGGCAATTGCGCCAGCGCCTGGACGGCACAGCGCAATTGTTCGGCGGGTTCGGCCAGGTTGCTGCCCATGCCGATGTAGATGCGTTCCATCGATTACTCGCCCGATGCGCTCGGTACACCGGCACGCTTGCGCTTGGCGCCGCTGCTGCGACGACGCTTGCGCGGGCCGCTGGCGCCGTCATCCTTGCCGCTGAGTTCGCGAATCATGTCGCGGCGCTCGCTGTCGTTGGCGTCCTGGTAATCGGTCCACCATTCGCCCAGGCCATCGGTCTGCTCGCCTGCGCTTTCACGCAGCAGCAGGAAGTCGTAGCCGGCGCGGAAACGCGGGTTGTCCAGCAGCAGGTCGGCACGTTTGCCGCTGCGCCGTGGCAGGCGCTCCTGCATGTCCCAGATCTCGCGGATCGGCATGGTGAAGCGTTTTGGAATGGCGATGCGCTGGCACTGCTCGGCGATCAGCTCGTGGGCGGCCTCCTGCATCGCCGGGATCGGCGGCATGCCACGTTCCTGCAGGCGCAGTACCCGGGCCGGCAGGGCCGGCCAGAGCAGGGCGGCAAACAGGAAGGCCGGGGTTACCGGCTTGTTCTGCTTGATGCGCAGGTCGGTGTTGATCAGCGCTTCGCTGATCAGGGTGTGGGTATAGGTCGGGTTGTGCTCCAGGGCCTCGGCGCTGGCGGGGAACAGCGGATCGAACAGTTGCAGGTCCACCAGCATCTCGAAGGTGTCCGCCGCGTTGCCCGACAGGAACAGCTTGAGCACTTCTTCGAACAGTCGGGCCGAAGGAATTTCCCGCAGCATCGGCGCCAGTTCGCGAATCGGCAGGGCGCTGTGTTTTTCGATGCCGAAATCCAGCTTGGCGGCGAAACGCACCGCCCGCAGCATCCGCACCGGATCTTCCTGGTAGCGCTGCTTGGGGTCGCCAATCAGGCGGATCAGGCGATTGCGAATGTCGTGTACGCCGTTGGCGTAATCGAGGATGCGCTCGCTGACCGGATCGTAATACAGGGCGTTGATGGTGAAGTCGCGGCGTTGCGCGTCTTCTTCCAGGGTGCCGTAGACGTTATCGCGCAGGATGCGCCCGCTCTCGTTGCGAGAAGACTGATTGCTGTCTTCCTCTTCGTCGTTTTGCGGGTGATTGGCGCGGAACGTCGCCACTTCGATGATTTCGCGACCGAAGTGGATGTGGACCAGCTTGAAGCGCCGGCCAATGATCCGCGCATTGCGAAATTCGGCCCGTATCTGTTCCGGCGTGGCACTGGTGGCGACGTCGAAATCCTTGGGCGTGATGTTGAGCAGCATGTCGCGCACGCAGCCACCGACCAGGTAAGCCTGGTAGCCGGCGTTCTGCAAACGTTCGACGATGTTCACCGCATAACGGCTGAACTGGGCCTTTTGCAGTGAATGCTGGCCGCTGTTGAGCACTTCAGGCGTGCTGCGAATGTGTTGCGTACGACGCAAGGGAGAACGGAATGACTGGAACAGCTTCTTCAGCATGGGATGCACTGTTTGAAGGAATATTCGGCCAAAAACAAAGAATGACCGCATGATGGGCCGGGATTCTAGCATTTAGTCGAGGGATGGTGTAGGACGCAGGAGTTTTGAGCTGCAAGCTTGCGCGACAAGCCTTGTAGGCTACGGGAGAGTGGAACGACAGAAACCACAAGGGGAGCCGAAGCTCCCCCAGAATTAGTTGCGTGCTCTGTTTTTATTATTGGTTTCGGGCTTCTTGTTTTTGTTGAGTGCCCGCGCCACGAGGTTTTCCCTTCGTGACCCTCCCAATCGGGAGTCAAGAGCAAACGGATTGCTTTGGTCGCTGTGTTGCAGTGATCTGTCGATCCAACCAGTTCAGGCACCTGTCTTGAGACAGTTTTTATTGTTCTCGGCCTGGTTGTGGGGCAAGCCCCAAATACAACGCCTCTCCAAAAGAATCAGTTAGCTGCGCCTCTCGCCGTCTTGTTTTTATTGTGCGTGAGTCGATTCGTCTTATTTTTATTGTCTTTTGCATTGCTTGTTATTGTTCTTGTACCAAAGCTATAGCAGGGTGCGTGCCAACTTTTGCGAAACCCAGCGAAACCGGGGGTTCTATGGTTATAGCCATTTTCCCGGGGCGAAAAAAAGCCGGGGTTTCGTTACCGTAAACCCCGGCTTCTGTTACGTGAAAAAGACTGGGGTAACAGTTTTTTCACATTCAGAGGTGTTACCCCCACACCTCAGCTTTCGCTGGTCGCCCCGGTCTTGCGCCGTGGAATCCCCAGGCGCTGGCGACGTTCCCACAGGCACTTGCGGCTGACGCCCAGCTTGCGTGCCAGTTCGGTCTCGGTCATGTGGTCCTGGTGCTCGAGCACGAAGTGCTGGAAGTAGTCTTCCAGGGACAGGTCTTCAGTGGGTTCGTGGCTGGTGTTGTTGGCGGCGCCGCCCTGTTGCGGGGCCAGGCCGATGAATTCTTCGTCGTCCAGGTCACTCAGCTCGATGTCGATGCCCAGCAGGTCGGCAGAGATTTCCGGGCTCTCGCACAGGATCACTGCCCGCTCGACTGCGTTTTCCAGCTCTCGAACGTTACCCGGCCAGGCGTAGTGACGAATGGCTTGTTCAGCGTCCGGGGCGAACTTGAGGTCGGTGCGGTTGACCCGCGCACTCTGGCGGGCCAGGAACGCCTGGGCGATTTCATTGACGTCCGCGCCACGCTCGCGCAGGGGAGGCAGCTTCAAGGCGATGACGTGCAAGCGATAATACAAGTCTTCACGGAACTGGCCGATCTTGGCCAGGCTCTTGAGGTCTCGGTGGGTGGCCGCGATCAGCCGGACGTCGACCTTTTGCGACTGCACCGAGCCGACCCGGCGGATTTCGCCTTCCTGAAGGACCCGCAGCAATCGTGCCTGGGCTTCCAGTGGCAGCTCGCCGATTTCATCGAGGAATAACGTGCCGCCGTCCGCCGCTTCCACCAGACCGGCACGTCCGGCGCTGGCACCGGTGAACGCGCCTTTTTCGTGGCCGAACAGTTCGGACTCGATCAGGCTTTCCGGAATCGCCGCGCAGTTCACCGAGATCATCGGTGCCTTGGCCCGGCGTGACAGATTGTGCAGGGCCCGGGCCACCAGTTCCTTGCCGGTACCGGATTCGCCCTGGATCAGGACATTGGAGTCGGTGGGCGCCACTTTGCGGATCTTGCCGTACAAGTCCTGCATGGGCGGGCAGGAACCGATGATGCCGATTTCGCCATTGCTGTTGCTGGCGCCGGCTTTCGCCGAGGCGCTGGCCTTGCCGACGGGTTCCGCCAGGTTGCTGGTCGCCGCCTGTCGGTCGCGCAGGATGCGGGCCACGGCCTGGAGCATCTCGTCGTGGTCGAACGGTTTGGCGATGTAGTCCACCGCGCCCATTTTCATGGAGTCGACCGCCGAGCGCAGGCTGGCGTAACTGGTCATGATCAGCACGGGGGTGCCCTGGCCGAGCTTGATCAGCTCGGTACCCGGGGCGCCAGGCAGGCGCAGGTCGCTGACGATCAGGTCAAACGTGGGAATGCTGAAACGCTCTTGTGCTTCCTGCACTGAACCGGCTTCGCTGACCTGGTACTGGTTGCGTTCCAGCAGGCGGCGCAAGGCGGAGCGGATAATTGTTTCGTCTTCGACGATCAAAATGTGCGGCATTGATTCGATTCTCTCGACGGTCTCAGTTCACAGCGGACGTCGCTTCGACATGACGCGGCAAGGTCACCCGGATACGGGTGCCGCGTTGGCTTTGTACATCGGCCGGGCTGTCGATGGTGATTTGTCCATAATGCTCTTCAACGATGGAATAGACCAGTGCGAGGCCCAGACCGGTGCCTTCGCCAGGATCCTTGGTGGTGAAGAAGGGTTCGAACAATCGGTCCATGATGTTCTGTGGGATTCCGCTGCCTTCGTCTTCGACGATCAGGTCGACCGTGTGTTCGAAGGCTTCGCTCTTGACCCGCACCGCGCTGCCGGCCGGTGAGGCGTCCCGCGCGTTGGATAGCAGGTTGATCAACACCTGGGCGAGCCGCTGGGGGTCGCCATCGACCCAATGTTCCGGGTCGCACAGGTTGAAGAATTGCACTTCGAAATTGCGCCGGTTCAGCGCCAGCAGACCAATGGCATCCTGGGCCACTTCGGCCAGACAGACGGGCTCGTCATTGTGCTGGTGACCGCCAGCATGGGCGAAGCTCATCAGCGACTGGACGATACGCGACACGCGCTTGGTCTGTTCGAGGATCTGGCCGCTGATTTCCGTCAGCTCGCCGTCGTCCTCGCGCTCTTCGCGCAGGTTCTGCGCCAGGCAGGCGATGCCGGTGATCGGGTTGCCGATCTCGTGGGCCACCCCGGCGGCCAGCCGGCCGATGCTTGCCAGCCGTTCGGAATGCACCAGCTTGTCTTCGAGCATCTGCGTGTCGGTGAGGTCTTCCACCAGCAGCACCAGGCCGCTGTTACCGGGTGCCAACGGCTCGTCGATGGCCGCCTTGTGCAGGTTCAGCCAACGGGTCTGGCCGTCGAGGGCCAGGTGCTGTTTGTGCAAGTGCTCGTCCGGCAGGTCGATGAAGCCTTGCAGCAAGCCTTTCCACGGTTCGCCCAAGGTGCTCAGGCGCGAACCGACCACGCGCTGGGCGGCGATCCCGGTCAGTTCTTCCATGGCTTTGTTCCACATCAGGATTTCCTGGTCCTTGGCCAGGGAGCACACGCCCATCGGCAGTTCCTGCAAGGTCTGGCGGTGGTAACGGCGCAAGGCGTCCAGTTCGGCGGCCAGGCCCGTGAGGCGCGAGTGGTAATCCTCGAGGCGGCTTTCGATGAAGTGGATGTCTTCGGTGACATAGTTTTCGCCGCCGGCCTTGTAGGGCAGGAACGTCTCGACCATGTCCTGGGCCACGCTGGGGCCCATCAGGCCGGACAGGTTGGCTTCGATCCGGTCCCGCAGGCGACGCAAGGCATAGGGGCGGCGTTCATCGAAGGGCAGGTAGAGGTCGCGCAGGGCCTGTTCGACTTCCTTTTGCGCGGCCTTGGCGCCCAGAGGCTTGGCCAGTTGCGTGGCGAATTCCTGGGGCGAGGCGGCGTGCAGCTCGCGGCGCTGCGGGCGGCGGACGTTGTCCACCGCACAGGCTTCGGCGGCGCTGGCCTCTTCGCTGCTGGCGTTGGTGAACAGTGAGATCAGGGTGAACATCAGCACGTTCGCCGCCAGGGAGGCGATGGCCGCCATATGCCAACTGGTGTCGTCGAGCACATAGATCATATTCAACAGCGGAATATAGAAGCCCTGCAGGTTGCCCATCAGTGGCAACAGCATCGCCACCAGCCACACCAGGATCCCGGCCAACAGGCCGGCGATGAACCCGCGGCGGTTGGCGGTTGGCCAATACAGCACCGACAACACGCCTGGCAGGAACTGCAAGGTAGCGACGAAGGCGACGATGCCCAGGTTGGCCAGGTCCTGTCCGTCACCCAGCATCAGGTAGAAGCCATAGCCGGCCATGATGATCGCGACGATCAGCGCCCGACGCGTCCATTTCAGCCAGCGATAGATATTGCCTTCGGCCGGTGGCTGGTAGAGCGGCAGCACCAGGTGGTTGAGAGCCATGCCCGACAAGGCCAGCGTGGTGACGATGATCAGGCCGCTGGCCGCCGAGAGGCCGCCAACGTAGGCCAGCAGCGCCAGGGCCTTGCTGTTGGCGGCGATGCCGATGCCGAGGGTGAAGTATTCCGGATTGGTGCTGGCGCCCAGTTTCAAGCCGGCCCAGAGGATCAGCGGTACCGCCAGGCTCATCAGCAGCAGGAACAGCGGCAAGCCCCAGCTCGCGCTCACCAGCGAGCGCGGGTTGAGGTTTTCGGTAAAGGTCATGTGGTACATGTGCGGCATCACGATGGCCGATGCGAAGAACACCAGCAACAGCGTGCGCCACGGCCCTTCCTGCAAGGGCGTGTGCAGGGCGGCGAGGGCGGTCTGGTTCTGCAGCAGCCACAACTCAAGCTGCTGCGGGCCATCGAACACGCCGTACAAGGCATAGAGCCCGACGCCGCCAATGGCGATCAGCTTGATCACCGACTCGAAGGCGATGGCGAACACCAGGCCTTCGTGCTTTTCCCGCGTGGCAATGTGCCGGGAGCCGAAGAAAATCGTGAACAGGATGATCAGCGCACAGAAGCTCAACGCCACCCGGTGTTGTACCGGCTCGCGGGTCAGGATGCTGATGGAGTCGGCCACGGCCTGGATTTGCAGGGCCAGCAGCGGCAACACCCCGACCAGCATGAAGATCGTGGTCAGCGCACCGGCCCAGGTGCTGCGAAAACGAAAGGCGAACAGGTCGGCCAGCGACGACAGTTGGTAGGTGCGGGTGATTTTCAGGATCGGGTAGAGCAACACCGGCGCCAGCAGGAACGCGCCCGATACACCGAGGTAACTGGAGAGGAAACCATAGCCGTACTGGTAGGCCAGCCCGACCGTGCCATAGAACGCCCATGCGCTGGCATAGACACCCAGCGACAGGGTGTAGGTCAGCGGGTGGCGGATGATCGCGCGGGGGATCATGCCTCGTTCGCTGATCCAGGCGACACCGAACAGCACGGCCAGGTAGGCGGCGCTGATCAGGATCATCTGGGTCAGGCTAAAGCTCATCGGCATCTTTTTGGCTCTGCAGGATGAAGGTCACGACAATCAGGATCAGCCAGAGCAGGTAAGGCCGATACCAGGCACCCGTGGCATCGATCCACCAATCCATGATGGCCGGGGAGAACAGATAAATCCCCACTACCAGGAGCAGGACCAAGCGATAGATATACATCCCGGCCTCTCTAATTTATGCGCGTGCCCGAAAACGTGCGGCGATGGTAACGGATGGGCGCCAAGCTGCAAGGGCCGTCAACGTATTTGCGCTTCGGGCAGGCTCAGTGTGCGCGGGATCTTGCCCGCGTCCCAGTGGCCAATGCCCCAGACCAGCAGTTCCCGCGGGCTGGCATCGACCAGTTCGAGACCCGGTTGCTGGCCCAGCGCGCGCAACGCCCGTAACAGCAGCGGTGTGGCCTGGTCGGCTGCCAGTGGCGGTGAACGATAGGATTTGCCCAGCTTGTGCCCATCGGGCTGGGTGATCAACGGCACGTGCAGGTAACGCGGTTGTGGCAATCCGAGCAATTCTTGCAGGTAGAGCTGGCGTGGTGTGGAGTCCAGCAGGTCGGCACCGCGCACGATATCGGTCACCCCCTGCCAGGCGTCGTCCAGGACCACGGCCAGTTGATAGGCGTAGAGCCCGTCGCGGCGGCGGATCACGAAATCGCCGACCTCACGGCCCAGGTGCTGGCGGAACTCGCCCTGGACCCGGTCGGTAAAGTGATATTCAAGTTCGGGGACGCGCAGGCGGATGGCGGCGTCCTCGGTGTCGTGCCCGGCGTTGCGGCACAGTCCCGGATAAATGCCCTGGTACGGCTCCAGTTGTTTGCGCGAACAGGTGCAGGCGTAGGCCAGGCCCTGGCTGAACAGCCGGTTGATGACTTGGTCATAGGCAGCATGGCGCTCGCTCTGGCGGACCATTTCGCCGTCCCACTCAAACCCGTAGCTTTCCAGCGCCTTGAGAATCGCTGCTTGTGCGCCCGGTTCCTCCCGGGGTGGGTCGAGGTCCTCCATGCGCAGCAGCCAGCGCCCGCCCACGGCCCGGGCATCCAGGTACGACGCCAGGGCGGCGACCAGCGAGCCGAAATGCAAGTGGCCGCTGGGGGTGGGGGCGAAGCGGCCGATGTAGGGGGCGGTAGTCATGGGGAATATTACTAGCTTGGATCTGGCAGAGGCGCATTTGTGGGAGCGGGCTTGCTCCCACAGGATGTCGCAAGGTTCAGGATGGTGGTCAGGTGCCGGAAACAAAAAACGGAGCGTATGAACGCTCCGTTTTTGTAACAGCCCCGGCGATTACTTGCCGACCTGTTTTTCCTTGATTTCCGCCAGGGTCTTGCAGTCGATGCACAGGTCGGCGGTCGGGCGGGCTTCCAGGCGACGAATGCCGATCTCGATGCCGCAGGACTCACACCAACCGTATTCTTCGTCTTCGATCAGTTGCAGGGTCTTGTCGATTTTCTTGATGAGCTTGCGTTCGCGATCACGGGCGCGCAGTTCGAGGCTGAACTCCTCTTCCTGACTGGCACGGTCGGCCGGGTCCGGGAAGTTGGCCGCTTCGTCTTTCATGTGATCCACGGTGCGGTCGACTTCCTGCATCAAGTCCTGTTTCCACTTGTTCAGGATCTTGGTGAAGTGCGCGCGCATGGGGGCGCCCATGTACTCTTCGCCAGCTTGCGGGACGTAAGGCTCAAACCCGCTGAGCGTGTTATTTGGGTTTTGCTTTGCTTGGGTGGGCATGAATGGACCGCCTCTACTCTTGTAATCCACTACGCAGGATTGCTCCATCACCGACACCTGCCGGCCCTGCGGCTGCAAGCGGGCGAACTTACCAGATCAAATCGGGCCGCGCTACTCCCGGTTGTCGAGCCTGCGGCGGCCGGGGTCTGTAGAACGTGGCTGGGTTCGCTTCGGTGGGGATGTAAACCTGCTCAATGCTTGATTCTAGTCAAGCCTGGGCCAATCGCGGGAGTCATTTCCTGCAATTCACGGCCTCAGACCGCTTTCGGTTCGCGCTCGTTCCCGCAGTTGTTTCTGACTTGGCGGGAGAGTTGGGTAGAATCGGTTCTTTTTTTCCTGAAGGAAGGCCAATGGCTCAGCCCTACAGTGCGCGCAGCCGCGCCATCGAACCTTTCCATGTGATGGCGCTGCTGGCCCGTGCCAACGAGCTGCAGGCCGCCGGGCATGACGTCATCCACCTGGAGATAGGCGAGCCGGACTTCACCACCGCCGAGCCGATCATCCAGGCCGGTCAGGCTGCGCTGGCGGCGGGCAAGACCCGCTACACCGCGGCCCGCGGCATTCCCGAGCTGCGCGAGGCCATCGCCGGTTTCTACGATCAGCGCTATGGGGTGGAGATTGATCCGCGACGCATCCTCGTGACCCCAGGCGGATCCGGCGCGTTGTTGCTGGCCAGCGCCTTGCTGGTGGACCCTGGCAAGCATTGGCTGCTGGCCGACCCCGGTTATCCGTGCAACCGTCATTTCCTGCGCCTGGTCGAAGGTGCGGCGCAATTGGTGCCCGTGGGGCCGGAGGTGCGTTACCAATTGACGCCGGACCTGGTGAACCGGCATTGGGATCAGGATAGCGTCGGTGCGTTGGTGGCCTCGCCGGCCAACCCGACCGGGACGATTCTCACTCGGGACGAACTGGCGGGGTTGTCCAAGGCCATCAAGGGCCACAACGGTCATCTGGTGGTGGACGAGATCTATCACGGCCTGACCTACGGCACCGATGCCGCCAGCGTGCTGGAAGTCGACGACGAGGCCTTTGTCCTCAACAGTTTCTCCAAGTATTTCGGCATGACCGGTTGGCGGCTTGGCTGGCTGGTGGCCCCGTCGGCGGCCGTCGGCGAGCTGGAAAAGCTCGCGCAGAATCTCTACATCAGTGCGCCGAGCATGGCCCAGTACGCCGCCCTGGCCTGTTTCGAACCCGCGACCATCGAGATCTTCGAGCAGCGGCGGGCCGAGTTCGCCCTGCGCCGTGACTTTCTACTGCCGGCCTTGCGTGAATTGGGCTTCGGTATCGCGGTGGAGCCGGAAGGGGCGTTCTACCTGTATGCCGACATCAGCGCGTTCGGCGGCGATGCCTTTGCGTTCTGCCAGCACTTCCTGGAAACCGAACACGTGGCCTTCACGCCGGGGTTGGATTTTGGCCGCCATCAGGCCGGCCACCATGTGCGTTTCGCCTACACCCAGAGCCTGCCGCGGCTCCAGGAAGCCGTGGCGCGAATCGAACGTGGACTACGGAGTTGGCAAGGCTGATGCATTTTTCTCCTGCGTTGGAAGAAGGTCGCTTGATTCGGCGTTACAAGCGTTTTCTTGCGGATATCGAGACCGTTCACGGCGAACTGCTCACCATTCACTGCCCGAACACCGGCTCGATGCTCAATTGCATGGCGCAAGGCGCGCGCGTCTGGTTCAGTCGCTCCAGCGACCCCAAGCGCAAGTTGCCCGGCACCTGGGAAATCGGCGAAACCCCTCAGGGGCGACTCGCTTGCATCAATACCGCGCGGGCCAACGCCTTGGTCGAAGAAGCCTTGCGCGCTGGGGTCATCAGCGAACTGAACGGGTTTACCGGGCTCAAGCGTGAAGTAGCTTATGGTGTGGAAAACAGCCGAATCGATTTTCGCCTGGACTACGATCGAGGCTCGGCCTGGGTCGAAGTCAAAAGCGTCACACTGGGTTTCGATGGCACCAACGTTGCGGCGTTTCCCGATGCGGTGACACTGCGCGGCGCCAAGCACCTGAGGGAACTCGCCTGCCTGGCCCGGGAAGGCGTGCGGGCGGTGCAACTGTATTGTGTGAACCTGAGCGGTATCGAAGCGGTGCGCCCGGCACAGGAAATCGACCCGGTGTACGCCGCCGCCCTGCGTGACGCGGTGGCGGCGGGTGTGGAGGTGCTGGCCTATGGGGTCACGCTGACGCCCGAGCAGATGTGGGTCGACCGCGCGTTGCCGGTGTTGCTCGAGCCGCTAGAGCTGGACCCAGATGCCATGCTCATCCTCCCGGCTGTCTAGGGCCGCCAGGAACTGGCCGGCGCAGGGCCCGGCCACGCATTCACCGCTTTCGATCAGGAACAGCGCGCCGTGAGTGGCGCACTGGATCAGGCTGGCGCTGGGGTCGAGAAACTGGTCGGGTTGCCATTCCAGCGGCACGCCACGGTGCGGGCAGCGGTTGAGATAGGCATACACCTGGCCGGAGCGCCGCACGGCCAGCACCTTGCGCCCATCCAGATCGAAACCGCGACTGCCGTTGTCGGGCACTTCGGCGGCGGTACAAAGAAACTTCATGTGTATCTCTATATTTGTGTTGAAAAGTCCCCTGTGGGAGCGAGCCTGCTCGCTCCCACAGAGGTTCATGCCACAGATGTCTATGCTTGACGGTCAAATGAAAACAATTATCAAATGGCGTCATCCTTCGCAGATGGGGGAGGATACTTGGCCATGCCCGCTCCTGCGAAAAACTTCTTTGAGGACGCTGCCTGATGCGCCTGAACATCCGCTTTGTTGCGCTCTGTGTCGCACTGTTGATCAACCAGGGGGCCCGCGCGGACGAATTGCCGCAACGTTGGGTCAGCGCCGGTGGCGCGTTGTCGGAGTGGGTCAGTGCGTTGGGGGGCGAGTCGAAGCTGGTGGGTGTGGACACCACCAGCCAGCATCCCGAATCCTTGCGGGCCCTGCCCAGTATCGGCTATCAACGACAGCTGTCGGCGGAGGGGGTGCTGAGCCTGCGTCCGCAGATCCTGGTGGGCACCGAAGAAATGGGGCCGCCGCCGGTGCTGGCTCAGATTCGCAACGCAGGCGTGCAGGTCGAACTGTTCTCGGCCACGCCTGATCTGCCTACCCTCCAAGGCAATTTACGTCATTTAGGGCAGTTGCTGGGGAGTGAAGCCCAGGCCGCGCAGTTGTTTCAAGGTTATCACCAGCAGTTGGACCGGCAAGCTGCCCGGGTGCGCGAAGTCCAGCTCAAGCAAAAGGCTCCCGGCGTGTTGCTGTTGGTGGGAAGTTCCGGCGGCAAGTTAATGGTGGCCGGCAAGGACACCGCCGCTAACTGGCTGTTGCAGCAGGCCGGGGGCCGCAACCTGGCGACCCACGGTGGCTACAAGTCTTTTTCCGTGGAGAGCCTGGCCGGCCTGAATCCTGAAGTGCTGGTCTTTGCCGACCGTGCCTTGAGCGGCGAAGAAGCGCGCGCGGCGCTGTTCAAGGAAAACCCGATTCTGTCCTCGACCCGAGCCGCCAGGGATGGGCGCGTCATGGAGCTGGACCCGACGCTATTGGTGGGTGGGCTGGGTCCACGGTTGCCACAAAGCTTGGAGAAACTGACGGCAGGGTTCTATCCGGCTGTGTCGGCCACGGCGCCATGACTTCGTTGGTCAAACCTCGCACCTTGTTCATCGGCCTGAGCCTGTTGTGTCTGCTGGCGACCTGGTTGTCCCTGGCCCTGGGGCCGGTGAGCTTGCCGCTGCTCGACACCTTGCGCGCCGCCGCGCGCCTGCTGGGTTTGCCGGTGGCTGCCGATGGCCTGGAACAGGCCGAACTGATCCTCGGCCAGATCCGTTTGCCGCGCACCTTGCTGGGGTTGGCGGTGGGCGGGGTGTTGGCATTGTCCGGTGTGGCGATGCAGGGGCTGTTTCGCAATCCATTGGCCGACCCGGGGCTGGTGGGCGTTTCCAGCGGTGCGGCACTGGGCGCCGCGTTCGCCATTGTCGGTGGCTCGGCGCTGGGTGGGTTGCCCGAAACCCTTGGCCCCTACGTGTTGTCATTGTGTGCATTCCTCGGTGGGCTTGGCGTTACGGCGCTGGTCTATCGTCTGGGGCGACGTAATGGCCAGACCCATGTCGCGACCATGCTCCTGGCCGGTATTGCCCTGACCGCACTGTCCGGTTCGGCCGTCGGCCTGTTCACCTACCTGGCGGACGACGCGACCCTGCGCACCCTGACGTTCTGGAACCTGGGCAGTCTCAACGGCGCCAGCTATGCGAGGTTGTGGCCGCTGTTGCTGGTCAGCTTTGGTGTGGCGCTCTGGTTGCCTCGGCGGGCCCGGGCGCTCAATGCGCTGTTGCTGGGGGAGTCCGAAGCGGCCCATTTGGGCGTCGACGTCGAAGGCCTCAAGCGTGAACTGGTGTTTTGTACGGCGATGGGGGTTGGCGCGGCGGTGGCGGCGGCGGGCATGATCGGTTTTGTTGGGCTGGTGGTGCCACATCTGGTGCGACTGGTGGCCGGCCCTGACCACCGTGTGTTGTTGCCCGCCTCTGTGTTGGCGGGTGCCAGCCTGTTGCTGTTCGCCGATTTGGTGGCGCGCCTGGCACTGGCCCCTGCGGAATTGCCGATCGGCATTGTCACGGCCTTCATCGGGGCACCGTTCTTCCTTTATCTATTGGTGCGAGGGCGCGCCTGATGCTGCGAGCGCAGAACCTGCACATTCAGCGTGGCCGGAAAACCGTGCTGGCGGACATCGATCTGCTGCTCAACCCCGGCGAAGTGCTCGGTGTGCTCGGGCCCAACGGTGCGGGCAAAAGTACCTTGCTGGCGGGCCTGTGCGGCGAGTTGCGCCCGGCCCAGGGGCAGGTCTGGCTCGATGACCGGCCACTGGCCCAGTGGCACGGTGCCGAGCGTGCCCGTCGCCTGGCGGTATTGCCGCAGTCCTCGACCCTGGATTTTGCCTTCCGTGTCGAGGAAGTCGTCGGCATGGGGCGCCTGCCGCACCAGAGTGGTCGGCTGCGTGACGAGCAAATCGTCGCCGAGGCGCTGCAAGCGGCAGATGCTGCGCATCTGCACGGTCGCAGTTACCTGGCGTTGTCCGGCGGCGAGCGTCAGCGGGTGCATCTGGCGCGGGTGTTGGCGCAGTTGTGGCCGGGTGAGGCGGGGCAGACCCTATTGCTGGACGAGCCGACCTCGATGCTCGACCCGCTGCATCAGCACACCATCCTCCAGGCGGTGCGTGAATTCGCCAGTCGCGGCGCCGCCGTGCTGGTGATCCTGCATGACCTGAACCTGGCGGCGCGTTACTGTGATCGCCTGTTGCTGCTCGCGTCCGGTCGCCCAGTGGCCCTGGACACGCCCCGGCATGTGCTGCGCCCGGAACCGCTCAAGGCGGTGTTTGGCCTGGACGTGTTGGTGCAAGACCATCCGGAGCGCGGGCATCCATTGATCATTGCCCGTTGAGGGCACCCTTGAGGATACCGACGTGCGCCTGCTCCTGATTCTGGCATTGAGTGTACTGACGGCGTGCCAGAGCATCGCACCGCCCCCGCTTGGCGGACGAATCCGTGATTTGCACAATGGCCAGGCCGTGACGCCCCAGGCGTTGATCGAACGCCTGGCAAAGGCACCTCGGGTGGTGATGGGAGAACGGCACGACAATCGCGATCACCATGCACTGCAGGTATGGCTGCTCCAGGCTTTGGCCGGACAGCGGGCCCAGGGCAGCCTGTTGCTGGAAATGCTCACCCCCTCCCAACAGCCACGCGTCGATTCGGTCCGCCAGTTACCCGCCTTGCCAACGGACCTGCCCGACGCGCTGGCCTGGTCGCCCGGCTGGGATTGGAGCCTGTACGGGCCCGTGGTCGAGTTTGCCCTGGCGCAACGTTATCCGTTGCTGGCCGCCAATCTGGACGCCGCCGAGATCCAGCGTTTCTATCGAAACCCACCCACCTTGATGGGCGCTCGCTCCAATGCGGCCACAGTCAAGGAGGAGTTGTTGGGGCAGATCCGTGAATCCCACTGCGGTTTGCTGCCGGAGTCGCAAATGCCAGCGATGCTGGCTGTGCAGCAACAGCGTGACCGCCGCATGGCCGAACGCCTGCTGCAAGCGCCGACACCGGCATTGTTGTTCGCCGGTGCCTGGCATGCTCGAAAGGATGTCGGTGTGCCGCTGCATGCAGTGGATCTTGGTGCCAGCGAGGCACCGATCGTCCTGATGCTGGCCGAGGAGGGCAGTGACGTAACGTCGGCCATGGCGGATTACGTGTGGTACACGCCGGCCATGCCACCACAGGATTACTGCGCGCAGATGCGTGAACACGCCGGAAAATGATCTTCTACAGGTGATTTTTCTACAGGCAAAAAAAGACCCGGCAAAAGCCGGGTCAAATAACCGTGATTAGCCTGATGAGGAGATATCTGAGAGTCCGAACCAAGGGCTGTTCAAATATCGACCAGTCTCGCGACCGGATGTGGTAATCATAGCGATTCTCATTACCATGTCAAACATTGTTTTTCGATTCGCGGAAATAACCTGGTCGGTTATGGCGCCATTCGACAAAACAAGAGGCAGTCAGGCTTTATGACGCGTCGAAATGGCGTCCAGCTGCTTGTTCAGGGCTTCCTTGCGTTCGGCGGGGATGTCGTTCCAGTGCACATCCATCAATGCGCCTTCGATGGCGTACAGCAACACCTTGGATGCCCGGAAGCCGCGCGTGCGCACGGCCCGATAAGCGTCCACCGCACCAAGCCGGCGTAAATCCGAGGCGCTGTGAATGCCGACGGCGTGCAGCCACTGGGCTGATGTCTTGCCCAGATTCTTCAGGTGTTGCAGTTCATCATTCATCGAGCCTCCTTGCGACGGCCGACTGGTGCATTGGGCAAGCTTCTGAGCAGTGTAGCGGTCAGTAGGAAAAGCGTGATTCTTTGGTGGGATTCGATGCAAAAGCTTCTAATGCATTACGCACGATAGAGGGAGCGTGCGGCACGGTGCATCGTCCAGCGCGGGCGGGGGCGCTGGAGCTCAGTTCGGACTGTGGTGGGTTCGCCGCATGTCGGCTTACCCGGTTTCCACCGTATCAGCGGGTGCGATAGCGCAGGCGGGTGCCGAAGTTCATCGACATCAGGATCTCGTCCGCAGACAGTTCGGGCGGGAAGTAGGCGCCGGATATTTGCGCATGGGCCAGGCTCGCACCTTCCAGTGACGACTTGCGAAAATCGATGCCACGCAAATCGGCGGAACGGAAGTAGGCGTCGCTGAAGTCAACGTCGTCCGCGTTCAGTTCCCGTAGATCGAGGCCTCGAAAGTCGCCGCCGCGCATGTCGACCGGACCTTGTGGGCGTTCGCTGTTGAACCCGGCGATATCGTCTTTGCGCAGCAAGGCATAAAGCGGGGTATTGAGAAGCTTGGGAAGGCTCATTTCATATCACCTGTTGGTTTTATGACGCCAGTATAGTGCCACTATTTGGTGGCCGTGAAGCCGGGCATCGCTTCACGGCCCAAATAGTTACCTACAGGCCGGGCAGGCGCTGGCGGATTTGCGCGACCACGACGTCGAGCGTGCCGCTTTCATTGGTTTGGACTCGTTTGCTGCAGAGTATTTCCGCCGGAGTAAGGGCTTCACGGCTGGACTGTTGGGCAGCAATGACCGCCAGGTTCGCATCGGAAGGGTCGTTCTGGTCGGCCTGGCGCTGGGCCAGCCGGCTTTCGATGACCGCTTGCGGTGCGTCGCAGTCGAGGATCAGGAACGGGGCGCCGGTGGCCTCGGCGATTTTCGCCGCGGCGTCGCGCTGATCGTGCTTGAGGTAAGTGGCATCGATCACCACCGGGAAGCCGGCGCGCAGGATCACCGCGGCGATTTCATGCAGGCGGGCGTAGGTGGCGTTGCTGGCGTCGTTGTTATAAATGCCGGCCTGTGGGGCGTTGGGCACCTGTTGCTGGCCGAACAGGCGCTTGCGCTCTACATCCGAACGCAGGCGAATGGCGCCCAGCGCCTCTACCAGACGCATCGCGACATGGCTTTTGCCGACGGCCGAAACGCCGTGGGTGATGGCCAGGAAGCGCGACGGAATGGTGCTGTAGCTTTCGGCCAGGTTGGCGTAGTTGCGGTACTGGCGCAGGGTGGTGGCGCGCTGCACCGGATCGGCTTCGGCGGGCATGCTGAACAGCGCGACTTTTGCCCGGACAAGGGCGCGATAGGCTTTATAGAAGTTCAGCAACTCCAGGCCCTGGTAGTCACCGGTCAGTTCCAGGTACTGGCTGACGAAGCGCCGCGCCAGCGACTTGAGGCCGCGGTCCTCCAGGTCCATCGCCAGGAACGCGGTGTCGGCGTAGACGTCGGTGAAGCGGAACGGTTCGTTGAACTCGATGCAGTCGAAGATCACCACCTTGCCGTCGATCACGGTGGCGTTGCCCAGGTGGATATCGCCGTGGCATTCGCGGATGAAACCTTCGGCCTTGCGTTGGGTGAACAACGGCTTGAGGCGTTCGAAACTGGTCTCGGCCCAGGCTTGCAGCGCTTCGAGTTGCAGCAGGTCGGCCTTGTCGTTGAGGAATGGGCGGATCTGTTCGAAGTTCTGCAGCACCGGAGCCATCACGCTTTGCGGGGTGCCGGCGTCGTTCTCGGCGGGTACCTTGGGCGTGGAGAGGTGGAACCGGGCGATTTGCGCGGCCATCTCATCGATGTGCGTGGTGGTCAGTTCGCCGTTGGCTTGCAGCGTGCTGAGCAGTTGGCTCTGGGGGAACTGACGCATTTTCAGGGCGTATTCGATGGCTGGGCCGTCGCCACCCAGTTGCGGCGCTTCGGCGCTGCCGGTAATCGGCAGGACGTCCAGGTACAGGTCCTGGGTCAGGCGCTGGTTCAGGCGCAACTCCTCGCCACAGAAATGTTTGCGCGCCTCGAGGCTGGTGAAGTCGAGGAAACCGAAGTTGACCGGCTTCTTGAATTTGTAGGCGTAGGGCCCGGTGAGCAATACCCAGGAAATGTGGGTCTCGATGACCTGGAACCCTTCGACGGGATGCGGGTAGAGGGCCGGGTTTTGCAGGGCAGCGATCAGGGATTGGCTCACGGGCGGTCCTTCAGAGACTGGAAAATTCAAGGCCGTCATTATGGCCGTAAGCGACGTTAACGCAAACCTCGTCGGGCTCATGTTGAACCGCGGCAAAGTGCGTATAATCCGCCGCCATGACTCGTACCCGATCCCCCCGTACCCCCAAGAAACCACCCGCCAGCCGCCTGCGGCCCTGGCTGGGCTGGGCCCTTAAACTCAGCCTCGTGGGCCTCGTCGTGCTCGCCGGTTTTGCGGTCTACCTCGATGCCGTGGTCCAGGAGAAATTCTCCGGCAAGCGCTGGACCATTCCGGCCAAGGTCTATGCCCGGCCGTTGGAGCTGTTCGTCGGACAAAAGCTGAGCAAGGATGATTTCCTGACCGAGCTCGATGCCTTGGGGTATCGCCGTGAAAGCGTGGCCAATGGCCCGGGTGCGGCCTCGGTCAATGGCAATACCATCGATCTCAACACCCGTGGCTTCCAGTTCTATGAAGGCATGGAGCAGGCGCAACCGGTGCGGGTGCGTTTTTCCGGCGATTATGTCGCTGCACTGACCGGCGCCAACAATGCGAGCCTGTCGGTGGTGCGCCTCGAACCGCTGCTCATTGGTGGCTTGTACCCCAAGAACCTTGAAGACCGGATCCTGATCAAGATCGACCAGGTGCCGCCGTTCCTGCTCGATACGCTGATCGCCGTCGAAGACCGCGACTTCTATCATCACTTCGGCGTCTCGCCCAAGTCGATTGCCCGGGCCGTCTGGGTCAACACATCCTCGGGGCATATGCGCCAGGGCGGCAGTACCCTGACCCAACAGCTGGTCAAGAACTTCTATCTGACCAACGAGCGCAGCCTGACCCGCAAGCTCACCGAAGCCATGATGGCGCTGTTGCTGGAGCTGCATTACGACAAGCAGGAGATCCTGGAGGCCTACCTCAACGAGGTATTTATCGGCCAGGACGGTCAACGAGCGGTGCACGGTTTCGGCCTTGCCAGCCAGTTCTTCTTCAGCCAGCCACTGTCCGAGCTCAAGCTGCACCAGGTAGCGTTGCTGGTGGGCATGGTCAAGGGGCCGTCTTCCTACAATCCGCGGCGTAATCCGGAGCGTGCCCTCGAGCGGCGCAACCTGGTGCTCGACCTGCTGCAACAGCAAGGCGTGGCGACCGCCGAGCAAGTCGAAGCGGCGAAAAAGATGCCATTGGGCGTGACCAAGCGTGGCAGCCTGGCGGACAGTTCCTTCCCCGGCTTCATGGACCTGGTCAAGCGTCAGTTGCGCGAAGACTATCGCGACGAAGACTTGACCGAAGAAGGCCTGCGCATCTTCACCAGTTTCGACCCGATCCTGCAGATGAAGGCCGAAGCCTCGGTCGAAGACACCTTCAAGCGGCTGGGCGGGCGCAAGGGCGCTGACGAAGTCGAAGCAGCCATGGTGGTGACCAACCCGGAAACCGGCGAAGTGCAGGCCATGATTGGTAGTCGCCAGGCCAGTTTCGCCGGTTTCAACCGGGCCCTGGACGCGGTGCGCCCGATTGGCTCGCTGATCAAGCCGGCGGTTTACCTCACCGCCCTGGAAAAACCGAGCCAGTACACGCTGACCAGTTGGCTGTCGGACGAGACGTTCTCGGTCAAGGGCGCGGATGGCCAGGTCTGGAAACCGCAGAACTATGATCGTCGTTCCCACGGCACGGTGTTCCTGTACCAGGGCCTGGCGCATTCCTACAACCTGTCGACGGCTCGCCTCGGGTTGGAGGTCGGCGTGCCGAACGTACTCAAGACCCTGGCGCGCCTGGGGGTGAGTCGCGAGTTCCCGGCGTTCCCATCGATGCTGTTGGGGGCTGGCGGCCTTACGCCGATCGAGGTGGCGGCCATGTACCAGACGCTGGCCAACGGCGGTTTCAATACGCCGATGCGCGGGATCCGCAGCGTGCTGACCGCCGATGGCGAGCCGCTCAAGCGTTATCCGTTCCAGATCCAGCAGCGTTTCGATCCGGCCTCCATTTATCTGATCCAGAGCGCCATGCAGCGGGTCATGCGCGAAGGGACCGGCAGTTCGGTCTATAACGTGTTGCCCCGGACCCTGAACCTGGCGGGCAAGACCGGCACCAGTAACGATTCGCGCGACAGTTGGTTCGCCGGCTTCAGCCAGGATCTGCTGGCGGTGGTCTGGCTCGGCCGGGATGACAACGGCAAGACCCCATTCACCGGTGCCACCGGTGCGTTGCAGGTCTGGACCAGTTTCATGCGCAAGGCCGACCCGTTGCCGCTGGACATGCCACAACCGGACAATATCGTTCAGGCCTGGGTCGATTCGCGCACGGGACAAGGCTCCGATGCCAATTGCCCGGGCGCCGTGCAGATGCCGTATATTCGCGGCAGCGAGCCGCCACCCGGTGCTGCCTGTGGCGGCACGAATCCCGCCGAATCGGTGATGGATTGGGTCAAGGACTGGATGAATTAAGCAAAGAGGGTTTCAAGTGAACAAGTGGTTGATTCCAGCGGTAACGGCCGTGGCTTTGCTCAGTGGTTGCTCTACCGTACAGCGCGGTTCGATTCCGGTCGTAGACTCCGGCACCGCTGTTTCCAACAGTGAGCGGGTCTCGGCCAACGGCGGTTTCCGGCAAACGACGGTGAAGCGGCCGGCGCAGGGCCAGGTCCAGGCAATTCCCCAGGGCGACACCGGTGTCGTCGTGATGGTGCCCGGTGGTGGCGCGACGACCTCGGCACCGATCAGCAGCACGCCGATCACGCCGGGCCCGATTACCCCGGGCCCTATCGAGACTTCGCCGATCGATCAGGGCAGCTACAGCATGCCTTCGACGCCGAGCAGCATCCCGTCGGCGGGCGCCGGTGGGTTGTCCGCCGATGAGCAACTGGACGGCCCGGTGTTGGCCTTGCTGACCACGGCGCAACAGCAACAGGCCGGAGGTGACCTCAACGGTGCCTCCTCCAGCCTGGAACGTGCCCAGCGTGTGGCGCCGCGCGAACCCCAGGTTCTGTATCGCCTGGCCCAGGTGCGCATGGCCCAGGGCGATGCGCCGCAAGCCGAACAACTGGCCCGGCGTGGCCTGACGTTCTCCAGCGGTCGTCCGGCGCTTCAGGCCAGCTTGTGGGAATTGATCGCCCAGGCTCGTGAGAAACAAGGCGATTCCGCTGGCGCGGCGTTGGCCCGTCAGAAGGCCAAGGTTTCGCTCTGATGGATACGCGTTTCCCCCAGATCGCCGATCAGTTGTTGCTGATCGAGCGGGAACTGCGTGTCCAGGGCTGGTGGAGCGACGTTTCGCCTCCGGCGCAAGCGTTGGCCAGTGTCGAGCCGTTTGCGGTCGACACCCTGGACTTCGAGCAATGGCTGCAATGGATTTTCCTGCCGCGGATGAAAACCATCCTGGAAAATGACCTGCCGCTGCCCAACGCCTCGGGCATCCTGGCCATGGCTGAAATGGTCTATGCCCAGCGGCCAGGGCAGGGCGTGGCGCTGCAGCGGCTGTTGGCGCAGTTCGATCAGATGATCAGTAACGTCGGCTGACCGACGTTACTGGCAGTTCTCCTCGATCTGCTTGCTGGTTTCATCGATGCGCTGGCGCCGCTCTTCGTCAGTGAGGCGGCGCATTTCCCCCTCTACGTCCTCGCGAACCCTCGGGTTGTTTTGCAACTGCGCCAGGTTGGTCCTGGCCTGTTCGCAAAATGCCTTGAGCTGGGCTTCCTGCTCGGCAATCTGTTTCTTGACCTCTTTATCGATCGCTTTCTGGTCACCAATGGGCCCACCGGAAGGCGGTGCTGGCGGTTTGGTGACGGACGGTGAGGACTTGATCACGGTGGTGGCCTCGGTGCCTTCGGGCGGCTGGGCGCCGAAGTGGGTAACGCCCTGGGCGTCTACCCATTTGTAGACCTGGCCGGCCATGCACATCGGGCTCAGGCCAACCAGCAGGCTGGCCGTCAGGAAGATCATTCGCATGCTGTTTCCTTGTCATGGGTTGCGCAATTGAAGCTAACACAGTTGCCGTTTAAAGGTTTTTTCTTGCGTTCTCATGCGCTTACTTCGAATAAAGCACATTGACGACTTGACTTGCAGAAGGCGAAACAGAAGAATCCAAAGTCCGCTGTAGAGGGACTGCCAGAAGCAGACCCACTCGGCAGATCATGAGGCGCACATCCGCGCCGACCTGTTACACCCGCAACGCGTTACCTCGCGCTGGGTGGGAAAGGCCCGCAACACTTGGGACGATCCCAATACTTGCTCAGTCAGTGCTGACGTAGTCGGCGACCACCGTCGCTCATGCTCTGCCGAGAAGTAAACCTATTAAGACCCGTCCCCTCTTTGTGGGGCGGTATTCTGGCGTTTTAGAGGTGAACAACGTGGAGCTTTTATCTGGCGGTGAGATGCTCGTCCGCTTTTTGCGTGACGAAGGCGTCAAATATATCTACGGGTACCCCGGTGGTGCTCTTCTTCATGTCTATGATGCCCTGTTCAAAGAACCGGAAGTGACCCACATCCTGGTTCGTCACGAGCAGGCGGCCACCCATATGGCTGACGGCTATGCCCGTGCCACCGGCAAGGCCGGCGTGGTATTGGTGACTTCCGGTCCAGGCGCCACGAACGCCATCACCGGTATCGCCACCGCGTACATGGACTCCATCCCGATGGTGATCATCTCCGGCCAGGTGCCTAGCACCATGGTCGGCACCGATGCGTTCCAGGAAACCGACATGATCGGCATCTCCCGGCCGATCGTGAAGCACAGCTTCATGATCAAGCACGCGTCGGAAATCCCGGAGGTCATGAAGAAAGCTTTCTACCTGGCTGAATCCGGTCGTCCGGGCCCGGTCGTGGTCGATGTCCCGAAAGACATGACCAACCCGGCCGAGAAGTTCGAATACATCTTCCCGAAAAAAGCCAAGCTGCGTTCCTACAGCCCCGCGGTCCGTGGTCACTCCGGGCAAATCCGCAAGGCAGCCGAAATGCTGCTGGCGGCCAAGCGCCCTGTGCTGTACTCCGGTGGTGGCGTGATCCTCGGCGGTGGCTCCGCGCCGCTGACCGAGCTGGCGAAAATGCTCAACCTGCCGGTCACCAATACACTGATGGGCCTGGGCGCGTTCCCGGGCAGCGACCGTCAGTTCATCGGTATGCTCGGCATGCACGGCAGCTATACCGCCAACCTGGCGATGCACCACGCCGATGTGATCCTGGCGGTCGGCGCGCGTTTCGATGACCGTGTCATCAATGGCGCGGCGAAATTCTGCCCGAATGCCAAGATCATCCACATCGACATCGACCCGGCTTCCATCTCCAAGACCATCAAGGCAGACGTGCCGATTGTCGGTCCGGTAGAGAGTGTGCTGACTGAAATGGTCGCCATTCTCAAGGAAATCGGCGAGGTTCCGAACAAGGAGTCCGTGGCCAGCTGGTGGAAGCAGGTCGATGAATGGCGCGGCGATCGTGGCCTGTTCCCTTACGACAAGGGCGACGGCAGTGTGATCAAGCCGCAGACCGTGATCGAAACCCTGTGCGAAGTGACCAAGGGCGATGCCTTTGTGACCTCCGACGTGGGCCAGCACCAGATGTTCGCCGCGCAGTACTACAAGTTCGACAAACCCAATCGCTGGATCAACTCCGGCGGCCTGGGCACCATGGGCTTCGGTTTCCCGGCGGCCATGGGCATCAAGTTGAGCTTTCCGGATGCCGACGTCGCCTGCGTCACCGGCGAGGGCAGTATCCAGATGAACATCCAGGAGCTGTCCACCTGCCTGCAATACGGCTTGCCGGTGAAGATCGTGATCCTGAACAACGGTGTGTTGGGCATGGTTCGCCAGTGGCAGGACATGAGCTACGGCAGCCGTCACTCGCACTCCTACATGGAATCGCTGCCTGATTTCGTCAAGCTGGCGGAGGCCTATGGTCACGTTGGCGTGCGCATCACCGAATCGAAGGATTTGAAGTCGAAGATGGAGGAGGCGTTCGCCATGAAGGATCGCCTGGTGGTGATCGATATTGCGGTCGACACCAGCGAGCACGTCTACCCGATGCAGATCAAAGACGGCTCCATGCGCGATATGTGGCTGAGCAAGACGGAGCGTACCTAATCATGCGACATATTATTTCCTTGCTTCTGGAAAACGAACCGGGTGCGCTGTCTCGTGTTGTAGGCCTGTTCTCGCAGCGTAACTACAACATCGAAAGCCTGACCGTGGCGCCAACCGAAGACCCGACCCTGTCGCGTCTGACGCTGACCACCGTAGGGCACGATGAAATCATCGAGCAGATCACCAAGAACCTGAACAAGCTGATCGAGGTGGTCAAGCTGGTGGACCTGTCGGAAAGCGCTCACATCGAGCGTGAGCTGATGCTGGTCAAGGTCAAGGCCACCGGCGCCCAGCGCGCCGAGATCAAACGTACTACCGATATTTATCGTGGGCAGATCGTCGATGTCAGCGCCAGCGTCTATACCGTTCAGTTGACCGGTACCAGCGACAAGCTCGACAGTTTCATTCAATCGATCGGTACTGCCTCGATTCTGGAAACCGTACGCAGTGGCGTCACCGGGATTGCCCGTGGCGACAAAGTACTGAGCATCTAAACCAAATTAGCGAATGGCCTGAACGGCCGGATATAGGGGAATTTCATGAAAGTTTTCTACGATAAAGACTGCGACCTGTCGATCATCCAGGGCAAGAAAGTCGCCATCATCGGCTACGGTTCCCAAGGTCACGCCCAGGCGTGCAACCTGAAGGACTCTGGCGTTGACGTGACCGTCGGCTTGCGTAAAGGCTCGGCCACCGTTGCCAAGGCTGAGGCCCATGGCCTGAAAGTCGCTGACGTGGCTTCTGCCGTTGCCGCTGCCGACCTGGTGATGATCCTGACCCCGGACGAGTTCCAGGGCGCGTTGTACAAGAACGAAATTGAGCCGAACATCAAGAAAGGCGCGACCCTGGCCTTCTCCCACGGCTTCTCGATCCACTACAACCAGGTTGTTCCGCGTTCCGACCTCGACGTGATCATGATCGCGCCGAAGGCCCCGGGCCACACCGTGCGTTCCGAGTTCGTGAAGGGCGGCGGTATCCCTGACCTGATCGCGATCTATCAGGATGCGTCCGGCAACGCCAAGAACGTGGCCCTGTCCTACGCCGCTGGCGTGGGTGGCGGTCGTACCGGCATCATCGAAACCACCTTCAAGGACGAAACCGAAACCGACCTGTTCGGCGAGCAAGCCGTTCTGTGTGGCGGTACCGTCGAGCTGGTCAAGGCCGGTTTCGAAACCCTGGTTGAAGCTGGCTACGCGCCAGAAATGGCCTACTTCGAATGCCTGCACGAACTGAAGCTGATCGTTGACCTCATGTACGAAGGCGGCATCGCCAACATGAACTACTCGATCTCCAACAACGCCGAGTACGGCGAGTACGTGACTGGCCCGGAAGTCATCAACGCCGAGTCCCGCCAGGCCATGCGCAACGCCCTGAAACGTATTCAGGACGGCGAATACGCCAAGATGTTCATCAGCGAAGGCGCCACCGGCTATCCTTCGATGACCGCCAAGCGTCGCAATAACGCCGCCCATGGCATCGAAATCATCGGCGAGCAACTGCGCTCGATGATGCCGTGGATCAGCGCCAACAAGATCGTCGACAAAACCAAGAACTAAGTCGCGAGCTTGATCGAAAAACGCGGCCTTGGCCGCGTTTTTTCGTTTGGGCGGTGGCTTCTGGTATAAAGCTGCATCGTTTGCGGCCGAACCGTCGACCCAGACATCTGTCGAATTTTTTCACACCGTTGCAAGGTATTGTCCATGAGCGAACGTCCCGACGAGCCAAACCAGGCTCCTGACGCCGAAAGCCTGTTGCCCATCGATGAGCACATCGAAGAAGGCCATGACGCTGAAGGCCGTAAGGTCCGGCATCGTGGCATCTATCTGCTGCCGAACCTGTTCACCACCGCGAACCTGTTCGCCGGTTTCTATTCCATCATCAGTTCCATGAGTGCCCAGGCCGCCTTGAGCGCCGGCGATAGCGCAGGGGCGAGCCGCTACTTCGCGTTCGCCGCCATCGCGATCTTCGTCGCCATGGTGCTCGATGGCCTGGACGGGCGTGTCGCCCGCATGACCAATACCCAGAGCGCGTTCGGCGCCGAGTACGATTCGCTGTCCGACATGGTCGCTTTTGGCGTGGCTCCCGCCTTGCTGGCATTTGGCTGGGCGCTGGGGGACATGGGCAAGGTCGGCTGGATGGTCGCCTTTATCTACGTGGCAGGTGCGGCGTTGCGCCTGGCGCGTTTCAACACGCAAGTAGGCAAGGCTGACAAGCGCTACTTCATTGGCCTGGCCAGTCCGGCTGCGGCCGGTGTCGTGGCCGGTGTCGTCTGGGCATTCAGCGACTACGGCATCCAGGGTTCGAAGATGTCGTTCCTGGTGGCGTTGCTGGTTGCGGCGGCCGGGATGCTGATGGTCAGCAACATCAAGTACAACAGCTTCAAGGAGTTGGATCTGAAGGGCCGTGTGCCGTTCGTTGCGATTCTGGCGGTGGTGCTGGTATTTGCCGTGGTGTTCAGTGACCCGCCGCGTATCCTGCTGCTGGTGTTCCTTGCCTATGCCGCTTCCGGCCCGGTGCAGTACTTGCTGCGTCTTCGTCGACGCTAAACGTTGCCTTAATGTAATTTCCCCCATACTCCGCAGTCTATTGGTGCATCTGCCCTCCAATACTGCGGAGTTGTCATGCTGATCAAGATCCCCAAGTCGTCCGACTGCCGTGAATCGGATGTCACGCCCGAATCCCTCTATCTATCCCGTCGTCAAGTCCTGGGGGCCACCATGGCGGGTCTCGCCGTGAGCAGCTTGCCGCGATGGGCCGGCGCGGCCGATGCGGCGCGTTACGCCGATGTCGAGCCCGGCAAGGCTCCGTCCTGGTTTGTCGAGAAACTACCGTCTACCCAATGGGGGGCGGTCACGGTCAAGAATGAGCCCATTACACCGTTCAAGGACGCGACTCATTACAACAACTTCTATGAGTTCGGGACCGACAAGGGGGATCCGGCAGCCAATGCCGGATCCTTGAAGACCGAGCCCTGGAGCGTGGTAGTGGACGGGGAAGTGGGCAAGCCGGGACGCTATGGGTTGGAAGACTTCATGAAGCCTTATCAACTGGAAGAGCGTATTTATCGATTGCGCTGTGTCGAGGCTTGGTCGATGGTCATTCCGTGGATCGGCTTTCCCATCTCTGCATTGCTCAAGCAGGTCGAGCCGACCTCCAAGGCTAAATACATTCGCTTCGAGACTCTGCAGGATCCCAAGACCATGCCCGGGCAGCGTTCAGGTTTCGCTTTGATCGACTGGCCGTATGTCGAAGGCTTGCGATTGGATGAGGCGATGAACCCGCTGGCCATCCTGGCGGTAGGGATGTACGGGCGGGAGTTGCCGAACCAGAACGGCGCGCCGTTGCGGTTGGTGGTGCCGTGGAAGTACGGTTTCAAAAGTGTGAAGTCGATTGTGCGGATCAGTCTGGTGAGTGAGCAGCCGAAGACGACTTGGCAAAGCATTGCGTCTGATGAGTACGGCTTCTATGCCAACGTCAATCCGACAGTCGATCACCCGCGTTGGACCCAGGCACATGAACGCCGTCTGCCCAGTGGGCTGTTCAGCCCCAATGTCCGCGATACGTTGATGTTCAACGGCTATCAGGATGAAGTCGCTTCTTTATATGCGGGGATGGACCTGAGGAAGGACTACTGATGCGTTTTCCTGTCTGGCGAATTGGCGTCTTCATCGCGGCGGCGGTCTGGCCGTTGTTCTGGCTTTACGAGGCCTTGATGAACGCGCTGGGTCCTGACCCGGGCAAAGTCCTGGTGGATCGGCTCGGGTTGGGGACGCTGATTCTGTTGCTGATCACCTTGAGCATGACACCGCTGCAGAAACTGACGGGGTGGGCGGGGTGGATCGCCGTCCGGCGGCAGTTGGGGTTGTGGTGCTTTGCTTATGTGGTGTTGCATTTGAGTGGGTATGCGGCGTTCATATTGGGGTTCGACTGGTCGCAGTTGGGCGTGGAGTTGAGCAAGCGGCCTTACATTATCGTCGGGGCGCTCGGGTTCCTCGGTTTGTTGGCGCTGGCGGTCACATCCAATCGCTACAGTCAGCGACGGCTTGGTGTGCGCTGGAAGAAATTGCATCGCCTGGTTTATCTGATCCTAGGGCTTGGGTTGTTGCATATGCTGTGGATCGTGCGGGCGGATCTGAAGGAGTGGGCGATATACGCCTTTATAGGTGGCGTACTGTTGCTGCTGAGGGTGCCGCCGGTGATGCGCCGGATCCCGCGTTTGCTGGGCAGGAAAGTTCCTTCCGCAACAAAAGCGTAATTAAGGGTTGACGGCAAATTCTGGACGTCTATAATTCGCCCCACTTCCGGCGCAGTCGAAACGGAAAACTCCTTGAGATTCAATGAGTTAAGTAGGTTTCGAAGGGGGCAGGCTTCAGGTCATCGAAGCCAGGAAGTAGCTGATAGGGCAGTGTGGGTTTGGTCTT
>NZ_UETT01000015.1:0-186656 GCF_900115935.1 Pseudomonas sp. 43mfcvi1.1 | reverse complement strand
CTCGACGGCGGCCGTGGCACGGCGGGCACCCAGTTGCTGCCGGTGCACGATGACGGCCGTCCTGCCGATGACTTCGGTCGCCTGGGCGTGGCTCTCAAGGCCAAGGTGTCGAAGACCGAACTGAAGGTCGGCGAATGGATGCCAGTGCTGCCAATCCTGCGCTCCGACGATGGTCGCTCCCTGCCGCAAACCTTCCGTGGCGGCCAGGTGACCTCCACCGAAATCAGCGGTTTGACCCTCTACGGCGGCCAGTTCCGCGCCAACAGCCCGCGCAACGACGCGAGCATGGAAGACATGTCCATGAACGGCCGCGGCGCCTTCACGTCCGACCGTTTCAACTTCGGCGGCGGCGAATACGCTTTCAACGAAAAACGCACCCAGGTCGGCGTCTGGTACGCGGAACTGTCCGACATCTACCAGCAGCAATATTTCAACCTGACCCACAGCCAGCCCATCGGCGACTGGACCCTGGGCGCCAACCTTGGCTACTTCATCGGCAAGGAAGACGGCAGCGCGCTGGCCGGCGACCTGGACAACAAAACCGCGTTCGCCATGCTCTCGGCGAAATACGGTGGCAACACGTTCTACGTCGGCCTGCAGAAAGTCGGCGGTGATGACGCCTGGATGCGCGTCAACGGCACCAGCGGCGGCACCCTGGCCAACGACAGCTACAACTCCAGTTACGACAACGCCAAGGAAAAATCCTGGCAGTTGCGCCACGACTTCAACTTCGCCGCCGTCGGCGTGCCGGGCCTGACCCTGATGAACCGCTACATCAGCGGCGACAATGTGCACACCGCCACGGTCGACGATGGCAAGGAATGGGGCCGGGAAAGTGAGCTGGCCTACACCGTACAGAGCGGCGCGCTCAAGAGTCTGAATGTGAAATGGCGTAACTCGACGATGCGTCGGGACTACAGCACTAATGAGTTCGATGAAAACCGGTTGATTGTCAGCTATCCGATCAGCTTGCTGTAAGAGCCAACATGGGGTGGAGGCTGTACCGGTGTGGGAGCGAGCTTGCTCGCGATGGCGTCATCTCATTCAAGATCGATGCAAGCTGACCCGCCGCTATCGCGGGCAAGCTCGCTCCCACAGGGGGATCAGTGTCGGGCACAAAATTTGTACTCACTGAAGATCCAGTGTGGGAGCGGGCTTGCTCGCGAAGGCGGTGGTCCATCCAACATCATCGCCAACTGGCCCACCGCTTTCGCGAGCAAGCCCGCTCCCACAGGAATTAGCGGTGGATGTTAAGACCGGGATTCGACACCCAGCTCATCCCACACCGACTCGGCCAGGTGGAAGGTGGCGTTGGCCGCCGGAATGCCGCAGTAGATCGCGCTCTGCATGATCACTTCCTTGATCTCGCTGCGGCTCACGCCGTTGTTGGCGGCGGCGCGCAGGTGCAGCTTGAGTTCCTCATTACGGTTCATGCCGATCAGCATGGCGATGGTGATCAGGCTGCGGGTGTGGCGCGGCAGGCCCGGGCGGGTCCAGATGTCGCCCCAGGCATGACGGGTGATCATCTCCTGAAATTCGCTGTTGAACTCGGTCAAGGCATTGAGGCTGCGGTCGACATGGGCATCGCCCAGCACCGCGCGGCGTACCTGCATGCCTTCGTCGTAACGTTGTTTCTCGTCCACAAAAAACTCCTCAGGCTCGGCCAGAATCAAGCAGGAAATCCAGCACCCGGGCGCTGAACGCAGCGCCGGCCTGGACGTTGGACAGGTGCGCGGCATAAAACTCGGCGTACTCGGCGCCACTGACCCGCTCCTGGATAAAGTGCCCACCCGACGGCGGCGTCACAGCATCTTCAGTGCCGGCAATCACCAGCAGCGGCACCTGGATCGACGACAGTTGCTCGCGAAAATCGGCATCGCGCACCGCCGCACAGTTGGCCGCATAGCCCTGGGGCGAAGTGGCGGCGAGCATGTCAGTGATTTGTTTCACCGTCGCAGGCTGCGCCTCGGCGAAGTCTGGGGTAAACCAACGGGCAATCGAGGCATCGCGCAACGCCACCATCGCCGCCTTGCCATCACGCAGCACGGTTTCGATGCGCGGGTTCCATACCGAGGGGTCACCGATCTTCGCGGCAGTGTTGCACACCACCAGTTTATGTAGCCGCTCACCGGCATTGATCCCCAGCCATTGGCCGATCAACCCGCCCATGGACAAGCCACAGAAATGCACCTTGTCGATGCCCAACTGATCAAGCATCGCCAGCACATCGCGGCCCAGTTGTTCGATGCTATAGGGCCCTTCGGTGACCAGCGACTGGCCATGGCCACGGGTGTCAAAACGCAATACGCGAAAGTGTTCGCTGAAAGCCGGGACCTGCGCATCCCACATGTGCAGGTCAGTGCCGAGGGAGTTTGAAAGCACCAGCACCGGGGCCTCTTGCGGCCCGTCCAATCGGTAATTCAGATCGCCCTCGGCGAGTTTGACGAATCCCACAACAATCTCCTTTCAGGCGTTCAAGGCAAGGTGTTCGGCCACCGCTCGGGCGACCCAGGTCTGGGCCTGGCCGAGGTAGTGAGCGGGGTTGAGTAGATGATCGATTTCAGCAGCGGACAACTGTGCAGTGACCTGGGGTTCGTCCCCCAACACGTCCCGCAGATGCCGTTGTTCGGCCACGGCGCGCTTGCAACATTGCTCCAGCAGATGATGCGCCGTGTCGCGCCCCACCCGCTGGGCCAGGACGATGCTTACCGCTTCGGCCAGCACCAACCCCTGGGTCAGTTCCAGGTTGCGGGCCATGCGCGCCGCGTCGACTTCCAGCCCTTCGGCCAGCAATCGCGCCTGTTGCAAGGCACCGGATATCAGGCAGCAGATCTCCGGCAGGGTTTCCCATTCGGCGTGCCACAGGCCCAGGCTGCGCTCATGTTCCTGGGGCATGGCGCTGAACAATGTCGACAACAAGCCCGGCACCCGCGTCGCCGCACCGATCAGCACCGCCGCGCCCACCGGGTTGCGTTTGTGGGGCATGGTCGACGAACCGCCCTTGCCCGGCGCCGACGGTTCGAACGCTTCGCCAGCCTCGGTCTGCATCAACAGGCTGATGTCGCGGCCCAGCTTGCCCAGGCTGCCGGCGATCAAACCCAACACCGAGCCGAACTCCACCAGGCGGTCGCGTTGGGTGTGCCACGGTTGTTCCGGCAGGTTCAGTTGTAGTTCGGCAGCCAAGGCTTCGGCGATGGGCAAGGCGTGTTCGCCCAAGGCGGCGAGCGTTCCAGAGGCGCCGCCAAATTGCAGCACCAGCAAGCGTGGCTTGAGTTCTTTCAGACGTTGCCGACTGCGGGTGATCGCTCCCAGCCAACCAGCGATTTTCATACCCAGGGTCACCGGCGTGGCATGCTGCAACCAGGTACGCCCGGCCAGCGGAGTGGCGGCGTAGCGTTCGGCTTGGCGGGCCAGGGTGCCGGCCAGCTGGGCCAGTTCTGCCTCGATCAAGCCCAACGCCTGGCGCAGTTGCAGCACCAACCCGCTGTCCATCACGTCCTGGCTGGTTGCGCCCAGGTGCACGTAGCGTTCGGCTTCAGCATCCTCGGCGGCGATGCGTTTGCCCAACGCCTTGACCAGCGGGATCGCCGAATTGCCGGCACTGGCGATCGCTTCGCTCAAGGCCGAAAAATCGTAAAGCTGGGCACGGCAGGCCTGCTCAATTGGCGCCACCGCGCTCTGGGGAATCAAACCCACCCGCGCTTCGGCCCGGGCCAATGCCGCCTCGACGTCGAGCATGGCCTGGAGCCGGCCCGCATCGCAGAACACCTCGCGCATGTCGCGGGCGGTGAAGTAGGCATCGAACAGTTGATTGCCCAGTCGGTCGCTCATAAACAGTCCTTGGGAGCGCCGGCCTCAAGGGTCGGCGCAGTTGAGTCAAAGGTCGTGATGCAAGTATGCCGGTTGCTTGGGCAGGCGCAGGCTGAACAGGAACGCCACCACCATCATCACCGTGACATACCAATAAAAGGCGTTCTCCATGCCCTGTGCCTTCAGGCTCAAGGCGACGTACTCGGCCGAACCGCCAAAAATCGCATTGGCCACCGCGTACGCCAACCCTACTCCCAGCGCCCGCACTTCAGGTGGAAACATTTCCGCTTTCACCAAGCCACTGATCGACGTGTAGAAACTGACGATCGCCAGCGCCAACGTGATCAGGACGAACGCCAGGAACGGGCTGCTGATGCTTTTGAGGGTCAGCAGGATCGGCACCGTGCACAACGCCCCCAGGCCACCGAACCAGAGCATGGAATTACGCCGGCCGATCTTGTCCGCCAGCATGCCGAACAGCGGCTGCATGCACATATAGAGGAACAACGCGCCAGTCATGATGTAGCTGGCGGTCTTGGCGTGCAGGCCGGCGGTGTTCACCAGGTATTTCTGCATGTAGGTGGTGAAGGTATAGAAAATCAGCGAGCCGCCAGCGGTGTAGCCCAGCACGGTGATGAACGCGGCCTTGTGGTCGCGAAACAGCGCCGCGATACTGCCGGCGTCCTTGTTCTCGCGCATTTCCTTGCTGCTGGTTTCCTTCAGTGAGCGCCGCAGGAACAGGGAGATCAACGCAGCCAGGGCGCCCACCACGAACGGGATCCGCCAGCCATAGGCGCGCAGTTCGTCCTCGTTGAGAAACTGCTGCAGGATCACCACCAACGACACCGCCAGCAGTTGCCCGCCGATCAGCGTCACGTACTGGAACGAAGCAAAAAAACCACGCTGGCCCTTGAGGGCGACTTCGCTCATGTAAGTAGCGGTGGTGCCGTACTCGCCACCCACCGACAAGCCTTGTAACAGGCGTGCGAACAACAGCAGCACCGGCGCCCAGACGCCGATGTCTTTGTAGGTGGGCAGGCACGCGATGAGCAACGAGCCGAAGCACATCATCAGCACCGAAATCATCATCGAATTCTTGCGCCCGTGACGGTCCGCCACCCGGCCGAAAATCCAGCCACCGATGGGTCGCATCAGGAACCCGGCGGCGAACACACCCGCCGTGTTGACCAGTTGCACCGTGGGGTTGTCCGACGGAAAAAACGCCGGCGCGAAATAAATCGCACAAAACGCATAGACATAGAAGTCGAACCATTCGACCAGGTTGCCGGATGAGGCACCGACGATGGCGAAGATGCGCTTGCTGCGTTCTTCACCGGTGTAGTGGCTGATTGGGATGGTCATGGGCTATTCACTCGTTGGGGACTGGACAGAGTCTAGACACACTTCGTAACAGTCCCGTTCCACAGTATTGCATTGCCTGTGCCGCCGCCATGTGGGAGCGAGCCTGCTCGCGATGAGGGCGGCACATTCAATAATGGATGCAAGCTGACCCACCGCTATCGCGAGCAGGCTCGCTCCCACAGGTGTAATCACTCAGTAGTCGAAGAACACCGTCTCGGCATCCGTGCCCTGCAGGATCACGTTCCACTGATACACGCCCGAGGCATCGGGTTTGCTCACAATGGTGGCACGACGTTCCTCGGGCACGCAGGCCAACAGCGGGTCGGTTTCGTTGGTCGGCTCGCCATCGAAGTAGATGCGCGTCAGCAAATGCTTGACCAACCCGCGGGCGAACACCAGCACTACCAGGTGCGGTGCCTGGGTCGTGCCGCTCAACCCTGGCACTGTGCCTGGCTTGATGGTGGTGAAGCGAAAGCGCCCTTCAGCGTCCACCGGCACCCGACCGAAGCCTTCGAAATGCGGGTCCAGGGGCTTGTCCTGGTCGTCTTCGGGGTGGGCGTATTTACCGGCGGCGTTGGCCTGCCAGACTTCCAGCATGGCGTCGTTGACGAATTCACCATTGCCGTCGACCACCTGCCCGGTGATCGCCACGCGTTGGCCAAGGGTTTGGGCAACAGTCAGGTCTTCACGGTTCAGCCAGGTCAGGCCGATATGGTAGTAAGGGCCAACGGTGTGGGATGTGGTGGCGGTGAGCGTCATCTTATTTCTCCATCGGCGTGGCATCGCGGCCGCGCAAGACGATGTCCCAGCGGTAACCGAGGGCGTAGTGAGGGACGGTTTTTTCCAGGTCGAAACTGGCGATCAGGCGTTCCTTGGCGCGGGTGTCCGGCACGCAGTTATAGATCGGGTCGTAGGCCAGCAACGGATCGCCGGGGAAATACATCTGCGTCACCAGGCGCGTCAGAATGCTCGGCCCGAACAGTGAGAAATGGATATGCGCCGGGCGCCAGGCATTGTGGTGGTTGCCCCACGGATAAGCACCGGGCTTGATGGTCTGGAACTGATACCAGCCGTCGGCGTCGGTAATGGTGCGACCGGTGCCGGTGAAGTTCGGGTCCAGCGGCGCGTCATGGTTGTCACGGTCATGGTTGTAGCGACCGGCGGCGTTGGCCTGCCAGATCTCCACCAGGATGCCCGGCACCGGCTGGCCGTGCTCATCCAGCACCCGTCCGTGAATGATGATCCGTTCCCCCAACGGCTCGCCGGCATGCTGGGCGGTCAGGTCGTTGTCCTTCTCCTGCACGCGGTCGGCGCCTATGGTCGGACCGGTGATTTCCGACAGCGAGTGAGGCAGATACACCAACGGCTTGGATGGCGAGCGCAGGTTGGTGGACTGGTACGGCGGGTGCAGATACTCCGGCTGGGTGCCCGCTTGAGGGCGACGATAACCAGGCTTGTCAGTCATGTAGCATTCCTCGGTTTCTTATTAGTAGAACGACGCGTCAGACGCGTTCGATTGCCAATGCCAGACCCTGGCCGACGCCGACGCACATGGTCGCCAGGCCTTTCTTGCCACCGGTCTTTTCCAAGTGGTGCAGCGCCGTCATCACCAAGCGCGCCCCGCTCATGCCCAACGGATGGCCCAGGGCAATGGCGCCGCCGTTAGGGTTGACCTGCGGCGCATCGTCCGCCAGCCCCAGTTCGCGCAGCACCGCCAGGCCCTGGCTGGCGAAGGCTTCATTGAGTTCGATCACATCGAAATCGGCGACCGCCAGGCCCAGGCGCTCAGTGAGCTTGCGCACCGCCGGCACCGGGCCGATGCCCATCACCCGTGGCGCCACGCCGGCACTGGCCATGCCCAGCACTTTGCCCCGTGGCGTCAGGCCGTGTTTCTTCACCGCTTCGGCCGACGCCAGGATCAACGCCGCCGCGCCATCGTTCACACCCGAGGCGTTGCCGGCAGTGACGGTCTTGTCCGGGCCATTGACCGGTTTGAGTTTGCTCAAGGTTTCCAGCGTGGTGTCAGCGCGAGGGTGCTCGTCCTGCTCGACCACGGTTTCGCCTTTCTTATGAGCAATGCGCACCGCAACGATTTCCTCGGCGAAAAATCCTGCGGCCTGGGCCGCTGCCGTGCGTTGTTGGCTGCGCAGGGCGAAAGCATCCTGGTCGGCGCGCGACACGGCGTAATCGTCGGCCACGTTGTCCGCCGTCTGTGGCATCGCGTCCACACCGTACTGGGCTTTCATCAATGGGTTGATGAAGCGCCAGCCGATGGTGGTGTCTTCCAGTTTCATGTTGCGCGAGAACGCCGAGTCGGCCTTGCCCATCACGAACGGTGCGCGGGACATCGACTCCACGCCGCCAGCGATGGCCAAATCCATTTCACCGCTGGCAATGGCGCGAAACGCCGTGCCTACAGCGTCCATGCCCGAGGCACAGAGGCGGTTGAGGGTCACCCCGGGAATGCTCTCTGGCAGGCCTGCCAGCAACAGCGCCATGCGCGCCACGTTGCGGTTGTCTTCACCCGCCTGGTTGGCGCAGCCGAGGAACACCTCGTCCACAGAGCTCCAGTCCACCGATGGGTTGCGCTCCATCAGCGCCTTGATCGGCACGGCCGCCAGGTCATCGGCGCGCACAGCGGATAGACCGCCGCCAAACCGGCCGATAGGGGTTCGAATCGCATCACAGATATACACGTCGCGCATCAGGCTTCTCCCGGTGCCTGGCCGTGGGCCGCCGCGGTACGAGCTTCAAGATCGCGCAATGCGCGCAGCTCCACCTCGGTCGGTTCGGCGGTGGTTTGCACCTGGTCGGCGAAACGGATCGCCCACCCGGTGGCGGCAATGACTTGCTCGCGGGTCACGCCGGGGTGCAGCGCGGTGACCACGAACTCATGGCTGCCGGCTTCCGGCTCCATGATGCACAGGTCGGTGATGATGCCCACGGGACCGGCACCTGGCAGGCCCAAGCGCTTGCGCGAATCGCCACCCTCGCCATGACCGACCGAGGTGATGAAGTCCAGCTTGTCGACAAACGAACGTGCCGACTGCTTGAGGATGATCAACACGCTCTTGGCCGAACCGGCGATTTCCGGTGCGCCACCAGCACCCGGCAGGCGGACTTTCGGCTGATGATAGTCGCCCACCACCGTGGTGTTGATGTTGCCGAAGCGGTCGACCTGGGCAGCGCCGAGGAAACCGACGTCAATACGCCCGCCCTGCAACCAGTAGCGGAAAATCTCCCCGGTCGGGACGACGGTATCGGCGGTTTCCGCCAACTCACCGTCGCCAATGGACAACGGCAGCACGCTGGGCTTGGCACCGATCGGACCAGACTCGTAGATCAGCACTACATCCGGCGACGAGGTCAGCCGCGCCAGGTTGGCCGCTTTCGACGGCAGGCCGATGCCAACGAAGCATACGGCGTTGTTCTGCAAGCGACGCGCCGCGGCGACGGTCATCATTTCATTGGTGGAGTAAGTCATGATTTCACCTGCGAAGCGGCTGCCAGTCTGGCCTGGAACTCACTGAAATCCTTGGTGCCATGGATGTATTCATCGATCCATGCAGTAAACGTCTCACGATCCCGGGCGATCGGATCCCACGCCTGGTAGAAACGATTGTCACGTTCGGTGTAGCCATGGGCGTAGGACGGATGGGCCCCGCCCGGTACCAGGCACACGGCGCTCAACGCCCAGGTCGGCAGGACACAGGCGTTCATCGGCGCATTCAGGTCGTCGACGATTTCTTCCACGGTGACGATGCAACGCTTGGCGGCCAGGGCGGCTTCTTTCTGCACACCGAGAATGCCCCACAGCAACACATTGCCCTTGCGGTCGGCTTTCTGGGCGTGGATCACCGTGATGTCCGGGCGCACCGAAGGTACGGCGGCCAAGACTTCACCGGTGAAGGGACAGGTCACGCTCTTGATCAACGGGTTGACCTTCGGCAGGTCGGAGCCGGCGTAGGCCCGCAACACCGCGAACGGCAGGCCGGAGGCGCCAGCGACGTAGGCGTTGGCCAGGTCGGCATGGCTGTGTTCCTCGATCTCCAGCGGGTGCGGCCATTGTTTCTCCACTGCATCGCGCAGGCGGTGCAACGACCCGACGCCAGGGTTGCCGCCCCAGGAAAAAATCAACTTGCGAGCACAGCCGGCGCCGATCAACTGGTCGTAGATCAGGTCAGGCGTCATGCGCACCAGGGTCAGGTCTTTCTTGCCCTGACGAATGATTTCATGACCCGCCGCCGTCGGAATCAGATGAGTGAAGCCTTCGAGCGCGACGGTATCGCCGTCGTTGACGAATTGCTTCACCGCGTCGTGCAGCGAAAGGATTTCAGCCATGGGGCAGGCTCCCGTTTTCCAGTAGACCGACATGAAGAAAAAGGCGCGAGGTTAGGCGCCGGAGTGACTGAAGATTAAGCTGCGGGAAAAGGCCGAACAATCCGATAATCGACTGAGTGTTCGTTTATCGAACAGATTGTTGTTTGGCTATCGATTTTTTCAGACACTCCGACCTTGTGGGATCGAGCCGGCTCGCGATAGCGGTGTGTCAGCCACCGCATGTGGGGCTGACCCAACGTTTCGCGAGCAGGCTCGCTCCCACAGATCCATCACAGGACTCATAGTCCTTGGATCAGGTCGCATCCGCATGGCTGACCATGCCCTTGATCACCACCGCCGTGGTGGCCAGGGCCGCCGGGATCACCAAGGCAGTCAGGACCTGTTCGAAATTCCAGCCCAGGCCCAGCAGGGTCGCGCCCATCCAGGCGCCGAGGATCGCGCCGAAACGACCGATACCCAGCATCCACGACACACCGGTGGCACGGCCCTGGGTCGGGTAGAAACGCGCGGCCAGGGATGGCATCGCCGATTGCGCGCCGTTGACACACATGCCCGCCACCAGCACTAGCGTGGCGAGCAAGGTGATGTTGCCCAGGCTCTGCCCCACCGCGTAGGCAAACAGCCCGGCCATCAGATAGAAAAGGCCGATGACCTTGTGCGGATTGAACCGGTCCATCGCCCAGCCCACCCCGACAGCGCTCAACACGCCGCCAAACTGAAACAACGCACCGATAAACGCAGCCTGTTCCATGCTCGCGCCGCTGTCGCGCATCAGGGTCGGCAACCAACTGGTCAACAGGTAGACGATCACCAGGCCCATGAAATAGGTCAGCCACAGCAATAACGTACCGACGCTGTAGGTGCCGGAGAAAATCACCGCCAGCACGTTGCGGGCCTTCACGGTTTTCTGTTCCGGCACACTGAAGCTCGCCGCTTGGGCGACGATGGCCGGATCGATCGGCGCCAAGGTCTTGCGCACTTTGTCGCTGCCGCGATTGCGCACCACCAGGTAACGCGCCGACTCCGGCAGCCACAACAGCAGGACGACCGCCAGGATCAATGGCAGGATCCCGCCGATCAGCAACAGGCTGTGCCAGCCGAATGCCGGGATCAGCTTGGCGGAGATGAACCCGCCGCCGGCCATGCCCAGATTGAAGCCGCAGAACATGCTGGTCACCAACAGGGATTTCTTGCGCTCCGGGGTGTATTCCGAGAGCAAGGTGGTAGCGTTCGGCATCCCGGCGCCTAATCCCAGGCCGGTGAGGAAGCGCAACACCAACAATTGATCGACGCTGGTGCTGTAGGCCGACGCCAGGCTGAACGCGCCAAACAGCAGGACCGCGCCCACCAACACGACTTTTCGCCCGAAGCGGTCAGCCAATGGCCCGGAACCTAGCGCGCCGAAGACCATGCCGATCAGCGCGGCACTCATCACCGGGCCAAGGCTGGCGCGATCGATCCCCCAATCCTGGGACAGGGCCGGGGCGATGAAACCCATGGCCGCCGTATCGAGGCCGTCGAGGAAGACAATCAGGAAACAGAGAATCACCACCCGCCATTGGTAGCGCGAAATGGGCTGGGCATTGATGAAGGACTGCACATCGAGGCAGGAGCCTACGGAGGTCTGGGGCTGGTTCATTTTATTTTTATTCCACGCAAGAAACGCAGGCGAACGGACAGAGACCGGCGAAACTCGCCGGATGACGCTGCGCGACATTAATGAGGCCAGGCAAAGACCGTCAATTCATCGCCGCTGACTGTGTGCGTTTATCGAACAGCTTAAGTGAACAGCTGCGCGCTCAAGTCGCGACTGGCCCCCAACAGACCGGGCAGGAAGCGTTGTTCCAACTCATTGCGGCTGACCCGTCCGGCGTGGGTACTGACATTCAGTGCCGCTACCACCTGGCCGGAAGCGTCGTAGACCGGCACGGCAATCGAACGCAGGCCCTGCTCCAGTTCCTGGTCAACGATGCACCAGCCCTGCTGCCGTACCTGTTGCAGGCACTCAAGCAACGCTTCGGGGGTGTGCAAGGTCCGGCTGGTCTTGGCTTGCAGGTCGGCGTGGTCGAGGTAGTCACGCAACGATGCATCATCCAGGGCGGCCAGGAGAATCCTGCCCATTGAAGTGCAATAGGCTGGCAGACGCCCGCCAACCGATAGATCGACCGAAATCAGGCGCTGGGTGGTGGCGGACCGGGCGATATAGAGGATGTCGTCGCCTTCGAGCGTCGCCATGTTGCAGGCTTCGTGCAATTGTTCGCTCATGCGGTCCAGGTACGGCTGGGCGGAAACGGCCAGGGGCGTCGAGGACAGATAGGCGTGCCCCAGGGTCAGCACTTTGGGCAGCAGCGAATAGGTGCGCCCGTCCGTGGTGGCGTAGCCAAGCTTGATCAAGGTATGCAGGCAACGCCGGACGGCGGCGCGAGGAATTTCCGTGCGGTGGCTGATCTGGGCGATCGTCAGGTGCCGCTTGCGCTCCTGGAAGGCCTGGACTACGGCCAACCCGCGGGCCAGGGACGTCATGAAGTCGGGATCACCGGTCAGGGCCTGGATCCGTTTGGCCGGCGAGGCGACGATCGGTGGCGCGACTGAAGTGAAGGCATTGCGCAATTGGTCGTTCATGTCTGGTCCTTCCCCGGGAATGACGGCTATTACAAGCGGCTGCCTGACGGATCGACAAGAGCCGGACCGCCAACAGCGTTCGATTATCGAACCGACGACCGATAATCGCAATCCCGTCGCCAGCCGGCGAACTCGCGATAACAAGTTGAGCGACAGTGGCAGCGGTTTGAGGTGAAGAATGCGGGCGATATTGAACTTGTCGCCTTGAACGGTATCAGGATACCGGCACTCGCCAGCATCTTCTGAAACCTCATTGACACAAGTTTGGACATACAAACATCGACTCACACAACAGCAGGCCCTTTAAATTTTTCCCGATAGTGTTATTCAGCTAGACCGCTATAATGCAATTCAGCGACGGTGCGGCCAATCGACCGCTCCCATACGCAGGCGCCGTGGTTGATACCGTGGTGCCCGAAGCATCTTCAAGGATCGCTTCCCCTGTATTGGCAACAACACGAAGCCCTGATGCTACGTCAGCTGTCAGCTCTGGTGCCGTGGCCGTCTGCATGTCTACATGCAGTGCGTATCACCAGATTCAATTTCAATTAATTAGGTAGAACTGTGACGAAAGACGAACTGCGCGCGGAACTTGAGCGCCAGGAACAACGTTACAAGGAAGTTTACGGCGGGGAAATCACCACCTACGCCGCGCAACCTGAACCGGAACGCAAACCCTGGCGTAAGCGCGCCACCGTTCAGGACCAGGCCTTCACCCAGGAACTCCAGAAGATGGAAAAAGAACTCAAAGCCGAAGAGCAGTGACGCTCTGGGCCAGATGTTCTTGTGAAGAGGTCTCCGGTCGCCACCCAGGCTGGAAACCGTAGTGCACGCCCGCCATGAGCGGGCCGCCATCCTTTCCCCGCCCGACGGCTGGGACGCGTCTATGGCCGACCTTCTTTCAGATATTTCATACAACCGCGTGAGGCGCTCGTCAGCTTGCGACGATCCTGTTCGGGTGCGCTTTGCGCCCCTGAATCAAAGGGTTACGTACCCCGCGGAAAACCTGGCACCAGAGGCTTTCCTACAAATTATTTCGTTGAAGAATGTTACCGATGAGCAGGCAATGCATCGATTGCCAAGGTTTTCTGGCATAATCGCGCCCCCTTACGACCGGGTCAGAAAACCTTCATGATCGATTTATTCAGCGGACTGGATGCTTGGGTGCTTGTGAGCCTCTTGCTCGCCCTGGCTTTTGTCCTCGCCTTCGAGTTCATCAACGGCTTTCATGACACCGCTAACGCGGTTGCCACTGTTATCTACACCAAAGCCATGCCGCCCCATCTGGCGGTGTTCTTTTCCGGTGTGTTCAATTTCCTCGGTGTACTGCTGGGCGGCGTGGGGGTGGCGTACGCCATCGTTCACCTGCTGCCCGTGGAGCTGCTGATCAATGTGAACACCGGACACGGGCTGGCCATGGTGTTTTCGCTGCTCGCAGCGGCCATCACCTGGAACCTGGGCACCTGGTACTTCGGTATCCCGGCGTCCAGCTCCCATACCTTGATCGGCTCGATCCTCGGCGTGGGCCTGGCCAACGCGTTGATCAACGATATCCCGTTGGCCGACGGGGTGAACTGGCAGAAGGCGATCGATATCGGCGCCTCCCTGGTGTTCTCGCCCATGGCCGGCTTCCTGATCGCCGCCCTGGTGCTGATCGGCCTGAAGTGGTGGCGTCCGCTGTCGAAGATGCACAAGACGCCGGAGCAGCGCCGCAAGATCGACGACAAGAAACACCCGCCGTTCTGGAACCGCCTGGTGCTGGTGATCTCGGCCATGGCCGTCAGCTTTGTCCACGGCTCCAACGATGGTCAAAAAGGTATCGGCTTGATCATGCTGGTGCTGATCGGCATCGTGCCTTCGCAGTTCGTCCTCGACCTGAGCAGCACCACCTATCAAATCGAGCGGACCCGCGATGCGACCTTGCACCTGAGCCAGTTCTACCAGCGCAACAGCGAATCCCTGGGGGAATTCCTGGCTCTGGGTAAAAGCGTGGAAGGCGATCTGCCGGAGAAATTCCGCTGCAACCCGCAACAGACCGAACCCACCATCGACGCGCTGCTCAGCACCCTCAAAGGTGTGGCGGACTACCATTCGCTGCCGTCTGAAAGCCGTATCGAAGTACGTCGCTACCTGCTCTGCCTGGATGACACGGCGAAGAAGGTCGGCAAGTTGCCTGGCTTGGCCGCCCGTGAAAAAGACGACCTGAACAAGCTGCGCAAGGACCTGACCGGTACCACCGAATACGCCCCGTTCTGGGTGATCCTGGCGGTCGCCCTGGCGCTGGGCCTGGGTACCATGGTCGGCTGGAAGCGTGTGGTGCTCACCATCGGTGAGAAGATCGGCAAACAAGGCATGACCTACGCCCAGGGTATGTCGGCCCAGATCACCACCGCGTGCATGATTGGCATGGCGAACATCTTCAGCCTGCCGGTCTCCACCACTCACGTACTGTCCTCGGGCGTGGCCGGCACCATGGTCGCGAACAAGAGCGGCCTGCAAGGTGGCACTGTGCGCAACATCCTGCTGGCCTGGGTATTGACCCTGCCGGCAACGGTGGCGCTGTCGGCCGGGTTGTTCTGGCTGGCGTCCAAGGCCTTGGGTAGCTGATTCCAGTAGCTCACAAAAAAGGTGCGGTCCTGGCGGATCGCACCTTTTTTTATGCCCAACAGAAAACCCTGTGGGAGCGAGCCTGCTCGCGATAGCGGTGTGTCAACCACTATTCATATTGGCTGAACTGACACTATCGCGAGCAGGCTCGCTCCCACAGTTGTTGTGTGTGAAATAGAAAAATTTGCTGCTCAAAAAAAAGGGCGACCGAAGTCGCCCAAAATGCCTTGCGTGCTCGTTGTCGCTGGAAAGACCTACGGTTTTTTCCGCTTGTGTGCGTCTTTCCAGATGAATAATCCAAAGCCTGCGAAAAATACGAACATGAGGCCGACCGTCAACACCCCGGCAAACACCACATTATCGAAAAACATGACTGGCCTCCTGGTCTTGCCCCTGTTGCGATGGGTTCAAGTTAACCAATCAGGCCTGGATGAAAATTGACCGGGGTCAATAACGCCCGCAACGGGGCGAAAAGGAGGGGCAATAACTGATCTGCATCAATGGATCGAGGGGGTTCAGCGCTTTTTCGGTTTGTTTTTCGGCTTTTTCTTGGGCTTGCCCAAAGGCATGGCCTGTTCGAAAGCCTGACGGACTTCGTTAAGGCGTTTTTCATTGAGGTCGTGAACGCGCTTGGCGCGCTCGGCACTGAGGTCGATCAGCTTGTCGTCTTGGCTCATGGCGTGTGGGCATCGTGCAGTGAATTGCGGTGTGCCCATGATGCGTGCTGTTGGCGGCGTTGACCAGCCTGTGCGGGAGGGCAAACGCCTGAATCAGATCTGGATATCGACCCACAGGCCCTGGCGGGACTCTTCGTCTATCAGCGGCACCACCGGCACGGTGTTGTCGGCATTGAGTTCGGTACCCGGTACGGCCAGATGTTCTTCAGGGTCTTGATCGGCCTCGCGGCGGCGCCTTTGGCGCTCCTGCTGGCGACGCTGTTCTTCGCGCAACAGCAGCGCGGCCTCTTCCGGGTCGCGATTTTGCAGGTCGATGGTGCTTTCGTTAGAGCTCTGCTGCACCGGGACCACGGGCGGTATGTCCGGTCGCTGGCGAACCGGATCCTGTTGAGCGGTGATGGGTACGGCGCTCAAAGGGAGCATGGGTGGCAACATAAAGGTCTCCTGTCTTCAGGTTGTCGGCTAGGATAGTGGCAGCTTGAACCGCCGGTCTGAAACTTGTGACCCAGTTGGCATTGCTGCAATCCCCGGGGCCGAGCTTGTTTGATCGCAGGGCAAGCTTAAGTTCCGTGTCGTCGGTAATGAATCAGCGTGCGTAAATCCTTTGGTCTGAAGGTTCCTTCCGTTAAGATAACCGGCTTTTTCAAGGCGGGAGTCAGGCAGCATGGCGCAGCAGTATCAACCGGGGCAACGCTGGATCAGTGACAGCGAAGCCGAGCTGGGTTTAGGCACCGTTCTGGCACAGGACGGCCGCTTGTTGACCGTGCTCTATCCGGCCACTGGCGACACTCGCCAGTACGCGCTACGGAATGCGCCGCTCACCCGTGTACGGTTTTCCCCGGGCGATGTGATCACTCACTTCGAAGGCTGGAAAATGACCGTGCGCGAAGTCGATGATGTCGATGGGCTGCTGGTCTACCACGGCCTCAATGGGCAGAACGAAGTCGTCACCCTGCCGGAAACCCAGCTCTCGAATTTCATCCAGTTCCGCCTGGCCAGCGACCGTCTGTTCGCCGGTCAGATCGACCCACTGGCCTGGTTCTCCCTGCGCTACCACACCCTGGAGCACACCAGTCGCCAGTTGCAGTCTTCGCTCTGGGGCCTGGGCGGCGTACGCGCACAGCCAATCGCCCACCAGTTGCACATTGCCCGTGAAGTGGCCGACCGCATCGCACCACGGGTGTTGCTGGCGGACGAAGTCGGCCTGGGCAAGACCATCGAAGCCGGACTGGTGATCCACCGTCAACTGCTCTCCGGCCGTGCCAATCGCGTACTGATCCTGGTGCCGGAAAACCTCCAGCATCAGTGGCTGGTGGAAATGCGTCGGCGTTTCAACCTGCAAGTCGCGCTGTTCGACGAAGAACGCTTCATCGAAAGCGATGCCAGCAACCCGTTCGAAGACACCCAGTTGGCCCTGGTGGCGCTGGAGTGGCTGGTGGACGACGAGAAGGCCCAGGACGCGCTGTTCGCCGCCGGCTGGGACCTGATGGTGGTCGACGAAGCTCACCATCTGGTTTGGCACGAAGACCAGGTCAGCCCGCAGTACGCCTTGGTCGAACAGCTCGCCGAGACGATCCCGGGCGTGCTGCTGCTGACCGCGACCCCGGAACAACTGGGCCAGGACAGCCACTTCGCCCGCCTGCGCCTGCTGGACCCCAATCGCTTCCATGACCTGAAGGCCTTCCGCGCCGAGAGCGAAAACTATCGCCCGGTGGCCGAAGCCGTGCAGGAATTGCTGGACAAGGGCCGTCTCTCGCCCGAAGCCCACAAGACCATCCACGGCTTCCTGGGCAACGAAGGCGAAGCCTTGCTGACCGCCGTCAATGACGGCGATGTCGAAGCCAGTGCCCGCCTGGTCCGCGAATTGCTGGACCGCCACGGCACCGGCCGCGTGCTGTTCCGCAATACTCGCGCCGCGGTGCAGGGCTTCCCGGAGCGCAAGCTACACGCCTACCCGCTGCCCTGCCCGGACGAATACCTCGAGCTGCCGTTGGGCGATCATGCCGAGCTGTACCCGGAAGTCAGCTTCCAGGCCCAGCCGGACGCCAGCGAAGAAGAGCGCTGGTGGCGTTTCGACCCGCGGGTCGAGTGGCTGATCGACACGCTGAAAATGCTCAAGCGCACTAAAGTGCTGGTGATCTGCGCCCACGCCGAAACCGCCATGGACCTGGAAGACGCCCTGCGCGTGCGTTCCGGCATCCCGGCCACGGTGTTCCACGAAGGCATGAACATCCTGGAGCGCGACCGCGCGGCAGCCTATTTCGCCGACGAAGAATTCGGCGCCCAGGTGCTGATCTGCTCGGAAATCGGCAGTGAAGGCCGTAACTTCCAATTCGCCCATCATTTGGTGCTGTTCGACCTGCCGTCCCACCCGGACTTGCTGGAGCAGCGCATCGGCCGTCTGGACCGGATCGGCCAGAAACACACCATCGAGCTGCATGTGCCGTACCTGGAAACCAGCCCGCAAGCGCGCTTGTTCCAGTGGTATCACGAAGCCCTGAATGCCTTCCTCAACACCTGCCCGACCGGTAACGCCTTGCAGCATCAGTTCGGCCCGCGCCTGCTGCCCTTGCTGGAAGAAGCCGACGATGGCCAGTGGCAAGCGCTGATCGACGAGGCCCGCGCCGAACGCGAGCGCCTGGAGGCTGAGCTGCACACCGGCCGCGACCGTTTGCTGGAGCTCAACTCCGGCGGCGCGGGTGAAGGCGATGCGCTGGTGGAAGCCATTCTCGAGCAGGACGACCAGTTCACCCTGCCGATCTACATGGAAACCCTGTTCGACGCGTTCGGCATCGACAGCGAGGACCACTCGGAAAACGCCCTGATCCTCAAGCCAAGTGAAAAGATGCTCGACGCCAGCTTCCCGCTGGGCGACGACGAAGGCGTGACCATCACCTACGACCGCAACCAGGCGCTGTCTCGCGAAGACATGCAATTCATCACCTGGGAGCATCCGATGGTGCAAGGCGGCATGGACCTGGTGTTGTCCGGCTCCATGGGCAACACCGCCGTGGCGCTGATCAAGAACAAGGCCCTCAAGCCTGGCACCGTGTTGCTGGAATTGCTCTACGTCAGTGAAGTGGTAGCCCCACGCTCACTGCAACTGGGCCGCTACCTGCCACCGGCCGCCCTGCGCTGCCTGCTGGACGCCAACGGCAACGACCTGGCCGCCCGGGTCTCGTTCGAAACCCTGAACGACCAGCTCGAAAGCGTGCCCCGTGCCAGCGCCAACAAGTTCATCCAGGCCCAGCGCGACCAACTGACGCCACGGATCAACGCCGGCGAAGAGAAAATCGCCCCGCGTCATGCCGAACGCGTGGCCGAGGCCCAGCGCCGCCTGGCCGCCGATACCGACGAGGAACTGGCGCGCCTGACCGCCCTGCAAGCGGTCAACCCGACCGTGCGCGACAGCGAACTGGTGGCCCTGCGCCAACAGCGTGAGCAGGGCCTGGCGATGCTTGAGAAGGCCGCGTTGCGCCTGGAGGCGATTCGGGTGTTGGTGGCGGGCTGATTGCCGCAGCAACCCGACAAAAGGCCCGCAGCGATGCGGGCCTTTTTTTGTGGAACCTGCCATACACAGAACTGTTTAGACCGGAGACATGATCACTGTGGCGAGGGGATTTATCCCCGCTGGGTTGCGCAGCAACCCTCTGCGTTCTAACTAATGATCGTGTTGGTTGATGGATTATGGGGCTGCTGCGCAGCCCAACGGGGATAAATCCCCTCGCCACAAATACACGCGCCTCGGTGCCAGCCTCAAGGACTGTAATACCCCACCGCCACCAGGAAATGCCCGACCTTCTTCAGGTACGCGTGCTTGTCCTCGACCTTGCCGGTCACCGGGTTCTTCCAGCGATATTCATACTCCCCCACGTCCTGCTTGCCGATCATGGCCAGGATCGGTTCCCCCACTGGCTTGCCATCGGGGTCCTTGACCTTGGCGAAGTCGGTATTGATCAATCGCAGGTTGGTGCCGTGGCCGACATAGCGCCGGGTATTGAGATCGACGACAAAGACATACAAGTCATCCTGCAGATAACCGCCCTTAAGGGAGTTAACCGCCGTCAGCGTGGCTTTTTCGTTTTTCAGTAAATCGCTCGAAGCCTTGTCGAGCAAGGCCCTGGCCTGCTCGGCAGAGGCCCGTGGCAGGTAGTAGCCGACGGCCAGGATTCGCTCGCCGACGCGTTGGAAATACACATGCTTGCGCTCGACCTTGCCATCCGCCCAGTTCTGCCAACGGTACTCGGCTTGCTGGATGCCACTGGCCTCGGGGGTTTTCAAGGCGTCCTTGAAGGCTTTGCGCAGATCCGGTCCCAACACTTCGGAAACGTCTCGCCCGATCAGCGCCGAGGAAGGCCCGCCGCTGGCGAGCATCACACCCTGGGTGTCCACCACGAAGACGTAGCGATCCTTGTCGACGAATTCCCCTTGGCGACTGAAGGCGGCAAAAGCTTTGTCGCCGTTGTCGTGGTAATAGGCCAAGGCTTTCTCCAGCAGCGCCCGGGCCGCCTGGCCGTCATCAGGTGTCGCTGCATGAGCCTGTGCCAACCCCAACACAAGCATTACCCCCAGCCAGGCCATCCTGCGAAAAAAACCCATATACGCGCCCCTCGTTCTTGTTGGTATTTCAAGAGCGTAGACGGCGTGGGGTGATGTACGAGTATTCAGGGGATTGCTGGGGGAAATCAGTGGATATGGACATTGACTGAGATGGCGCTATCGCGAGCAAGCTCGCTCCCACACTGGACCGCGTTGGTGGGAGCGAGCTTGCTCGCGATGGCGGTGGCACATTCACCCATGATGCCACTGGCCCTGCGCTATCGCAGGCACGCTCACTTTCACTGGCTCACTGAGCCCGAGCGTTGAGCTGCTGCTGCAAATGCTGGATCTGCGCTTGCAAAGTGTTGATGTTACGGGTGACCTGGCCGCGAAAGGCGTCGAACTCGGCGGTGTTGCCGCCCTTATCCTGCTGGCTCTTGAGCACGATCACGTCCTGTTCCAGACGGTCGATGGCAGAATTGGAGGTGGCTCTTTTCAGGGCGGTGATGTCGGCGCCGATGCTCTTGAGCTGGGCATCCAGGGCACCGCCCTCGCCCTGGCTTTTCAGGGCGGTAACTTCAGTCGCCAGCGTCTTGACCTGGGCCTGGAGCTCCTTGTTGGCCGCTTGCAGTTGAGTGTTGGTGTTCTGCTGTTCAGAGGCCTGGGCAATGAGCTGGGCCAGTTCCTTGTCCAGGTCGGCGGACGGGCCGAAGGTGGCTTGCTGTTGCTTGTACTGCTCCAGCAGTTTGCTGTCGAATTGCCTGCCCTGATCCTGCAGCTTGCTTTCCAACTGCTTGATCTGCAGTTTCAAGGCCTCACTGTCGCTCATCACATTGGACTGACCGGCGACGACCTTGCCGGAAAACTCCTGCAGGCGCCCCGCCGCATCTTCACTGATCCGGGCGAAGCTTTCCTGGGTAGCCACCAATTGCTGCTCCATCATGGAAATCTGCTGGAAGCTCCACCAGGCCAGGAAACCGAACGCACACAGCAGCGCGCCGACCAATGCCCACAGCGGCCCGGTGCTGGGACCCTTGACCTTGGCCGCAGCCACGGGCGCCGGGCGCGCTTGCACGTGGGGCTGGCGGTTGGGCAGGAAATCATCGTCATCGGGAATGTCGGCCCGCATCCGCAGGCTCGGTACATCATCGAAGTCGTCGTTGGCATCGTTACGCATGGGCATGGATTCAACCTTTGAGAAACCGGTGATGGCGTGATGCGGCGAGTATAACCCCCTCGCCCGCCGCACCGATTGACCCCGAACATGACACTCGGTTCATGACGGGCCGATCAGCGGGCATTTTGGACCCTCCACCAAGCGCAAAATTCATCGAGGGCGGTCCACAGGCTGACTTGCGGATCGTAATCCAGATAATGCCGCGCCCGGCTGATGTCCAGGGTGAAACTTTTGTTCATGACCTGCATGCCCAGGCGCGACAGCGTCGGTTCGGGGCGGCCCGGCCACAGCTTGCAGAAACCTTCATTCAAGGCCGCGACACTGTAAGCCAAGCCGTAGGAACGATAACGCCGGACCTGTGGGACTTCCATCTGACGCATCACATAATTGACCACGTCCCATAGCGGAACCGGTGCCCCGTTGCTGATGTTGTAGGCCTTGCCCAAGGCTGAATCGGTCGCCAGCAGGCTGCTGAGCAATGCTTCATTGAGGTTTTGCACGCTGGTGAAATCCACCCTGTTCAACCCGTTGCCAACAATGGCCAGGCGCCCCTTGCGCTGCATTTTCAACAGGCGCGGGAAAATGCTCATATCACCGGCGCCGGTCACGAAACGCGGGCGCAGGGCCAGCACTTCGAGGCCGAATTCCTGGGCGCCGAAGACCTTCTGCTCGGCCAGGTACTTGGTGGCGGCGTAGGGGTGCTTGAAGCGCTTGGGCACTTGTTCTTCGGTCAGCCCGAGGTGATCACGGCCGTCGAAGTAGATGGACGGCGAGGACAGATGAACCAGGCGGCGAACCTTCTGCTTGAGGCAGGCCTCGACGACATTTTCCGTCACCTGGACATTGCCCTGGTGAAAATCCTGGTAGCGGCCCCAAAGCCCCACGGAGCCGGCGCAATGCACGACGGCCTCGACATCCAGGCACAAATCGCGGGCCAGCAGCGGGTCGCTCAGATCCCCTTGGACAAACTGTGCACCGCGCCGCACCAGGTGCTCCACGCTCTCGGCCCGGCGACCGTTGACCCGTACATCCAGGCCTTGCTCCAGGGCGAAACGCGCAAAGCGCCCGCCGATGAAGCCGCTCGCGCCGGTGACCAGAATTTTCATGAATGCTCCTAAGAAATGCGGTTACGAGCCTCAAGCTACAACCTGCAAATTAATCTGTGCGCTGCTTATTTAGTTGCAGCTTGACGTCTATTGCGGCTCCCAAGGCACCAGCCATTGCCGGGAGGATTGAATCAACTGTTCGGTCAATGAACCGAGCAACTGCCCGCCGTTGCGCCAATAATGCCAGTACAGCGGCACATCGATCGGTTTATCTGCCAACAACTCCACCAGCTCGCCTCGTTCCAGTTGCCCACGCACTTGCAGCTCCGGCGCCAGCCCCCAGCCGAGGCCGGCCTCGGCAAGACGGATGAATCCTTCGGACGACGGGCACAGATGGTGCTCGAAACCGCCCTCCACCCCCAGGGACGCGAGGTAGCGGTGTTGCAGGAAATCGTCCGGGCCAAACACCAGTGCCGGCGTATGGGCCAACTGATCAGCGCGCGCGCCATCGGGGAAATGCCTGGCTATGAACGCCGGACTGGCCAGGGCCCGATAACGCATGGCCCCCAGCAATACGCTGCGGGCGCCAGCCACAGGACGCTCACTGGCGCAAACACACGCCGCCACTTCGCCAGCGCGCATGCGCTTGAGGCCGACGGTCTGGTCTTCTACCACCAAGTCGAGCAACAGATGATGCCGGGCGCAGAAATCGCCCACAGCCGCTGCCCACCACGTCGCCAGGCTGTCGGCATTCAAGGCGATGCGCAGGCGTTCGGGCAGGCCCTCTTCATCCAGTGCCGGTACCAAACTTTGCAGGTCACGCTCTAACAGACGCACCTGTTGCACATGGTTGAGCAAGCGGCGACCGATCTCGGTCGGCGCAGGCGGCGTGGCACGCACCAGTACGGGCTGGCCGACCCGCGCCTCGAGCAGTTTGATGCGCTGGGAAATCGCCGATTGCGACAGCCCCAGTACCTGGGCGGCCCGCTCGAAACCGGCTTGCTCGACGACCGCCGCCAGGGCGGAAAGCAATTTGTAATCGAACATCAGTTTTCCTAATGAGCAATCAGCAAGATTGGTTTTTCTTATACAGCTTGCCACCGGAGAATGGCCAGCATTCAAGCATCGACGGGGGAGTAAAAATCATGTGGCAAAGCTACGTTAACGGACTGCTGGTGGCACTTGGGCTGATCATGGCCATTGGCGCGCAGAACGCGTTTGTGCTGGCCCAGAGCCTGCGTCGCGAGCATCACTTGCCGGTAGCGGCGCTGTGTATCACCTGCGATGCGTTGCTGGTCGCCGCCGGCGTGTTCGGGCTGGCGACCTTGCTGGCTCAAAGCCCGTTGCTGCTGTCGATCGCTCGCTGGGGCGGCGCGATATTCCTGCTCTGGTACGGCAGCCAGGCGTTGCGTCGGGCCTGCTCGAAACAGAGCCTGCAACAAGGGGAAAAACAGGCCGTGCGCTCGCTACGGGCGGTACTGCTCAGCGCGCTGGCGGTGACGCTGCTCAATCCCCACGTGTACCTCGATACCGTGTTGCTGATCGGCTCCCTCGGTGCCCAGCAAAGTGTCCCCGGTGCCTATGTGGTGGGGGCGGCCAGCGCCTCACTGCTGTGGTTCTTCACCCTGGCCTTCGGTGCCGCGTGGCTGGCACCCTGGCTGGCTCGTCCAAGCACCTGGCGGATTCTCGACCTGCTGGTGGCGGCGATGATGTTTACCGTGGCGGTGCAATTGATCGTCAACGGCTGATTATTCCAAACCGCTCTGGAACCTCTATCCCACACAGTTGTTGCGTGGTTATGCCGCACCCCCGGTGCTATGATCCGACTCCTGCGCCGCAAAGAGTACAAACTCCCCGGCGCTAGTCTGGCCGCCCGTGATCGGCCTTGCGCTCACCGCAACTGACCTGATTAGGAGAATCACCATGGCTTTCGAATTGCCGCCGCTGCCCTATCCACACGACGCACTGGCGCCGCACATCTCCAAAGAAACTCTGGAATTCCACCACGACAAGCACCACAACACCTATGTCGTGAACCTGAACAACCTGGTGCCAGGCACCGAGTTCGAAGGCAAGTCCCTGGAAGAAATCGTCAAGACTTCCTCGGGCGGTATCTTCAACAACGCCGCTCAGGTCTGGAACCACACCTTCTACTGGAACTGCCTGGCGCCAAACGCCGGCGGTCAACCAACCGGCGAATTGGCCGAAGCCATCAACAAGGCCTTCGGTTCGTTCGACAAGTTCAAGGAAGAGTTCAGCAAGACTTCCATCGGCACCTTCGGTTCCGGCTGGGGCTGGCTGGTGAAAAAGGCTGACGGATCCCTGGCCCTGGCCAGCACCATCGGCGCCGGCAACCCGCTGACCAGCGGCGACACCCCGCTGCTGACTTGCGACGTCTGGGAACACGCCTACTACATCGACTACCGTAACCTTCGTCCGAAATACGTCGAAGCGTTCTGGAACCTGGTCAATTGGGAATTCGTGGCCGAGCAGTTCAAAGGCAGCAAGGCCTTCGCCGCGTAAGTCGCGATGCCAGACAAAAGAACCCGGCACCGCGCCGGGTTTTTTTCGCCGGGTAAAAATGTCCGCAGGCAAAATACCTCGCGTCTGGAACCCAAGAAAAAATCCCTGGAGGCCTCAAGTTGCGGCCCCTTCCAACCGACACAATGGTCATAGAGCAAACACTCTGGAAAAAACGTACATCGGTCAGGTTTCAAGCGAAAACCCTTGTGTTTGATTGTCCCTTTGACTGCCATCACAGGATTGCCAATACTCATGGCAACTTGACGCTACCCGCACGGAACAAGGAACCACTCTTTGAAGCTGGAACTCAAGAACAGCTTGTCTGTGAAGTTGCTCCGGGTCGTGCTCCTCTCGGCATTGATCGTTGGCATGATCTTGAGCTGCGCCCAGATCGTGTTCGATGCCTATAAAACCAACCAGGCTGTCGCCAGTGACGCCCACCGTATCCTCGATATGTTCCGCGATCCTTCGACCCAGGCCGTCTACAGCCTGGACCGGGAAATGGGCATGCAAGTGATCGAGGGCCTGTTCCAGGACAAAGCCGTGCGCATGGCTTCCATCGGCCATCCCCGCGAAACCATGCTCGCCGAAAAAACCCGGCCCTTGCAGCACTCCGAAAGCCGCTGGCTGACCGACCTGATCCTGGGCAAGGAGCGCACTTACACCACGCAACTGGTAGGACGCGGGCCCTACAGTGAATATTACGGCGACCTGAGCATTACGCTCGACACCGCCACCTACGGCGAGGGTTTCATCGTCAATTCGGTGATCATCTTCATTTCCGGGATGCTGCGGGCCCTGGCCATGGGCCTGGTGTTGTACCTGGTCTATCACTGGCTGCTGACCAAACCGTTGTCGCGGATCATCGAGCACCTGACTGAAATCAACCCGGATCGCCCCAGCGAGCACAAGATCCCGCAGTTGCGAGGCCACGAGCAAAACGAGCTGGGCCTGTGGATCAATACGGCCAACCAATTGCTCGAATCCATCGAGCGCAACACGCACCTGCGCCACGAAGCGGAAAACAGCCTGCTGCGAATGGCCCAGTACGACTTTCTCACCGGCCTGCCCAACCGTCAGCAGCTTCAACAGCAACTGGACAAGATCCTGGTGGATGCCGGGCGCCTGCAACGCCGGGTAGCGGTGCTGTGTGTGGGGCTGGATGATTTCAAGGGTATCAACGAACAGTTCAGCTACCAGACCGGCGACCAGTTGCTGCTGGCCTTGGCCGATCGGCTGCGGGCCCACAGTGGCCGGCTCGGCGCCCTGGCGCGACTGGGGGGCGACCAGTTCGCCCTGGTCCAGGCCGACATCGAACAGCCCTACGAGGCCGCCGAGCTGGCCCAGAGCATCCTCGATGACCTGGAAGCGCCGTTCATCATCGACGACCAGCAAATCCGCCTGCGGGCCACCATCGGTATCACCCTCTTCCCCGAAGATGGCGACAGCACCGAGAAACTGTTGCAGAAAGCCGAGCAGACCATGACCCTGGCCAAGAGTCGCTCACGCAATCGCTACCAGTTCTACATCGCCAGCGTCGACAGCGAAATGCGCCGCCGGCGTGAACTGGAAAAAGACTTGCGCGAGGCCCTGGCCCGCGAGCAGTTCTCCCTGGTGTACCAGCCACAGATCAGTTACCGCGACCTGCGCGTGGTGGGCACCGAAGCCCTGATCCGCTGGCACCATCCCGAGCACGGCCTGGTGCCGCCGGACCTGTTCATTCCCCTGGCCGAGCAGAACGGCACCATCATCGCCATTGGCGAATGGGTACTGGACCAGGCTTGCAGTCAATTGCGCGAATGGCACGACCAGGGCTTCGTCGACCTGCGCATGGCGGTCAACCTGTCGACGGTGCAACTGCACCACGCCGAATTGCCACGGGTGGTGAACAATCTCCTGCAAATGTACCGGCTGCCGCCGCGCAGCCTGGAGCTGGAAGTCACCGAAACCGGCCTGATGGAAGACATCACCACCGCTGCCCAGCATTTGCTGAGCCTGCGCCGTTCCGGGGCGCTGATTGCCATCGATGACTTCGGGACCGGCTATTCGTCCCTGAGCTACCTCAAGAGCCTGCCGCTGGACAAGATCAAGATCGACAAGAGCTTCGTCCAGGACCTGCTCGACGACGAGGACGACGCCACCATCGTCCGGGCCATCATCCAATTGGGCAAGAGCCTGGGGATGCAGGTCATTGCCGAGGGCGTCGAGACAGTCGAGCAGGAAGCCTACATCATCGCCGAGGGCTGCCACGAAGGTCAGGGGTATTACTACAGCAAACCACTGCCGGCACGGGAATTGGGCGCTTATCTGAAGCAGGCCGAGCGCAGCAAGGTTTCCATCATCTGATTCCCCCCGCCCAGGCGCCTACAGACGCTGCCGAAAGGCAGCGATCCGCATCATTAAATAAGAAATATTTACAACCATAACCCTTTACACATAATGCAAATCTTTCGCATTATGTCGCAGTTTTTGCGCACCCTCGCGCCTGTCCCATCCATCACCGAAGCAGGATGTTCGCCATGATTCGTATGCCCCTGGCTACCGCCAGTCTGCTGGCCATCGCTATTTCCCTCGCCGGTTGCGGCGAAGGCAAAGACAAGGCCGCCGCGCCGCAAGCGCCAACGCCTGCCGCCAGCACCGCGGCACCGGTCGCCCCTGCTGCTGCCGGCAAAGTCGACGAAGCCGCCGCCAAGGCCGTTGTCGCGCACTATGCCGACATCGTCTATGCCGTCTACAGCGATGCCGAATCCACTGCGAAGACCCTGCAAACCGCCGTCGACGCGTTCCTGGCCAAGCCGAACGCCGAGACCCTGAAAGCCGCCAGGGCTGCCTGGGTCGCCGCACGCGTGCCGTACCTGCAAAGCGAAGTGTTCCGCTTCGGCAACACCATCATCGACGACTGGGAAGGCCAGGTGAACGCCTGGCCCCTGGACGAAGGCCTGATCGACTACGTCGACAAGTCCTACGAGCACGCCCTGGGCAACCCGGGCGCCACCGCCAACATCATCGCCAACACTGAAGTCCAGGTGGGCGAAGACAAGGTCGACGTGAAGGACATCACCCCGGAAAAACTCGCCAGTCTCAACGAGCTGGGCGGTTCCGAGGCGAACGTCGCCACCGGCTACCACGCCATCGAATTCCTGCTGTGGGGCCAGGACCTCAACGGCACCGGCCCTGGCGCGGGCAACCGTCCGGCTTCGGACTACCTGCAAGGTGCCGGCGCCACGGGCGGCCACAACGACCGTCGCCGTGCCTACCTCAAGTCCGTGACCCAATTGCTGGTCAGCGACCTGGAAGAAATGGTCGGCAACTGGAAGCCGAACGTGACCGACAACTACCGCGCCACCCTGGAAGCCGAACCAGCCGAAAGCGGCCTGCGCAAGATGCTGTTCGGCATGGGCAGCCTGTCCCTGGGCGAACTGGCGGGCGAGCGCATGAAGGTGTCCCTGGAGGCCAACTCGCCAGAAGACGAGCAGGATTGCTTCAGCGACAACACCCACAACTCGCACTTCTACGATGCCAAGGGCGTGCGCAACGTGTACCTGGGCGAATACACCCGCGTCGACGGTACCAAGATGACCGGTGCCAGCCTTTCGTCCCTGGTGGCCAAGGCCGACCCGGCCGCCGACACCGCGCTCAAGGCCGACCTGGCGGATACCGAGGCCAAGATCCAGGTCATGGTCGATCACGCCAACAAGGGTGAGCACTACGACCAACTGATCGCCGCAGGCAACACTGCCGGCAATCAGATCGTGCGCGACGCCATCGCCGCACTGGTCAAGCAGACCGGTTCGATCGAACAGGCTGCGGGCAAGCTGGGCATCAGCGACCTGAACCCGGACAACGCTGATCACGAGTTCTGATCAACGCGAGAAACAAAACCTGTGGGAGCGAGCCTGCTCGCGATGAGGGCATATCAGTCGACATCACGGTTGGCTGATCCACCGCTATCGCGAGCAGGCTCGCTCCCACAGTTGATTTCAGCTGTTCACAAAAGTGATGCCAGCCACAGACCCTGTGGGAGCGGGCTTGCTCGCGAAGACGTCGGCACAGTCGACATTGATGTAGCCTGACACTCAGCCTTCGCGAGCAAGCCCGCTCCCACAGGAACTTCGTTGTTTGTGGTTCATCGCTGCAATCCAGCAAGCCGCCCTTCGATAAATCGCCGTTCGGGCAGTTGCTGCGTCAGTTCGAGCGCACGTCGGTACGCGGCCCTGGCCTCGTCCACTTGCCCCAACTGCCGACAGAACTCCGCCCGTGCCGAATAGGCCAGGTGATAGTCAGTCAAATCCCCCCTGGCGAGTATCCCGTCAACGAGGCGCAAGCCTGCTTCCGGTCCGTCGCGCTTGGCCAGGGCGGCGGCGCGATTGAGCTCGATTACCGGCGACGGCACAGCCCGCAACAAAACATCATAAAGCCCGACGATCTGCGGCCAGTCGGTCTGCTCCGCCGTCGGCGCTTCGGCATGCACCGCCGCAATCGCCGCTTGCAGGCAGTACGGCCCGAACCGCCGGGTCTTCAGCGCGGCTTCCACCAACCCACAGCCCTCGGCGATCATCTCGGCGTCCCACAACGAGCGCTCTTGCTCATCCAGCAGGATCAGCTCGCCAGTCGACGACGTTCGCGCCGGTCGCCGGGACTCGTGCAGCAACATCAACGCCAGCAACCCCATGACCTCGGCCTCGGGCAGCAACTCCATCAACAAACGCCCAAGGCGGATGGCTTCGCGGGTCAGGTCTTCGCGAGTCAACTCAGCGCCCATCGACGCCGAATAACCTTCGTTGAACACCAGGTAGATCACCCGCAGCACGCTGTCCAACCGTTCCGGCAGCTCCGCACGAGACGGCACCTGGTAAGGGATCCCGGCATCGCGGATTTTCGCCTTGGCCCGCACGATGCGTTGGGCTATGGCCGCCGGGGCGGCGAGGAAAGCCCGGGCGATTTGCTCGGTGGTCAGGTCGCAGACTTCCCGCAGCGTCAGGGGCACCTGGGTATCAGCCGCCAGGGCCGGGTGGCAACAGGTAAAAATCAGCCGCAGGCGATCGTCTTCCACGTCTTCCTCACTCCATTGGCCCTGTTCCAGCTCTTCGAGCTGGGCGATCAACATCGGCCGGGACGCGGCGAAACGCGCGCGCCTGCGCAAACTGTCGATGGCCTTGAAACGCCCGGCAGACACCAGCCAAGCCCGCGGGTTGTCCGGCACACCGTCGCGCTGCCAGCGCTCGACCGCAATGAAGAAGGCCTCGTGCAAGGCTTCTTCGGCGAGGTCGAAGTCCCCCAGCAGGCGAATCAGCGTCGCCAGGATCCGCCGCGAGTCTTGCCGATAAACCTGCTCGACGCGCGCCTTGACCGTTTCGGCCGACATCAGTCGGGCATGCCTTGGGTAACCAGTGCCTCAAGCCGATCCAAGCTCTGGCCCCACCCCTCATGGAAGCCCATGGCTTCGTGCGCCTGACGGTCCTCCTCGCTCCAGTGCAGCGCACGGGCGGTGTAATGGGTTTTGCCGTCCACCTCCTCGAGCAGCACCTCTGCGGTCATGAAGGCCTTACCGGAGGGGATCCAACCGGGCACGAACGCATCGGTGAACACCAGGCGCCGCGGGGCGAGGATTTCCAGGAACACGCCCATGGTCGGGTATTCACTGCCGTCGGGCGCATGCATCAGGGTGCGAAACTGGCCGCCGACCCATAGGTCCATTTCGCACTCTGGCGTGGTCATGCCATGGGGGCCCCACCATTGGACCAGCAAGGCCGGCTCGGTCCAGGCGCGGAAAATCTTCTGGCGCGGGGCATCGATCACCCGGCTGATGGATAACGCGTAAGCGGCAGCTGCAAGGTTCATGAATGAAATCCTGTTTGTGCTTGTTGTTCAGGGGTTCAGTTGGCGAACCGGTCGTACTTCGACGCAGCCGACCCGGGCCGCCGGAATATTGCCGGCGACCTGGATGGCTTCGTTGAGGTCCTTGGCATCGATCAGGTAGAAGCCCGCCAGTTGCTCCTTGGTTTCGGCGAACGGACCGTCGGTGATCGACAGCTTGCCACCGCGCATGCGCACCGTGGTAGCGGTCTGCACCGACTCCAGGGCCTCGGCGGCGAGCATGCGCCCACTGCCTTGGATCGATTCGGCATAGGCCATGCACTCGGCGTCCTCCGGGCTGTCGGGCGAGTTATGCAGCGTGTGTTCGTTGCTATACACCAGGCATAGGTACTTCATGGAAGGCTCCGTGATCGAACTGATCAACTATGAACGGCTGGAAGACACTCGGCGAAAAAACCGACGATCAGGGTTGCAGGTCGAACAGCGCCGTACCGGCCATCGGATCGAACGGCGCGGACCAATGCTCATGGACGATCCGCCATTGCCCGGCTGCACGCTGGTAGCAGGCCGTCACACGCATCCAGCAGGCCTGTTCTTCGCCTTTGTCGTTGGTGCCGCCGCAATAGGCCAGCCAGTGGGCGAAGGCGATGTTCTCAGCCGGGGTGATCTTGACCTGGTGGAAGTCGAACTTGTGCGGGCCGGGGCACATTTCCATGCAGGCTTGCCAATGGGCCCGGTAAGCGGCCTTACCCTTGAATTGCAAGGCCTGGATGGCGTCGAACGAGACAATGTTCTCGTCGTAGAGCGCCATGACCTTGTCAACGTCCTTGGCCATGACGGCTTGGCGATAGGTGTCGATCAGGGCCTGGATCTGGGTTTCAGTGGCTTGGGTATTCATGGTGATTCTCCGCAGGTTTTTATTGAAGACACCCTTTGTCGTTTGGAGAAACAGCGAATCGACAACCCAACAAAAATAATTCAAGGAAAAAAATTCGCTAGAATCCAAGTCCTATTCTGCCGGCAGACAACGGACGCTTTTGTGACCGCTCAGCTCGTACCCTACGAAGACCTGACCCCGCTTCAACGCGAACAGGTCAGCGCCATCGAAATCCACCCCGAACAGATCAAGTTCGCCGGCGATATCCACGGTGCCCTGCACACGCTGCTGTCCAAGCCCGGCCCCGGGGTCAGGGGCTTTGCACTATTGGCTGAGCAGGTGCCGGTGGCCTTCCTGCTGCTCAAGCGCCCGCCGGTACTGCCCGCCTGGGCCAATGAACACAGCGCCACCCTGCATGCCCTGCAAGTCGACTATCGGGCCCAGGGCAAAGGTTATGGCAAGGCCTGCCTGCAGGCGCTACCCGCCGTGGCGCGAGCCGCCTGGCCGGAAATCCGCGGGCTGGAACTCTCGGTGGACGCCGACAACGACTCGGCCATCGGCCTGTACACCCGGCTGGGCTGGGTCGACAGTGGCGAGGCCTACAGGGGCCGCATCGGTTATGAGCGGCGGATGGGGTTGGTGTTTTGACCAAGGCATGACACTTCTGTGGCAGCGAGCGCGATAGCGGTGGCACATCCAACCTCAATGCAAGCTGGCCCACCCCAATCGCGAGCAGGCTCGCTCCCACAGGTTTCCCATTGCGCAAAAAGGGTGATGATCAGCTCGGCTTGAGCGGGATCCAGATCTCCAGGGTGCCTTGGCCGGTCCTGGGGTTGAAGTCTTCGCTGTAGCGTTCGAATTCCGGTGTGCAGGCCCCTTCATGACCGGACTGCGGTAACCACTCGCTCCAGATGTACTGGAAAGTTTGCGGCAGTGTCTTCAACGGGCCCCGATGTTCGAACACGGCGTAGCGCCCGGGCGGGATTTCGATCCAATGGTATTGTTCCGGCAGATCGTCGAGCCGGCTGATTTCCACGCCGGCAATGTATTCGAACCCGCCCTCCTCGTCCGGGTTGCAACACACACCGTAGGTCACTTCATCTTTCTGCCCTGGCACCTTGCCGAGCCAGGGCAGGAACTTTTCCCAAAGCAAAGGGATATCTTGGGCAGTGTCCTGGGTAAAACGAGCACCGAAGCCGGCGATGAGCTGAAAACGTCCCTGTTCAAAGCGTGGTTCGGCTGTGTAATCGCGTTTATGCTTTTCCATGCGGCAACACTCCAGCAAAACTTGAAGTCGGGCTTGGCAGTATAGAAGCCAAACGGTGATTGCCAGGGCCGTTTCGCTTATCAGATGCCAGGCAAGGCGCCGGCGACGGTTTTTCCTACAAACTCGTTGTAGCCAGAAACAATCACATACACCGCAAAATAACAGAAGATCGCAGCGGATGCCCAATAGGAGTAACGCAACAGTTTATCCCCCAACAGTCTGCCGCCCTGGGTCGCTGCCAGGCACAGAGCCGCACACCACAGCAGCCCGGCGCAGAGAAAACCGCTGAGAAACAGCGCCGAACTGAGCAAGGTCCCGCCACCCGAACGAGCGATCAACGTACCACCCACCGCCGCGAACCAGAGAATGGCACTGGGCGATGACATGGCCAGGAAAATCCCGCGAAAAAACTCCTGGCGCGAGGAGTTGCCCTGCACCTCGCCAGCCTCGGCCAGCACTGCGCTGTGATAGATCGCCGAATGGATCATCTTCGCCGCGAAATACAGCAACAGCACCGAGCCACCGAGCCACAACACCCAACGCACCGCTTCGTATTGCAGCAGCACGGTCATGCCGGCCAGGGCCAGGACCGCATAGACCAGGTCGCCCACGCAGGTGCCCAGGCCCAGGGCGAAACCCTGGAAATAGCCGCGCTGCATCGCCAGGGTGATCATCGCGATATTGGCCACGCCAATGTCCAGGCACAGGGAGAGACTCAGCAGGAAACCGCTGGAAAATTCCATCATTCATTCCGTTCGATTGGGGTGCGGCGAATTCAACTGCCCGCAGCCGTCATTGATGGCCGCGCGGCGAGGCCGACAGTGTCGTCGAAAATAGTTGCGCGCCGCTACTGGACAATTGGCCATCAGCGCCATTATCTTCCGCCACAGGCCACCGCAGTGGCCAACGTCGCTCGGACGGTTCCGGGCGCTCACGTATCTCGAGGCAACAATGGCCGAACAAGGTTCGCCGCGCCGCTTTGCGCGCATCGATCGACTCCCCCCCTATGTATTCAATATCACTGCCGAGCTGAAGATGGCTGCGCGTCGGCGCGGCGAAGACATCATCGACTTGAGCATGGGTAACCCCGACGGCGCCACGCCCCCGCACATCGTGGAAAAACTGGTCACCGTCGCCCAGCGTGAAGATACCCACGGTTATTCCACCTCCAAAGGCATCCCGCGCCTGCGCCGCGCCATTTCGCGCTGGTACAAGGACCGCTATGAGGTGGACATCGACCCGGAAACCGAAGCCATCGTTACCATCGGCTCCAAGGAGGGGCTGGCCCACCTGATGCTGGCGACCCTGGACCAGGGCGACACGGTACTGGTGCCCAACCCCAGCTATCCGATCCACATCTACGGTGCGGTGATCGCCGGCGCCCAGGTGCGTTCAGTGCCGCTGGTGCCGGGCGTGGATTTCTTCGACGAACTGGAACGGGCCATTCGCGGCTCGATCCCCAAGCCAAAGATGATGATTCTCGGCTTTCCCTCCAACCCCACCGCCCAGTGCGTGGAGCTGGACTTCTTCGAACGGGTCATCGCCCTGGCCAAGCAATACGACGTACTGGTAATCCACGACCTGGCCTACGCCGACATCGTCTACGACGGCTGGAAAGCCCCGTCGATCATGCAGGTACCCGGCGCGAAAGATATCGCGGTGGAATTCTTCACCCTGTCCAAGAGCTACAACATGGCCGGCTGGCGCATCGGTTTCATGGTGGGCAACCCGGAACTGGTCAGCGCCCTGGCGCGGATCAAGAGCTACCACGACTACGGCACCTTCACGCCGCTGCAAGTGGCCGCCATCGCCGCCCTTGAAGGCGACCAGCAATGTGTGCGCGACATCGCCGAACAGTACCGCCAGCGCCGCAATGTGCTGGTCAAGGGCCTGCATGAACTGGGCTGGATGGTGGAAAACCCCAAGGCGTCGATGTATGTCTGGGCCAAGATCCCCGAGGCTTATGCACATCTGGGTTCACTGGAGTTCGCCAAGAAGCTGTTGGCCGAAGCCAAGGTCTGCGTCTCGCCAGGGGTGGGTTTCGGGGAATATGGGGATGATCACGTGCGCTTTGCGCTGATCGAAAACCAGGACCGGATTCGCCAGGCTGTCCGTGGCATCCGTGGGATGTTCCGGGCGGATGGCTTGATAAACAAACCTGGCGCCTGAAACAAAACCAGGCTGATCAGCAGAAACAATGTGGGAGCGAGCTTGCTCGCGATGGCAGACAGACAGTCAATACTTGTGTCGACTGTCACACCGCTATCGCGAGCAGGCTCGCTCCCACAGTTGTTATGCGCTGCTGTAAGTCAGACCACCAGCGACAGCAACAGGATAAAGATCAAGCCCACCACGGACAGGATGGTTTCCATCGCGGTCCAGGTCTTGAAGGTTTCGGCCACGGTCATGTTGAAGTACTGCTTGACCAGCCAGAAGCCCGCATCGTTGACGTGAGACAGGATCAACGAACCGGCACCGGTCGCCAGGACCAGCAGCTCACGGTTCACGCCTGGAATCATCCCCACCACCGGCACCACGATCCCGGCACCGGTAATGGTCGCCACCGTCGCCGAGCCCGTCGCAATACGGATCACCGCTGCCACCAGCCAAGCCAGCAGGATCGGGGAAATCTGCGCACTCACCGCCATGTGACCGATCACATCGCCCACGCCGCTGGTGACCAGCATCTGCTTGAAGCCACCACCGGCACCAATGATCAGGATGATCGCAGCGGTCGGCGCAAGGCTGGCGTCCAGCCATTTGAGCATCTGGCTGGAACCGATGCCTTGTTTGTAGCCGAAGGTGTACAGCGACAACAACAGCGCCAGCAGCAAGGCCGAGATCGGGTGGCCGATCATGTCCATCCAGGCGCGGAAGAGGTTGCCGTCCGGCAGCGCCACGTCAGCGAAAGTCTTGAGCAGCATCAGGAATACCGGCGACAGCACGGTGATCAGGGTGATGCTGAAGCTTGGCAGCTCGGCGGAGTTCGTCTCGCGAGCCAGTTGGTCCACCAGTTCCTGATTCGGGTGACCGGGGATGTGCTTGGCAATGAACGTACCGAAGATCGGCCCGGCAATGATGGCGGTTGGCAGCGCGACGATCAGGCCATAGAGAATGGTCTTGCCGATGTCGGCGCCAAACACGCCAATCGCCAGCAGCGGCCCCGGGTGCGGTGGCACCAGGCCGTGGACCGCGGAAAGACCGGCCAGCAGCGGGATACCGATCTTGATGATGGACACGCCGGTGCGGCGCGCGACGATGAACACCAGCGGGATCAGCAACACGAAGCCGATTTCGAAGAACAGTGGGATGCCCACCAGAAACGCGGCGAACATCATGGCCCACTGCACCTTGTCCTTGCCGAAGGCGCGGATCAGGGTCTGGGCGATCTGATCGGCCCCGCCCGACTCGGCCATCATTTTGCCGAGCATCGTGCCCAGCGCCAGGATGATGCCGACAAAGCCCAGCACGCCACCGAAGCCGTCCTGGAACGCCTTGATGATGGTGCCGGTCGGCATGCCCGACGTCAGGCCGAGGAACGCGGCAGCGATGGTCAGGGCAATGAACGGGTGGAACTTGAACTTGGTGATGAGGATGATGAGTCCGATCACCGTGACCACTGCATCGAGCAGCAGGAACGTCTCGTGGGACATGCCGAACATGGGAGGTGTCTCCTGATTTGTTGTTGTTATTGAAGCAGTTATTGGTTAGCCGTCGGGGTAGCGCTATCTTTCTGACGCAAACTTTTGAAACTCAGCTGGCAAGCTTCAAACCATGGTCCAACCACCAGACGTAAGCCTGATGCGCCAGTTCATCCACACTGTGGCTGGACGCATCCAGAGCCAGGGTCAGGGGCTCGCCGACAGGGGATTGAAGGGTGGCAAACTGGCTGTCGATCAGGGTCGACGGCATGAAATGGCCGGGACGATGGGAAACGCGATCGGCGGCCACTTCGGGGGTCAATTCAAGGAATACGAAGCCCAGGCCTGGCAAGGCGCTGCGCAGACGCTCGCGATAACTGTGCTTGAGGGCCGAGCAGGTCAGCACCGGGCGCTCGCCCAAGGCATCGACACGGCGCAACTCGTCGCAGAGGCTGTCGAGCCAGCCGGCACGGTCGTCGTCGTTCAAGGGGATACCGGCGCTCATCTTCTGGATGTTGGCCGCAGGGTGGAACGTGTCGCCTTCGATGGCGGTGGCGCCGCTCAACTGGCACAGGGCCTGGCTGACGCAGGTTTTGCCGCAACCGGCAACGCCCATGATGACCAGGGCGGAGATGGGATTATTCATGTAACACCTCAGCGCGCAGACAGCGCTACCTTTGCCAGTTATGACACCGCAGCAAAAGCAGAAGTTGCCGACGCCTTCTTGTCATTTTTGTGGTTGCAGCATGTTCGTTCACGACGCCAACGGACGGGGCTCAGGCAAACCCCACTCACGCATTTGCAGACGCGTCGAGACAGCGCTACCTTAGTGCCTTGATTTTTGTTTGGCAAGCCGCCCTGATGACCGCCCCTAAAAACGATAAGAATACTCGCACCACTGGTCGCCCTACGCTCAACGAAGTCGCACGCCTGGCCGGTGTCAGCCCGATCACCGCCTCCCGTGCCCTGCGTGGCGTCAGCACCGTCGCCACTGAGCTGGTGGAAAAAGTCCGCCAGGCCGCCGTGGAGCTCAACTACGTCGTCAACCCCGCCGCCCGAGCCCTGGCTTCGGCCCAGAGCCATTCGGTGGTGGTGCTGGTGCCGTCGTTGTCCAACCTGTTATTCATCGACACCCTGGAAGCCATTCATCGGGTGCTGCGACCCAAGGGCTTCGAAGTGGTGATCGGCAATTACCACTATTCCCGGGACGAAGAAGAAGACCTGCTGCGCAACTACATGGCCTATCAGCCGCGTGGTTTGCTGTTGACCGGTTTCGACCGCACCGAAAGCGCCCGACGCATGATCGAGGCCAGCAATATCCCGTGCGTGTACATGATGGAGCTGGACCCTGGCGCGGGGCTCAACTGCGTCGGTTTTTCCCAGCTCAAGGCCGGCGAAACGGCGGCCGAGCACTTGATTTCCAAAGGGCGCAAGCGCCTGGCCTACATCGGCGCGCAACTGGATCAGCGCACCCTGCTGCGCGGCGAAGGCTTTCGTCGCGCCCTGCAGAGCGCCGGGTTGTATGACCCGGACCTGGAAGTGCTGACGCCGCGCCCGTCCTCGGTGGGCCTGGGCGGCGAGCTGTTCCTGCAACTGCTGGCCAGTCATCCGGACGTCGATGCGATCTTCTTCGGCAACGACGACCTGGCCCACGGCGCCTTGTTCGAGGCACTTCGCTGCGGCATCAAGATTCCCGAGCAAGTCTCGGTCCTGGGTTTCAACGACCTGCCCGCCTCGGCCCACATGGTGCCGCGCCTGAGCAGCATCAGCACCCCACGGGAAGCCATCGGCCGCCGCGCCGCCGAACAAATGCTGACGTTGATGGCTGGCAACCGCATCACGCAGCCGGTGGTGGACATGGGCTTTGAGCTCAAGGTCCGCGAAAGCACCTGATACCCACAAACGCGGTCGATCCATGCCGTCCGCCGGCAAGGGTTGGCCGCCCCGCCCGCCGACCGCCTGCGCACAACCCATGACACAGAGGCCTTGCGGCGACGGCACGGGAATTGCTCCTGCCCATCGCTCAGCCATTACCCACAGGTGTTCATCATGTTGGTCAGTGCAAAACAGCAAGCGATGGTCTTGCCGCTCAAACGCCCGGGCGAAGACCCCACCGCCGAAGCCGCCAGCGGCCTGCAAAGCGCCGCGTTGCAGGCGTTGCGCGATAACGTCCAGGCCCAGGCGAGCCAGGGCAGTGCCCAGGTCCGGGACTCCTTCACCCGACAAGCCACGCAACAGGTCAACGCCGCCACCGCCATCAGCGACAAGGTGGACGAGGCCTTCGCCAAGACCCGCGTACAATTGCAGACCGTGGCTTCGCCAACGGCCGAAGAAACCAAGGCGCTTGGCGGCTCCGCGACAGCAGCATTCAAGGACTACATGAGCAAGACGCCCGAAGAGCGCCTGCGCGACAGCATCCTGGAAGAAATGGGCATTACCGAGGAAGAGTTCGAGGCAATGCCGCCCGAGAAGCAGATGGCGGTCAGCCAGGAAATTGCCCAGCGTATGCAGGACAAGTCGGCGATGGCGCAAGTGGAAAAGGCCCAGGAAAGCCGCACCGACGACAAAATCTCGGCCACGGACATGTTTCTGGCTTCGCTTTGAGCCTCGACGCATTGCATAGCGTTTGAGCTGGGGTTAGCGCCCCAGCTCATCCTGAGGTCAATCAAGACGGTAGCGGTTCAATGACCGAACAGGTTCACCTTCTTGGTTTTTTTGTCGGCGCGTTTTTCATCGGCGGTCTTCGCCGGTTTTTTCTTTGCCGCTTTTTTTGAATCCATGCCTTTGGCCATGATACGTACTCCAGTCATACGGGATGTGAAGTCAGGTATACACCTATCGCCGCACTCGCGTTCTTTTATAATCGCCCTCCCCTTATCGCCCTCGACCCTGCCATGTCCGAAATCCACTACACACAGCTCCAAGAGCCGCTGTGGCCGCTGATGAACAAGTTTTACCGCACCCACCAATCCTCGATGAAAGCGGTTCGGGAAGCGCAGCTATGGGTGGCGCGGCGGGATGAAATCGTCGCCGCACTGTGCTTGCGACCGGTATCGGGCGGGCATTGGTTGACGGGGTTGTTGGTCGACCCGGCGTATCGCGAACAAGGGATTGCGGCGCGGTTGATCGCTGAAGCGGTGAAGGGTGTCGAAGGACCGGTGTGGCTGTTCTGCCACCCGGATTTGCGCGGCTTTTATGAGCGACGTGGTTTCAGCTTCGACCCTGAACTGCCCTATGCGATGGCTGAGCGTCTGAGCCGGTATGCGCGCAGCAAGCCGATGATTGCGATGGGGCTTGAGTCAAAAGTACTCTTCTGAAATTCAATACAATCCATTGTGGGAGCGAGCCTGCTCGCGATTCCGGTTTAACATCCAGCAGATGAGCTGACAGGTACACCGCTATCGCGAGCAGGCTCGCTCCCACAGGGGATGTGTGTGGTGATTTCGTCAGTCGTCCGCAGTCGGGTCCAGGTCGGGAAACATCACCTCGGTAAACCCGAACTTGCTGAAGTCCGTAATCCGCGAGGGGTACAAGCGCCCGATCAGGTGATCGCACTCATGCTGCACCACGCGCGCATGAAAACCTGAAGCGGTGCGCACGATCGGCTCGCCCTTCGGATCAAAACCTTCGTAGCGAATGTGCTGGTAGCGATCCACCGCCCCACGCAAGCCAGGCACCGACAGGCAGCCTTCGAAGCCCTCCTCCATCAGTGGACTCAGCGGGGTAATCAACGGATTGATCAGGATGGTCTGGGGCACTGCCTCGGCGTCGGGGTAACGCTCGCTGTGCTCGAAGCCGAAGATCACCAGTTGCAGGTCGACGCCGATCTGCGGCGCCGCCAGGCCGACACCGCCAACGCTTTCCATGGTCTGGAACATATCGTCGATCAATTGCCACAACTCTGGGCTGTCGAACATTTCGACAGGCACCGGCGGGGCGATGCGCAGTAGGCGTTCGTCGCCCATTTTCAGGATTTCACGGATCATGGTCGGGCTTCGTCAGGATGGGTGAGAGGAATGGAATGGTCGCGGCCCAGGCCCGACACATGCTGTTTTTCGTGCTCGCCCGCGCTCTTTTCGCCCGGGTTCTTGCCCTCGCTAGACATGTGTTCGATCACCGCATTCATCTCCGCGCCAAGCAACAGCACCGCCGAAGAAATATAGAAATACAGCAACAACACGATGATCGCGCCGATGCTGCCGTACATGGCGTTGTAGTTGGCAAAGGTCTTGACGTAAAACGCGAAGCCCAGGGAAGCGATGATCCACACCACCACCGCCAGCACCGACCCCGGCGTGATGAAGCGAAACTCCTGCTTGACGTCGGGCATCACGTAATAGATCAGGGCCACGGCCACCATCAGCAAGATCACGATCACCGGCCAGCGCACGATGGTCCAGAGCGTGACGATGAACTCCTCCAGGCCGACCTGGGCCGCGATCCAGCCCATCACTTGCGGCCCGAGCACCATCAGCGCCGCAGCCGCCAGCAGCATGCCGGCGATGCCGACCGTGTAGAAGATCGATAGCGGAAAGCGTTTCCAGGCCGGGCGGCCTTCCACCACATCGTAGGCGGCGTTCATCGCGCTCATCATCAGCCGCACGCCCGCCGAGGCGGTCCACAGGGCAATGACGATACCCACCGACAACAACCCGCCCTTGGATTGCTGGAGCTGGTCGATCACCGGGTTGACCTGCTCCAGGGCCTGGGGTGGCAGCACCAGCTCCGATTGCAGGCGCAGCCAGGAGAAGAAGTCCGGCAAGTGCAGGAAGCCGATCAACGCGATCAAAAAGAGAATGAACGGAAACAGCGAGAACAGCATCTGGTACGCCAATGCCGAGGCGTAGGTCGACATCTCGTCGTCGAGAAACTCGGTCACGGTACGCATCATCACACGATGCAAGGGTAAGCCTTTCAAGGCCGGGAACATCATGTGCGTCTCCTTTCGCCGCAAAAAAGGAAGGTCGCCTGGCGACTCACGGGTTTGCTATCCAAGACAAAAGTAACCTGTTTGGCGACTTTGGAACAATTTCCCCGGTGCAAGTTCGAGCCGACATGAAAACGGCCACCCGCAGATGGCCGTTTCAATCGATTTTTCAACAGGCCGGTTATGCCTCGTCAACGCCTTTCTTGACTGCATCCTTGGCCTTGCCCACGGTTTGCTGGGCTTCACCTTTTTTCTCCTGGACCACGCCCTCGGCGCGCATGCGGTCATTGTCGGTGGCCTTGCCGACGCCTTGCTTGATGTTGCCGACGGCTTCGTTGGCAACGCCCTTCACTTTATCGCTCGTGCTACCCATGATGTTTCTCCTGTGAACAACTGTACGAAAAGTCATTACATAAGGGTTGACCGAGGCCGTTTGCGGGGAGTTTCATTTTTTCAGCAGCGCATTTCATCGTCAGATGCAGGTTGCGCTTTATGTTTGCCGATCCACCCCCGAGAATGCCCCACGTATTCAGGCTGCGCCCTGAAGCTCCAATCTCGTAGGAACGTTATGAAACTCGATAAAAAGCAGGCCATCGCCCGCAGAAACCAGGAACTGGGCGGCGCCGTACTGGGCGTCAATAACTGCCACTTCAGCGAATTGAACCGCAATCGCAACATCTTCTGGTTCGATATCCCGGTGGCGCGCCTGGCCATCGGTCAATACGAATGGATTCATCTGTTGCTACACACGCCAGCCACCGATGAGCTGCTGCACCTGAAGGTGCCGACCGTGTTCCTGCGCGAGAAGATGGAAGGCCTGGAAGTGCGCAACCAGGGCAAGCGCAAGGCAGCCCTGAGCCTGGAACTGAGTGCCGACAAGGATTCCTACCTGCAAGACATGCGGCCCGGTGGCACCAACCTGGATTTTGCGCAGTTTCGGTTGTAGCGGGTAGCGGCGCAGGGGCTTAATCCCCTCCTCACAGGTTTTGTGCTTTGCAAGAAAAATCCGATACCTGACCAGGTGTCGGATTTTTTTATGCGTCTCGCTTGGGCACTGGAACTGCCCAACACCCTCGAACAGGCCCTTGAACAACCCTGCACCAGCAACGCGGTTCCCGCGCTGCGGCTCGTTCATTTCTCATCGTTGCGTCTGATACCAAACTGATACCGAGCTGATACCGCCGTGGCCTGTCGCCATGAGCGTCGTCGCCTCATATTGGCTCCACCCGATAAGGCCAAGACAAGGCATACATCTATCAATCCATTATTGGGCAGGAGCAAACCATGAATAACAAAATGGATATACCAGGCGTCCTCCAAGCCGCGGATTACAACAAGCTCAACGGCGATCTCGGCTATGGTCGAAACCGCCTCAGCGCAGCCCGGGCACCGGATGAACGCGTATTTGACCCGACCTCCGGCGCCGGCATCAAACGGCACACGGATACCCGACGCGAAGATTACTCATCGTTCTTCCAATCGATTCTGGACTATCGCCACACAACAAAGGCCGAATTCAATTCGAGTGCCAGCTACGGTGAATTTTCCGCCGAATTTCACCTCAACTTTGAAAAGAAATATACCTCTCACCAAGACAACACGGCCGCCGTGCGGACCCTGCGCCTCATCTTCGGCGGCGCGAAACTCGATGCGGTCTCGGACGCGGCGCTCTCGCCCAGGTTCAGCGAAGAAGTCGCCCGCCTGCCGACGGCGTTCACCCCCCAGGACGCGCATGAGTTCTATCGGTTCTTCGACCTGTTCGGGACCGACGTGGTGACCTCGATCACCCTGGGCGGCAATCTGTACTTCCAGGCCCTGGTGCAGAAATCCAAAGTGACGGAACTCGAAAAGATCAAGGTCGAACTGGAGGCCGAGTACGGCATCTTCTTCACGGCCGACGGTTCGATCGACGATACGGTCGAGCGCAAGCAATACATGGAGAGCCGCGACGCCTCGGTCACCACTGAGGGCGGCGACAACGACATCTTCTCCGACGTCATCTTCACCAAGCCGAAAAAGTATGACGGCAAGACGAACCAATGGATCGCTTCGGTGGGGAAAAAACCGGTAGTCGTCGGGCGAGAATTCAAGCCTGTCTACGCCTTCATTGCCGACAAGCAGCGGCGCATCGCGGCACAGACGGCCTTGGAACACTATAGGGGCCGCTCGCTGAGCGTCCATTCGACCTGGCGCTACAGCAGCCTCGACGTCGGCAACGTGACACGGCAAGCGCTTGCGAGCGGAGCCGTCGGCACGCCCGGGATCAAGGTGCGGGTGGTTGATCGCAAGACATTGCAGGGCCGGGAAGAGCATTTCGCAGCCCCCGCCATCGGTAGCGCCGTGTCCGACATCAACCAGTTCTGGAATACGTTCAAGTCCGGTGTCGAGTCCATGGGACTTGAGCACGCCATCGTACTGCTGGCGACGCAATTCTGGCCGCGGGAAAGCCGCTATAGCCCGCCGGATCACATCATTGCGTTCCTGAAGAATAAATGCGGCGGCTCGGAGGCGACACTGCATCGCTGGCGCGACGATTCCCTTCGCTGCGTGCCATGCCCCTATGCCGGAGCCAGCTATGGGCTGATCGGCTACGGCAACGGCACATCCCATGACAAAGGTGGGGATGTCTACGTGATCGGCTTCGGCGATCCGGAACGAACACTGCGCACGGAGCTGGAGATTGACGCCGACCTCTATACCACTGAAGACGGTACGGCGAAGTTCACTTGCAACGACATCTTCAAGGGGCAAGCCATCCCCTTCGTGAAGTTCCGCAGCCACCATTGGAACACCTGGCAGATCGCCGTCGACCCCCATGTCCCGGAGCGCATCACATTGGAAGACGATAGCGCGGGCGATGGCGCCAAGGCGCTGTGGTACGCGCAGCCGGCGGGGCCAAAATACGGCATGCACCCCTTCTATCTGATCAACGCCCAGACCTGCGGGGTTCTGCAATGGGACAGTGGCGGCGCGGCCCAGGAGAAGGAAGCCGTGTTGCGCCCCTTCGTGCCCAATCTCGATATCAACCTGTGGGACCTGCGCTACCCCTACATTTTGTGCCTGTCTTACCAGCCGAATTGGGACCTGCGCGCCTTTGGAGATCGGCGCGTGAAAGTGGCGTCTTACCGTGGCCAGGACACGGAAATGCGCTGGTCGCCAAGTAACGTCAGTCGTGTGCTCTGACCCCTATCTGAAACTCTATCTGAAAGGAGTATTGAAATGCCTAAGGGATACCAGTCGTTTCTGCAGAAATCGACCCGCACTACCTACTGCAGCAAAGAGAAATATGCCAATCACGACCTCTCTGCAGTATGGGTCGCCGCTGCACTGAAGCACTTTAAAATCGAGGCCTCGGACACCAAGGACTATAAATTCCCTCTCGACAGCCAGCCGGCCCGAGCCAAGATCTGGCCGGCCTGAACGCAAGTGTTCCAGGTGCCGTGAAGGAAGGAGCTGACCCGCCACTTCGTTCACCGGCGGGAATGTAAAAAACCCGGTTCTTGGCGGCAATGCCAGTCAGTCAAGTTGACTGGCATTGCCGCCAAGAACCGGGCTTTTCATTGGCAACGGTCTTACTTCTTCAGCCCCAGCTTCCTGAGCTCTTCGTCACGCAATTCGCGCCGCAGGATCTTGCCCACGTTGGTGGTCGGCAACGCGTCGCGGAACTCCACGGCCTTGGGCACCTTGTAGCCGGTGACGTTGGCGCGCATGTGTTCCATCACCTGTTCCTTGGTCAACGTGACACCCGGCCGTGCGACGATGAAGATCTTGATCGCCTCGCCGGACTTCTCGTCCGGGATGCCGATGGCCGCGCATTGCAGCACGCCCGGCAGGGTTGCCAACACATCTTCCAGCTCATTGGGGTACACGTTGAAGCCGGAGATCAGGATCATGTCTTTCTTGCGATCGACGATGCGCATGTAGCCGTCTGGCTGGATCACCGCGATATCGCCGGTCTTGAGCCAACCTTCGCTGTCGAGGATCTCGTCGGTGGCTTCCTGGCGCTGCCAGTAGCCCTTCATGACCTGCGGACCTTTCACACACAATTCGCCGATTTCGCCCAACGGCTGTTCGACGCCCGCGTCATTGATCACCTTGCACAGCGTCGACGGCACCGGAATGCCGATGGTGCCGACCTGGATGTTCTGGATCGGGTTGACGGTAGCCACCGGGCTGGTTTCGGTCATGCCATAGCCTTCGCAGATCGGGCAGCCGGTCACCGCTTTCCAACGTTCAGCCGCTGCCAGTTGCAGGGCCATGCCGCCGGACAGGGTGACTTTCAGTGCCGAGAAGTCCAGCTTGCGGAAGGCTTCGTTGTTGCACAGGGCCACGAACAGCGTATTGAGGCCGACGAAACCGCTGAACTTCCACTTCGACAACTCCTTGACCATCGCCGAAAGGTCGCGCGGGTTGCTGATCAGGATGTTGTGGTTGCCGATCAGCATCATCGCCATGCAATGAAAGGTGAAGGCATAGATGTGGTACAGCGGCAGCGGCGTGATCAGCACTTCGCAACCTTCATTGAGGTTGGAGCCCATCAGCGCCTTGCACTGCAACATGTTCGCCACCAGGTTGCGGTGGCTGAGCATCGCGCCCTTGGCCACGCCAGTGGTGCCGCCGGTGTATTGCAGCACAGCCACATCGTCGCTGGTGGGGTTGGCTTCGTTCACGGGTTGGCCATGACCTTTGCTCAGCACGTCGTTGAACTTGACGGCCTTGGGCAAGTGGTAGGCCGGGACCATCTTCTTGACGTACTTGATCACGCTGTTGATCAACAGGCGCTTGAGCGGCGGCAGCAGGTCGGCGACTTCGGTGACGATGACGTGCTTGACGCCCGTCTTGGGCACCACAGTCTCGGCCAGGTGCGCCATGTTCGCCAGGCACACCAGCGCCTTGGCCCCGGAGTCGTTGAACTGGTGTTCCATTTCCCGCGCGGTGTACAGCGGGTTGGTATTGACCACGATCAGCCCGGCGCGAATAGCACCGAACACGGCCACCGGATACTGGAGAACGTTGGGCAGTTGCACAGCGATTCGATCGCCCGGCTGTAAATCGGTATGCTGTTGCAGGTATGCGGCAAAGGCCCCGGACAACTCGTAGAGTTCACCGTAGGTGATCGTCTTGCCGAGGTTGCTGAATGCCGGCTTGTCGGCAAAGCGTTGGCAGGACTGCTTCAACACCGCCTGAATATTCGGATACTCATCTGGATTGATGTCGGCAGCAATCCCAGCTGGGTACTTATCCTTCCAAAAGTCTTCGATCATGGAAGCCCACTCCTCAGCAACGCGAATTCTCACCGCATTTGATGCGATTATTATTGGTGTGTTTATTGGTGAATCTGGCTTGAATCAAGGCCGAGAAGTCACAAAAGCGCGCCGAGAGTAGCAGCTTTGCCAAGGGTCGCCTAGAGCCAAAAGTGGGCCTAACGGTCATAAACATGACTCAAGAATGTGCAATGGTCACTTTTAGAGTAAAAATTCCAAAACTCACTAAATCGCTCTGAATACACAAACAGCTGTGGGAGCGAGCCTGCTCGCGATTGCGGTGTACCAGTCAACATCTCTGTCACTGATATACCGCAATCGCGAGCAGGCTCGCTCCCACAGGGTCTTCTACGGGACCTCTCTGGCGTCAGGCGATATCCCGCAACTCCCGTCGCAGGATCTTGCCCACCGGCGTCATCGGCAGCGATTCTCGCAACACGATGTGCTTGGGAATCTTGTAGCCGGTGAAATTCTCCTTGCAGTAGGCCTTGAGCTCTTCAAGGCTGACCCCGCTTTCGCGCGCCACCACGAACAGTTTTACCGCCTCCCCCGAGCGCTCGTCCGGCACACCGATCACCGCACAGTTGGCCACCTTGGGGTGGGCCATCACCACGTCTTCGATCTCGTTGGGGTACACATTGAAACCCGAGACGATGATCATGTCCTTCTTGCGGTCGACGATGCGCACGAAACCGTCCGGGTCGATCACCGCGATATCGCCTGACTTGAACCAGCCCTCACTGTCCAGCACTTCGGCCGTGGCCTCGGGCTTGTTCCAGTAGCCTTTCATGATCTGCGGGCCCTTGATACACAGCTCGCCGCGCTCGCCCAGGGGCTGTTCGACACCTGCGTCGTCGATCACTTTCATCAGCGTGCCTGGCACCGGCATTCCCACGGTACCTAGCCGGGACTTGCCGCCATAGGGATTGGCACAGGCTACCGGCGAGGTTTCGGTCAGGCCATAACCTTCGGTAATGCCGCAACCGGTGATCTGCTCCCAGCGTTCGGCGGTGGCCTTGATCAGCGCAGTGCCGCCAGAGTTGGTGACCTTGAGGTGGGAAAAATCCAGGGTTTTGAAATCCGGATGATCCATCAGCGCCACGAACAGCGTGTTGAGCCCCAGCAGCAACGAGAAACGCCAGTTCTTCAGTTCCTTGATGAAGCCGCCGATGTCCCGTGGATTGGTGATCAGCACGTTGTGGTTGCCGGTCACCATCATGCACATGCAGTTCGCCGTGAACGCATAGATATGATAAAGCGGCAGCGGCGCGATCATGACTTCCTGGCCTTCGCGCAGCAGTGGATGACCGTCATCGCCGAGCTGCCCCAGGCAAGCCCGCGCCTGTTGCATGTTGGCCACCAGGTTGCCGTGGGTCAGCATCGCGCCCTTGGCCAACCCGGTGGTGCCGCCGGTGTATTGCAGCACTGCAATATCATCGAGACCGACTTTCAGCGGCTTGATGCCCTGGCCACGTCCCAGGCGCAAGGCGCTCTTGAAGGAAATGGCCTGGGGCAGCGAATAGGCCGGGACCATTTTCTTGACCTTGCTCACCATCGTGTTGACCAGCCAGCCCTTGGCGCCGGGCATCAGGTCGCCCATCTTCGCTTCGATCAGGTACTGCAGGTCCGTATCGGGCAGCACCTCCTGGACCTTCTGCCCGAACATGTTCAGGTACACCAGCGCGCGAGCACCGGAGTCCTTGAACTGATGACGCATTTCCCGCGCGGTGTACAGCGGGTTGGTATTGACCACGATCAGCCCGGCGCGCAAGGCACCGAACACGGCGATCGGGTATTGCAGGATGTTGGGCATCTGTACCGCGATACGATCGCCCGGTGCCAGGTCGGTATGGGCTTGCAGGTAACCGGCGAAGGCCGCGCTGTAGCGTTCGAGCTCGGCATACGTGAGGGTTACCCCCATGTTGCTGAACGCCGGACGGTCGGCGAATTTCTTGCAGGAACGCTCGAACACCTCGACCACCGACTTGTAGCCCCCAAGGTCAACATCCAGGGGCACGCCGGCCGGGCGTTTGTCATTCCAGAAATCAGGCTGCATTGTTTTTGTCCTCTTTACCTGAGCGTATCCGGGCCGCTTCTGTGTCGCTTGCAGAGGCGGAGCTCTTGGGACACTAGCAGCTATGGCCAATCAGGCAAATATGGCGACCTGCGTCATAGATTGTGTGAATCTTCCTGCCTCGGTTCAGACGAGACGCAACGGATGCGCTATACAATGCTGCGACGCTGCGTCTGACCTTGTGCAAAGGAATCGCCATGATCCACCAAACGTTCTGGCTGACAGCAACCGACCATAGCCGCCTGTTCGTCAACCAGTGGTTGCCCGACACCGCCCCATTGACGGTGATCATGCTGGCCCACGGCATGGCCGAACACAGCGGTCGCTACGCACGCCTGGCCCAGGCGCTGTGCGACGCCGGCTACGGCGTCTGCGCCATGGATCTGCGCGGCCACGGCAAGACCGGCGAGCAAGCGACTCTCGGCCATTTTGCCGACGAGGACGGCTGGGCCAAGGTCGTGGGCGACCTGGCCAGCCTCAACCACCATATCGTCCAGCAATACCCCGATACCCCCATCCTGCTGCTGGGCCACAGCATGGGCAGCTACATCGCCCAGGGTTACCTGTTACATCACAGCGCCAGCCTGCACGGGGCGATCCTCAGCGGCTCGAACTTTCAGCCGGTGGCGCTTTACCGCAGCGCTCGCCTGATCGCCCGCTTCGAACGCTGCCGCCAGGGTGCCACGGGGCGCAGTGCCCTGATCGAGTGGCTGTCGTTCGGCAGTTTCAACAAGAAATTCAAACCCACGCGCACCCCCTTCGACTGGCTCAGTCGCGATCCGGCCGAAGTCGACAAGTACGTCCACGATCCGCTGTGCGGCTTTCGCTGCACCAATCAACTGTGGGTCGATCTGCTCGGCGGGTTGCAGCAAATCAGCAAAGCGTCCAATCTCGCCCAGATCGATCCGGGCCTGCCCCTGCTGGTGATCGGTGGCGAATGTGATCCGGTGAGCGAAGGCAAGCGTCTGAAGGATCTGGCTGACGCTCTGCGTGACGCCGGCAGCCAGCACCTGCAATTGACGATTTACCCGCAGGCCCGGCACGAATTGTTCAATGAAACCAACCGCGATGAAGTGACCGCCGATGTGCTGGCCTGGATAGCCCAGGCCCTGAGCCACAAACGGCCGCCACGCAGCGAGTAGGCTTGCAGCATTTTTCCTTTACTCTGTCACAGGATCTGAAACAGATGACCCAGGTTACCAACACCCCTTACGAAGCCCTCGAAATCGGCCAGACCGCCAGCTACAGCAAGACCGTCGAAGAGCGTGACATCCAACTGTTCGCGGCGATGTCGGGCGATCACAACCCGGTGCACCTGGACGCCGAGTTCGCCGCAGCGAGCATGTTCAAGGAGCGCATCGCCCATGGCATGTTCAGCGGTGCGCTGATCAGCGCGGCGGTGGCCTGCGAGTTGCCTGGGCCGGGCACCATCTATATCGGCCAGCAGATGAGCTTCCAGAAACCGGTAAAGATCGGCGACACCCTGACCGTGCGCCTGGAAATCCTGGAGAAAATGCCGAAGTTCCGTGTGCGCATCGCCACGCGCGTATTCAACCAGCGCGATGAACTGGTGGTGGACGGCGAAGCCGAAATCCTCGCCCCGCGCAAACAGCAGACCGTGACCTTGCCGACGTTGCCGGCGATCACAGTCGGCTGATTACCACCCTCTAAAGTGAATGAACTGTGGCGAGCCACTGTGTGGGAGCAAAGCTTGCTCGCGATGCAAGCGCCTCGGTTCCCTGAGAGACCGAGTCATCTTCATCGCGGGCAAGCCTTGCTCCCACATTTATGGCTGGTCTTCGCGCACCTGCACGCTCGCCGTCATCCCGGCACTCAGATTCACCCCTTCCGGCACCTTGTCCAGCTTGATCCGCACCGGTATCCGCTGGGCCAGGCGCACCCAATTGAAGGTCGGCTCGACCTCTGCCAGCAACTGCGCATCGGGGTTGGTGTTGCGGTCGGTAATGCCACGGCTGATGCTTTCGACATGGCCTTCCAAGGCATGGCCGGCACTCATCAGCCAGATCTTGACCGGATCGCCCACACGAATCCTGGGTAATTTGGTTTCTTCGAAATAGGCCTGCACATAGAACGTCGAGTCATCGATCAGCGCCATGACCGGCTGCCCGGCATTCACGTAGTTGCCTTCGGCCAGGCGCAGGTTGGTGATGTGGCCGTTGCGTGGGGCCAGGACCTGGCTGCGGGCCAGGTTGAGCTCGGCCACCTTGGCCTCGGCCTGGGCTTCGCGCAGTTCGCCTCGGGCGATGCCAGCGTTGATCTGGGCGTTTTCCCGCAGTTCGGCACTGATGGCCTGAGGCCCCAGGGCCGCGCGGCGACTGGCTTCGTGTTCGCGCAGGCTCAGTTGCTGCTGGCGCGTCTGGACCACCGCCCGGGCTTTCTCCAGCGCCGCCTCGAAACGCTCACGGTCGATACTCAGCAACACATCGCCGGCCTTGACCTGCTGGTTGTCCACAGCCTTGAGTTCGCGCACCCAACCCGACACATCGGGTGCAATCACCACCACGTCGGCACGGATCCGCGCATCACGGGTCCAGGGCGTGAGCATGTAGTACTGCCACAGGTGAAACCCGGCGAAGATCGCCACGGCCACCATGCACAGCGTGACGGCAACACGTACGGAGGTACGCATGTTCAACTCCTATAGCGGCCCGAGGACCACGGTAATAACGGTCAGGACACAGACATACAGGGCGCAGTCGAACAAGGCTTCATGCCAGATCCAGCGCCCGGCCGGCACCAGGCTGAGCAACAGGCGCAACGCGCCGGTCACCAGCAACGCCAGCACCACATAAATCAGGAACGGGCTGAGCAACACCCCGCCAATCGACCACTCACGCAAGCCCATGGCTGTGCTCCCGTCGTTCAGGTTCGTGCTGGTGGCACCAGGCGCGCCAGCTGTTTTGCAATTGCACCACCGCGCCCTGGGCCAGCTTCAAGGCGTCACCGGGTGGTTGGGTCGACAACACGTTCAGGAACTCCGTGCTCGCCGCAGCCAACGCATCGGCCTGGTCACCGGCCGGGCCGCGCTCGAGCACCTGCTCCAGCGCTTCGAAATAACGCCGCTGCGCCCGGGTATCGGGTACTTGGGCGACGGCCAGGCTCAGGCGCAGATGCAACAGCTCATCGCCAATGTCCAGGCCAAGCAAACCATCATCCCAACGGCTGCGCGCCTGCACCGGCAACTCAGGGTAATGCCGCGCCAACTGCAACAGCCGGTCGGCCATGCGCCCGCCGAACCAGCTCTCGGCACCACGCAGGCTGCGACGGGTCAGGCGCACCAGATCGTGGAGGGTCGCGGCCAGCAGACGGCGGCTGTGCCAGGCCGGATTGCGCAAAATCAGCAGGTTGAAAGCCAGCACCGCCGCGCCTACGCCAATCATCATTGCCTGGGCATTGTTGAAGAACGCCGCGACGTCGTATTTCATGGTATTGAGTGGTGAAACCAGCACGACAAAATGCAGGCAGAACGATGTCGCGGTGGCGAAGATCTGCGGCTTGGCCATACCCAGCGCACCGAAAAACAACGGTACGCCCATGGCCATGCAGAGCATCGCAAAACTGCTCCATTGCGGTAGCACGAGCTCACCGATCACAAATGCCGTCGGCACGGCCAACAGGATGCCCCGCAGAAAACTCATGCCGATCTGCGCGCCGTTTTCGCGACTGGCAAACAGGCTGCACACCACGCACGTCAGCACCAGCGCACCCGATGCGGCGGGCCAGGCGGTCGCCAGCCAGAAACAGGCGACCGCCAGGAATGCCAGGGCGCTGCGAGCACCGAAGACCATAGCCAGGGACAGATCACGATGGGGCGCCAGGGTTCGCGGCGGATCCGCCGCTTCCCTGCCCTCCTGTACCGCCGTCAAGGCGGCGCAGGCGGCCAGGGCGGTATCGAGCAACAAGGCGAACCGTGCCAGGCAGTAACTTTGCGCCGAGCTCATCTGGGGGTCGTGAGACGCATCCCATACCCGGGGGCGCAAGGCTTGCAAGGTCGCACTGTCGGCGTCGAGGGCTTGCCGCACCTCGTTCATCCACGGCTGGAGGGCCTGCGCCTCCTCGGGCTCAAGCTGTTTCCACTGCCGGCGCACCGAACGCGAAAGGCGCAGCAGCATCAGCAATTTCTGGCTCAAGCCGCTGATGGCCCGGGCTCGCTGTCGGCCACGGCTACCTTCGAACCAGGCATGCTCGCGCTGGGCATCCACCGCGACAATCCTGCCAAGAATTTCCAGCAAGCCTTTACGGGCCTGGGCATCGCCAGCCAGGGTGGCACGGGCGGCCTGCATGCCACTCTGCCAGGCAGCAAAAGCCTGGCCGGCCAACTGGCGCTCGACCCGCAACGGCCAGAGCAAGGCACTGGCCGCCGTGGCGCAGACGATGCCCAGGCTGATCTCAGTGCAGCGCGCCACCGCCTGGTCGAACACACTCAGCGGATGGGAAATGGCCGGCAGCGCAATAATCGCCACCGTGTAACCGGCCAACACGAATGAGTACGACCAGGCACTGCGCAGCAGCGTCGAACAGGCGGTGCACAACCCCAGCCAGAGCGCCAGGGCCAGCAGGAACAGCCAGGGCGCCTGGGCAAACAGGCCCATGAACAGCACCGACATGACGGTGCCCACCAGCGTGCCGACCAATCGCGCCAAGCCCTTCTGTACCACCATCCCGGACAGGGGCTGAGCGACGATGATCGCGGTCATCAGCGCCCATGACGGCTGCTCCAGACCCCAGCGCAACGCCAGCCACAACGCCAGCCCAGCGCCAAGCACGGTCTTGGTGGCGAACTGCAAAGCGAGGCGGTCAGGGGCAAACAAGGCCTGGAAGGTTATGGGCACGCGAAAAACTCTTTGGGGGACGCCAGTAACAATAGATGCAATGCGGGGAGATAGCCGATGCAATTATTAGCTAGCTACCTATTAAGAGTCCACAGCTGATTATTGTGGATTCAACAACACACTGTTTCTATCTGGCGCCACAACAGTGGTCACCTTGAGCCTGAGTCGTCCCCATAAAAAAACGCCAGGCAAGCTGGCGTTTTCTGGATCAGGACGCGTTATTTAGCTGGCACGTGCCTGGTTGCGCAGAGCCTTGACCTGGTCATGGTTGCGTTGCACACCGTGGTACTGACGCTCGACCAGGTCACGAATACCGACCAGGTTGTGCTTGGTGATTTTCTCCAGTGCTTCCTTGTAGGCCTTGAGCGCATGGTCCTCGCCACGCTCGGCTTCGTTGAGCACCGCTTCTTCATCCTTGCCGGTGAACATGGACTTCACGTCCACCCAACGACGGTGCAGGTCACCGGCGACGCTGGTGGAGGTTTCCGGATCGCCACCCAGCGAGCGAACGGCAGCTTGCAGCTCGGCCGCCGCGGTTGCGCAATCAGCGGCACGTTGAACGAACAGAGACTTGAGTTCCGGATGCTTGATGTCTTCAGCGCAGGTCTTGAACCCTTCCTGGCCATCTTTACTGGTCTCGATCAGGTCGTTCAAGACGGAGATGGATTCTTTGTTGATGTCAGTCATTTTTCAGTTCCTTTGCTTGGTGAATAGAAAACCTGCAAGGGATATTGCATCGGCCATGCCAGCCATCAACTCCACAAAAATTACTTAAAAATCAATAATTTAATTAACACCCTGAAATCTGTATCCGCGTTATTTGCATGATCTGTCATTTGGCCTGCATGCAGAATGCCTGTATTTTCCAAGTTGTTTGAATCAAGACGATTGCCATGAACCCGGAAAAGCTCGAACTGCTGGTCACGCGCCAGATGCCCTTCGGTAAATACAAGGGTCGAATCCTGGCTGACCTGCCTGGTCAATACCTGAACTGGTTCGCCCGCGAGGGTTTCCCTCACGGTGAACTGGGTGGTTTGCTGGCACTGATGCAGGAAATCGATCATAACGGACTGTCGGACCTGCTCGATCCATTGCGCGCCAAACACGGCAAACCCAAGCCTCGCCCCTGACCAGTTGAGCCCCCGTCATGCCCGAAAACACGCTACGCGCCCACGATGAAGCTTTCTGGCAGACGTTTGTCGGTCGCTACGATGTCGATCCCGCCGGGCCACTCAATCTGGAGAACGGCTACTTCGGCCGCATGTCCCGTACCGTGGTGGAGGAATACCAGCGCCATATCGAATTCATCAATCGGGGCAATTCGGTGTACGTGCGCCAGCATTTCGACCGTGGACACGGTGAAGCCATTCGTCAGCAGATCGCCCGGCTGATCCACGCTTCCCCCCAGAGCGTGGCGTTGGCCGGCAGCGCGGTGGATGCCTTGCAGACGCTGATTCGCAACTACAACGGTCTGAAGCCGGGCGACCAAGTGCTGATCTGCGATCTGGAATATGCCTCGGTCAAAAGCGCAATGCGCTGGCTGGCTCGCCAGCGGGGCGTGGAGGTGATCGAAATCGTCCACCAGCACCCTGCCAGTTTCGAAAGCCTGGTGGGCACTTATCGCGAAGCGTTCATTCGCTACCCGCGTCTCAGGCTGATGACACTGACCTACGTTAACCACCTCACCGGCCTGGTCATGCCGGTCCAGGCCATTGCCGAGAGCGCCCGGGAATTTGCCGTCGATATCATTCTCGACGGTGCCCACGCCCTGGGCCAGATTGATTTCGACCTGAGGAAGCTGGGGATCGAATTTGCCGGGTTCAACCTGCAGAAATGGATCGGCGGCCCTCTCTCCCAGGGCTTCCTGTACATCGCGCCGCAGCGGTTGGCCGACATCGCCCCGGACATGGACGAAGACAGCTACCCCTCCACCGACGTCCGCTCGCGCACGCCCCACAGCACGCCCAACATTCCTGCCTTGCTCACCCTGCCCCTGGTCTTCGAAGAACACCGGAGCCTGGGCGGCGCCTTGGCCAAAGGCGCGCGCCTGTGCTACCTGCGCGACCTGTGGGTGAATGCCGTGCGCGATGTGCCGGGCATCGAAGTCATGACCCCGGATGACCGGCGTCTCTATTGCGGCATCACGGCGATGCGCTTCACCGCCCATGTCGATCAACAGGCGATGGCCGATCGACTGCTCAATGAGCACGGGATCTTCACCGTGGTGCGCAATACCAGCGTCGGGCCGTGCATCCGCATAACCCCGGGGCTGATTACCTTGGCCAGTGATATCGAGCGGTTGACTGCGGCGCTGATCAGCCTGAGCCAGACATAGTTGTGGCGAGGGAGCTTGCTCCCGCTGGGCTGCGCAGCAGCCCCAAAAAGGCACGATGAGATTGACCTGGCGGACCGTGGTGACAGGTTTCAGGACTGCTTCGCAGCCCAGCGGGAGCAAGCTCCCTCGCCACAGGAAATCTGTGCCGGCACAAAAACCCGGGCAAAAAAAAACGGCGCGCCGACCAAGCGCACCGTAAAGCCGTAGAACACCCAACGAGGTTTCGGTAAAGCAATCAGTCCAGCAGCGCCAGGGCCTCGGCGGTGCATTCCTGGATGCGAGCCCAGTCGCCGTTCTTGATCCACTCCGGATCAAGCATCCAGCTTCCGCCCACGCACATCACGTTCTTCAACGCCATGTAGCTCTTGATGTTGGCCGGGCTCACGCCGCCGGTCGGGCAGAACTTCACTTCGCCGAACGGGCCGCCCAAGGCCTTGATGGCCGCGACACCGCCGCTGACTTCGGCCGGGAACAGTTTGAAGCGACGATAGCCCAGGCCGTAGCCCTCCATGATGCCCGAAGCATTGCTGATACCTGGCAGCAACGGGATCGAGCTATGGACGCTGGCCTCAAGCAAATCACGGGTGATGCCTGGGGTGACGATGAACTGCGAGCCCGCGACCTCGGCGGCCTCCAACATGTGACGGTCAAGCACCGTGCCCGCGCCGGTCACCAGTTCCGGACGCTGCTCGCGCAGCACCTGGATGGCCTTGAGGCCGTATTGGGAGCGCAGCGTCACTTCCAGCGCCGTCAGGCCACCGGCGGCCAGGGCATCGGCCAGTGGCAGGATGTCCTGTTCGCGGGCGATGGTGATCACCGGCAGGATCCGCGCCTTGGCGCAGAGGCTGTCGATCAGGGCAACTTTGTCCGCCATGGAAACGGTCGGGGATGGGTTTGTCATAGCGGCTGATCCTTGGTTCATGGGCACCAGTAAATCTCTAACGTAGGTTGCAAAAACGCGCGGATTGGCATTTCGGCGACATCGTCACCCGCCACCGCGGCGTTCAGAGTGGTCAATTTCGACTGACCGGAAATCGACAGCACTTTGTATTGCGCCGAAGCCAGCAAGGCGCGGCTCATGGTCAAGCGCTGGTGCGGCACGGTCGGTGCCAGCATCGGCCAGCAACGGCGCGTGCCGTTGGCATCCAGGGCTTGCGCCAGGTTCGGGCTGTCAGGGAACAGCGAGGCGGTGTGCCCGTCATCGCCCATGCCCAGTACCAGTACATCGATAGGCGGCAGCTCGGCCAGCAAACGATCGGCCTGCTCGGCAGCCGCTTCCAGGTTGGCGCTGGCGCTGTAGAGGCTGAGGAACTGGGCCTTGGCCGCGGCGCCTTGCAGCAGGTAACGCTTGAGCAGGCCGGCGTTGCTGTCAGCGTGTTCAACCGGTACCCAGCGCTCGTCGGCCAGGCTGACCACCACTTTGGACCAGTCCAATGCCTGTTTGGCCAGGTGCTGGAAGAACGCCACCGGGCTGCGGCCACCGGACACCACCAGGGTCGCCGTACCGCGCGCGTCGATCGCGTTGCGCAACTGCTCGGCCACGTTCAGCGCCAGGCCTTCGGCCAGCAGCACCGGGTTCTTGAATTCATGGGCGCTGACGCCCTGGGGCAGTTTCACTTCAGATATCGCCATACCACGACCTCCCATCCCGCGTGATCAGTGCAATGGAGCTCATCGGCCCCCAGGACCCGGCCGCATAGGGCTTGGGCGCATCGCCGGATTTTTTCCACCCGGCGATCAACTGGTCACACCACGTCCACGCGGCTTCAATTTCGTCTTTACGGACAAACAGGTTCTGATTGCCGTTCATGACTTCCAGCAACAACCGCTCGTAGGCATCGGGAATCCGTGCGCTGCGATAAGTGTCGGAGAAGTTGAGTTGCAGCGGACCGCTGCGCAATTGCATGCCCTTGTCCAGGCCCTGCTCCTTGGTCATCACCCGCAAGGAAATCCCTTCGTCCGGTTGCAGGCGGATGATCAGCTTGTTGCTGATCTGCAAACGCTGCTCGGGGGCGAAGATGTAGTGGGACGGTTCCTTGAAGTGGATGACGATCTGCGACAGCTTCTGCGGCATGCGCTTGCCGGTACGCAGGTAAAACGGCACCCCGGCCCAACGCCAGTTGCGGATGTCGGCGCGCAGGGCGACGAACGTCTCGGTGTCGCTCTGGGTGTTGGAGTTGGGTTCTTCGAGGTAGCCCGGCACCGCCTTGCCCTCGCTGTGACCCGCGATGTACTGGCCGCGCACCACCTGGGTGGTCAGGCCTTCCGGGCTGATCGGCGCCAAGGCCTTGAGCACCTTGACCTTCTCGTCACGGATGCTGTCGGCGGACAAATCGGCCGGTGGGTCCATGGCGATCAGGCAAAGCAGCTGCAGCAAGTGGTTCTGGATCATGTCCCGCAGTTGGCCGGCCTTGTCGAAATAGCCCCAGCGGCCTTCAATGCCGACCTTCTCGGCCACGGTGATTTCCACGTGGGAAATGTAATTCTGGTTCCACTGGGTTTCGAACAGGCTGTTGGCGAAGCGCAGCGCGATCAGGTTCTGGACCGTCTCTTTGCCCAGGTAATGGTCAATGCGATAGGTGCGGTTTTCCGGGAAGAACTGCGCCACGGCATCGTTGACCTTGCGCGAGGACTCCAGGTCCGAGCCGATGGGTTTTTCCAGCACGACCCGAGTGTTTTCGCTCAAACCGACCTTCGCCAGGTTCTCGCAGATCGCCCCATACACCGCCGCAGGGGTGGCGAAATAGGCAATGACCTGCTGGGTCGAACCGACCGCTTCGGCCAGGGCGACATAATCGTCGGCCTTGAGGAAATCCACGTGCAGGTAGGTCAATCGTGCCAGGAAGCGCTCGAGTACGGCTTCGTCCAGGTCTTTTTCACCCACGTAACGACGCAGCTCGGCGGCGATGAATGTCAGGTGCTGCTGCTCGCTACCGGGTTCACGGGCCAGCGCAATGATCCGCGTGTCCTCGTGCAACAATTGGGCGCCATCGAGCTGATACAGGGCAGGAAAAAGCTTGCGCAAGGCCAGATCGCCCAACGCGCCGAACAAGGCAAAGGTGCACGGTTCAACCGTAATCGAAGGCATGATGTTTGTTCTTTTATCAAGTTAAACTACAAATACCTTTTTTCAAGGTATCACTCAAGGAAAAATGTAGTAATAACCACAACATTTTTCGAAAATACCGATTCCGAGTGGTGGTCCGCCGGAGCCATCAGTAGGATAGGCCACCGCAAAGGGTCGTATCAAAGACCCGTCTTTCTAGGAATCTTGTATGGACCGCGTGCGAAATTTACTGGAACAGATCCAGAGTCGCCTTGAAGACCTGAACAAGGCTGAACGCAAGGTGGCCGAGATCATCCTGCTCAACCCGCAGCAGGCGACCCGCTTCAGCATCGCCGCCCTCGCCCAGGCCGCTTCGGTCAGCGAACCGACCGTCAACCGTTTCTGCCGCTCGTTCGGCGTCAGCGGCTACCCGGAGCTCAAGCTGCAACTGGCCCAAAGCCTGGCCAGCGGCGCCGCTTATGTCAGCCGTGCGGTGGAAGCCGACGACAACCCGGAAGCCTATACCCGGAAAATCTTTGGCAGTGCCATTGCCTCATTGGACAGCGCCTGCCAGGCCCTTGATCCCAATTTGATCAGTCGTGCCGTGGACCTGCTGATCCAGGCCCGGCAGATCCACTTCTTCGGCCTCGGCGCCTCCGCCCCGGTGGCGCTGGATGCCCAGCACAAGTTTTTCCGCTTCAATCTGGCGGTGACCGCCCACGCCGACGTGCTGATGCAGCGCATGATCGCCTCGGTGGCCCATACCGGCGAACTGTTCGTGATCATTTCCTACACTGGCCGCACCCGTGAGCTGGTGGAAGTGGCGCGCATCGCTCGGGAAAACGGCGCTTCGGTGCTGGGCCTGACCGCCGAAGGCTCGCCCTTGGCCAAGGCCAGTACCCTGAGCCTGAACATTCCGTTGCCCGAGGACACCGACATCTATATGCCGATGACCTCACGGATCATCCAGCTCACCGTGCTGGACGTGCTCGCCACCGGTATGACCTTGCGCCGAGGCGTGGACTTCCAGCCACACCTGCGCAAGATCAAGGAAAGCCTGAATGCCAGCCGGTATCCGGTGGGGGATGAGTTCAACTGATCGGACCTGAGTGCTTTATTGCCTGACAGGCCGTCATCGCGAGCAGGCTCGCTCCCACAACTGGATCTTTGGCGTTCACAAAACCCCTGTGGGAGCGGGCTTGCTCGCGAAGGGGCCAGCCGCCACACCAGAGATCCTGAGCTAAGCCCCCACCCACGCCTGCAAACTCAGATGCGCCCGCTCCCCCGGCGCCAGGCACAGGCTGTCGGTGCCGCCACTGGCGGCTTCGACGCAGACGAATTCGCTGACCTCATCCCAACTCACCCCCAGCAACGGCCGCGCGCCGGGATGCCAGACCACGGTGTCGGCGCTGTCACCGGTGTCGATGCACAATTCGCGCTGCCAAGCGTGGTCCTTGAGCTGCAATTCGCCCTCATGCTGAAACACCCGCTGACAACCGCCCTCGACGCGCAACTCGCCTTCCTGCTGACAAGCCGCACGGTTCAACTGGTCGTAACCCTGTGCACCTTCGAGCCCAGACAGCGCTACCTCACCAACGTCACCAATACGCCAGTAGGCGTGCAAAGCCTGGCTCAACTGGCACGGCAGGCTGTCCTGGTGCTCGGTGCTCAAGCGCAGTTCCATGCGTTCACCCAGGTCCGCATGCAGGTCAACCTGCCAGTCGCACAACTGCAATTGCCAATGCAGGTGCACACCCTCTTCGTCACTACGGCTGTCGAGCAGCTTCCAATCGATCAACCGCGCCCAACCGTGGGACGGCCAGGCGTTTTCGCTCGGATGGCGGCCATACCACGGCCAGCACACCGGCACCCCGCCGCGGATCGCCCCGACTTGCGGCCACTTGGCCGCGCACCACAACCAGGGCTTCTGGCCCTTGGGCTGAAAATGCAGCAACTGTGCGCCCTGACGACTGAACACCGCCTGGCACAACGGGTGATCGATCACCAACACGTCGCGCTGTCGATAGCGCTCCCAGGCGAACACCGGGCGCTCGCGCAAGGATCTGAAAAAGCGTTGTAGCGGATGCTCATGCATGGGCCGCAGTCCTGGAAATCATTGAGTTGCTCATCTGGTTGCAACGCGTTCTTTTTGTGGCGAGGGAGCTCGCTCCCGCTCGGCTGCGAAGCAGTCGTAAACAAGGCAAATGCGGTCAGGCTAAGGCACCGCAGTGAATGGCTTTGGGGTCGCTTCGCAACCCAGCGGGAGCAAGCTCCCTCGCCACAGGTTCTGCGCTAGCCAAACGCACACCCCAAAAAAAAGCGGACAGCCTTGGCCATCCGCAAATATGCGCACATAGAGAGGAGCTTATCGCAACAGCGTTAGAACACCGACTGAATTTTCAGGCCGGCCACCAGCGCGTTGTCCACTTCATCCACACCGCCTGGATGAGTGATGTATTGCAGGTTAGGACGTACGGTCAGCCAGTTGGTGACATGGATGCCGTAATTGAGCTCGTAGTTGTACTCAGTGCTACGCAACGGCGCGAACAGTGGATCGTTGTAGTCAGACACACCATTGGCAGCGTTGGTCAGCTCAGCGTTTTTCTTCACGTCTTCGTTGACATGGATACGGGCGAAGCCAATCCCGATGTCATCCTTGGGACGTGCGTCGAACGGCCCCTTGTACACGAACATCAGCGACTGGTAGTTGTCGACGACGTTGGTGTCCTTGTCGTGGAAGGTCGCATTGGCTGCGATGTTCAGGCCGCGGGAAGCGTCACCGTTGTGGGTCGTGAGTTGTTGCTGCGCCACGAACCAGTAGCCGTGCTTGCTGCTGTGGCTGCGATAGGCGTTACCGGTGGTCGCCGCATCGTCGCCGTTGTCGTCCTCACGGACGTCATCAGCCTTGGCCGTGCTCTTGTAGTAGCCGACACGGTATTCGCCCGGCAGGTTGTTGACCTTCGGCGACCAGACCAGCTCGACCGGAATGACGGTGCCCTTGGTACCACTGCCGCTGAGCTTGAAGCCGTTGCCGTGTTCCAGTTGCGAGGGGTTCTGGTTGTACGCACCGATCTGCGCATAGAACTCAGGCGTGATGTTGTACTTCACGCGGATCGCGGCCTGCATGACCGGCCAGTTGTACCAGATACCGGTCGCCCAGTTACCCACTTGAGAGCCGCAGAAGGCCAGGTTCTGGAATTCGCAAGGGAAGGTGTTGAAGTCTTCGCCTTCGCCGAAGTAACCGGCCTTGACGTCCAGTTTGTTATCGAGGAACTGGTGCTTGATCCACAACTGGGTCAGACGGACCATGTGACCCCGGCCATAGACTTCCTGAGAGGAACTCAAGGTCCCGGCACGCGGATCGCCGACACGGTCGTTGGAGATGTTCTCGCCATTACGATTGGTCAGCTGGATCTTGGCCTGGGTGTTATCCCAACCCCACAGCTTTTCCAGGTCCAGCGCTACGCCCAGGCCAAACTGGTCGGAGTAACGCGCGGTCTTGTCGTTGTTGTAGCCGCCATGCAGGTTGGCGCCCATTTCGCCGACGTAGTCGGCCTTGATGTCGATACCCTGCTCGATCAGCTTGGTCCGTTCGCCACCCCAGTCACCCGTCATCCACTGCGAATCGGCGCTGAACGCGTCGGCAGCCTGTGCGCTACCGACCAGCATCATCGCCGCAACGGCTGACAACTGGCAGATAAGCTGGGCGTTATTTTTCTTCTTCATCCCTACATCCTCGTCTTTATTGTTATTAACTGTTTTTATCTAACGCGGTTTACAACGATTGCGATGGGTGGTCCCCCACTCACCGCATACTCCTTTTCCTGTTGGAGCGGCTTGCTCCCACACAGGCCTCTCATCGGCCTTTGAACTGCGCGACGTTTGCGCTCCGGGCATCTGTTTGCGCCTGGCCGGCCACGCCCAGGCGTTCGCCGGACTGGGCATCGAACAGCAGCACTTTCGACGGATCGAATTGCAGCGTCAGGGTTTCTCCAACCTGCGGCGCCACGTCCGGCGCCAGGCGGCAGCAGACCTTGGTGTCGTTGAGGTTGACGAATACCAGGGTGTCCGGCCCGGTAGGCTCGGTGACCTGGACTTCGGCGCGGATGGTCGGCAAGCCATTGGGCTCGCTGCCTGCCAGCATGATCTGCTCCGGGCGCATGCCCAGGATCACTTCGCGGTCTTCCAGGCCGGCGTCCTGCATGCCCATCGGCAGCTCGCAACGGGCCTGGCCGCTGTCGAGCAGCGCCAGCAGGCGACCGTCCTTGCGTTGCAGGCGCAACGGGATGAAGTTCATCGGAGGCGAACCTATGAAACTCGCCACGAACAGGTTGGCCGGGTTGGTATAGATCTCTTTCGGCGTGCCGAACTGTTGGATGATCCCGTCCTTCATCACCGCCACTTTGTCGCCCAGGGTCATGGCTTCGATCTGGTCGTGGGTCACGTAGACCGTGGTGGTCTTCAGGCGTTGGTGCATCAGCTTCATTTCGGTACGCATCTCGACCCGCAGCTTGGCGTCGAGGTTGGACAGCGGCTCGTCGAACAGGTAGATCTTCGGCCGCCGCGCCAGCGCCCGGCCCATGGCTACACGCTGTTGCTGGCCGCCGGAAAGCTGGCCAGGCTTGCGGTTGAGCAGGTGTTCGATCTGCAGCAGCTTGGCCACGCGCGCGACTTCTTCGTCGATGGCAGCCTGGTTCATCTTGCGGATTTTCAGACCGAACTCGATGTTCTCGCGCACGCTCATGGTCGGGTACAGCGCGTAGGACTGGAACACCATGGCGATGTCACGATCCTTCGGGCTCATGCCGCTGACATCCTGGTCACCGATCATGATCGCGCCGCCGGTGATGGTCTCAAGGCCAGCGATGCAGTTCATCAGTGTGGACTTGCCGCAGCCCGAAGGTCCGACGAGGATCAGGAACTCACCGTCCTTGATCGACAACTCGATGTTCTTCAGGGTGTCCGGCAGGCCGGCACCATAGGTCTTGTTTACGTTGCGAAGTTCAAGCGTTGCCATGATTACCCCTTGACTGCGCCGGCCGTCAGACCGCGCACGAAATACTTGCCTGCGACCACATAGACCAGCAGGGTCGGCAGCCCGGCGATCATCGCCGCCGCCATGTCCACGTTGTATTCCTTGGCCCCGGTACTGGTGTTGACCAAGTTGTTCAGCGCCACCGTGATGGGCTGCGAATCACCACTGGAGAACACCACGCCGAACAGGAAGTCGTTCCAGATCTGGGTGAACTGCCAGATCAGGCAGACCATGATGATCGGGGTGGACATCGGCAGGATGATCCGCCGGAAAATGGTGAAGAACCCCGCACCGTCCAGTCGCGCCGCCTTCACCAGTGCATCGGGAATGCTGACGTAGTAGTTGCGGAAGAACAGCGTGGTGAACGCCAGGCCGTAGACCACATGCACGAACACCAGGCCCGTGGTGGTACTGGCCAGGCCCATCTTGCCGAGGGTGAACGAGGCCGGCAGCAGGACGGTCTGGAACGGCAGGAAGCAACCGAACAGCAACAGGCCGAAGAACAACTGCGAACCGCGAAAACGCCACATCGACAACACGTAGCCGTTCAAGGCACCGATGGCGGTAGAGATCAGCACCGCCGGGACGGTGATCTTGATCGAGTTCCAGAAGTAGCCGTCCACCGTGGCCCAGGCCTTGACCCAGCCGATGCCGCTGACCACGGTCGGCCAGCTCAGCAGGTTGCCGGTGCTGATGTCTTCCGGCGTCTTGAAGCTGGTCAACAGCATGACCACCAACGGCACCAGGTAAAGCAATACGGCGAGGATCAGCACCGCGTAGATCGCGATGCGGCTCAGGCTGATGGAAGGTTTGGCAGCGAGACTAGTCATGACGCTTGGTCCTCAGCTCGGAGTACAGGTAAGGCACGATGATTGCGAGAATCGCACCGAGCATCAGGATTGCACTGGCCGAGCCCATGCCCATCTGGCCGCGACTGAAGGTGAAGGAATACATGAACATGGCTGGCAGGTCGGAGGAGTAACCCGGGCCGCCGGCCGTCATCGCCGCCACCAGGTCGAAGCTCTTGATCGCGATGTGCGCCAGGATCATCACCGCACTGAAGAACACCGGACGCAGGCTCGGCAGCACCACTTTCCAGTAGATGCGCGGCATGCTCGCGCCATCGATCTGCGCGGCCCGGATGATCGATTGATCGACACCCCGCAGGCCGGCCAGGAACATCGCCATGATGAAGCCCGAGGCCTGCCACACTGCCGCGATCACCAGGCAGTACACCACGCGATCCGGGTCGATCAGCCAATCGAGGCGGAAGCCTTCCCAGCCCCAGTCCCGCAATAATTTGTCCAGGCCCATGCCCGGGTTGAGCAACCATTTCCAGGCCGTACCGGTAACGATCATCGAAAGCGCCATCGGGTACAGGTAGATGGTGCGGATGAAACCTTCGCGACGAATGCGCTGGTCAAGAAACACCGCCAGCAGCACGCCGATCACCAGGGTGATACCGATGAACATGCCGCCAAAGAGCACCAGGTTCTTGCTCGCCACCCACCAGCGATCGTTGTCCATCAGCCGCGCATACTGCGCCAGGCCTGCCCACTTGTAGTTCGGCAAGAAGGTCGAGGTGGTGAACGACAGGACGAACGTCCACAAGATATAGCCATAGAAGCCCACCAGAACGATGAACATGCTCGGCGCCAGCACCAGTTTTGGGAGCCAGCGCTGCAATGCATCGAACGGCGAGGCCTTGCTGAACACAGCAACAGAACTCATGGGAAGATCCAGTACAAGAGAAAAAGACTACAAAACATTCCCTTTGTGGGAGCGAGCTTGCTCACTCCCACAAAGGGACCGCGGCGCTAATTACTTGGCAGCCTGCACCGCTGCGCCCAGTTTCTTGGCGGCATCGGCAGGGTCGGCTTTCGGGTCGTTGATGTAGTTGGTCACCACGTCAAAGAACGCACCTTGTACCGCCAGCGTGGTCGCCATGTTGTGCGCCATGCTCGGCTGCAGGCCGCCGGACTTGGCGTCCGCCAGGAAGTCCTTGGCAGCGGTCTGGGCGCAGGAATCGAACCCATACTTGGCCATGTCGCCGAGCATGTCGTTGCGCACCGGGATCGAGCCCTTGTTGATGCTGAAGACTTTCTGGAAGTTCTCACCCAGCACGACCTTGGCGATATCCTGCTGACCAGCCGCAGTGCCTTTGTCTTTCTGCTTGAACACCGCCAGGGAGTCGATGTTGTAGGTGAACGCCTTGTCGGTCCCCGGGAACGCTACGCACTCGTAGTCCTTGCCGGCGACTTTCTTCGCGGCGGTCCACTCGCTCTTGGCCCAGTCACCCATGATCTGCATGCCGGCCTTGCCGTTGATGACCTTGGCCGCTTCCAGGTTCCAGTCCTGGCCCTTGCCGTCGGCGTCCATGTAGGTCGCGACTTTCTTCAACTCGGTCAAAGCCTTGACCATTTCCGGACCGGTCAGCGCCTTGTTGTCCAGGTCGACCAGGGCCTTCTTGTAACCATCGGCGCCCATGACCGAGAGCACCACGGCTTCGAACACGGTGCTGTCCTGCCAAGGTTGACCACCGTGGGCAAGCGCAATGAAGCCCGCGGCCTTGAGCTTGTCACCGGCGGCGTAGAACTCTTCGAGGGTGGTCGGGTTCTTGGTGATACCGGCTTTCTTGAAGACTTCCGGGTTGATCCACAGCCAGTTGACGCGGTGGATGTTCACCGGCACGGCGACGTAGTCACCGTCGTACTTCACGGTATCGGAGACTTTCTTGTCGAGCAGGCTGTCCCACTTCTCTTCTTTGGCGACGTCTTTCAGGATGTCGGTGTCGAGCAGCCCGGTGGACGCCCACTCCTGGATGTCCGGGCCCTTGATCTGGGCGACACCCGGTGGGTTGCCAGCCACGGCGCGGCTCTTGAGCACGGTCATGGCAGTGGAACCACCACCGCCGGCGACAGCGCCGTCCTTCCAGGTAAAGCCGTCTTTCTCTACCTGGGCCTTGAGCACATCGACCGCGGCTTTTTCGCCACCCGACGTCCACCAGTGGACGACTTCCACGGAACCTTTGGATTCGGCGGCAAGGGTGCTGACAGGGAATGCTGCGACGGGAAGCAGGGAAGCAAGAGAAATGACAGTAGCGAGGCGAGAAATCGCATTCATCTAGAAGTACCTTTCTTGTTGTTATGCATGCAAGTCTGGTGCTTGCGCTGCATGGATTCTAAACAGGGGAAATCCCTTCGCAGGTAACGAAGGGACGCGTAAATGTCACGACATGGTTACACAGGCGCGGGACTGGAAAGTTTCGCCAGGGCCGTGGCCATGCTCGGTGCCAGGGGCAAGCGCGGAATCAGCACCGCCTGCCAGGCGTGATACAGGTCCGGCTTGCCTGGCCAGATGTCGGCGCTGGGGCGGTTTTGCGGGTCGAGTTCGTGATGCCAACTGCCATTGCAGCGGTCGATGAAGTGTTTGTCACAGAACTCCCAGAAGCGCCGATACCAGGCTTCGTATTTTGCCTCGTCGGTACGCTTGAGCAAGGCGCTGGCGGCCGCCGCCGCTTCAGCGTGAACCCAATGCAGGCGATGGCGAACCACGGCGCGGTTGTCCCAGTCCAGGGTGTAGACGATGCCTGGCGCACCATCGACGTCCCAGCCATGGCGGCAGTTCTGGTCGAAGAGTTTCTGCGCGTCCTGGGCCAGCCAACCCGGGGTCAGCATGCCGATCTGCACCCGGGCAGCTTCAAGGTGCAACAGCAGCCGCGCCCATTCGAAACCGTGGCCGGGGGTGGTGCCGTAGGGGCGGAAACCGTCGGCGGGATTGTCCTGGTTGTACTCGCGCAAAGGTTGCCAATGGCGATCGAAATGCTCCACCACCAGGTAATCGTTGGCGGCGGCATGGCCGTGGATGACCCGTTCGACGATGTGCAGGGCGCGGGCCAGCCAGCGAGGATCATCGGTGGCATCGGCCAGGGCCAGGAAGGCTTCGGTGGCGTGCATGTTGCTGTTGGCACCGCGATAGGCCTCTTCGACGCTCCAGTCGCGACTGAAGGACTCGCGCAGGGCGCCCTCTTCTTCACTCCAGAAATGCGTGTCGATGATCCGCACCGCTTCGTCCAGCAACGCTGGCGCGCCGGGACGCTGGGCCACCACCGCGGAACTGGCGGCCAGGGCGACGAAGGCATGCAGGTAGGCAGCCTTGTCGGCGCCGTCTTCATCGGGTCGCGTCGTGGCAAACCAGCCACCGTGCTCGGCGTCGCGCAACGGGCCGCTGAGGGCCTGGATACCGTGATCCACCAGCTCGGCGAAGCCCGGCAGGCCCTGAATGTGGGCCATGGCGAAGCTGTGGGTCATGCGCGCGGTGTTCATGGTTTCGGCCCGGGCGTCGGCCGGCAGATGGCCGTGCTCGTCCAGGTTGCCAAAGCCGTCCGGCAGCTTCGAGGCCTTGGCGAACGCCAGCAGCCGCAAGCCTTCGTCGGCGAGCCAGCGCTGGTGGGCAGGCGCGTTCAGCCAACTGCTGAAGGCCGGTTGGAAGGTGTCCATCGGGAGGTACCTTTTTTGTTGTTTTGACGCAGGGAGTCTAAACAAGGGATGACGGGCGGCAGGTAACGAAAGGGACGAGTTATGTCACCGACTTGTGACATTTCCCTGGAGAGATGTATTGAGGTTCATGGCGCCATCGCGAGCAGGCTCGTTCCTACATTGAGCGCCATGGTGTACACAATTTTTGTGTCCACCACTGAACCCTGTGGGAGCGAGCCTGCTCGCGATGAACGATAACGCAGTCCAATCAATCCACACTGCGCGGCAACTGCAACGTCACCCGCAACCCACCCTCGCGCAGGTTCTGCAAGCTCACTTCACCACCATGGCTGTGGGCGATGTTGCGGGCGATGCCCAGGCCCAGGCCATAGCCCTGCTGTTGCCCGGCGAGGCGAAAGTGCGGTTCGAAGACTTGCTCCAGGCGCTGTTCCGGTACGCCCGGACCTTCGTCGTCGACGTGCAGGATGAACGCGGTTTCATCGTCATCGATATGCAGGTGGGCGTTCTGCCCGTATTTCAAGGCGTTGTCGATCAGGTTGCCTATGCAGCGTTTGAGGGCCAGCGGCTTGCCGGGATACGGTGCCAGCGCCCGGCCATCCTGGGTAACCCGGCCGTTGCCGTTGGGCGCCAGGTAAGGTTCGACCAGGCAATCGAGCACATGGTTGAGATCCACCGGCTCGATGTTCTCGTGAATGTCGGTGTCCTTGACGCATTGCAGCGCGCCTTTGACCAACAACTCCAGTTCGTCCAGGTCGCGGCCGAACTTGGCTTGCAGGTTTTCGTCCTCCAGCAGTTCGACCCGCAAGCGCAGCCGCGTGATTGGCGTGCGCAAGTCATGGGAAATCGCGCTGAACAACTGGCTGCGTTCAGTGAGGTAACGGCTGATGCGTTCGCGCATGGCATTGAACGCCCGCCCCACCTCCACCACTTCGCTGCCGCCGCCCTCGGCCACCGGCTCCACTTCGGCGCCCAGGGACATGTCCCGCGCCGCCCGCGCCAAACGCTTGAGGGGCCGGCTCTGCCAATGCACCAGCAAACCAATGAACAGCAGCAACAAGCTACTGGTGAGCACGATGAAACCGACCTGTTGCTTGGGCAGGTCTTGTTCTTCAAGGCTGGTGTAGGGCTCGGGCAGCAACGAAGCGATGTACAGCCATTCGCCTGGCGCCATCTGGATCTGCGTGACCAGCACCGGAGGGTTCACGGGCTCCAGGGTCAGGGCATAGTGAGCCCACGAGCGGGGCAATTCATCGAGCTTGAGCCCGGCGTTGAAAATCCGCAGGTCGTCGGGGCTGACAAAATTCACCGAGATATCGGCGTTACTGCCCAACGAGCGCCGCAGCACATCGTCCACTGCCTTGAGCACCGCCAGCTTGCGCGGCGTGACCGGCAGCACGTCCATGCCCAGGGGCTTATCGTTGAGCGTCACGACAAACCGCGTACCGCCCATGCTGCGCAACTGGTCCAGCACCAACGGCCGGTACGCCACGGGTAGCGAACGCAAGTAACTGACGCTGGCAGTCATCGAATGGGCCAGGCTGCGGGCGCTGGTGACCAGGCCCTCGAGCTGGGTGGCGCGCAGTTGCGAGACCCAGATCAGGCTGGACAGGGTCTGGGCGAACAGCACCACCAGCAAGGTCAGCAGTAGCATCCGTCCCAGCAATGAGCGCGGTAACGGCACCCGCCGAGCGACTTTCTTGACCCAATCAATGACCATTGCTGGCAACCACACTGGCCGCCAGTTGATAGCCGCTGCCACGCACCGTGCGAATCAGCCGCGGCGGCTTTTCGGTGTCACGCAGGCGCTGGCGCAGGCGACTGACCGCCATGTCGACGATCCGATCCAGAGGCATCAGGTCACGCCCACGGGTCGCATTGCCGATGGTGTCGCGATCGAGGATTTCCTGGGGATGGTCGAGAAACAACTTGAGCAGGGCGAAGTCGGCACCGGAGAGAATCACCTCTTCACCGTCAGTGTGGAACAGCCGATGGCTGACCATGTCCAGCCGCCATTCATCGAAGGCCAGCACTTCGCTGCCGGAGCGCTCCTGGCCGAACTGCGCCCGGCGCAGCAGAGCCTTGATGCGTGCCTGTAATTCACGCGGGCTGAAAGGCTTGCCCAAGTAATCATCGGCGCCCAATTCAAGGCCGATGACCCGATCGGCCTCGTCGGAACTGGCGGTGAGCATGATGATCGGCACATGGGCCTGGCGTGGGTGCTGGCGAACCCAGCGACAAAGGCTGAAGCCGTCTTCATCGGGCAGCATCACATCGAGGATTACCAGGTCGCTCGGCGCCTCGTTCAGCGCCTGGCGAAACCCGGCGCCGTCGGGCGTGGTACGCACGTGGAAACCCGCACGACTGAGGTAAGTGTCCAGCAGTTCGCGAATCTCCTGGTCGTCGTCGACCAACAAAATCGATTTGTTCACTGAACTCACGGGGCCTCGTCCTTGTTGTTTGGATTGCGGCGATTATGCCTGATGGATTAGGACTACAAACATCGCTAAACCATTGTGGGAGCGGGCTTGCTCGCGAAGGCAGTGTGTCAGACAACGAAAATATTGAATGACACACCGCCTTCGCGAGCAAGCCCGCTCCCACAGGAGACCACATTTCAACTTTAAACGGGGGCCGATTGCTCCAACGCCACGCCCGCGCCCATCAGGCCGGAGTACGGCGCAGTCACCAGCCAGACCGGAATGCCCTTGAAGTAGTCGCTCATGCAGCCCTTGTCGGCGAAGCAGCGGGCGAAGCCGCTTTCGAGGAAGAAATCGGCGAACCGCGGGATCACGCCACCGACGATGTAGACGCCGCCGCGCCCGCCCAGCGTCAACACGTTGTTGCCGGCCACGCGCCCCAGCCAGCGGCAGAACTGCTCGAGCACTTCCAGGGCAATGGGATCGCCAGCCAGGCCAGCTGCGGTGATGGACTCGGGAGTGTCGAGCACCGGCACATGGCCGTCCACCGCGCAAATGGCCCGGTACACCCGCGGCAAACCGCTGCCGCTCAGGGCAGTTTCGGCGCTGACGTGGCCGATCTCGTTGTAGATGTGCTGCCACAGCTGGGTTTCCCGCGGGCTGCTCATGGGCAGGTCGACATGGCCACCCTCCCCCGGCAACGCCGCGAAACGGCCTTCCCCCAGATCCAACAGCGTACCGACGCCCAGCCCGGTGCCCGGCCCGATCACCACCGCCGGACGCATCGGCTCCGGAGTACCTTCGCAGACGACCCGGTATTCATCGGGACGCAAACGGGTCATGCCCAGGGCCATGGCCGAGAAGTCGTTGACCAGCAACAGCTTCTCCACCTGCAGGGTCTTGCAGAACGCCAGGTTGCTCAGGCGCCAGTGATTGTTGGTGAACCGAAACTCATCGCCGCTCACGGGACCGGCCACCGACAGGCACACCGAACCGATGGCGCCCGGTTTCAAGCCCAAGCCGCTCAGGTAAACCTGGATGGCATCTTCAGGGCAGGCGTAATCCGCCGTCGCCAGCACCTGGATGTTTTCCAGGTTGTGGTTCTTCCACAACGCGAAACGTGCGTTGGTCCCACCGATATCACCGACCAAAGCCAGTTTCAATTAAGCGTCTCCAGGGCAGAAGTGAAGGCGCTGGCGCCCTGCTCCGCCGAGCTGAAGGCCATGCGCATGAAACCGAACAGCTCACGACCGGTGCCGATGTTGTTGCCCAACAGGCCCTTGGCCGGCGTGCGCGCGGCGAATTCCTCGGCGTCCACCTTCAATTCCAAGGTGCCTTTGACGCCATCGACGCGGATGATATCGCCCTCCTGCACCCGGGCCAACGCACCGCCGACATAAGCTTCGGGGCTGACGTGAATGGCCGCCGGGATTTTCCCCGACGCGCCGGACATGCGCCCATCGGTCACCAGCGCCACTTTGAAGCCACGGTCCTGCAACACACCGAGGAATGGCGTCATCTTGTGCAGCTCCGGCATGCCGTTGGAGCGCGGGCCCTGGAAGCGCATCACCGCGACGAAATCCTTCTCCAGCAAACCGGCCTTGAATGCATCGGCCAGGTCCTGCTGATCCTGGAACACCATCGCCGGCGCCTCGACAATCTGGTTTTCCAGGGCCACGGCCGAGACCTTCATCACCCCACGCCCCAGGTTGCCTTCCATCACCCGCAGGCCGCCTTCAGGCGAGAACGCGCGGGCTACCGGGCGCAGGATGTTTTCGTCGAGGCTTTCGATCGGGCCGTCGCGCCACACCAGCTCGCCATCCTCCAGGAACGGTTCCTGGGTATAGCGGCTCAAGCCATGACCGAGCACGGTGTTGACGTTTTCGTGGAGCAAACCGGCTTCCAGCAGTTCACGGATCAGGAACGACATACCGCCCGCCGCCTGGAAGTGGTTGATGTCGGCCTTGCCGTTCGGGTAGACGTGGCTCAGGGTCGGCACCACCTCGGAAAGGTCGGCCATGTCCTGCCAGGTCAACTGGATGCCTGCCGCCATGGCGATGGCCGGCATGTGCAGGGTGTGGTTGGTGGAGCCGCCGGTGGCGTGCAGCGCAACGATGGAGTTGACCAGCGAGCGCTCGTCGACGATCTCGCCGATGGGCATGAAGTTGCCGCTTTGCTTGGTCATGCGCGTGACCTGGAACGCCGCTTCGCGGGTCAGGGCATCGCGCAACGGCGTGTTCGGGTTGACGAACGAGGCGCCAGGCAAGTGCAGGCCCATCACTTCCATCAGCAACTGGTTGGTGTTGGCGGTGCCGTAGAAGGTGCAGGTGCCAGGGCTGTGGTAGGACTTCATCTCCGATTCCAGCAGCTCTTCGCGGGTGGCCTTGCCTTCGGCATAGCGCTGGCGCACGTCGGCTTTTTCCTTGTTGGAAATGCCCGAGACCATCGGCCCGCCCGGCACGAAGATCGTCGGCAAGTGACCGAAGCGCAGCGCGCCCATCATCAGGCCCGGCACGATCTTGTCGCAGATGCCGAGCATCAGCGCTCCATCAAACATGTTGTGGGACAGCGCCACCGCCGTGGAGAGCGCGATCACTTCGCGGCTCGGCAGGCTCAGTTCCATCCCCGCCTCGCCCTGGGTCACGCCGTCGCACATCGCTGGCGTACCGCCGGCAAACTGGCCGACCGAGCCGATTTCGCGCAGGGCTTTCTTGATCTGTTCCGGGAAGGTTTCGTAGGGCTGGTGGGCCGAGAGCATGTCGTTATAGGACGACACGATGGCGATGTTGGCGGCGTTCATCATCCGCAGGTGGTGTTTGTCTTCGGTGCCGCAACCGGCCACACCGTGAGCGAAGTTGGCGCACTGCAGCTTGCCGCGCATCGGACCATCGCTGGCTGCACCGTGGATCAATGCAAGGTAAGCCTGACGCGTGGCGCGGCTGCGGGCGATAAGCCGTTCGGTGACCTCAAGAACGCGGGGATGCATGTGTAGAACTCCAGGCTAACGGGTGTGGCGACCTGATTGTCTATGCTGGTCAAAAGCCCGCCGCACGCTGTGTAAAGGCGAGGCGGCAGACTGTTTATTGACCGTTCGGACCAGTTGATTCAGGTCACTCGTTGTAGATAAAACAAAATATTGCCACTAAAAAGGCTTGTTTTCTATTTTTATGCGAATAATCTTGTAATTCCAACAACAAATCGACGGCGGCGCAGTTAATGACTCTTCGAATCGCAATCAATGGTTTTGGCCGCATCGGCCGCAACGTCCTCCGAGCACTGTATACCCAAGGCTATCGTCGCGACTTGCAGATCGTCGCCATCAACGATCTGGGCGACAGTGCGATCAATGCCCATCTGCTCAAGTTCGACACCGTCCACGGCACCTTCGATGCCGAGGTACAGCATGATCACGAAAGCCTGACGGTCAATGGCGACCGCATCTCGGTCAGCGCCATCCGCAACCCGGCCGAACTGCCTTGGGCCGCTGAAAAAATCGACGTCGTGTTCGAATGCACCGGCCTGTTCACCGATCGTTCCAAAGCGGCGGCCCATATCAGCGCCGGCGCGCGCAAGGTGATCATCTCGGCCCCGGCCAAGGGCGCCGATGCCACCGTGGTGTATGGCGTGAACCACGACATCCTGCGCCAGTCCCATCAGATCATCTCCAACGCTTCGTGCACCACCAACTGCCTGGCCCCGGTGGCCCAGGTGCTGCACCGCGAACTGGGCATCGAAAGCGGCCTGATGACCACCATTCATGCCTACACCAACGACCAGAACCTGACCGACGTCTACCACAGCGACCCGTACCGCGCCCGTTCGGCCACCCAGAACATGATCCCGAGCAAGACCGGCGCCGCCGAAGCGGTGGGTCTGGTGCTGCCGGAACTGGCGGGCAAGTTGACCGGCATGGCGGTACGTGTACCGGTGATCAACGTGTCCCTGGTCGACCTCACCGTGCAGCTCAAGCGCGAAGCATCGGCCGAAGACGTCAACGAACTGCTGCGCCACGCCAGCCAGCATTCCAAGATCCTCGGCTACAACACCCTGCCGCTGGTCTCCAGTGACTTCAACCACAACCCGCTGTCGTCGATCTTCGACGCCAACCACACCAAGGTCAGCGGCAAGCTGCTCAAGGTACTGGCCTGGTATGACAACGAATGGGGCTTCTCCAACCGCATGCTCGATAACTGCCTGGCGTTGTGTAACGCCGAGTAATCCTCGCAGAGCCGGCCGCGCCTTGTAGTGTGGGAGCGAGCCTGCTCGCGATAGCGGTCTATCAGTCAACACTGTGCTGGCTGATACGACGCTATCGCGAGCAAGCTCGCTCCCACATTTGCTTCGGCGCCAATGAATGAACGCTTGACCCGCCCCGTAGATGATAAGCATTATCATCTACTCAAACCGGATCGGGCCCTACCGTGAGTCAATCGCGCTTTCATCACGTCTTCCTCGCCCAGCGCACGCCGCTGCTGCGCACCCTTGAGCGCATGGTCAGCAACCCCAGCACCGCCGAAGACCTGCTTCAGGAAACCTACCTGCGCGTGACCCGCGCACTGGGCGAACGCACGGTCGAACACCTCGAACCCTTTGTTTTCCAGACCGCCCGCAACCTGGCGCGGGACCATCTGCGTGCCCGGCGTATCCAGTCACGGACCTTGCTCGATGACGTGCCGCTGGAAGTCGTCCACAACGTCGTCGCCCCCCAGAGCAGTGCCGAGGACGCCGCCCACGCCCAGCAACTGCTCGAGCGCCTGAATGTCAGCCTGCAGGCCCTGAGCTCGCGACAGCAGCAGATCTTCATCCTCAGCCGCCTGCATGGCCACAGTTACCAGGAAATCGCCGAACGGCTGGGCGTGTCCCTGAGCACCGTGCAGAAGGAACTGAAACTGATCATGGCGATCTGTGTGGGTGTGGCGGAACGCAGCCACGGCGAGCAGTGACCTGCCTCACGCTTCAGGCCATGAACTGCCTACAGACTTGCCACTTGCTGCGTCCAACTTGTAGCTTGGGCCCGTGCCGCTAATACCGAGATCCTACTGTGACGGACAATCACCGCTCTGCTGAGCCGACTGCGACGCAGGAAACCGCCCATGCCATGGAACAGGCGCTGGACTGGCTGATCCTGCTGGACAACCCCAGCGAGGAACAGACGCGGCAGTTCCACGCCTGGCTGGCGGCCGATCCACGCCATGGCGAGGCGTTCGCCCGGGCCCAGGCGATCTGGAACGGCCCGCAGGTGATGGAAAGTGCCCGTCGACTCGACGCCGCGCCCAAGGTCACCGCACTGTCGCGCCTGCGTGCCCACTGGAAGCCCCTGGCCACCGCCGCCGTGCTGCTTCTCGGCCTGTTCAATTTCAGCGACCTGCCCCTGCGCTTGCAGGCCGACCACCTGACCGTGGTCGGTGAGCGCCAGCGCCTGCAATTGGAGGACGGCTCCCAGGTCCTGCTCAACACCGACTCGGCCTTCTCCAGCACGTTCAATGAACAACGGCACGTGGCGCGCCTGTACAAGGGCGAGGCGTTTTTCGAAGTGCCGGGCAACCGCAACTTGCCGCTGCAAATCGATGCCGGCCCCGTCACGGCCAGCGTCAGCGACACCACCTTCGCCGTGCGTTACCTCGACGGCGTGGCCCAGGTCCAGGTTCAGCGCGGCGATGTGGACCTGCGGGCCAACCGCAACGACACCCATGTACGGCTGTCCGCTGGCGAAAGCATCCGCATAGGTCCCAACGGCTTCGACCGCCCGGCCCGGCTCGATGCCAACACGGACCTGGCCTGGGTCCAGGGTCGGCTGGTGTTCGAGAACCGGCCACTGAGCCAGGTACTGGCCGAGCTGCGCCGTTACTACCCCGGCTGGATCATCAACAGCAACGAACAGTTGGCCAACGTTGCCGTGACCGGCAATTACCGCCTCGACCAGCCGTTGGACGTGGTCCGCTCGCTGGCCCATATCACCTCGGCGCGGCTCCAGGAGTTCCCGGCGCTGGTGATCCTGAACTGAATGAGAATTATTTTTACTCGATAGGCTTCGCTGGTTCGTCTCGTTATAGCCAATGCAATTGATTCGCATCCACAGATGTGAGTCTGCACCTATAACAGATGCGACACGGAGCGCTATCGATGTCCTCTCGCCTTACTTGCCGGTTTCTTGCCCCCTCTTGCACGTTGTCACTGCTCACCGCCGCCATCCTGATGGCCGGCACCGCACCGCTCGCCCTGGCCGCCGCCACGGTGCAACCCCCTGCACGCAACACGGGCGACTACACCTTTGCCATTGCCCGGCAGCCATTGGTCTCGGCCCTGAATGCATTCACCGCTGTCACAGGCTGGCAAGTCGGCATGCCGGCGGAACTGGCCGAAGGCGTCGCCTCGCCGGGGGTGAGCGGCTCGCTGCCACCAGACAAAGCCCTGGAGCGCCTGTTGGTGGGGACCAACCTGAGCTACCGCAAGCTGGGCGACAACAGCATCATCCTGCAAAAGCGCAGTACCGGCAGCGCGCTGGAGTTGCAACAGGTGACCATCAGCGCCACCCGCCAGGAACAGGACATCACCAGCGTACCGAGCACGGTCACTGTCCACGACCGCCAGGAACTGGACCGCAACAACGTCAACACCCTCAAGGACCTGGTGCGCTATGAACCGGGCGTATCGGTGGGCGGCGCGGGCCAGCGCGGCGGCATCAGCGGCTACAACATCCGCGGCATCGACGGCAACCGGATCCTGACCCAGGTCGACGGCGTGGAAGTACCCGATGGTTTTTTCAACGGTCCCTATGCCAAGACCCAGCGCAACTACGTCGACCCGGAAATCGTCAAGCGCGTGGAAATCCTGCGCGGCCCGGCCTCGGTGCTGTACGGCAGCAATGCCATTGGCGGTGCCGTCAGCTACTTCACCCTCGATCCGGATGACATCATCAAACCAGGCCAGGACGTTGGCGCTCGCCTGAAGACCGGCTACAGCTCCGCCGACGAGAGCTGGCTCAAGTCCGCCACCGTCGCCGGTCGCAGCGGGCCGTTCGACGGCCTGTTGCACTACAGCCAACGCGACGGTCACGAAACCGAATCCTACGGCAGCCACAACGGCACCGGCCTGGACCGTACCGCCGCCAACCCGGAAGACGTGCGCGCCAACAACGTGCTGGCCAAGCTCGGCTGGAACTACAACGACGACGCGCGCCTGGGCCTGGTCTACGAGAAATACAAGGACGACCGCGACACCGATCTGAAAAGCGCCTATGGCGGCCCCTACTCCAACGGCCGCCCCACAATCCCCACCTCCATGCTGCCCGGCGGCATGTACCAGTGGCGCACCGGCAACGACACCATCAGCCGCGAGCGTTTCGGCCTGGAGCACAGCTTCGCCCTCGACAGCCTGCTGGCCGACCACGTCAAGTGGAGCCTGAACCACCAGATCGCCAAGACCGACCAGAGCACCGCCGAGTTCTACTTCCCCATCACCCGCCAGGTGCTGCGCACCCGGGACACCCTCTACGAAGAAAAACAGTGGGTCTTCGACGCGCAACTGGACAAGGCCTTCAACGTCGCCGACACCGATCACGCCCTGACCTACGGCACCACGATCAAGCAACAGAAAGTCACCGGTTCGCGCAGTGGCAATGGCGTGTGCCTGGCGGTAGGCGTGGGTTGTTCAGCAGTGGGCGCCATCAGCACCCGGGACGTGCTGGCAAAAGCCAGTGATTTCCCGGATCCGACCATCGACACCTACAGCCTGTTCGCCCAGGACCAGATCAGTTGGGACCGCTGGACCTTCACACCCGGCCTGCGCTACGACTACACCCGCCTCAAACCTCACCTGACCGAGGAGTTCCTCAACACCGTGGACCCAACCAGTGGCGGTGAAGTCAGCGACAAGAACAAGACCTGGCACCGCGTCTCGCCCAAGTTCGGCATGACCTATGCCCTGACCGACCAGTACACCTGGTACGGACAGTACGCCGAGGGTTTCCGCACCCCGACCGCCAAGGCCTTGTACGGGCGTTTCGACAACCCCGGCGCTGGCTACAGCGTGGAGCCCAACCCCGACCTGGAGCCGGAAAAAAGCAAAAGCTACGAGACTGGCCTGCGCGGCCGTTTCGACGCCGGCTCGTTCGACGTGGCGGTGTTCTACAACAAGTACCGCGACTTCATCAACGAGGACGCCATCACCCCCGGCGCCAACCAGTTGACCTTCCAGAGCAACAACATCAAGCACGCCACCATCAAGGGCGTCGAAGCCAGGGGACGCCTGGAACTGGACGTGCTGGGCGCGCCAAAGGGCCTGTACACCCAAGGCTCGGTGGCTTACGCCTACGGACGCAACGCCGACACCGGCGAGCCGCTCAACAGCGTCAACCCGCTGACCGGCGTGTTCGGCCTGGGTTACGAACAGGAGCACTACGGCACCTTGCTCAGTTGGACCCTGGTCAAGAAAAAGGACCGCGTCGACGACAGCAACTTCAACTCACCCGATGGCGTGAGCAGCCAGTTCAAGACCCCGGGTTTCGGCATTCTCGACCTGAGCGGCTTCTACAAGGTGACCGACGACATCACCGTCAGCGGCGGTCTCTACAACCTCACCGACAAGAAGTACTGGCTGTGGGATGACGTGCGCGGCTACGACAGCGTCGGCGAAGCGGCGGTACTGAACCCCGCCAACCTCGATCGCCTGACGGCGCCGGGGCGCAACTTCGCGGTCAACCTGATCTGGGATATCTGACTCGGTTGCCCAGGCCAAACAAATACCCGTAGTGAGGAGGGTCATGTGGGAGCAAGGCTTGCCCGCGATGAAGGCCATGCGGTCTTTCCAGAGATCGAGGCGCCTGTTCGCGAGCAAGCTTTGCTCCCACAGCCCCTCGCCACACCGTTCTAATTCGAAGGAGTTTCCATGACCACACAACATCCCACTTCACGCTCCCAACGCCTGAACCAGATCACCCACGAGCCCCACAGCAAGCTCGACGCACTGGTCAAGGCCCACGCCCCGTTCGAAACCCCGGCCAGCTTCGCCCGCTTCGTCGTGGCCCAGTACCTGTTCCAATCGGAACTGGTGGCGCTGTACAACGATGCCGAACTGTCCACCCTGATCCCCGACCTGCCGGCCCGTTGCCGGGCAGAAGCGGCCAAGGCGGATCTGGCAGACCTGGACACCGAAGTCCCCACGCCAGTGACCGGAGCGGTGAAAAACCCGACCCTGGCCGAAGCCCTGGGCTGGCTGTTCGTCTCCGAAGGCTCCAAGCTCGGCGCCGCATTCTTGATCAAGCGTGCCGTGGGCCTGGGGCTGAGCGAAACCTTCGGCGCCCGGCACCTGGCGGAACCCGCTGGCGGGCGCGCCGAAGGCTGGAAAACCTTCACCCGCACCCTCGATGGCCTGGCCTTCACCGAGCAGCAGGAAGCCGAGGCGGACCAAGGCGCGCTGGATGCCTTCAACCGCTTTACGGTGTTGCTAGAGCATGCCTATGCGGTCGAGTTGGCCTGAAAATTCACCGCTGTCCCTTGTGGGAGCGAGCCTGCTCGTGATTGCAGTGTGTCAGCTCCAATGATGGCGCCTGACACACCGCTATCGCGAGCAGGCTCGCTCCCACGAGGACATGCGTATGCGTGAAAGATACTGATGAACCGTCCCACGAAACTCACCCAACTGCTCTTCGCCCTGCTCGCCTACACCAGCCTGGCCATCGGCCTGGTCGCCATCGTCGTGCCCGGCCTGCCGACGACCGAGTTCATCCTGTTGGCCGCCTGGGCCGCAACCCGCAGTTCGCCGCGCCTGAGCGCCTGGCTGGAGAACCATCGGTTGTTCGGGCCGATGCTGCACAACTGGCGCAACGGAAAAATCATCCCGCGCCGGGCCAAGCTCGGTGCCACCGCCAGCATGCTGTTCTGCGCCGGATTGATGCTGGTGATGCTTGACCACGGCTGGCCGGTTTATCTGGCACTCATGGGCATGGGCCTGGGCAACCTGTGGATCTGGTCGCGACCGGAACAGGTACAGGGCACTTGTTCCCGCTGGACCGCAAAGCAGCCCCCAACGGGATTTTGAACTATGATCGCCCTCTCGTACCGGAGGGCTTTCGATGTCAGTTCTGCTCACGTCCATGCAAGCCGCGCTTGGTTTGCCCACGACCCCGATCACCTTCACCGGCGACGGTGCCCTGTCCTCGGCGTTCGCCGTCACGGAACTGGCTTGCGCCAGCATCGCCGCGGCCGGCCAGGCCGCCGCCGAGCTCATCCACCAACAAACCGGCCGCCTGCCGCCCGTGGAGGTCGATCGGCGCCTGGCGTCGTTCTGGTTCTCCACCTCCCTGCGCCCCGTCGGCTGGAGCGTGCCGCCGATGTGGGACCCGGTGGCCGGCGACTATGCCAGCGCCGACGGTTGGATTCGCCTGCACACCAACGCGCCACATCATCGCCTTGCCGCGGAAAAAGTCCTCGGTACCTGCACCGACCGCGCCGACATGGCGGCCAGGGTGGCCCGCTGGAACAAGGCCGAGCTGGAGCAGGCGGTGGTCGACGCGGGCGGTTGCGCCGCCGAGATGCGTTCATGGCAGGCATGGCAAACCCACCCTCAAGGCCTGGCAGTCAATGCCGAGCCGCTGGTGCACCTGAGTGAAACGCCTGGAGAGCAGCGCAAGCCCTGGCTCGGCTCCGTGACCCAGCCACTGGCGGGCCTCAAGGTACTGGACCTGACCCGCGTACTGGCCGGCCCCGTCGCCAGTCGCTTCCTCGCGGGCCTGGGGGCCGACGTGCTGCGCATCGACCCACCGACCTGGAACGAACCCGGCGTAGTGCCGGAAGTCACCCTGGGCAAACGCTGCGCTCGCCTGGATTTGCACCAAGCTGAAGATCGCGTGGCATTCGAGGCTCTGCTCAAGGACACCGACATCCTCCTGCACGGCTACCGTGCCGACGCCCTGGAACGCCTGGGCTATGGCGCCGAGCAGCGCCGGCAGATAGCCTCGGGCCTGATCGACGTCAGCCTCAACGCCTACGGCTGGAGCGGCCCGTGGCAGAACCGGCGCGGCTTCGACAGCCTGGTGCAGATGAGCAGCGGCATTGCCGACGCCGGCATGGGCTGGAAACACACCGACAAACCGACACCGCTGCCGGTGCAAGCGCTGGATCACGGCACCGGCTATCTGCTGGCGGCCAGCGTCCTGGTGTTGTTGTCCCGGCGCCTGGCAAGCGGTCACGGCGGCTCGGCACGCTTGTCACTGGCGCGTACGGCGAAGCTGTTGATCGAGCGTGGCGCAGGGGACTCGACCCCATTGCGCGCCGAGGCCGCCGATGATCAGGGACTGCTGGTCGAGCAGACACCCTGGGGACCGGCCCATCGCCTGCAGGTGCCCTTGAAAATTACCGGGACACCGCTGCAATGGACCTTGCCGGCGGCTGAACTGGGTGCACATCGCGCGCAGTGGTGATAGCCGCCAACGCGAGCAAGACATTGTGGCGAGGGGATTTATCCCCGCTGGGGCGCGAAGCGGCCCCCCAAGAGCAGGTTAGTGATTTTCCTGGCACACCGAGGCGCCAGGTTTCAGGGCCGCTTCGCGCCCCAACGGGGATAAATCCCCTCGCCACAACGGCCGCCTCTAACCCGCCGCAAAGGTGACCTTCGCCTCACAGTGTCAAAAACCCACTGTACAACCCATAAGCCGCCAAGCCCGCCCCGGACATCACACACGCAAAGACGCCCTTCTCCACGTGAGTGAACAACGGCTGCCGCTGCTCACGCTTGGCCTGGGCAAACAGGATCACCCCCGGCGCATACAACAGCGCCGACAGCAGCAGGTATTTCACCCCTCCGGCATACAGCAGCCACACCGCATAACACAGCGCGACGCCACCGATGCACAGGTCTTTCATGCGCCGGGCCGAGGCCTGTTCATAGGTTTCCCCGCGGGCGCACAGCAGCACCGCATAAGCCGCCGACCATAGGTACGGCACCAGGATCATCGACGAGGCGAGATAGATCAGGCTGGTGTAGGTGCCTGCGGAAAACAGGGTGATCAACAAAAACAGCTGGATCATGCCATTGGTCAGCCACAGCGCATTGACCGGAGCATGGTTGGCATTCTCCTTGGTCAGGAACGCGGGCATGGTCTTGTCCCGGGCGGTGGCGTAGAGAATTTCCGCGCACAGCAACGCCCAGGACAGCAGAGCGCCGAGCAGTGACACCGCCAATCCGACACTGATCAGCAAGGCGCCCCACGGCCCGACAATGTGCTCCAGGACGCCAGCCAGGGACGGGTTCTGCAACTGCGCCAGTTCAGGCTGGCTCATGACCCCCAGGGACAACACATTCACCAGTACCAGCAGCGCCAATACCCCGAGGAACCCGATCACCGTCGCACGCCCTACGTCCGCACGTTTTTCTGCCCGTGCCGAATACACGCTGGCGCCTTCGATACCGATGAACACGAACACCGTGACCAGCATCATGTGCCGCACCTGGTCCATCACACTGCCCAGGTCCGGGCTCAGCACGCCCCAGATATCGCGGGTGAAAATCTCTGCCTTGAAGGCCACGGCGGCCATGACGATGAACATCAACAGCGGCACGACCTTGGCCACAGTGGTCACCAGGTTGATGAACGCCGCCTCCTTGATCCCACGCAGCACCAGGAAATGCACCGCCCACAGCAGCAACGATGCACACCCGATAGCCACCGGCGTATTGCCTTGACCAAACACCGGGAAGAAATAGCCCAAGGTGCTGAACAACAATACGAAGTAACCGACGTTGCCCATCCAGGCGCTGATCCAGTAGCCCCAGGCGGACGAGAAGCCCATGTAGTCACCGAACCCGGCCTTGGCATAGGCATACACGCCCGAGTCCAATTCCGGCTTGCGGTTGGCCAGGGTCTGGAACACGAAGGCCAGGGTCAGCATGCCGACGGCGGTAATGGCCCAGCCGATCAGCACCGCACCGACGTCGGCCCGAGCCGCCATGTTTTGCGGCAGGGAAAAGATCCCACCTCCGATCATCGACCCCACCACCAGGGCGACCAGGGCGCCAAGTGGCAACTTTTCAATCGGCTGCGACATGTTCTCTCACTATTAAATAAGTAAATAAAGCGACATAACGTTTTTGAATAACGTCACCCCCGCAAAGTCCAAAAGCTTATGTCCTGTCCATTATCCAAGACGTTAACTTAAAAGACCATGCGGCACGATTATTTCTGTCATGCAGGCAGCCTACAAAATAGTTGCGACTCAGTGAAAATCAACTAGCGTGAATAATCCCAAGGCGAGGAAAACTTCCAACACCCTCGCCGAAGCCGCACGAAACGGGCCTTCCAAGCACTACAGACACCCACGGACGCTGTTAACTTCTTCATTAACAATGGAATGTTGCCATGCACTGATCCAGATCAGCTATTCAACTTTCAAATCGACTTAGTCTGTTGACTCTCTTCTCCTGCGCTGGAGTCTCGCAAATGTCTGATACCCCCGCAAAACTTCGATTGGGTGCATTGGTTGCACTGGTGGTCGGCTCGATGATCGGTGGCGGGATCTTTTCCTTGCCACAAAACATGGCGGCCAGTGCCGATGTCGGTGCGGTGCTGATCGGCTGGGCCATCACCGCCGTCGGCATGCTGACCCTGGCTTTCGTGTTCCAGACCCTGGCTAACCGCAAACCCGATCTGGACAGCGGTGTGTATGCCTATGCCAAGGCCGGGTTCGGCGACTACATGGGTTTCTCGTCGGCCTGGGGCTACTGGATCAGCGCCTGGCTGGGCAACGTCGGTTACTTCGTATTGTTGTTCAGCACCCTGGGCTACTTCTTCCCGATTTTTGGTGAGGGCAACACCGTCGCCGCAGTGATTGGCGCCTCGGTGTTGTTATGGGCGGTGCATTGGCTGGTGCTGCGCGGCATCAAGGAAGCGGCGTTCATCAACCTGGTGACCACCGTCGCCAAGATCGTACCGCTGGTGCTGTTCGTGCTGATCGCGGTGTTCGCCTTCAAGCTCGATATTTTCACCGCCGACATCTGGGGCCTGAAGAACCCGGATCTGGGCAGTGTGATGAACCAGGTGCGCAACATGATGCTGGTCACCGTGTGGGTGTTCATCGGCATCGAAGGTGCGAGTATTTTTTCCGCCCGGGCCGAGAAACGTACCGACGTGGGCAAGGCCACCGTGATCGGTTTCATCACCGTGCTGCTGTTCCTGGTGCTGGTGAACGTATTGTCCCTGGGCATCATGACCCAGCCTGAATTGGCAAAATTGCAGAACCCGTCCATGGCCGCCGTGCTGGAGCATGTGGTGGGGCACTGGGGCGCGGTGCTGATCAGCGTCGGCCTGATCATCTCGCTGCTCGGCGCCCTGCTGTCCTGGGTGTTGCTGTGCGCCGAGATCATGTTCGCCGCCGCCAAGGACCACACCATGCCCGAGTTCCTGCGCCGGGAGAACGCCAACCACGTACCGGCCAACGCCCTGTGGCTGACCAATGCGATGGTCCAGCTGTTTTTGGTCATCACCCTGTTCTCGGCCAGCACTTACCTGTCACTGATCTACCTCGCCACCTCGATGATCCTGGTGCCCTACCTGTGGTCGGCGGCTTACGCACTGCTGCTGGCGGTACGCGGCGAGACCTACGAAAACGCCCTGGCCGAACGCCGCAAGGACCTGATCATCGGCGCCATCGCCCTGATTTACGCGATGTGGTTGCTGTATGCCGGTGGGGTCAAGTACTTGCTGCTCTCCGCCCTGCTCTACGCCCCCGGCGCGATCCTGTTCGCCAAAGCCAAGCACGAGCTGGGCAAACCGGTTTTCACCTCTGTCGAGAAGCTGATTTTCGCCGCAGTGATCGCAGGCGCCCTGGTGGCTGCCTATGGGCTCTACGATGGCTTCCTGACCTTGTAGCTGGCTGATTGTTTTAACTGGAGGATTTGTAATGACCACGGAAAAAGTGAAATACGGCGTTCATTCCGAAGCCGGCAAATTACGTAAAGTCATGGTGTGTTCCCCAGGCCTGGCCCATCAGCGGTTGACCCCGAACAACTGTGACGAGCTGCTGTTCGATGACGTGATCTGGGTCAACCAGGCCAAGCGCGATCATTTCGATTTCGTCACCAAGATGCGCGAGCGTGACATCGACGTGCTGGAAATGCACAACCTGCTGACCGACATCGTCGCCATCCCCGAAGCCCTCGACTGGATCCTGGAGCGCAAGATCACCGCCAACTCGGTGGGCCTGGGCCTGGTGAATGAAGTCGGCTCGTGGCTGCGCAGCCTGGAGCCACGCCATATCGCCGAATTCCTGATCGGCGGCGTCTCGGCCGATGACCTGCCGGACAGCTTCGGTGGCAAGACCATCCAGATGTTCCGCGACTTCCTCGGGCACTCCAGCTTCATCCTGCCACCGCTGCCCAACACCCAGTTCACCCGCGATACCACTTGCTGGATCTACGGCGGCGTGACGCTGAACCCGATGTACTGGCCGGCGCGCCGCCAGGAAACCCTGCTGGCCAGCGCCATCTACAAATTCCACCCCGAGTTCACCCAGGCTGACTTCCAGATCTGGTACGGCGACCCGGACCAGGATCACGGCAACGCCACCCTCGAAGGCGGCGACGTGATGCCCATCGGCAACGGCGTGGTGCTGATCGGCATGGGCGAACGTTCGTCCCGCCAGGCCATCGGCCAACTGGCGCTGAACCTGTTCAAGCACAAGGCCGTGGAACGGGTGATCGTCGCCGGCTTGCCGAAATCCCGCGCCGCCATGCACCTGGACACCGTGTTCAGCTTCTGCGATCGCGACCTGGTGACGGTTTTCCCGGAAGTGGTGAGCCAGATCGTCGCCTTCTCCCTGCGCCCAGACGAAAGCAAGCCCGGCGGTATCGATATACGTCGCGAGGAAGGCAGCTTCCTCGACACCGTCGCCTCGGCCCTCAGGCTGAAGGCGCTGCGAGTAGTGGAAACCGGCGGCAACAGCTTCGCCGCCGAGCGCGAGCAATGGGATGACGGCAACAACGTGGTGGCCGTGGAGCCGGGCGTGGTGATCGGCTACGACCGCAACACCTACACCAACACCCTGCTGCGCAAGGCCGGTGTGGAAGTCATCACCATCAGCGCCAGCGAACTGGGCCGGGGCCGGGGCGGTGGTCACTGCATGACCTGCCCGATCATCCGCGACCCGATCGACTACTGACCTTTGAGCCTGGACCGGCACCGCTCTCCATCCCACGGCAGAGACCGGCCCAGGGGATAACCGAACCCAAGGAGATCCAAATCATGGCTTTCAACATGCGCAACCGCAGCCTGCTGAGCTTGATGCATCACACCAACCGCGAGCTGCACTATCTGCTGGACCTGTCCCGCGACCTCAAGCGTGCCAAGTACACCGGCACCGAACAGCCGCACCTCAAGGGCAAGAACATCGCGCTGATCTTCGAGAAAACCTCGACCCGCACCCGCTGCGCCTTCGAAGTCGCGGCCCATGACCAGGGCGCCCATGTCACCTACATCGACCCGGTATCGTCGCAGATCGGCCACAAGGAAAGCATGAAAGACACCGCCCGGGTGCTGGGGCGGATGTTCGACGCCATCGAATACCGTGGCTTCGAACAGGAGATCGTCGAGGAACTGGCCAAGTTCGCCGGGGTGCCGGTGTTCAACGGCCTGACCGCCGAATTCCACCCCACCCAAATGATCGCCGACACCCTGACAATGCGCGAGCACAGCGACAAGCCGCTGCATGACATCAGCTACGCGTACCTGGGCGACGCGCGCTATAACATGGGCAATTCGCTGCTGATGATCGGCGCCAAGCTGGGCATGGACGTACGCATCGGCGCACCGAAAGCACTCTGGCCGCATCAGGACTTCATCGACCAGTGCCAGACCTTCGCCGCCGAAAGTGGCGGGCGCATCACCATCACCGAGGACCCGAAGGAAGCGGTCAAGGGCGTGGACTTCATCCACACCGACATCTGGGTGTCCATGGGCGAGCCAGTGGAAGCCTGGGATGAGCGCATCGAGCAATTGCTGCCCTACCAGGTCAACGCGCAAATGATGAAGGCCTCGGGCAACCCGCGGGTGAAATTCATGCACTGCCTGCCGGCGTTCCATAACAGCGAAACCAAGGTCGGCAAGGACATCGCCGCCCGCTATCCGAACCTGGCCAACGGTGTGGAAGTGACCGAAGAGGTCTTCGAATCCCCGGCCAACATCGCCTTCGAGCAAGCGGAAAACCGCATGCACACCATCAAGGCGATCCTGGTGTCGGCGCTGGCGGATATCTAGAACCTCATGCAGTTGCGGGAGCAAGGCTTGCCCGCAATGGCATCGCCCCGGTCCATCAGTTACACCGAGGTGTTTGCATCGCGGGCAAGCCTTGCTCCCACAGGCCAGCTTCCACAAGGGAACAGCATTGTTCGATCCATTTTTGAAAGGACAGCATCATGCGTATCGTCGTTGCCCTGGGCGGTAACGCCCTCCTGCGTCGGGGTGAACCCATGACCGCAGACAACCAGCGCATCAATATCCGTACCGCGACCGAACAGATCGCGAAGATCCACCCCGGCAACCAACTGGTCATCGCCCACGGCAACGGCCCGCAGGTCGGCCTGCTGTCGTTACAGGCGGCAGCCTACACCTCGGTCACACCGTATCCGCTGGACGTGCTCGGCGCCGAAACCGAAGGCATGATCGGCTACATCATCGAACAGGAATTGGGCAACCTGCTGGACTTCGAAGTGCCCTTCGCAACGCTGCTGACCCAAGTCGAAGTCGACGCCAACGATCCGGCTTTCAAGAACCCGACCAAACCGATCGGCCCAGTCTACGACAAGGTCGAAGCCGAAAAACTGGCCGCCGCAAAAGGCTGGGCCATCGCCCCGGATGGCGACAAGTTCCGCCGCGTGGTCGCAAGCCCCAGGCCCAAGCACATCTTTGAAATCCGCCCGATCAAATGGCTGCTGGAAAAGGGCAGCATCGTGATCTGCGCCGGCGGCGGCGGCATTCCGACGATGTATGGCGCCGACGGCAAGCTGCAAGGCGTGGAAGCAGTGATCGACAAGGACCTGTGCTCGGCGCTGCTGGCCGAACAACTGGAAAGCGATCTGCTGGTGATCGCCACCGACGTCAATGCCGCGTTCATCGACTTCGGCAAGCCAACCCAGAAAGCCATCGCCCAGGCCCACCCCGACGAAATGGAAAAACTCGGCTTCGCCGCCGGCTCCATGGGGCCGAAGGTGCAAGCGGCCTGCGAGTTTGCGCGCAACACTGGCAAGGTCGCGGTGATCGGTTCACTCTCGGACATCGACGCGATCGTCCAGGGCACGGCCGGCACCCGCATCAGCACGGCGACACCGGGCATCGCTTATCGATAACAGGAAACTTGTCGGGCAGATCCAGGGTCTGCCCTACTCCCATGCCTTCGAAGGAGAGTCGCTTATGGCCATGTTCGAACCCGGTCACCTGCACATGGAACGCCATGCACTGAACAAGGATGATTTCAGCTACAACCTGTGCATCGACTACAAGGTCGACCAGGACGAAAAGGAAGGCACAGGCATGTCGTTCCGGGTGCATGGCACCGTCGAAGACAAGCCCCTGGACGAGACGTTCTTCCTGGCCAAGGACCAGGCCTTCGACTTCGCCCGCCATGCCACGCGCATCGCCCAGAAATACGGCTTGCCCAAGACCGCCAGCATCGGCTCGATGCACAAGTATTACGACGAAATGTTCGAAGACGTGCGCAAGCAACTGGACGTCAAGCCGGGGGATCCGATGAAGCCTGAACACCTGGAATAACCCGGTTAAAAGACCACCCCAGTCCCCTGTGGAACTGATCTGTGGGAGCAAGGCTTGCCTGCGATGGCATCGCCTCGGTTTATCCGCTACACCGAGGTGTCTGCATCGCGGGCAAGCCTTGCTCCCACAAGCTCGCTTCCACAGGGGAGTATCAGCGATCTGAATATCGGGTTAAATGCAACACCTGCCTGGCTGGCATCCCACCACGGCTGACCTATGCTCAATGTAGTACCCCCGGGTATTCGTTCAGAGGTCACCGCCATGAACATCAAAACAAGAAGACGCCTCGCCATCTTCGTCACCTGCGCCGCCACGCTTGCGCTATATGGCACTGCGGCCTACCGGGTCGAGCAGGCCAGGCAACTGCCCCGTGAATACGCCAGTTGCAACTTCGAACGTTGCATCCCCCACAGTGCGACCCTGAACGCCCTGCGCTAAGGCGTGGTCAGTCGTCCTGTTGATCGGTCTTGAGCCGGTCCCGGAACGCCTTGGGCGAGATGCCGACGCGCCGGCGGAATAGCCGGGTGAAGTTGGTCGGGTCGGAAAACCCGAGCATTTCGGAAATCTCGTAGATGGTCATGCCGGTGTAGGTCAGCAGCCGCTTGGCTTCCAGCAACTGACGCTCGTGCATGATCTGCAACGCCGGTTGCCCCGCCAATTCCCGACAGGTGCCATTGAGGTGCGACACGGAAATGCCCAGGCGATGGGCCAGGTCTTCGACCTTGACGTGCTCGCGATAGGTTTCTTCCACCAACTGAATGAACCCGTTGAGGTATTCCCGGGCCCGTTGCGGGCGCTGGGCCTGGGTGTGGCGCTGCATCACCTGGCGGCTGACCCAGACCATGATCACGCTGACCAGTGCATGCATCAGCATTTCCCGGGCCGGTTGATGCCCCACGTACTCATTCTGCAAGGCGCTGAACAGGCTATTGAGGTACTCGGCATTCTCAAGGGCGGGGTAGCTTTCGGCCTGGGCCAGGACATTGACCGAATGCCCCAGTTGCGCTTGCAGGTGCGTGACCAGCGGTGCAGCCAGGGTCACCACGTAACCTTCCACATCCTCGGAAAAACGAAAGCCATGGACCGACAACGGCGGCAGGATCTGCACCGCCGGTTCGGTGAGTAGCGTGCGCCGGCCTTCGATCTCCAGTTCCGCCTGGCCCTTGAAGACAAACAGCAACTGGCACAGATCCGCATGCCGATGGGGTTTGATTTCCCATTGATGCTCGCGGCTGCGCTTGGAGATGGTTTCGCAATGCAACAGGTCCGGCGTCGGCCATTCCTGGCTTTCACCGTAGAGCTTGAACACCGGGATCGAAGGCAGGTCAGGTTTTTTCATAACGTGGATCCGGGCCTGGGGTGGCGGGCGATAATCGCACCAATTGGCGAAAAGAACAGGTATCGGCTCAGTTTTCCCCTTCAACTGACAGGTCCGCAAGCGAAAAATGTAGGCACTCGATTTCTAATAATCAACACCGACCCTGGTCGCGTGCTTCGTGCGAGTAATAAGAACAATGAAAACCCTCAAGACCCAAGTCGCTATTATCGGCGCCGGCCCCTCTGGCCTGCTGCTCGGCCAGTTGCTGCACAACGCCGGGATCGACACTGTCATCCTCGAACGCCAAACCCCGGAATACGTACTGAGCCGCATCCGCGCCGGTGTGCTGGAGCAAGGCATGGTCGAGCTGCTGCGCCAGGCCGGCGTTGGCCAACGCATGGACGCCGAAGGCCTGCCCCATGACGGCTTTGAACTGGTGCTCAACGATCGGCGGGTACACATCGACCTCAAGGGCCTGACCGGTGGTAAAAACGTCATGGTCTACGGCCAGACCGAAGTCACCCGAGACTTGATGGCCGCCCGCGAAGCCGCCGGCGCCCGGACCCTGTACCTGGCCAGCAACGCCCAGCCCCACGACATGCAAACCGAACAGCCCTTCGTGACCTTTGAGCATGAAGGGCAATCCTGGCGCCTGGACTGCGACTACATTGCCGGTTGCGACGGTTTCCACGGCGTGGCGCGACAGTCCATTCCTGCGGAAAAACTCAAGGTCTTCGAGCGCGTCTACCCGTTTGGCTGGCTCGGCGTGCTGGCCGACACGCCGCCGGTCCACGAAGAACTGGTCTACGCTCGTCACACCCGCGGTTTTGCCCTGTGCAGCATGCGCTCCAAGACCCGCACCCGTTATTACCTGCAAGTACCCGCCGAGGAGCAAGTGGCCGACTGGCCGGACGAGCGCTTCTGGCAGGAGCTGAAAAACCGCCTGCCCTTTGATCTGGCCGAAGCACTGGTGACCGGCCCTTCCATCGAGAAAAGCATCGCACCGCTGCGCAGCTTCGTGGTCGAGCCGATGCAATACGGACGCATGTTCCTGGTGGGCGATGCCGCCCATATTGTCCCGCCCACCGGCGCCAAGGGGCTGAACCTGGCGGCCAGCGATGTCAGCACGCTGTTCAACATCCTGCTCAAGGTCTATCGCGACGGGCGGGTGGATCTGCTGGAAAAGTATTCGGCCATCTGCCTGCGCCGCGTCTGGAAAGCCGAACGGTTCTCCTGGTGGATGACCTCGATGCTGCACCGCTTCGACGACGATGCCTTCAACCAGCGCATCAGCGAAGCCGAGCTGGAATATTTCGTCGACTCCGAGGCCGGGCGCAAAACCATCGCGGAAAATTACGTCGGCCTTCCTTACGAGGCTATCGAATAGCCGGCTACCGATTTAAACTGCGGGCCTTGTCTCATTCGCCTCTACGGCCCGCAGGTTCTGCCGTGACTCAGTTCAATACGCTCCAAGCCCCGAAGCCGGCCATCCGCAGCGTGCTGGTGGCGCTGATGCTGGCGATTTTCCTGGGTGCACTGGACCAGACCATCGTCGCCGTTTCGATGCCGGCCATCTCCGCCCAATTTGCCGACGTCAGCCTGCTGGCCTGGGTGATTTCCGGCTACATGGTCGCCATGACCGTGGCGGTGCCGATCTACGGCAAGCTCGGCGACCTCTATGGGCGTCGGCCGCTGATGCTGTTCGGCATGGGCCTGTTCACCCTGGCCTCGCTGTTCTGTGGCCTGGCGCAAAACATGGAACAACTGGTGCTGGCGCGGATTTTCCAGGGCATCGGCGCCGGCGGGATGATTTCGGTGAGCCAGGCGATCATCGGCGACATCATCCCGCCCCGCGAGCGTGGCCGCTACCAGGGCTATTTCAGCAGCATGTACGCGGTGGCCAGCGTGGCCGGGCCGGTGCTCGGCGGCTACATGACCGAATACCTGTCGTGGCGCTGGGTGTTCTGGATCAACCTGCCGCTGGGGCTCGCGGCCTGGTGGGTGGCCCGGCGCACCCTGGTCGGGCTGCCGGTGCCGCAACGCACGCCGATCATCGATTACTTGGGTACCGTGCTGCTGATCATCGGCCTGACGGCGCTTTTACTGGGGATCACCCAGGTCGGCCAGGGCCATGCCTGGCACAGCCAGGAAGTACTGGGGTTACTCGGTTGTGCGGGGGTAACGCTGGGGGTGTTCGCCTGGCACGAGCGCCGGGCTCGGGAACCATTGCTGCCAATGCACCTGTTCGCCAACCGCAGCGCGGTGTTGTGTTGGTGCACGGTGTTCTTCACCAGTTTCCAGGCGATTTCCCTGACCGTGCTGGTTCCGTTGCGCTTCCAGAGCGTGACCGGCGCGGGTGCCGATAGCGCGGCGTTGCACTTGTTGCCGCTGGCGATAGGGCTGCCGATAGGCGCGTACTTCGCTGGACGCCGGACCTCAATCACGGGGCGCTACAAACCGATGATCCTGAGCGGTGCCCTGCTCTTCCCGCTCGCCATCCTCGGCATGGCCTTCACCCCGCCCGCCGCGTTCTGGCTCAGCAGCCTGTTCATGCTGCTCTCTGGCATCGCCTCCGGCATGCAATTCCCCACTTCGTTGGTGGGTTCGCAAAACTCCGTAGACCAACAGGACATCGGCGTCGCCACAAGCACCACCAACCTGTTCCGCTCCCTCGGCGGTGCGGTGGGCGTGGCACTGATGTCGGCGTTGCTGCTGGCCCTGCTGCAGGATTCGAGCTTCGCCCAACTCGCGGGCACGTCGCTGATCGGCGAAGGGCATTCTGGCAGCGTCTTGCTGGATGGCCTCAACGCCGCCCCGGGGGAAGCGCAGAATGCCTTGCGCCAGGCATTGCAGGCGACGTTCCGGGACTTGCTGTTGATCAGCGCGGCGGTGTCGCTGTTGGGGCTGGCAGCGGCGGTGGCGATGCCTGATCGCTTGCTGCGGGGACGGGATGAAAAGGTTGGATAACCTGTAAGACACGATCTGTGGCGAGGGAGCTTGCTCCCGTTGGGGCGCGAAGCGGCCCCAAAAATGTTGCGGTCGCTGCGCAACCGAGCGGGAGCAAGCTCCCTCGCCACAAAAGCATTGTTGTCACAAAATCTCTTCAGGCCGTCGCCGCGACACCCTCCGGCATCACCTCCGCGCTCATCCCGTCCTTCATCCGCTTGGCATCGCGCACGAAGCAGCGTGACGCCAGGAACAGGAACACCATGGTCAGGAGCAGCGCCACCGGGATCAGGTACATCGCGTCGTGCAGGCCGATGGCCTTGAACGCTTCGGTCATCTGGTCGACACCCGCGGTTGCCATGGCCGTGCGGGCAAAGTAGTCGGACAAGCCGCCCACCACCACCGGCCCCAAACCGCCACCGAGCAAATACAGCCCGGCAAAGTACAACGCCATCGCCGTGGCGCGCAGGCGCGGTTCCACCACGTCCTGGATCGCAGTGTAGACACAGGTGTAGAAGTTATAGGCAAACAGCCAACCGACGCTGAACACCGCCACGAACACGCCGATTTCAATGCGCCCGGCATGCAGGGCCCACGCTGTGGTGACCGTCGAGATCGCCAGGCTGAACGCTGCGAACAGCAGCCGACCGTTGGGCACGCGCTGGTGGATCTTGTCCGCGACCCAGCCACCCAGGGTGAGCCCGAACAGCCCCGTCACACCCACCATGATCCCGGTGGCCACGGCCGCCTCGTGCAGCGGCATCAGGAAATAACGTTGCAGCATCGGCACCAGGAACGAGTTGCAAGCATAGGTGGCGAAGTTGAAGCACAGCCCGGCCAGCACCAGCCATAGGAAAGTGGGAATCGCCAGTACCCGGCGAACCGGCCTGTCGATCTTTTCCTGGGACACCTGCACGGTTTCCGCCGCGCCGCGCTTGGGTTCCTTGATGAAAAACATGAACACCGCCAGCACCAGCCCCGGCACCGCCGCAATGAAGAACGGCGCACGCCAGCTGTCGAACGCCTTGACCATCGCGCCAATGGTGAAAAACGCCAACAGCAGGCCCAGCGGCAGCCCCAGCATGAAGATGCCCATGGCCCGCGCCCGACGGTGGGCCGGGAACAGATCGCCAATCAGTGAGTTGGCGGCTGGCGCGTAGCTGGCCTCGCCGATGCCGACGCCCATGCGCACCACCAGGAACGCCCAGAAACTGCCCACCAGGCCGTTCACCGCGGTCAGTCCGCTCCAGGCTGCCAGGCCCCAGCCCATCAACTTGCTGCGCGAACCGGTATCGGCCATGCGCCCCAGCGGCAATCCCGCAATGGCATAAACGATGGTGAAGGCGGTGCCGATGATGCCGATCTGGAAGTCGCTGAGGCTCCACTCCATACGGATCGGCTCGATGATGATCGCCGGGATGGTGCGGTCGAAGAAGTTGAACAGGTTGGCCAGGAACAGCAGGAACAGAATGCGCCAGGCATTCGCCGCTTGGGTCGAGTTCTGCATGGGTCCGTCTCTTTATTGTTATGGGGGCAACGGCGAGGCATCCGAGCCCGAAGTCTGCAATCTAGACAGCGGCGCGTGGACTGTCTCCAATCATTCGCAAGGTTGATACCCGCCCATGGCGAGGGGCGTGTTTATTGATAGCGGTCAATTTCCTGTAACAATTGCCATCATTTTGCCCGTTCTTGATTAAAGATCGTCTCCAGGTGGCCGATTCAACCTATCAGGAAAGAATCTCCCGAGCGGCGCTCAGGCACAGTCCTGAACGCTCGGGCCGACCTTCGCGCCATCCAAGGACGCGAGCTCCCATCCGCGACGGTTCGATGACAGCGCTCGTCGAACCAACCAGTTCAGGCATATGGCGCACAATGACTTCCAAAAAAACAGCCACTGCGGTATCCGATCTGACCCTGAGCCCGGCCGCCAACGGCCCTGAAGTCTCGAAACCCTCGAGCAGCTCGCGTCCCCTGTCGACTCAGCAGTATCTGTATTTCACCGAAACCAACACCGATCGGATCCTCGACAACCTCGATGGCCTGCGCGACGCGGTGTTCCCGCGTCCGCCCCATCTGGTAGAAGACGAGAGCGACCGTACCCAGCAGGAATTCCCGTCGGTGTGCCTGATCGGCCTGGGGCGCTGCGGCTCCAACATTGCCCTGGACGTGGCCGAGCTGGTGTACAACGCCCGCAAGTTCTACCTCAACGAATTCAACGCCGAAGACAAGGCCTACAGCGACAAGGGCTACAGCCCCGCGCAGTGGATCCGCAACAATCTGCGCCTGGGCACCAGCAAGGCCAGCAAACCGGTGTTCCTGGTGGAACCGCTGGTAATGCTCGGCGACCTGGACAAGGACATCGCCGGGCGCATCCGCTTCTCGCGCAAGGGTGAGAAAAGCGGCTTTTTGCGCGACTACAGCAAAATGAAAATCATGGACCTGTCGGAAGTCCACGCCGGTGGTGCCGGTAACGCGCCGATCCTGGGCCAGTACCTGGCCAAGATCATCCTGAACAAGGACACCCAGCGCTTCTCCAGCCCTGACTGGAAAATGATCCACTCGTACCTGATCGACAGCTGCGGCATCAAGGCCAACCAGTCGCGCCTGTACTTCTCGATCTTCAGTGCCGGCGGCGGTACCGGTTCGGGCATGGCCTCGGAGTTCGGCCTGGCCCAGCAATACTCGTACATGAACAAGACGTTCGACACCAAGCCGATGGACGAACACGACAGCAAGAGCGGTCATTCCTTCGTCTTCGAACCGATCTTCACCAGCGGCATCTGCGTGCTGCCGAACATTTCCGACCACCGCAGCGAAATGTCCGAGGCCCTGCACATCAACGCCGGACGCCTGCTGTGCAAGTACCTGTCGGAAGAATGGGATTTCTCGTACAACTTCGCCAACGAAGACAGCAGCGAAGCCAGCGTCATGGGCCGCATCCGCCCGTGGAACGCGATGATGCTGATTTCCAACGACATCATGCGCTACGCCGAAGAAAGCGATGACGGCAACATCCAGAACATTGATGTCAATGCCATGGAGAAGCACGCCAACCAGTACATCTCCCAACAGATCTTCAACATCCTGACGGCCCAGGCGGTCACGACCGATTACGACCAGAACTACTTCAGGCGTGCCGGCATCGACATCGGCGAAACCATTCGCCTGGACGCCAACGACCTGTTCATGAGCCTGGCCGGGCCGGTAGCGATTGCCTACGCCGAATCCGTGGTCCCGGAAACCCCGGCGCCAAGCGGCGACAAGTTCAAGGTGTTCGAGAAAGAGCCACCACGCCTGAACATCGACGACCTGTTCTTCCGCTCCATCGACCTGCCGCACTTCAACAAAGTCACCCAGGCCATCGAAGGCATCAGCCTGTTGCCGATCGAATCCAAGCGCTACCGCGCCTCGCTGGAGCAGTACAAGAATTCCGGCTACGACGCAGCCGCCCTGCACGACCTGCACTTCTTCAAGAACTGCTCGTCGGTGGTGTCCATCGTCTCGTTGCCCAAGGACTACAAGCTGTCCTACATGGACCTGAACCGGCTCAAGACCCATCTCAACAGCCTGTTCCCCAACACGACCCTCAAGCGTTACGCGTTGGTGATCGGCGCCTCGGCCAACCTGTCGCTGACCACCCTGATCGCCAAGAGCCCGTGCCTGTCGGACGACTTCCTGACCCTGATCGTGGCCTTCATCAAACGCTGCTTCGCCCGCACCCCGTACCGTTTCGACGACACCCTGGACAACTCGATCCTGGACTTCATCATCAATGAAGACTTCGACGAAGAACGGATCGACGATCTGCTCAACGAATTCGAGAACCCGGCGAAGATCCTCGACACCAACTGGTACGCGATCAAGCCGATGTACGAGAAGAAATACCGCGAGCTGATCAATGACAAGGACAAGTTCGTCTCGATCAACGATATCCGCCTGTCCCGTGACTGCGTGAAGAAGTCCATCAAGTACCTGCGCGAGATCTACCGTCACCGCATTGGCAAGACCAAGGTTATTTCCCTTAATAACCATACTGGCAGGACTTATTGAGGTAGGCGCAAGAGCGCGTCGCCCCGAATCGCGAGCAGGCTCGCTCCCACATTTGATCGCGTTCTTCCTGAAGAAACTCGGTCTACTGTGGGAGCGAGCCTGCTCGCGATGGCGATCTCAAATACACTACACAACAACATCCAGAAACAATTAACCAGCCCCATGGCTGGTCCAGAAACTGTTCCCGTTACGTATACGTCACCCTCTCCTGTGGCGTTTCGCCACGGCAGGACGCCATCACGCTACTCACCTACACACTTTCATTCGACAGAAATCACGAACCAAGTTGGTGCACCGATCAGTTTGACGCCCTTTCCTGGATCATAATCCAGGGCGAAACCACCACCGCCCAAAGCTGCGGATCACGCTCCAGAAAATCCAGCGCCCGCGTTTCAGACAGCTTGGCGAGCTGGTCGGCGGCCAGCCAGGCAGCGACTTTGGTACCTTCGTCCTGGGCAACGGCTTCGGCGGCGGCGATCAAATCCAGTGCCGGATCGACCCACAATAGGGCACCCTTGGCAAAGAACGGCTCCAGCTCTTTCCAGGTGATGGATGCGGTTTCACCAAGCAGCTTGGCATAGAGGGTGCTAGGTTCTTGATTCATGGGACCTGTCCGGAAAAGAAATCGGCGCGAATGATAACGTCGGTGGTCTGGCAGAAAAACCCGGTAGTAATTGCAGCACCGATTGAAAAGCGCAGGAAAGCCAAGGATTGCCGATATGACCGGACAACCCCCGCCGCCATTCTGTCTTTTTCTTTCAATTAAGCGACACCCTCAGGTTTTGCCCCCAAGCGCCAGCTTCCCTTGCCAACAACCGGCGCTCTACACTGTACCGGTACAGTTGCCGGGGGCATTTCCGCGAGGGTATCCAAGATATCTGACCCGGTTCTGCTGCTACGGCGCCAGGACTATAAAAACTACAACAGCATGAGTGGAGCACTATGACTAAGGCTACTAAGCAGATTTCCAAACTGTTTGCCGCTATGGTTCTGGCCGGGGTTGCCAGCCATTCGTTCGCCGCCGACACCATCACCATCGGCATTGCCGGTCCGAAAACCGGTCCGGTCACCCAGTACGGCGACATGCAATTCATTGGCGCGAAACAAGCCATCAAGGACATCAACGCCAAGGGCGGCGTCGACGGCAAGATGCTCGAAGTCAAGGAATACGATGACGCTTGCGATCCTAAACAGGCCGTTGCCGTGGCCAACAAAGTGGTCAACGATGGCGTCAAGTTCGTCGTCGGCCACCTGTGCTCCAGCTCCACCCAGCCAGCTTCGGACATCTATGAAGACGAAGGCGTGATCATGATCACTCCGGCAGCCACCAGCCCGGACATCACCACTCGTGGCTACAAGATGATTTTCCGCACCATCGGCCTGGACAGCGCCCAGGGCCCTGCCGCCGGCAACTACATCGCCGACCACGTCAAGCCGAAAGTCGTCGCTGTACTGCACGACAAACAGCAGTACGGTGAAGGCATCGCCAGCGCCGTGAAGAAAACCCTCGAGGCCAAAGGCGTCAAAGTAGCCGTATTCGAAGGCCTGAACGCTGGCGACAAGGACTTCTCCTCGATCATCCAGCGCCTCAAGCAAAACAACGTCGACTTCGTCTACTACGGCGGCTACCACCCTGAACTGGGTCTGATCCTGCGTCAGTCCAAGGAAAAAGGCCTGAAAGCCAAGTTCATGGGCCCGGAAGGTGTCGGCAACGACTCCATCTCGCAAATCGCCCAGGACGCCTCCGAAGGCCTGCTGGTCACCCTGCCGAAGTCCTTCGATGCCGATCCGGCGAACAAGGCCGTCGTCGACGCCATCAAGGCCGACGGCAAGGATCCGAGCGGTCCGTTCGTGTTCCCGGCCTACTCCGCGGTCCAACTGATCGCCGAAGGCATCAAGGCCGCCAAGAGCGAAGACACTGCCAAGGTCGCCGAGGCCATCCACAAAGGCACCTTCAAGACCCCGACCGGCGACCTGTCGTTCGACGCGAAGGGCGACCTGAAGGACTTCCAGTTCGTGGTCTACGAATGGCACTTCAACAAACCGAAGACTGAAGTCTCCCCTCAGTAAGCCAGGCCTTACTGGTCAACAAGCCCACTGTGCGAGCAGTGGGCTTTGTTTTACGAGGTTTATGGGCCAGGCACCCGCGATCCGGGAGCTGGTTCACCTGAAAATCTTAAAACCGTCACCAGCGGTTCGCTGGCAAACGCTCGGGGCGAATGTGATCAGAGAACACAGCACCGGGCCGGAACATGACTCCACCAGTGAAATGCGTATCGGGTTTTTAGGAGCGCTGTAATGCCTGAGATCTATCATTTTTTCCAACAGCTGGTTAATGGCCTGACCATTGGCAGCACCTATGCCTTGATAGCCATTGGCTACACAATGGTCTACGGCATCATTGGAATGATTAACTTCGCCCATGGCGAGGTCTACATGATCGGTTCCTACGTGGCTTTCATCGCCCTTGCCGGGCTGGCCATGATGGGTATCGATTCACTGCCGCTGTTAATGACCGCCGCGTTCGTGGCGTCGATCATCGTAACCAGTGCCTATGGCTACAGTATCGAGCGCGTTGCCTACCGCCCCTTGCGTAGCAGCAACCGATTGATCCCGCTGATCTCCGCCATCGGCATGTCGATCTTCCTGCAGAACACCGTATTGCTGTCCCAGGACTCCAAGGACAAGTCGATTCCCAACCTGATCCCGGGGAGCTTCTCCTTCGGCCCGGGCGGCGCCGAAGAAGTACTGGTTTCCTACATGCAGATCCTGGTGTTCATCGTGACCCTGGTCGCCATGCTCGGGCTGACGCTGTTCATCTCCCGATCCCGCCTTGGCCGCGCCTGCCGCGCCTGCGCCGAGGACATCAAGATGGCCAACCTGCTGGGCATCAACACCAATAACATCATCGCCCTCACCTTCGTCATCGGTGCCGCGCTGGCGGCTGTCGCCGCGGTGCTGCTGAGCATGCAGTACGGCGTGATCAACCCCAACGCCGGTTTCCTGGTGGGCCTGAAGGCCTTTACCGCAGCGGTACTGGGTGGCATCGGCAGCATTCCGGGCGCGATGCTCGGCGGGCTGGTGCTTGGGGTGGCCGAAGCGTTCGGTGCCGATATCTTTGGCGACCAGTACAAGGACGTCGTGGCGTTCGGTCTCCTGGTCCTGGTCCTGTTGTTCCGGCCGACCGGCATCCTGGGCCGTCCGGAGGTTGAGAAAGTATGAACAAATATCTTAAACAGGCGCTGTTCAGCGCCGCGCTGGTCTGGGCCGTGGCCTTCCCTGTGCTGGGCCTCAAGCTGAGCATCGTCGGGGTCAACCTTGAAGTGCATGGCACCGGTCCCCTGACATTGAGCGTGATTGCCCTGTGCTCGGTGCTGATGTTCCTGCGGGTGCTGTTCAGCCAACAGGTCGGCACGCTGTTGCGCTCCAACCGCGGCCCGCTGGTTTCGCCCAAGGTCAGCCAGTTCCTGTCCCTGCCTCGCACCCAGCGCCAGATCATCATCGCGTTGATCGTGGTTGCGCTGGTCTGGCCGTTCTTCGGCTCCCGCGGCGCGGTGGACATCGCCACGCTGATCCTGATCTATGTCCTGCTGGGACTGGGCCTGAACATCGTGGTCGGCCTGGCCGGCCTGCTCGACCTGGGTTATGTGGGCTTCTACGCCGTCGGTGCCTACAGCTATGCGCTGCTGTCCCATTACTTTGGCCTGAGCTTCTGGATCTGCCTGCCCATCGCCGGGATGATGGCGGCCACCTTCGGCTTCCTGCTGGGCTTCCCGGTGCTGCGGCTGCGGGGCGACTACCTGGCCATCGTGACCCTGGGCTTCGGCGAGATCATCCGGTTGTTCCTGCGTAACCTCACCGACCTCACCGGCGGCCCCAACGGCATCAGCAACATTCCCAAGCCGACGTTCTTCGGGCTGAGCTTCGACCGCACCGCGGCCGAGGGCATGCAGACCTTCCACCAGTTCTTCGGGCTGACCTACAACCCCGTCAGCAAGGTGGTGTTCCTCTACCTGGTCGCGCTGTTGCTGGCCCTGGCCGCGCTGTTCGTCATCAACCGCCTGCTGCGCATGCCAATCGGCCGTGCATGGGAAGCGTTGCGTGAAGACGAAATCGCCTGCCGTGCCCTGGGTCTCAACCCCACCGTGATCAAGCTGTCGGCCTTCACCCTCGGTGCCGCTTTCGCTGGTTTTGCCGGTAGCTTCTTCGCCGCCCGCCAGGGCCTGGTGACGCCGGAATCCTTCACCTTCATCGAATCGGCGATCATCCTCGCCATCGTGGTACTGGGTGGGATGGGCTCGCAGCTGGGCGTGATCCTGGCAGCCATCGTGATGATCCTGCTGCCCGAAATGATGCGTGAATTCAGTGAATACCGCATGTTGATGTTCGGCGCCTTGATGGTGCTGATGATGATTTGGCGTCCTCAAGGTCTGCTGCCTATGCAACGCCCCCACATGGAGCTGCGCAAATGAGCCGCGAGATCCTCAAAGTCGAAAACTTGAGCATGCGCTTCGGCGGCTTGCTGGCGGTCAACGGCGTGGCCCTGACCGTGAAAGAGAAACAAGTGGTTGCGCTGATCGGACCGAACGGCGCGGGCAAGACCACCGTGTTCAACTGCCTGACCGGCTTCTACCAGCCCACCGGCGGCACCATCGTGCTGGACGGCGAGCCGATCCAGGGCCTGCCCGGCCATCAGATCGCCCGCAAGGGTGTAGTGCGCACCTTTCAGAACGTGCGGCTGTTCAAGGACATGACGGCGGTAGAGAACCTGTTGATCGCCCAGCATCGTCACCTGAACACCAACTTCTTTGCCGGCCTGTTCAAGACCCCGGCGTTCCGCAAAAGCGAACGCGAGGCCATGGAGTACGCCGAGTACTGGCTGGAGAAGGTCAACCTCAAGGAGTTCGCCAACCGTACCGCCGGGACCCTGGCCTACGGTCAGCAACGGCGCCTGGAAATTGCCCGCTGCATGATGACCCGTCCGCGGATCCTCATGCTCGACGAGCCGGCCGCCGGCCTGAACCCCAAGGAAACCGAAGACCTCAAAGCCCTGATCGGCGTGTTGCGTGAAGAGCACAATGTCACCGTGCTGCTGATCGAGCACGACATGAAGCTGGTCATGAGCATTTCCGACCACATCGTCGTGATCAACCAGGGCACGCCCCTGGCCAACGGCTCGCCGGAACAGATCCGCGACAATCCTGAAGTGATCAAAGCCTACCTGGGGGAAGCGTAAATGCTGCAGTTCGAAAACGTTTCCACCTTCTATGGCAAGATCCAGGCCCTGCACAGCGTCAACGTGGAGGTCCGCCAGGGCGAAATCGTGACGCTGATCGGAGCCAACGGCGCCGGCAAGTCCACCCTGCTGATGACGCTCTGCGGTTCGCCCCAGGCCCACAGCGGCAGCATCCGCTACATGGGTGAGGAACTGGTGGGCCAGGACTCGTCACACATCATGCGCAAGAGCATCGCGGTGGTGCCGGAAGGCCGTCGGGTCTTTGCCCGCCTGACCGTGGAAGAAAACCTCGCCATGGGCGGGTTCTTCACCGACAAGGGCGACTATCAGGAGCAAATGGACAAGGTGCTGCACCTTTTCCCCCGCCTGAAAGAACGCTTTACCCAGCGCGGCGGCACCATGTCCGGCGGCGAACAGCAAATGCTCGCCATCGGCCGCGCACTGATGAGCAAGCCCAAGCTGCTGCTGCTCGACGAGCCTTCGTTGGGCCTGGCGCCGATCATCATCCAGCAGATCTTCGACATCATCGAACAACTGCGCAAGGATGGCGTGACGGTGTTCCTGGTGGAGCAGAACGCCAACCAGGCGCTGAAAATCGCCGACCGGGCGTACGTGCTGGAGAACGGTCGCGTGGTGATGCAAGGCACCGGTGAAGCGCTGCTGATCGACCCGAAAGTGCGCGAGGCGTACTTGGGCGGTTGAGTCTGTCGCAATGAAAAAACGGCCTTCGGGCCGTTTTTTTTGGGGGCAAGCCTTGCTCCCACAAAAACCTACCCTCACCCCATTGGGTTTCGAAATAAAAAATCGAGAACCGCTGTAACACTTCCCCACGCCCCTTCTCTAGTTCAGCAGACCGGCGCTAACGCCGGTTCATTTCCCTGAAGAACTGGAGAATCACCATGACTGCTTCGACTCGCACCCTGTCCGCCACCGCCCTGATCCTGGCCCTGGGTTCTGCCCTGAGCATGACGGCCGTCTCGTCCGCCCACGCAGCCGACGACAACATGGAAAAATGCTTCGGCGTCGCCCTCAAAGGCATGAACAACTGCGCCGCCGGTGCCGGCACCACCTGCGCCGGCACCGCGAAAATGGACTATCAAGGCAACGCGTGGAAATCGGTCCCTAAAGGCACTTGCACCACCCTTGAAAGCAAGACCTCCCCCACCGGCTTCGGCCAACTCCAAGCGTTCAAAGCCAAGTCCTGATCGCATCTGCCTGAGGCCCACTGCCATGTCCACTGCGCTTTTCCTCGCCACTGATACCCGATTGCCGCCAAGGGCGGGTCTGGGGCTCAAGGCCGAGCATTTCCATGAAGTACTCCAGACCCAACCGGATCTGGGCTTCTTCGAAGTGCATGCGGAAAACTACATGGTGGCTGGTGGGCCGTTTCATCACTACCTGGGGCGGATACGCGAACAGTACCCGCTGTCGCTGCACGGCGTCGGCCTGTCGATCGGTGGCGAAGGGCCGCTGGATGTCACGCATTTGCGGCGCCTGGCCACACTGATCGAACGCTATCAGCCCCAGTCCTTTTCCGAACACCTGGCCTGGTCCAGCCATGGCCCGGTGTTCCTCAATGACCTGCTGCCCCTGGCCTACGACCAGGCGAGCCTCGACCGTGTCTGCGAACACGTCGATCAGGTGCAGTCCAGCCTCAAATGCCGGCTGTTGCTGGAAAACCCGGCCACTTATCTGACGTTCGAGGAATCGACCCTCGACGAACCTCACTTCATTGGCGAAGTCATTCGTCGCACCGGCTGCGGCCTGCTATTGGATGTGAACAACGTCTACGTTTCGTGCATCAACCACAGCCGCGATCCACAGGTCTACCTCGACGCCCTGCCCTTGCAAGCCACCGGCGAGATTCATCTGGCCGGGTTTGCCGAAGACGCCGACAGCCTTGGCGAGCGCCTGCTGATAGACGATCACGGGGCGCCCATCGCCAACGAAGTCTGGCAGCTGTATCGCAAGGCACTGGCGCGAACCGGGCCGGTAGCCACCCTGATCGAGCGAGACAACCACGTCCCTGCATTCGAGGTGCTGCTGGCCGAAGCGCGCCAGGCCGAGCGACTGCTAAGCGCCGCCGGAGCCCGGCCATGAGCCGCCAGAGCGAATTTGCCGCGGCCCTGCTCGATCCGCGCCAGGCCTGTCCGCCGGGCCTGATCAGCGCCAATGGCGCCGATTCCGAGAGCCGCTTCGCGGTGTACCGCAACAACGTGCTCAGCTCATTGATCAACGCCCTGGCCGACAACTATCCAGTGGTGACACAACTGGTGGGCGAGGAATTCTTCCGGGGCATGGCCGGTGTCTATGTCCAGTCGGCGGCACCACGGAGCCCGATCATGAGCGACTACGGTGCCGATTTTTCCGGTTTCATCGAACGTTTCGAACCCGCCGCCGGCGTGCCCTATCTCGCGGACGTGGCTCGCCTGGAACGGCTGCAAATCGAGGCCGGGCATGCAGCCGACGCCCAGCCCATGAGCGCGGAACAAGTCGTGGAATTACTGTCCTGCCCCACCCTCGCAGCGCATCTGAAGATCGCCTTCCACCCATCGCTGCGCCTGCTGAAATCACCTTTCGCCGTGGTCACGATCTGGGCTGCCCATCAACAAAAGCCTCTCGTAGCGTTCGAGCCGCGCGCCGCACAAAACGCCCTGGTACTGCGCAATGGCCTCGACGTGGAAGTGCTCGCGATCAGCCATGGTGCCCATGCCTTCATCACCTCCCTGCAGCAAGGCCTACCCCTGACAGCGGCAATCGAGCGCTACACCGACCTCGACCTGGAGCACCTCCTGGGGAGGCTCATCCGCCACCAGGCCATCACTGGCCTCCTATCTGAACAGGTAACCCAATGAACGCCCTGATTACTGGTTTCATTCAATGGCTGGAGAAAATCCCCCACAGCCTGATCGCCTTTATTGCCCGTTTCTCCATCGCCGCGGTGTTCTGGAAATCCGGCCAGACCAAAATCGAAGGCCTGGCCATCGACCTGTTCGACGGCACCTTCCAGATCGGCCTGCCGCATCTGGCGGACTCGACCATTCCCCTGTTCAAAAGCGAATACGCCCTGCCGTTGCTGTCGCCGGAACTGGCGGCGCATCTGGCGGCCTCTGCTGAACATGTATTCCCGGTGTTGATTCTGTTTGGCCTGGCAACACGTTTCTCGGCGATGGCCCTGCTGGGCATGACCTTGACCATTCAGCTGTTTGTCTACCCGGACGCCTACCCCACCCACGGCACTTGGGCAGCGGTATTGCTCTACCTGATGGCGCGCGGACCGGGGTTGCTGTCCATCGACCACCTGATCGCCAGGCGTTACACCCACTGACTAAACCCAGAACACCTGTGGGAGCGAGCCTGGTCGCGATAGCAATACTCGCTTCAATACAGTTGTTGGCTGACCCACCGCTATCGCGAGCAGGCTCACTCCCACAAGGTTTATTCAATGGGTTTGGACCATTATCACTTGAGCCGATCCAACGCCTCGCCACTGCGCTTGAACCAATCGATCAAGTAATCGGCCAACACCTGGGTGCGCTTGGGCAATCCGCCCTGGTACGGATGCACCAGGTACATCGGCATACGCCGAGTCTGGTAATCGCGTAGCACCCAGCGCAGGCGCCCGTCAGCCAATTCTTCATGCAGCAGATACGACGGCAGCCGGGCGATTCCGGCGCCGGCCAGGGCGGCTTTTTTCAGCAAGCTGTAGTGATTGCTGGCAAACGGCCCCGACACGCGGACCCGCAGCAGTTCGTGTTGCTGGTGATAGAGCCATTCTTCCCGGCCGCTGTAGTGGCTGTTGAGCAGGCAGCGGTGTTCGGCCAGGACCTGGGGGGTCGCGGGTTCGCCATAGTGTTCGAGATAGGCAGGGCTGGCGCAGGTCATTTCGTGCCACGCCAGCAACGGCCGGGCCACCAGCCGCTCATCGATGGCGGCGTCGGAGCGGATCGCCAGGTCGAAGCCGTCGCGGGTCAGGTCACGGTAACCGTTGTTGAGCTCCAGTTCGATCTGCACATCGGGATAGGTGCGAGCGAACTCCATCAGCAAGCCTTCGAAGAAGGTTTCGCCCAACGAAACCGGAACCGTCATACGCACCGGTCCAGAAACATCATCCTTCAATCGAGCCAATGCCTGACGTGCCCTTTCCACTTGCACCAGCAGCGCCTGGGCCTGGGGTAACAACGCCGCCCCTGCCGCCGTGAGGCTCAAGCGCCGGGTGGTACGTTGCAGCAACACCACCGAAAATCGGCTCTCCAACAGGCTGATGCGCTTGGACAACTGGCCTTTGCTGCAGCCCAACTGTTGGGCCGCCAGGGTGAAACTGCCGGCCTCTATCAACACGGCAAACGCCGCCAGGTCATCCATTTCGCTCATTGGATTGTTTCCAATTGAAAACCAAAGGTTGCCTATTAGCATGATTATCCAAGGAAAGAACCCCTCTAGACTGAAAACTCATTCAACCCATTGAGGAACAGCTCATGAAAATCCTGTTGATCGGCGCTAACGGCACCATCGGTTCGGCCATTGATAAAGAACTGTCGCCCCGCCACGAAATCATTCGGATCGGCCGCCACAGCGGTGAACTGCAGGTGGATATCAGCGACAGCGCCTCGATTCGCGCGCTGTTCGCAAAGACCGGCCGTTTTGATGCCCTGGTCTGCGCAGCGGGCAATGTCACCTTTGCCCCCCTGGCCGACATGACCGAAGACAGCTTTGCCCTGGGTTTGAAAGACAAGCTGATGGGCCAGGTGAACCTGCTGCTGATCGGCCGCGAATTCGCCAACGACGGCGCATCCTTCACCTTCACCACCGGCGTGCTCAGCCACGATCCGATCAAGAGCGGCGCGTCGGCGGCCCTAGTCAACGGTGCCCTGGACAGTTTCGTGCGCGCCGCGGCAATCGAGTTGCCACGGGGCTTGCGAGTCAACTCGGTGAGCCCGAACGTGTTGGTGGAAGCCATGGGCAAATACGCCCCCTACTTCCGTGGCTACAAACCGGTGCCAGCCGCCGATGTGGCATTGGCCTACGCCAAGAGTGTCGAAGGCCTACAAACCGGTCAGACCTTTCACGTGGGCTGACACCCCTTGTGATGCAGGAACAGTCTGAGTAACGTGGCGGCACTTGTCTGGAGACCCAATGATGCGTGCCGCCCGCTCCCTGCTGTTTGTCGCCCTCCTGCCGCTCTTTGCCGGCTGCCAATTGCTCGACGCCCCGCGCCAGAGCGTGTCCCACGCCGACCAGACGCGCATGCAGGGCGAACTCACGGCGGCCGATGGCAAGCTGGTGTTCCAACCATGCCAGGAACAGCGCCGCTACATCGTCAACGACAGCGGTGGTACCAGCGTGCTGCAACAGGCCGCCAGCCTGGCCGATGAACAGGGCAAACTGTTTGCCGATATGCGCGGTCGTATCGGCTCCAGCGCGGCGGCCGGCACCGATAGCCAGTTGGAGGTGGAGCAGCTGTATCGCCTGGAACGGTCGAGCACCGCATGCAATGACGAAAATTTCAGACTGTTGATCCTGCGCGCCGCCGGCCATGGCCCCGAGTGGAACCTCAAGGCCAGCGGCAAGGGCCTGGTGCTCGAACGTGAGGGCCAGCCGCCACTGGCGGTGCCTTACATGGAGGAGCAACTGGGTGATGGTCGCCTCAACATCAGCACCGAAGCCAACGGCCAGAAGGTCGAGCTCTGGCTGGCCACCCAGCGCTGCGTCGACAGCGTCACCGGCAGTGTGCAACACATGAGCGCCGAACTGCGGGTCAACGGACAGGTCCAGCGCGGCTGCGCCTATTTCGGCGGCGCGCGCAACGACTGACTCACAGGTTTTGGCTTATAATCGCCGGTTCACGCCCTGATGCAGTTGTGCATCCCGCGAACCGGACCCCGCCATGTTACGAATCACCGAACTCAAGCTGCCAATCGATCATCCCGAAGAAGACCTGCGCCCCGCCATCGTGCAACGCCTGGGCATCGCCAGCGATGATCTGCTCGATTTCACCTTGTTCAAGCGCAGCTACGACGCGCGCAAGAAATCCTCCGAACTGTGCTTCATCTACACCATCGACCTGACGGTGCACGATGAAGCCAGCCTGCTGCGCAAGTTCGCCGATGACCGTAACGTCAACGAGGCGCCGGATGTCAGCTACAAAGTGGTCGGCCAGGCACCAGCCGACCTGAGCGAACGGCCAATCGTGGTCGGCTTTGGCCCGTGCGGGATCTTCGCCGCCATGTTGCTGGCACAGATGGGCTTCAAGCCGATCATCCTCGAACGCGGCCCGGAAGTACGCCAGCGCACCAAGGACACCTGGGGCCTGTGGCGCAAAAGCGTGCTCAACCCCGAGTCCAACGTGCAGTTCGGTGAAGGCGGCGCGGGGACGTTTTCCGACGGCAAGCTCTACAGCCAGATCAAGGATCCGAAATTCCTCGGTCGCAAGGTCCTGCACGAATTCGTCAAGGCCGGCGCACCGGAAGAAATCCTCTACGTCAGCAAGCCGCACATCGGTACGTTCCGCCTGACAGGCGTAGTGGAAAACATGCGTGAGCAAATTCGCGCCCTGGGCGGTGAAGTGCGCTTCCAGCAGCGCGTCACCGATGTACTGATCGAGGACGGCCAGTTGGTCGGCGTCGAACTGGCCAGCGGTGAACGGATTCATTCCAGGCATGTGATCCTGGCCCTGGGCCACAGCGCCCGGGACACCTTCCGCATGCTCCACAGCCGTGGCGTGTACATGGAAGCCAAACCGTTCTCGGTGGGTTTCCGGATCGAACACCCGCAATCGCTGATCGACAGCGCACGCCTGGGCAAGTACGCCGGCCACCCGAAACTGGGGGCCGCCGACTACAAACTGGTGCACCACGCCAAGAACGGTCGCTCGGTGTACAGCTTCTGCATGTGCCCGGGCGGTACCGTGGTGGCCGCGACCTCCGAGCCGAACCGCGTCGTGACCAACGGCATGAGCCAGTATTCACGCAACGAGCGCAACGCCAACTCCGGCATCGTCGTCGGCATTACTCCGGAAGTGGATTATCCGGGTGGCCCACTGGCCGGGATCGAGTTGCAGGAGCGCCTGGAGTCCCACGCGTTCGTGCTCGGCGGCAGCAACTACGAGGCCCCGGCGCAACTGGTGGGCGATTTCATCGCCGGCAAGCCGTCCACGGCACTGGGCAGCGTCGAACCGTCCTACAAACCCGGCGTCTCCCTGGGCGACCTGGCCCTGGCCCTGCCGGACTTCGCCATCGAAGCCATCCGTGAAGCCCTGCCAGCGTTCGAGAAACAGATTCGCGGTTATTCGCTGCACGATGCGGTGCTGACCGGGATCGAAACCCGCACCTCGTCGCCCCTGCGCATTACCCGCAACGAATCGCTGCAGAGCCTGAACGTCAAGGGCTTGTTTCCCGCCGGTGAAGGCGCCGGTTATGCGGGCGGGATTTTGTCGGCGGGCGTGGACGGGATCCGGATTGCCGAGGCGGTGGCGCGGGATATCCTGGGGCTGGAGGCCTGACAGAAGCGTCCTTGTGAGGGCAATGCTGTTCACTCAAGGCCGAATTTGCTTAAGTGAACAGCATGACCCTGTGGGAGCGAGCCTGCTCGCGATGGCGGCCTGGCATTCAACACAGATGTTGACTGGTCCGCCGCTATCGCGAGCAGGCTCGCTCCCACAAGGGATTCCGGTGTTTTCAAGGTTCAGATATTCGCCCGCAACACACTCTCTGGCAACGCATCTCCCCTCTCCACACTCGCCGCCACGGCCGCCATCAGCCCGCTCAACTCATAGCCCTGGGCTTTGAGCCACGCGGGGTCGTAATAGGTCGTGGCATAGCGCTCGCCGCCGTCACACAAAATCGCCACGATCGATCCCGACTCCCCTGCCTCCATCATCTGCTTCGCGGCGATCAACGCACCGATCAGGTTGGTACCGCTGGAACCACCAACCCGTCGTCCCAAGCGCTCGGCCAGGTAATGCATGGCCGCCAGTGACAGGGCGTCCGGGACCTTGACCATCGCATCGATGACTTTGGGCAAGAACGACGCCTCGACCCGTGGTCGGCCGATACCCTCGATGCGCGAGCCGCAATCCATGCGCAGATTGGCATCGCCGCTGCGGTAGTAGTCGAAGAACACCGAACGCTCGGCGTCGGCACACAACACCCGGGTGCCGTGCTGGCGATAACGCACGTAGCGCCCCAGGGTGGCCGTGGTGCCGCCCGTGCCGGGACTGGAAATCAGCCAGCTTGGCTCCGGATGCCGCTCGAAGCGCATCTGCTGGAAGATCGATTCGGCAATGTTGTTATTGGCCCGCCAGTCCGTGGCGCGCTCGGCATAGGTGAACTGGTCGATGAAATGCCCGTCATGCTCGCGGGCCAGGCGTTCGGATTCGGCGTAGATCTGCGTCGGATCGTCCACCAGATGGCTCTGGCCGCCATAGAAGGCGATCTGTGCGATTTTTTCCCTGGAGGTGGTCGCTGGCATCACTGCAATGAACGGCAGGCCCAGCAGACGGGCAAAGTACGCCTCCGAAATGGCTGTCGAACCGCTGGAAGCTTCGATCACCGGCGCCCCAGGCTTGAGCCAACCGTTACACAACGCATAGAGAAACAGCGAACGGGCCAGCCGATGCTTGAGGCTGCCAGTGGGATGGCTGGACTCATCCTTGAAATACAGTTCGATGCCCGGCAGGCCAGGCAGCGATAGCGGAATCAGGTGGGTATCGGCGCTGCGCTGGAAGTCAGCCTCGATGATGCGGATCGCTTCGCGCGCCCACTGGCGGTGGTCGTTCATGGTGTTTTCTCACTGGATCGGTTCGACGCGGGGAACCTGACGGTCATGCAGGCGCGACTTTGGTCTCGGAAAAACCAGGCACAAGCTTAGGAAAAAACCGACAGCGCGCACAGGTACAGCTAAGGTCCAATATGCGCCGTAACTGCCCGACCGCGCCGTGCAGGCGTTGTAGCGTCATATAACAAAAAAGAATATAACTTTTGTTTTAACAACTAACAGTACGGGTTAGGGTGTGCCATCTTTTTGATTCGATGAATGGAGAGCGATCGTGGCTCTACGTAATTCTCTGACACGTTTTTTCCAGCTGGAGGCGGCCAGTGGCCTGCTGCTGATCGCTGCCGCCGTACTGGCCCTGGCCATCAATAATTCGCCGCTGTCCTGGCTGTATAACGGCCTGCTGGACACCCCGGTGGTGGCCCAGGTCGGCGCGCTGAAAATCGCCAAACCCTTGCTGCTATGGATCAATGACGGCCTGATGGCGATGTTCTTCCTGCTCATCGGCCTGGAGGTCAAGCGCGAGGTCCTCGACGGGCAACTGTCGAAACCTTCGCAAATCGTCCTGCCGGGCGCGGCGGCGATTGGCGGCATGGTGGTGCCGGCGCTGATCTACTGGTTCCTCAACCGTGACAATCCCCCCGCCCTCGCCGGCTGGGCAATCCCGACGGCCACCGACATCGCGTTCGCCCTCGGCGTGCTGGCCTTGCTCGGCAAGCGGGTGCCGGTGTCGCTCAAGCTGTTCCTGATGACCCTGGCGATCATCGACGACCTGGGCGCCATTATCATCATCGCCATCTTCTACTCCGGCGCCCTGTCGACCTTGTCGCTCATGCTGGCAGCTGCCTGCATCGCCGCATTGGTGGCGATGAACAGGATGGGCGTGGTCAAGCTCGGGCCCTACATGGTCGTGGGCCTGATCCTCTGGGTCTGCGTACTCAAGAGCGGTGTCCACGCCACCTTGGCCGGTGTGACCCTGGCGTTCTGCATCCCGCTGCGCACGAAGAATGCCGAATCTTCACCGCTGCTGAGCCTGGAGCATGCACTGCATCCCTGGGTGGCCTACGGCATCCTGCCGCTATTCGCCTTCGCCAACGCCGGCCTGTCCCTGAGTGGCGTCACCGTCGAAAGCTTCACCCATCACGTGCCGATGGGTATCGCGATCGGCCTGTTACTGGGCAAGACCGTCGGCGTCTTCGGCCTGACCTGGCTGGCCGTGAAAATCGGCATTGCCAGCCTGCCCGCCGGCGCCAATTGGGGTCAGGTACTGGGCGTGGCGATCCTGTGTGGCATCGGGTTCACCATGAGCCTGTTCGTCGGCTCCCTGGCGTTCGAGCCTGGCGTGAGTGACTACGCCGGCATGGATCGGATGGGGATTCTCACCGGTTCGATCCTCGCGGCGTTGTTGGGTTACGCGGTGACAGCGGCGTCCAGTCGCAAGCAGCCTGCATTGCCAAGCTGATTCCTGGCTGCCTGAGGGGTGCGTATATCCATTGCTGCGGTAACGGCTATGTACACCGCCCCGCCCCCGGAAACAAAGCCATAAAAAAACGGCGCCTTCCGTCCAGGACAAGGCGCCGTTTTCTCAAACAATTCCAGCTTAGTGGGATACGCGACTCGTACCATCCACAGTGGAAATACGAACCCGCTCACCCACACGGAACACCTCGTTTTCCTGAACCTGCTGCACATAGGCACGCATGCTGCCGTCATCTTCACGAACGGTGATTTCCACACCCTGGGTACGGGTCAGGCCTTCTTCGGTGGCGGAGCCGATCAGGCCACCGGCCACAGCGCCAATCACTGCGGCGACGATGCTGCCACGACCGCCACCGATGGCGCTACCGCCTACACCACCGACCACGGCACCGGCCGCACCACCGATAGGGGTCTTGGTGCCTTCGATCTTGACCGGACGCAGGGATTCGATGGTCCCCATGCGAATCGTCTGCACGCGACGCGCTTCGTCACGGGAATAGGAGTCACCGGTCAGGCTCGACTGACAGCCAGTGAGCAACATCGCCATCGTGGAAAAGGAAGCAACCAGCAAAACAGACTTACGCATAGCATCAACTCCAAAAGACAGGGATTCATTAAACTCCGCGACTTGACGCCTGTCACGGTCTCGCCGGGATAAAATTGTTTTCATTCAGGTGGGATACAGGCGCACCGGAAAAATTCACCCAACAGTAGCGCCAATTTCCAAAACCTGCGTCATCAACCCGGGGATTTTTCATGGATTATTTCATTATCGTCGCGATCACCGTGGCCGGCTTGTACTTCCACTGGTGGTTGTACGTACGGATCAAACGCTGGATGGACCGCGACCTGGCGCTGTCCCTGGCGGGGCAGGATGAACGGAAAAAGACCTACATGCTGCAACAACTGGCCCGCGCCCGGGAGCAAGGCATCAAGCGCCGGGACTTGCCGCAATGGCTTCAAACCGCTGCGGCAGGTTATCGCGGCTAAGGCGCCAGGCGCTCGCGAATCCAGTTCGTCCCTTGCAGACGATAGTTGAGGCGATCGTGCAGGCGGCTCGGACGGCCTTGCCAGAACTCGATGCGCTCGGGCAGCAAACGATAACCACCCCAATGCTCCGGGCAGTGCGGCTGGCTGTCGCTGAAACGTTGTTCGGTGGCCTTGAGCAAGTCGTCCAGCTCAGCGCGCCCTGAAATCACCCGGCTCTGGGGGGAAGCCCAGGCGCCGAGACGGCTGCCCAGCGGGCGAACCTGATAATAGGCGTCCGACTCCTGCGCCGTGACCTTGACCACTTTGCCTTCGATGCGCACCTGGCGTTCCAGGGCCGGCCAGAAAAACGTCATGGCCGCGAATGGATTCGCGGCCAGTTGCTGGCCCTTGGCGCTGTCGTAGTTGGTGAAGAACGTGAAGCCCAAGGCATCCAGGCCCTTGAGCAGCAGAATTCGACAGTGCGGTCGCCCTTGTGCATCCACCGTGGCCAGGGTCATGGCGTTAGCCTCAACCGGAGCCTGCTCGGTTTTCACCGCGTCGGCGAACCATTGGTGGAACAATGCAAACGGCTCGGCCGGGGCTTGTGCCTCGGTCAAGCCATCGCGGGTGTAGTCGCGGCGCATATCAGCCAGCGGTTGGGTCATGGCGCGTTCCTTGTGGTTAGCCCATCACTGCTTGGGAGTATCGGCGGCCGCGACTTTCTTGGTATCGGTGGCGGCTTTGGCCGGTTGGGGTTTCTTCGCCGCAGTAGTGGCCTTGGCTGGCGCTTTCTTCGCCGGAGCCTTGGCCGCGGCTTTTTTGGCCGGAGCCTTCTTGGCCGTTGAGGTCACGGCTTTTTTAGCCGCAGGCGCTGGGGTCGGGGCTGCGGGCTTCACGTCCTGGGCCGCCACCAGCGTCACCGGCGCAGGGGCCGGCATGTTGTACTTGCTCAGCAGCGCAACCATGGTGTTGGCCGGCGTGACCAGCAGTTCCACGCGACGGTTCAAGGCACGGCCTTCCACGCTGTCGTTGGCCGCACGAGGTGCCACTGCGCCCATGCCACGCAGCATCAGGCGATCACGTTGCAGGCCGCTGAGACGGAAAATCGCCGCCACGGACTGGGCACGCTCCTGGCTGAGCTTCAAGTTCGCAGGCGCGGCGCCCGAAGTATCGGCGTGGCCGAGGATCAGCACAGCGGTCTTCGGGTCGGCTTCAAGGATCTTCGCCACGCGTGTGAACGGGCCGAGGGTCACGGGCAGCAGCATGGCCGGACGGTCTGGGTTGAAGGAGCCGTCCACGGGCGCGGTAACCACCAACACGTTGTCGCGACGTTCGAGTTCGAGCTTGCTGTCCTTGATGGCTGTGCGCAGCTTCGGTTCGTAGTCGTCGAGCCAGGCCTGGGTGACTTTCGGATCGGGCATCGGCACCGCCTTGGCGGTTTCCTGGTCCTTGCCGCCGAACGGCCACCACCACTTGCCGTTGCTTTCGGCTTCGGCCTTGGCAACGGCCGGCGCCTTGGCTTCAGGCTTGTCTTGAGGCTTGACGTCATCTTTCTTCGCGACGTCAGCAGCGTCATCGGAAGAGAACGGCCACCACCAGTGCGTAGCGCTCTCGGCCTTGGCTTGCGGAGCGACGGCGGCCGGTTTCAGGGGCGCCGCGGGTGTCGTTTCCTTGGCTACCACCTTGTCGGAAGAGCCGAACGGCCACCAGCTACTGCCGGCCTCGGCATCATTTTGTGGGGTTTGTGCGCAACCGGTGATAGCGAAGCACAGCGCCAGAGCGAGGGTTTTATTCGATGACATTGGATATCCACAAAATGATCTAAATGAAAAAACAAAAGGCCATGTTCGGGCCGCATAAACAGACGCTTGGAAACTGAAAAGGACACGAGGTTCCGGTGTCCGCTGCCTTCAATGGCGTTTTACAGACAAGTGGCTAACACCCTCGCCAGGTTCTGCGCGCGCGGATCCATCAGCACATAAGGCCCGAGTGTGTTGGTCACGAAACCAAAGGCAACATCCTGTTCCGGATCGGCAAACCCGATGGAGCCTCCCGCCCCCGGATGGCCGAATGCCCGTGGGCCGAGGCCGTAGGTCGCGTTCGGTATATCCGGTTGATCGAGCATGCAACCCAGGCCGAAACGGGTCCGGGTCAACAGTGTCTTGTCCTCGCCGAGGCTGTGCTGGCGAGTCAGTTCGTCGAGCATTTCGCCTTCCAGCAGGCTGCCGTCCAACAGACCGGCGTAGAACCCGGCCAGGCTGCGGGCATTGCCGTGACCGTTGGCCGCCGGTTGCTGCATGCGTCGCCACTCCGGCTTGTTGGTGCTGGTCATGATCGACGGCGGGTTGGTGAAGGCCCGGGTGGTCATGGCCGTGGGCTCGCGCATCGTCACCTGCAACAGGCGCTGGGCCGCTGCATCCCCCACGTTGCCTTTGCCACGGGCAATGTGGGCCACGCGATGAAACTCCTCATCGGCCAGGCCGACATGGAAATCCAGGCCCAATGGCTTGGCAACGCGGGCCACGATGGAGTCCCCCGGGCCACGCCCATCGGCCCGGCGCAGCAGCTCGCCGACCAGCCAGCCATAAGTGATCGCCGCGTAGCCATGGCCTTCGCCCGGCGTCCACCACGGCGTTTCAGCGGCCAGGGCATCGACCATGGCTTGCCAATCATAAAGCGCCTCGGGCGGCAGCAATTCATGCAGAGCTGGTAGTCCAGCCTGATGGCAGAGCAACTGGCGCAGGGTGATGGATTGCTTGCCGGCGGCGGCAAATTCCGGCCAATAGCGGGCAACCGGGGCATCCAGTTGCAGCTTGCCCTCGGCTACCAGTTGCAAGGCAGTGACGGCGGTAAATGTCTTGGTGCAGGAAAACAGATTGGCGATGGTGTCGCTGTGCCAGGATTCGCTGCCATCCTTATCGGCGGTACCGGCCCACAGATCGACGACAGTCCGGCCACCCACTTGAATGCACAACGCGGCGCCACGCTCCTGGGGATCATCGAACAGCGCCGCGAAGGCTTCACGCACCGCCTCGAACTGAAGTTCATAATGGCCTTGAATCTGCACCCGCAACTCCTTTGAAACAAACACTTTTTAAAGTGCTGGCATTGTTTCAGCCATTCAGGCTTTTGGGAACCGCCGCAAGACGGCTGACCGGACTGACACAGCCCCCGTCAAGCAAATCACCAGAATCTAGGAAATCTCCCGCCGAAACGGTGGCAGCGCATTGAGGATCGCCTTGCCGTAGCGCTGGGTTACCAGCCTGCGGTCAAGCAAGGTGATGGTGCCGCGGTCCTCTTCGGTACGCAGCAAGCGGCCACAGGCCTGGACCAGTTTCAGCGATGCGTCCGGCACGGAGATTTCCATGAACGGGTTGCCGCCACGGGCTTCGATCCACTCGGCCAGCGCGGCTTCCACCGGATCGTCAGGGACGGAGAACGGGATCTTGGCGATCACCACGTGCTCGCAATAGGCACCGGGCAAATCCACGCCTTCGGCAAAACTCGCCAGGCCGAAGAGCACGCTGGAGTCCCCGCCGTCGACCCGCGCCTTGTGCTTGTTCAGGGTTTCCTGCTTCGACAGGTTGCCCTGGATGAACACCTGTTTGCGCCAGTCACGGTCAAGCCCATCGAACACGTCCTGCATCTGTTTACGCGAGGAAAACAACACCAGGGTGCCCCGCGAGCCTTCCACCAATTCCGGCAAGTCACGAATGATCGCCGCAGTGTGGGCGGCGGCATCCCGTGGGTCGGCCTTGAGGTCTGGCACCCGCAACACGCCGGCATCGGCGTGATGGAAGGGGCTCGGGACCACCGCGGTCACGGCTTTCTTCGGCAGGCCGGCGCGCATGCGGAAACGGTCGAACGTGCCCAGGGCGGTCAGCGTCGCGGACGTCACCAACGCACCGTAGGCCACGTTCCACAGGTTGCGCCGCAGCATTTCCGCCGCCAGGATCGGGCTGGCATTGACCTCGATGTCAAACAGCGAACCGCTTTCGGCCAGGGTCAGCCACCGGGCCATCGGCGGGTTGTCCTCCGGGTCTTCGGCGGTGAAGGCCGTCCACAGTTCCCAGTTGCCCTGGGAGCGGGACAACAGGCTGCCAAATAGCGGGTACCATTCCTCGGCCTGGTTGCTGGCGATGCCGATGTTGACCTCGCCATCCATGCCTTCCTTGAGCAGGTCGGTCAGGCGGGTGAACAGATCGGTCAGGCGGGCGAAGCCTTTCTTGAGCTCGATGCCCATTTCGCGCATGTGTTCAGGAATCACCCCGCCGACGAAGCGATGGCGTGGCCGCTCGCGGCCCTCGACGTCTTCGCCGGGCTTGAAGTCGGCCACTTGCTCGCAGGCGGTGAACATGAACTGCTGGTTCGTCTTGATTTCCCGCGCCAGCTCCGGCACTTGCTCGATGAACTTGCCCAGGTCACCCGGCAATGGATGCTGGGCCAGCAGTTTGGTGAGGTTCTTGGCGGTGGTTTCCAGCCAGTCGGCGGTGGAGCGTAGCCGGGTGTAATGGGCGAAATGGCCGATGGCCTTGTCCGGCAGGTGATGGCCTTCGTCGAATACGTAGATCGTGTCGCGCGGGTCCGGCAGCACCGCGCCACCGCCCAGGGCCAGGTCGGCCAGGACCATGTCGTGGTTGGTGACGATGACGTCGACCTTGCCCATGCCTTCGCGGGCCTTGTAGAAGGCGCACTGGCCGAAGTTCGGGCAATGGCGGTTGGTGCATTGGCTATGGTCTGTGGTCAGGCGCGACCAGTCGGCGTCTTCCAGGGCCGTGGACCAGCTGTCGCGGTCGCCGTCCCACTTATTGCCGGCCAGTTTCTCGATCATGCTGGTAAACAGCTTCTGGCTGGCTTCATCGACTTCGATCTTGAAGCCTTCTTCTTCGAACAGCTGGGCCGTGGCGGTCTGCGCCTGGCCTTCCTGGAGCAGCATGTCGAGCTTGGACAGGCACATGTAGCGCCCACGGCCCTTGGCCAGCGCGAACGTGAAGTTCAGGCCGCTATTGCGCATCAGGTCGGGCAGGTCCTTGTAGACGATCTGCTCCTGCAGGGCGACGGTCGCGGTGGCAATCACCAGGCGCTTGCCGGCGGCCTTGGCGGTGGGGATCGCCGCAAGGCTGTAGGCCACGGTCTTGCCGGTACCGGTGCCGGCCTCCACCGCCACGACGGCGGGCTCGCCACTGCGCCGGCCTTCGTCATCGGTGTCGATGTCACCCAGGACTTTTGCCACTTCGGCAATCATCAGGCGCTGGCCATATCGCGGCTTGAGGCTCTTGGCTTCGAGAAAACGCGAATAGGCGCCCTGGATCGTGGTTTTGAGTTCGGTGCTGATCATGAATGGTCGGGCGCTAAAAACGCTGGATAAATTTTCAGTGGTTCGGATCGGCGGCTATCATACCCCGCTAATGAATCCTGCGCAGAACGGAGTAACCCAATGACACCCTTTGCCCTTGTCTACACCCTGCATTTGCTGGCGGCCCTGGTTTGGGTCGGCGGCATGTTCTTCGCCTGGATGATCCTGCGCCCCGCCGCAATGACGGCACTTGAGGGCCCTGCCCGGCTCAAATTGTGGGTAGAAGTGTTTCAACGTTTTTTCGTCTGGGTCTGGGTGGCGGTGGTGCTTTTGCCGATCAGCGGTGTAGGCCTGATCCACGTGCGCTTCGCCGGCTTCGAAACCGCGCCGCGTTATGTGCAGATCATGATGGGCCTGTATGTGGTGATGGCGGCGCTGTTTATCCGCATCCAGGGCCTGCAACTGCCTTCGTTGCGTAACGCTGTGACTGCGCAGGATTGGCCGACGGGTGCGGCGGTGCTGGGGAGAATTCGCAAACTGGTGGGGATCAATTTGCTGATCGGGCTGCTGGTGGTGGCGATTGGCGCGGCGCGGCCGATGTTCTGAAAATATTGCACCTAACCCTGTGGGAGCGAGCTTGCTCGCGATGGCGGCACATCAGGCAATACTTGATCGACTGACCCAATGCCATCGCGAGCAGGCTCGCTCCCACAAGTCGGGATCAGATTTTCTTCAGAACCGCTGCACCGTCACCGCCCCCGCCGCGCCGGCAGGCCCCGGCTGGCCATCAGCACCCGGACGGCCGCTCTTACCGCCGTCAGCGGTATAGACCAGACAACCCTTGGCCTTGCCACCGACACCGGGTTTGCCGCCGTGCCCAGCCGCGCCACCGGCGCCGCCGTCCACCGTCACCTTGATCTGCTCGGCAGGATAGGCGCGGGGCAGCTCAAGACGCACCAGTGCACCGGCCGCACCGGGCTGGCCATCGCTGCCGTTGCTGCCGTCGGCCCCGCGACCGGCCGCCCCCCAGGTGCAACCTGGCGCCTGGCCATTGGCGCCGTCCAGGCCGACGAAACCCGGCGCACCGGTGCCACCACGGGCATCCACCGACAACAGCGGCGCATTCAAGGCATTGAAGCGCAGGTTCAGATCCCGCCCCGGCCGCGCCGCCTTGGTGTAGGTACCCGGTGCGCCGCGTGAAGTGATCTGGCTGCCTTCGGCCAACTCGGCCTGGGCCACCTTCATTTCCAATACCTGCTGCGCCGGCACGATGGCGATCCGTGCTTCACGTCCCAGGTGCAATTGGTCGACAGTCAGTTCCGTGACATTGGAAGGCACCAGCAGCGTGCCGTAGTCGGCCACGTCCAGCCGCTCCAGGGTCAGGGTACTGGTGGTGTTGGGCAGACGCATCAATGAATGGCTTTCGACCTGGACCACCTGGGCCGAAGCCCATGGGCATACGAATGCGGCGAGCAGACACAATTTACGCATGGGAAGCCTCTGGCGCGGTCGGGAGGGTTTGCAGATGGAAGATGCCGAACAGCAGCACTCTGAGGCGATCGCGGCCAGCCGAGGGACGGCCACGAAAACTGGCCCTGAACACCAGCAGTTCCAATAGATGGAGCGCCAGTAAAAACGCTGCGGCGAAATTGACCAGCAGATGCAACGGATGGACGAACGGCATGATCAGGTTGACCAACACCACCAACCAGAACAGTAGGGTCAGTAAACGCCCCAGCCCCCAAAACACCTTCATACGTCCCCCCCGATGAGTATTATTCTTTGGCCGCACAGTAACGGCATGCGCGCAGGATAAGCCAGAGGGCAAGGCAAATTTAATTTACCGCCGGCCAGCGACCGTCGAACCGCCCTCCTCGCGATCCGACGGCTCTGGCTCAGGGCTCAACGCTGGATATGCAGCTCGACCCGACGGTTCTGTGCCCGCCCTTCGTCGGTGTCATTGTCAGCCACCGGCTCGCTTTCGCCCTTGCCTTCACTGGTGAGTTTGTCGGGGGCCAGCCCCTGGGTCAGCAAATACTCGACGACGCTGCTGGCCCGACGCTCGGACAGCCCCTGGTTATAGGCATCAGTGCCGACACTGTCGGTGTGCCCCACCACCCGGATGCTGGCGACATTGGCATGGCTGAGTTTACCCATCAGCCCATCGAGTTGGCTTCGGGCTTCTGCGGTGAGATCGGATTTGTCGAAATCGAACAGCACCTTGCCGGCATCGTTAAGGGTGATGACTTCGGTGGCCGGTGCTTCAGGCTCGACCGGCGGGGCGCTGGCCGGGTATTGCGGCAGCGGGCAGCCGTGATGCTCGACGGGAGTATTGGCCGGCGTATCGGGGCAACGGTCGCGGCGGTCGAACACCCCGTCGTTGTCTTCATCGCCATCTTGGGCGTAGCAGATCAAACCACCGCCCAGCAGCCCCAACGCGGCGCCACCGGCGGCCCAGCCGCTGCTTTCGATGGCCCCCAATCCGCCACCGATCAAGCCGCCGATCAGGCTACAGATCGGCCAGGTGCGTTGATTGAGGGGGGCGCTGCCATCGCTGTGCGTGGCACAACCGGACAACACGCTGCTGGCCAGCAGCACCGGTAAGACGGCCTTGATAAGAACGTTCATGGTGAAGGCTCCTGTGTCACCGGCCCATACCGGTCACACAGGAGTAAAGACTGTCATCCGCCACTCTACAAGCCGCGGATGGCAAGGGTTTTAGCGATTTATCCGGATTTCCGTGCGACGGTTCTGGGCGCGTCCGTCGGCGGTCTTGTTGTCGGCCACTGGCTGGCTTTCCCCGGCACCACTCACCGAGACGAAACTGGCGCGAGGCACGCCTTGATCGACCAGGTAGTTCACCACCGAATTGGCCCGTTTCTCTGACAGGCGTTGGTTATAGGCATCGCTGCCGACGCTGTCGGTATGGCCGGTGACGCGCAATTGCGCGGTGGACGTTTCCTGTTTCAGCCGGGTGGCGACTGTGCTCAGGACCTCTTTGTCGCCCGGGGTCAACGTGGCTTTGTTGAATTCAAAGTGCACATCGCGGATCACGATGGTTTCTTCCTTGACCACTGCGGGTTCTTCAACCACCGGCGCTGGAGCGGGCGGTGGGCAACCGTCGGCATCGACCTGCACGCCCTTCGGTGTGCCCGGGCACTTGTCGCGGCTGTCCGGCACGCCATCGCCGTCTTCGTCGCCGTCGCCATGGGCCCAGCACCAGCCCGCCGCAACGGTGCCGGCCACCAGCGCTCCCGGGCCGATCCAGGAACTGCTTTCGATGGCGCCCAATCCCGCGCCGACCACACCACCAGTGGCCGCACAGATCGGCCAGTCGGTTTTCTGCAAACCTGCGCAACCAGTCAACACACTGGTTAGCAGAACCAGGGGTAACGCTGTCCGAACTATGCTCATTGGGTTTTCTCCTTGAGGGATCGGCTCTGCGCCGATTCAGGGGAGTAAAGACCCGTCTGCGGATCTGCGCCAGCCTGAGCAATCGCGGGTTTTCGCCCCGTGTTTGCGACGTTTGCGCCCATTCAGGGACAAACCGCTCTAGGCCAGGATGTCCGGGCAGGCTATCGTGACGCTTCTGACTGAGGAACTTCGATGACCGTTGCCATTTCTTCGCGTACGCCCCAGCAAGCCCTGGCGGCCGTGCTTGACCGTTATGCCCCGCAAAAACTGCTGTTGATCGGTGCCAGTGGCTTTCCCGCACTCGAAGCGTTCCAGCAGGCCCACCCCGACACCGAAGTGGTCCATGCCGGCCCAGGCGCGCTGCCGGCGGACGTGGCGGCGCGGCGTTTTGACCTGGCCCTGGCGCTCGATTGCCTGGAGCATTTGCCCAAGCGCGACGGTCTGAACCTGTTGGGCGGCATCCGCAATCTCAACGCCAGCCGTATCGCCGTGCTGGCAGACCTCAACGCCTGCGGCTGGCAAGAGACGGACTTTTTTTCCCTGGCCCTGCAAGCCAGCGAGCGATTCCAGCGCGAAGAGCAGGTGCTGACCCTGTTTACCTATGATCTGCTTGAATACAAGCAAGTCCCCGACTGGCTCAACTCGCGCTTTTGGGCCAACCCGGAAAACTTTGGAAAATATTGGTGGTAGCCGTGAACACAAGCCCGCACACACCCATTTGCCCCTGCGGCAGTGGCAACACACTGGACGCCTGCTGCGGCCATTACCACGACGGTCACCCGGCGCCTTGCGCCGAAGCCTTGATGCGCTCGCGCTACAGCGCCTACGTGCTGGGCCTGGTGGATTATCTGGTCGCCACCACCCTGCCCGCCCAGCAGCAAGGGCTCGATCGCCAGTCGATCAGCGAGTGGAGCGCCAACAGCACCTGGTTGGGACTGGAGGTGGAAAGCAGCGAAGTGTTCGGCGGGCAACCGGAGCACGCCTTTGTCACGTTCACGGCGCGCTGGCACGACGGCCAGGGGGAGCACAGCCACCGTGAACAATCTTCGTTCGTACAGAACAACGGGCGCTGGTACTTCATCGACCCGACCGTGCCAGTCAAGACTGGCCGCAACGACAACTGCCCGTGCGGCAGCGGGCACAAATTCAAGAAGTGCTGCGCCGGCTACTTCAATCGCTGACTTTTCGGAAACGTCCGACGCTCGTCCATCGGCCCATAGGGCTAGACTGGGGATAAACCAGAGGCACGGACATGACCCCACCATCACTCTTGCTGCGCATCACCTGCCTGCTGCTATTCGTCGGGCTCGGCGGCTGCGCGTCCTGGTGGGGTGAAGAAGCCCCTGAGCCACAAGTGCATCTGGTCAAGGTCGAGGTGGTGCGGGCCCGGCTGCTGGAACAGAAGTTCATGCTGCACTTTCGCGTCGACAACCCGGGCGACAGCGACCTGACCGTTCGCGGCCTGACGTATCGCATCCACCTGGGCGACCTGTTGCTGACCGAAGGTGAGCATGAACACTGGTTCACCGTACGCCCCAGACACAGTGCCTACTTCAAGGTGCCGATCCGCACCAACCTGTGGCCGCAGGTGCGGGATGTGGTGAAGTTGCTGGAGAAACCCCGGGAACAGATCCCCTATCGTCTGGAAGGTGAGCTGGAAACCGGATTATTCATCGCCCACTACGTGCACCTTGAGCGCAATGGCGTGATAATCGCCGCCGATTTTATTGCGGAGTAACCCCGATGACCCAGCAACCCCATGTCCACGGCCCTGATTGCAACCACGATCACGACCATCATCACGATCATGACCACGGCCACGTCCACGGCCCGAACTGCGGCCACGCCCACCAGGAACCGGTACGCAACGCCCTGAAGGATGTCGGCCGCAACGACCCTTGCCCATGCGGTAATGGCAAGAAATTCAAGAAGTGCCACGGGGCTTGAAGGTTCGGGCGCAGATAATCTTCGCCTGTTGAATCGCTATCGCGAGCAGGCTCGCTCCCACAGGGGGTCTGCGACGCTCGTAAGGCCGGGGCTCACCACCGACTTCTGTGGGAGCGGGCTTGCTCGCGAATGCGGCGGGTCAGTTGGCATTGATTAACCTGACACACCCTCTTCGCGAGCAAGCCCGCTCCCACAAGGGCATTGCGGTGAAGCGATATTCCATGATCAGTGCAGAATCCAGTGTGGGAGCGAGCCTGCTCGCGATGAGGCCGGCACTTTCAATGCCTGTCTATCAGACTGCCTCAAGAACCCGCTTCACACTGACCACCGTCGCATACTCGCCATGCAAGTTGCCCAGGGACATGGCGTGCACCTCGCCAGCCGAACGGGCATTGCCGAAATAGTCGGTCTTGTCGAAGGTAAAGCAGGCATCCTCGACCACCCACGTGTCGAACCCCAGATTACCGGCCGTACGCGCCGTGGACTCCACCGAGTTGTGCGTCGCCACGCCGACGATCACCAGTTGCCCGATGCCTGCCCTGCGCAGGTCTTCTTCCAGGGGCGTGCCACTGAACGCATCCGGCACCTGTTTTTGAATCAACCACTCCCCGGCCATCGGCTCGAACCGTGGCTGGACCTCCACGCCCGACTGTCCCGGCCAGAACACCGAATCCGGCGAGCGGGACAAGTGGTGGACATGAATCACCGGTCGAACCGTGTGCCGCCAGAAAGCCAGAAGCTCCAGCATCCGCAGTTCTGCCTCGGGGTTGTTGCGAGGGCCGAGCCTGGGGTGAAGAATGCCTTTTTGTTGATCGATGAGGATCAGCGCTGCGTTGATCTGTAGCTCCATGCCGATTTCCTCTTGCTCAGTCATTGAATTTCCACACTTGGGCATCACCTCTTCCTGACAGGCAAGCCCTCGAGCGAAAGAGCTTACCCGAGCCCTGGGTTTTGTCGCCAAATCAACAAATAACCCTCGCCCCCGCTTGCGCGCCCCCCTCCTGCTCACTAACGTAGCGCCTTTATTGCCGCCACCCCCTCCCGCAGGAGCTTTGCCATGGCCTCGCCAGCCTCTATTTCCTTCATCCCCCGGCTCGGCGTTGCCGCCGCGGTGGCCAGTGTGCTCGGTTTGAGCGGATGCCAGACCTGGAATGCCCAGGACACTGTCCCGCCCACTTCCGGCGTGCAGCCGCTCAAGGGGCTGGCGCAGAACGTCTCGGTCCGCCGCAATGCCACGGGCATGCCGCTGATCGAAAGCAACAGTTTTCATGACGCCCTGTTCACCCTCGGCTACGTCCATGCCAGTGACCGCATCACCCAGATGGTGACCCTGCGTCTGCTGGCCCAGGGGCGGTTGGCAGAGATGTCCGGCGCCGAACGGCTGGACGTCGACCGCTACATGCGCGCCGTCAACCTGAAGAAAAACGCCGATGAGCTGTACAAGGCGTCTTCGCCACGGCTCAAGCGCTTCTTCGAAGTCTATGCCCGCGGCGTCAACGCCTACCTGTTCCGCTACCGCGACAAGTTGCCGGCGGACTTGGCCGCCACCGGTTACAAACCCGAGTACTGGAAACCGGAAGACTCGGCGCTGATGTTCTGCCTGCTGAATTTCAGCCAATCGGCCAACCTGCCGGAAGAAATCGCTAGCCTGGTGCTGGCCCAGACGGTCACCAACGACAAACTCGCCTGGCTGAGCCCATCCTATCCGGATGAACAACTGCCCCAGGCCGAAGCCGACAAGCTTCAGGGCGTGCGGCTCAACGGCCAGATTCCGGGCCTGAACGAGATCAGCAAGGCCACCAGCCAGTTGGCCGGGCTGAACCTTTTGAGTGCTGCCTCTTCGAGTAACTGGGCCATCGCGCCGCAACGCAGCCGCAGCGGCAAGAGTCTGTTGGCCAGCGACAGCCATGGCCCGCTGGGCATGCCAGGACTGTGGAGCCCCGTACAGATCCGGGCGCCCAAGTACCAGGCGGCCGGGGTTTCCGTGGCGGGCATTCCGATGATCCTGGCCGGTTTCAACGGCAAAGTGGCCTGGAGCATGACCAGCGTGCTGGGCGATAACCAGGACCTGTTCCTGGAAAAAATCCGGCGCCAGGGCAACGGCTTGTCCTACGAGGCCAACGGCAAATGGCAACCGGCAATCGTGCGCAACGAAACCTATTTCATCAAAGGCCAGCGGCCGATTCGTGAAGCGGTGTTCGAGACCCGCCACGGCCCGCTGCTCAACAGCGCCCAGGGCCCGGCCATGGCCAACGGCTTTGGCCTGGCGTTGCAGATGCCGAGCCTGGGCGACGACAAGACCCTGGATGCCTTCTTCGACCTGTCCCGGGCACAAAACGTCGAGAAAGCCTCCGATGCCAGCCGGGAAATCCGCGCCATGGCCGTGAATATGGTATTCGCCGACGCCAGCAACATCGGCTGGCAAGTCACCGGTCGCTACCCCAACCGCCGCGAAGGCGAAGGCCTGTTACCGTCCCCAGGCTGGGATGGTCGCTACGATTGGGACGGTTACGCCGACCCGATGCTGCACCCGTACGACCAGGATCCGGCCCAAGGCTGGCTCGGCACAGCCAACCAGCGGGTCATTCCCCACGGCTACGGCATGCAGTTGTCCAACTCCTGGGCCGCACCGGAGCGTGGCGAGCGCCTGGCCGAACTGGCCAGCGCGGGCAAGCACGACTCCCGCAGCCTGACCGCCATGCAATACGACCAGACCACGACCTTCGCCGCCAAACTCAAGAAGGTCTTCGAAGCCCCGGGCATGTCCCAACCGCTCAAACAGGCGATCGAAGCCCTGCCGGTGGCTGACCGGGCCAAGGCCCGCGAAGCCTATACCCGCTTGATGGCATTCGATGGCCGGCTCAGCCCGACCTCCGCCGATGCGGCGATCTATGAGCTGTTCCTGCAGGAAAGCATGAAACAGATCTTCCTCGACGAACTGGGCCCGGACAGCAGCCCGGCGTGGAAAGCGCTGATCGCCAATGGCCAATTGTCCTACTCGGCCCAGGCCGATCATCTGCTGGCTCGCGAGGACAGCCCGTTCTGGGACGACGTGCGGACACCGCAGAAGGAAGACAAGGCCGTCATCCTGGCCCGCAGCCTCGCCGCGACCATCAGCGCCGGTGACAGCCAGTTGGGCGGTGACCACAAGGCTTGGCAGTGGGGCAAGTTGCATCGCTACGAGTGGAAGAACAGTAACGGCCAGATCGTGCGCGGACCGCTGCCGGCCGGTGGCGACGCCACCACGCTCAACACCGCGGCGTACGCCGTGGGGCAGGATTTCAATACCACCCTGGCACCGGCCATGCGTTTTATCGTTGACTTCGGCCAACCTGAACCGCTGATGATCCAGGACGGCACCGGCCAGTCCGGCAACCCGGTCAGCCCGAACTATGCCAATGGCATCGATCCGTGGATCAAGGGGCAGTATCAGAACCTGCCCTTGCAGCCGCAGAACTTCGATCGGGCCTATGGCAAGACGCGGTTGACCCTGGTGCCGGGCAAATAGACTCTCCACTGTGGCGAGGGGATTTAGCGAAACGTCGCACCGCCCCGCTGGGCTGCGAAGCAGCCCTGAAACCAAGCAACTCGATCTTTCAGGCAAATTGAGTTGGCTGATTTGGGACTGCTTCGCAGTCCAGCGGGGCGGTGCGACGTTTCGCTAAATCCCCTCGCCACATTTTTCCCTCCTGTCACCTGATCCTGTCCGCCAAAAATCCGATAGAACTTCCCCTCTCGCCTGAGCCTCTACCTGACAAGCCCATCGCCCCGGTGACTGCATGGATCTTGTCATTGCCCGCCCCGAAGGCCTGTACTGTCCGCCTGGAGATTTCTACATCGACCCGTGGCGCCCGGTCGAACGTTCGGTTATCACCCACGCCCACGGCGATCATGCCCGCAGCGGCAACCAACACTACCTGGCAGCGGCACCCGGCGAAGGCATTCTGCGCTCACGCCTGGGCCAGGACATCAACTTGCAAACCCTGCCCTACGGCGAGCGCTTGCGGCATCACGGCGTGACCTTGAGTTTCCATCCCGCCGGCCATGTACTGGGTTCGGCCCAGGTGCGGCTGGAATACCAAGGTGAGGTCTGGGTGGCATCGGGGGATTACAAGGTCGAGCCCGACGGTACCTGTGCGCCGTTCGAACCGGTGAAATGTCATACATTCATTACGGAATCGACCTTCGGCCTGCCCATCTATCGCTGGCAGCCCCAGGCGCAAGTCTTCGACGAGATCAACCAATGGTGGCGCGGGAACATCGCGGTCGGTCGCGCCAGCGTGTTGTTCTGCTATTCCTTTGGCAAGGCCCAGCGGATTCTCCACGGCATCGATGAAAGCCTCGGACCGATCCTGGCCCATGGCGCGGTGGAACCGCTGAACCGGGTCTACCGCGAGGCCGGCGTGCGGCTACCGCCGACGATCTATGCCGGCGACGTGAAGAAGAACGACCCGATCATGGGCCAGGCGCTGGTCATCGCCCCGCCCTCCGCCGGGGGGAGCAGTTGGATGCGCCGTTTCGGTGACTACAGCGACGCCTTCGCCAGCGGCTGGATGCGCCTGCGCGGTACACGTCGGCGGCGTGGCGTGGACCGGGGGTTCGTGCTGTCCGATCACGCCGACTGGCCCGGCCTGCTCTGGGCCATCGAACAGACCGGCGCCGAACGGGTAATGGTCACCCATGGCTCGGTCGGCGTGCTAGTGCGCCATTTGTGCGAGCAAGGCCTCGACGCCCAGGGTTTCATCACCGAATACGGCGACGATGAAGAAGAGCTCGGTGCCGACACCAGCGAGGGGGCGTCATGAAAGCCTTCGCCGAGCTGTACGCGGAATTGGACGCTACGACCTCCAGCAACGCCAAGCTTGCCGCCATGCAAAATTATTTCACCCTGGCCCCGCCCCAGGACGCCGCGTGGGCCGTGTATTTCCTTTCCGGTGGACGCCCACGGCAACTGGTGCCGGTCAAGATTCTGCGGGAATTGGCAGTGCAGGTGTCGGGCTTGTCGACGTGGTTGTTCGAAGAGAGCTACCAGGCCGTGGGCGACTTGGCCGAAACCATTTCGCTGGTATTGCCGGAATCGCCCCACAGCTCCGACGAAGGCCTGGCGCTGTGGATCGAGGAGAAATTGCTGCCGTTGCGCGGCGAATCGCCCGAGGTGTTGGCGCAGCGGCTGCCAGCATTGTGGGCACAACTGGACCGACCGAGCCTGATGCTGTGTATCAAGCTCATCACCGGCAGTTTCCGCGTCGGCGTATCCAAACTACTGGTAACCCGGGCCCTGGCCGGCATGGCCAACCTGGACAGCAAGCGGGTGGCCCAGCGCCTGGTGGGCTATACCGATCTGTCCCATCGTCCGACCGCCGCCGGCTACCTCAAGTTGATCGCCGCCGAATCCGCCGATGAGCACGCCCAGCGCGGCGGCCAGCCTTATCCATTCTTCCTGGCCCATGGGTTGTCCGCACCGGTGGAGCAATTCGACGCGCTGCTGGGGCCGGCCAGTGACTGGCAAGTGGAATGGAAGTGGGATGGCATCCGCTCCCAGGTGGTCAAGCGTGACGGCCAGCTCTGGGTCTGGTCCAGGGGTGAGGACCTGGTAACCGAGCGCTTCCCTGAATTGCAGGTGTTGGCCCAGGCGCTGCCCGACGGCACGGTCATCGACGGAGAAATCGTCGTGTGGAAAACCACCGAGCCGTTGACCGAAGACGCCTTCGACCCGGATGCGCCGCTGCAACCGGCGGTGCAACCCTTCGCCCTGCTGCAACAGCGCATCGGGCGCAAGACCCTGGGCAAGAAAATCCTCGAGGATGCGCCCGTGGTGGTGATGGCCTACGACCTGCTGGAATGGCAAGGCGAAGACTGGCGCAGCCGCCCCCAGGTCGAGCGCCGCGAGCAACTGGAAGCGCTGATTGCCCGCGCCCATAGCCCGGTGCTATTGCCATCGCCGATCGTCACCGGCCCGGATTGGTTCGACCTCGCCCGGCAACGCGAAGCCTCTCGCAGCCTCGGTGTCGAAGGCATGATGCTCAAGGCCCGCGATGCCCTGTACGGCGTCGGTCGGACCAAGGACATGGGCGTGTGGTGGAAGTGGAAGATCGACCCGTTCAGTGTCGACGCGGTGTTGATCTATGCCCAGCGCGGCCACGGTCGGCGCGCCAGCCTCTACAGCGACTACACCTTCGCGGTGTGGGACAACCCGCCGGGCAGTCGCGAACGCAGCCTGGTGCCCTTCGCCAAGGCGTATTCGGGGCTGACCGATGAAGAAATGCGCCAGGTCGACAGCATCGTGCGCAAGACCACCGTGGAAAAGTTCGGCCCGGTGAGCAGTGTCACGCCGACCCTGGTATTCGAGCTGGGCTTCGAGGGCATCGCCCTGTCCAAGCGCCACAAGAGTGGGATCGCGGTGCGCTTTCCGCGGATGTTGCGCTGGCGCCAGGACAAGCGCGTCGACGAAGCCGACACATTGGCAACGCTCCAGGACCTACTGAAATAGCAGGCACTCCCTTTGTGGCGAGGGGATTTATCCCCGCTGGGCTGCGAAGCAGCCCCAAAAAGCCTGAGATGAACAACCTGACACTCCGAGGCGGCTGACTGTTGGGTCTGCTGCGCAGCCCAGCGGGGATAATCCCCTCGCCACAAATAATTGCTCCCCCCATAGTGTTTCCCCAAACAACGCACGCTCCATCCCGGTGCGCTTTTTGATGTACGCTCACCCTCGCGCACCATCGCGTTCCGTCCACAGCCGTCCGTGCTTTTAAAACACTTGTTCGGCACTCTGGTTCGGAAATTGCTACCTTTATGCCGTCATACCGTTCTCGCCTTCACCGGTAACAATACTTACGCGCCACAAGCGCTCATATTGGTTTTAGGGATTGAATAATGAAAAAAGCACTGCTGACCCTTTCTGCACTGGCGTTGTGCATGGCCGCCGGCGTCGCCACGGCCAAGGAATACAAGGAACTGCGTTTTGGTGTCGACCCCTCCTACGCCCCGTTTGAATCCAAGGCCGCCGACGGCAGCCTGGTCGGTTTCGACATTGACCTGGGCAATGCGATCTGCGCGGAACTGAAGGTCAAATGCAAATGGGTCGAAAGCGATTTCGACGGCATGATCCCTGGCCTGAAAGCCAATAAGTTCGACGGTGTGATCTCTTCCATGACCGTGACCCCGGCCCGCGAAAAAGTCATCGACTTCTCCAGCGAGCTGTTCTCCGGCCCGACGGCGTATGTGTTCAAGAAAGGTTCAGGCTTGAGCGAAGACGTTGCCTCGCTCAAAGGCAAAACCGTCGGCTACGAACAAGGCACCATCCAGGAAGCCTACGCCAAGGCCGTGCTGGACAAGGCCGGCGTCAAGACCCAGGCCTACCAGAACCAGGACCAGGTCTATTCCGACCTGACCTCCGGCCGCCTCGATGCAGCGATCCAGGACATGCTGCAAGCCGAGCTGGGCTTCCTGAAATCGCCAAAAGGCGAAGGCTATGAAATCAGCAAGCCAGTGGACAGCGAACTGCTGCCGGCCAAGACCGCCATCGGTATCAAGAAAGGTAACACCGAGCTGAAGGCTCTTTTGGACAAAGGTATCAAAGCGTTACACGACGACGGCAAGTACGCCGAAATCCAGAAAAAACACTTTGGCGATCTGAATCTGTACAGCGGCAAATAATGCGCGGCGCCCATCCGGCCTCGGATGGGCGCTTTTCTCCTGCCAAAGGCCTCTTTCATGTTCGAACAACTCCTACAAAATCTGGGGCTCTCCGCCTTCAGCCTGCAGGGCTTTGGCCCGTTGCTGATGCAAGGCACCTGGATGACCATCAAGCTGTCGGCCCTGTCCTTGTTGCTGAGCGTCTTGCTCGGCCTGCTGGGCGCCAGCGCCAAGCTGTCCAGCGTCAAACTGCTGCGAATTCCTGCCCAGCTCTACACCACGCTGATTCGCGGCGTGCCGGACCTGGTGCTGATGCTGCTGATTTTCTACAGCCTGCAAACCTGGCTGACCTCGTTTACCGACTTCATGGAATGGGAATACATCGAAATCGACCCATTCGGCGCCGGGGTGATCACCCTGGGTTTCATCTATGGCGCGTATTTCACCGAAACCTTTCGCGGCGCGATCCTCGCGGTCCCCCGGGGCCAGGTCGAAGCCGCCACCGCGTATGGCCTCAAGCGTGGCCAGCGCTTTCGCTTCGTGGTGTTTCCACAAATGATGCGCTTTGCCCTGCCGGGTATCGGCAACAACTGGATGGTGATGCTCAAGGCCACCGCGCTGGTGTCGATCATCGGCCTGGCCGACCTGGTCAAGGCCGCCCAGGATGCGGGCAAGAGCACCTACCAACTGTTTTACTTCCTGGTACTGGCGGCACTGATCTACCTGCTGATCACCAGCGCGTCCAATTTCGTCCTGCGCTGGCTTGAACGTCGCTACGCCGCCGGAGCCCGGGAGGCGGTGCGATGATCGAACTTCTGCAAGAATACTGGCGGCCGTTCCTTTACAGCGATGGCGTCAACGTCACGGGCCTGGCCATGACCCTGTGGCTGCTCAGCGCCTCGCTGCTGATCGGTTTCGTGGTGTCGATCCCACTGTCCATCGCCCGGGTTTCACCCAAGTTCTACGTACGCTGGCCGGTGCAGTTCTACACCTACCTGTTCCGTGGCACGCCGCTTTATATCCAATTGCTGATCTGCTACACCGGCATCTATAGCATCGCAGCGGTGCGCGCCCAGCCATTGCTCGACAGCTTCTTCCGCGATGCGATGAACTGCACGATCCTGGCCTTCGCCTTGAACACCTGCGCCTACACCACGGAGATTTTCGCCGGGGCGATCCGCAGCATGAACCATGGCGAAGTCGAAGCGGCCAAGGCTTACGGCCTCACCGGCTGGAAGCTGTACGCCTACGTGATCATGCCCTCGGCCCTGCGCCGTTCGCTGCCGTACTACAGCAACGAAGTGATCCTGATGCTGCACTCGACGACCGTGGCGTTCACCGCTACCGTTCCTGATGTGCTGAAAGTCGCCCGGGACGCCAACTCGGCCACGTTCCTGACGTTCCAGTCGTTTGGCATCGCCGCGTTGATCTACCTGACCGTCACCTTTGCGCTGGTGGGCCTCTTCCGCCTCGCCGAACGCCGCTGGCTGGCCTTTCTCGGGCCGACCCACTAGGGCTTTTGTTCCAGGACACACACGCAAATGCGCCACCAGATCCATGACTTGCTGGGTCCCGTACCGGGGACCGCGCGCAAGATCCACAGCTTCCACTTCGGCCCGGAAAAAGCCGAGGGCAAGATCTACATCCAGTCGTCCCTGCACGCCGATGAACTGCCCGGCATGCTGGTCGCCTGGCACCTCAAGCAGCGCCTGGCCGAACTCGAAGCGTCGGGCCACCTGCGGCACGAGATCGTGCTGGTGCCCGTCGCCAACCCCATCGGCCTCGAACAGGTGTTGATGGACGTGCCCCTGGGCCGCTACGAAACCGAGAGCGGGCAGAACTTCAACCGACGCTTCGTCGACCTGAGCGAAGAGATCGGCAACGACATCCAGGACCTGCTCACCGACGATCCGCAGCACAACCTGATGCTGATCCGCACCAGCTTGCGCGACGCTCTCGCCCGGCAGACCCCAGGCACGCAATTGCAATCCCTGCGCCTGACCCTGCAACGGCTGGCCTGCGACGCCGACATGGTGCTGGACCTGCATTGCGACTTCGAAGCCGTGGCCCATCTCTACACCACGCCCGAAGCCTGGCCGCAGGTCGAGCCGCTGGCGCGCTACATCGGTGCCGAAGCCAGCCTGCTGGCGACCGATTCGGGTGGCCAGTCGTTCGACGAATGCTTCACCCTGCTCTGGTGGCAACTCAAGGAACGCTTCGGCGAACGCTACGAGATCCCCCTGGGCAGCTTTTCGGTCACAGTGGAATTGCGTGGCCAGGGTGACGTCAACCACGGGCTGGCGAGCCTCGACTGCCAGGCCCTGATCGAGTACCTGATCCGTTTCGGCGCCATCGACGGCGAACCGATGCCAATGCCCGAACTGCCCTACCCTGCCACGCCGCTGGCTGCTGTCGAGCCGGTGGCGACGCCCGTGGGCGGGTTACTGGTCTACAGCGCCCTGCCCGGCGAGTATCTGGAGGCGGGGCAACTGGTGGCGGAAGTCATTGACCCGGTCAACGACACTGTCACCCCTGTCCATTGCCGTAACGCCGGGCTGATGTACGCCCGCTCGCTGCGCCGCATGGCGACTGCCGGCATGGTCATCGCCCATGTCGCCGGCACCGAAGCCTACCGCAGCGGCTACTTACTTTCGCCTTGAGGATGCATGCTCCATGTACAAACTGACCATCGAAGGCCTGCATAAAAGCTATGGCGAACATGAAGTGCTCAAGGGCGTTTCGCTCAAGGCCAAGACCGGCGACGTCATCAGCCTCATCGGCGCCAGCGGCTCAGGCAAAAGCACGTTTTTGCGCTGCATCAACTTCCTGGAACAACCCAACGACGGCGCCATGAGCCTGGACGGCCAGCCGATCCAGATGATCAAGGACCGCCACGGCATGCACGTGGCCGACGCCAACGAACTGCAACGCATCCGCACGCGCCTGGCCATGGTGTTCCAGCACTTCAACCTGTGGAGCCACATGACCGTGCTGGAAAACATCACCATGGCGCCGCGCCGGGTGCTGGGTGTCAGCAAACAGGAAGCCGACGACCGCGCCCGTCGTTATCTCGACAAGGTCGGCCTGCCGGCGCGGGTTGCCGAGCAGTACCCGGCGTTCCTCTCCGGCGGCCAGCAACAGCGCGTGGCCATTGCTCGCGCCCTGGCGATGGAGCCGGAGGTGATGCTGTTCGACGAACCGACCTCGGCCCTGGACCCGGAGCTGGTGGGCGAGGTGCTGAAGGTGATCCAGGGCCTGGCCGAAGAAGGCCGGACCATGATCATGGTGACCCACGAAATGAGCTTCGCCCGCAAAGTCTCGAATCAGGTGCTGTTCCTGCACCAGGGCCTGGTGGAAGAAGAAGGCAGGCCGGAAGACGTGCTGGGCAATCCCACCAGCGAACGCCTCAAGCAGTTTCTCAGTGGCAACCTGAAATAAACCTTGTGGCAAGGGGATTTTGTGGGAGCAAGCTTTGCTCCCACAGGCCCCCTGCACTGACTCCCCATTAAACCTTTCATCGCTCGCCGTGGTCACTGAAGAAGGACTTTCAGGGCGCACACGGCAGGCATGGCGACATCCAACGACTTCGCAAACCAGTGGTTCAGCGCCCGCGGCTGGAAGCCGTTCGCCTTTCAGAAGCAGGTCTGGACCGCCGTCAAGCGAGGACAATCCGGTTTACTGCATGCCAGCACCGGTGCCGGCAAGACCTACGCCGTGTGGTTCGCCGCCCTCAACCGCTACGCCCGCCCCGCCCCACCGCCGGATAAACCGCGCAAACGCAAACCGCCGGCCGAGCCGCTCACGGTGCTGTGGATCACGCCAATGCGGGCGCTGGCTGCCGACACTGGCAAAGCCCTCGAAACGCCCCTGGCAGACCTGAACCTGCCGTGGAGCGTCGGCCTGCGTACCGGCGACACCAGTGCCAGCGAACGCGCCCGCCAGGGCCGGCGCCTGCCAACCGCGTTGATCACCACTCCCGAAAGCCTGACCCTGATCCTCGCCCGGGCCGATGCGCAAGTCGCCGTCTCGAGCCTGCGCATGGTCGTGGTGGATGAATGGCACGAGTTGCTCGGCAATAAACGTGGTGTGCAATTGCAACTGGCCCTGGCGCGCTTGCGGCACTGGCATCCCGAACTCATCGTCTGGGGCGTGTCCGCGACCCTGGGCAACCAGGCCCACGCCGAACAGGTATTGATCCCGCAGGGCAACCGGGTCAGCGTGCAGGGGGCCGACGGCAAGGCACTGCAGGTCGACACGCTGATACCCCCGGCCCTCGAACGCTTCCCTTGGGCCGGGCACATCGGCCTGAAAATGCTGCCCCAGGTCGTTGCCGAAATCGACGCCAGCAGCAGTTGCCTGGTCTTCACCAATACCCGGGCACAGTCGGAAATCTGGTATCAGGCGCTTCTTGAGGCGAGGCCCGATTGGGCCGGGCTGATCGCCCTGCACCACAGCTCGCTGTCGCGTGATACCCGGGACTGGGTGGAACAGGCATTGAAGGACGGCCAGCTCAAGGCGGTGGTCTGTACGTCCAGCCTGGACCTGGGGGTGGATTTCCTGCCAGTGGAACGGGTACTGCAGATCGGTTCGGCCAAGGGCGTAGCACGTCTGATGCAACGGGCCGGGCGCTCCGGCCACGCACCGGGGCGCGCCTCGCGGGTGACGCTGGTGCCGACCCACAGTCTGGAGTTGATCGAGGCCGCCGCCGCACAGGACGCCGTGGCCCAACGGCGCATCGAACCTCGCGAATCGCCCCACAAGCCGCTGGATGTCCTGGTGCAGCACTTGGTCAGCATGGCCCTGGGTGGCGGCTTCGTGCCCGATGAACTGTTTCGGGAAGTGCGCGGCGCCTGGGCCTACCGCGATCTCAACCCAGCCGAATGGGCCTGGGCCCTGGCTTTCGTACGTCATGGCGGCCTGTCCTTGACCGCCTACCCTGACTACCGACGGGTCGAGCCGGACGAACACGGGATCTGGCGCGTCCCCGACGCACGCCTGGCCCGCCGCCACCGCATGAGCATCGGCACCATCGTCAGCGATGCCAGCCTGCAATTGAAGTTCTGGAGCAAGGGCGGAGGCGGCAAGACCCTGGGCAGCGTAGAGGAAGGCTTCATCGCCCGCCTGCGCCCCGGTGACGGTTTCCTGTTCGCCGGGCGGTTGCTGGAATTGGTCCGGGTCGAAGACATGACCGCCTACGTGCGACGCAGCCAGGCCAAGAAAGCCGCCGTACCGCGCTGGAACGGCGGACGCATGCCGCTCTCCAGCGAACTGGCGGCCGCCGTCGTGGCCCGTTTGAGCGAAGCCGCCGCGGGCCGTTTCGAGGGCCCGGAGATGCAGGCCGTGCAGCCCTTGCTGCTGACTCAGCAACGCTGGTCCGGGTTGCCCACGCAAAGCACATTACTGGCCGAAGCCCTCAAGTCCCGGGAAGGCTGGCATCTGTTCCTCTACCCGTTTGCCGGACGCCAGGTTCATCTGGGTCTGGCCAGCCTGCTGGCATGGCGTGTCAGTCGGCAACAGCCGCTGACGTTTTCCATTGCGGTCAACGATTACGGCCTGGAGCTGCTCAGTGCCACGGCAGTGGATTGGTCGCAGTACCTGACCCCGGGACTGCTGAGCGTCGATCACCTGCTCGCCGACGTGCTTGCGAGCCTGAATGCCGGGGAACTGGCCCTCAGGCGCTTTCGCGAAATCGCCAGGATCGCCGGGCTGGTCTTCGCCGGCTACCCCAGTGCGCCGAAAAGCACCCGGCAAGTGCAGGCGTCCAGTGGGTTGTTCTTCCAGGTGTTCAAGCAATACGACGCCGACAATCTGCTGCTGGCCCAGGCTGGGGAGGAAGTCCTGCGTGAAGAATTGGATATCCATCGACTGGAGCAGACCTTGCAACGCCTCGATACCTTGACGCTGGACCTGCACGTGATCAAGCGCCCCACCCCACTCGGGTTCCCGCTGCTGGTGGAGCGGTTCCGGGAAAGCATGAGCTCGGAAAAGCTCGCCGACCGCATTCGGCGAATGGTCAGCGAGCTGGAAAAGACTGCCGATCGCGGTGACGCCTGATGCCAGCGCCCTATCCTGTCAGCCTGGCCGGAGAAGAACTCTGGTTGCTCCCGGAAAAAGCCCTGTACTGGCCCGCCCAGGAAACCCTGATGGTGGCCGACGTTCATTTCGGCAAGGCCGCCGCCTACCGCAGCCTCGGGCAACCGGTACCCCATGGCACCACCGCCAGCAACATCGCCGTACTCGATGCAATACTGGCCAGCCTGCCGTGTCGACAGTTGCTTTTCCTCGGGGATTTTCTCCACGGCCCGGGCTCCCACGCGCCCGGCACCTTGCAGGCCCTTGCCGATTGGCGTGAGCGACATCCGCACCTGGCCATGACGCTGATTCGTGGCAACCATGACAAACGCGCCGGCGACCCACCGTCAGCGCTGAATATTCGCGTCGTACCGGAGCCCCTGCTGCTGGGCCCTTTCGCCGTACAACACGAGCCTGACCCGCACCCCAGCCGCCATGTGCTGGCCGGTCACGTGCACCCGGTCTACCACCTGAGCGGCAAAGGCCGGCAACGCCTGCGCCTGGCCTGCTTTCGACTGGGCAGCGAGATCAGCCTGCTACCGGCCTTCGGTGCGTTCACGGGCGGCTATCGAGTCGAGCACGACAGCGATTGCAGGATTTTTGTCATCGGCGATAACGAAATATGGCCCGTCAACTGAAGCACGCTGTGCTATCGCTGCCGGGCCATCGTCTCATCAGGCAACAGGCGCAGGAGGCGGCTCATCCGGCAAGGTCGGTTCGCCGGGTTCAGTGGGATCGTTGGGTTGTTCGTTGGGAGTATCGGGATCGGGCTGGCCGGGAATGCCACCCGCCGCTTCGGCAGGATGGGCCAGCAATGACCAGGCCATGACGCCGATCTGATTGGGCTCAAGCCTTGCCAGTTCGGCACTGATTCGCGGATCGATCTTCATAGAGCAACTCCTGAGCGAAGGCCCGCTGCGCTGACGCACAAAAAACGGGCAGTACACGCAATAGAGTGCCTACCCGCCCAGGAATTCCAGCAGCTCGTCAGATTCAGGTACGCGGCAGCGTTACACCGCGCTGGCCCTGGTATTTGCCGCCACGATCCTTGTAGGACACTTCGCACTCTTCATCGGATTCGAGGAACAGCATCTGCGCCACACCCTCGTTGGCGTAGATTTTCGCCGGCAAGGTCGTGGTATTGGAGAATTCCAGGGTCACGTGGCCTTCCCACTCCGGTTCCAGCGGCGTGACGTTGACGATGATGCCGCAACGGGCGTAGGTGCTCTTGCCCAGGCAAATGGTCAGCACGTTGCGCGGAATGCGGAAGTACTCGACAGTGCGGGCCAGTGCGAAGGAGTTCGGCGGGATGATGCAGACATCGCTCTTGACGTCGACAAAGCTCTTCTCGTCGAAGTTCTTCGGGTCGACGGTAGCCGAATTGATATTGGTGAACACCTTGAATTCGTCGGCGCAGCGCACGTCGTAGCCGTAGCTGGAGACACCGAAGGAGATCAGCCGGTCGGCGCCTTCGCCACGCATCTGGCGCTCGACGAAGGGCTCGATCATGCCGTGCTCTTGCGCCATGCGGCGAATCCACTTGTCCGATTTGATGCTCATGGCGGTTTCCTGAAATAGCGAGGTGGAAAAAATACGTCCGGCATCTTACCGGGGCACAGGGCCGGGTTCAAAGCGTGACACGCAATTCTCGCCGATCCACCTTGATTTCCGGGTCCTGACGGCAATACCGCGCACCGCCAGTCACTAAATCCGAGAAACCTTCGCAAAGACCATTGGCACGTTCCGGAAAAAGGGTTAAGGTGGCGCCACTGTGCTGCTTGTGTCACTGAGAATCTCTACACGATATGTTGAATTTCGATCCAACCATCTACAAGAATTTTTCCTGCTCTTTGCACTCAGTCTCGGCCAGGGTTCTTCCTGAGTCGCAGTTATCTTTGTTCAAGGAGTTACACCATGTCTAATCGCCAAACCGGTACCGTTAAGTGGTTCAACGATGAAAAAGGCTTCGGCTTCATCACTCCACAATCCGGTGACGACCTGTTCGTTCACTTCAAAGCTATCCAATCCGACGGCTTCAAAAGCCTGAAAGAAGGCCAACAGGTTTCTTTCATCGCTACCCGCGGTCAGAAAGGCATGCAAGCTGAAGAAGTTCAAGTTATCTAACTTGTCCTTGCTTTAGTAAAAGGCCCCGCCCTCAAAAGCGGGGCTTTTTTGTGCCTGTCAGTTTTCTACTGTGCACAAAAAACTGTGGGAGCGGGCTTGCTCGCGAAAGCGGTGGATCAGCAACATCAACGTTGACTGACACACCGCTTTCGCGAGCAAGCCCGCTCCCACATGGGTTTGCTGGTTAGCCTGGGACTACCAGGTAACGCCAAACCCAGCCGTGTAGCGCGTCTTGCTCAAGTCGCTGTCTTCGGTACCCTCGATGACATCCTTCTCGGCCTTGAGGTTGAGCGACGCCCAATCGGTCACCTTATAGCGCAACCCGATCTCTGCGTCGTAAGCGTAATCCGCCACATCGGACAGCGGTTTGCCCACTTCGCCGTTGGTGAAGAACTCGACGCGCTTGCCAATCAGGTAGCGGTTGTAGTCCCACTTCATGGCGACGGAATAGAAGTTGTCCTTGCCGCCGTCACGGTATTCATAATCGGTGCGGTTCAACAGCGAACCCAGCGAGAACGCACCCAGCTCGTCATCCCAGAATTGATAGCCCGGACCGGTACCCACCACGCGCTGGCGCGCCAGGTCTTCGACTTTGTCCCGCTTGTAGTTCAGGCGGCCTTGCCAGAACCACTTGTCCGTCAGGAACCGGTCGAGGGAATACTCCAAGCGCCAGTTATCGGCGGAAACCACATCGTCCTGGAACTCACGGTTGTATTCGCCTTCGGCTGTGTGCCGCCATCTGCCGTGGCGTGCCGAGGTCTTGAAGTCGATGTCGTAATCGTCGGTATCGTTTTCCGCACGCTGGTAATCCAGCGCGGCATCGATATTGCCTTTCCACACCAGGTCCTCGACCACCGGCTTGGGCTTGAGAATCTGCTGGATACTGGCCAGCTCGACGGTCTTGGGCGCATCACCGTTGGCCAAAGTGACCTTGCCATCCTCGGCCGCCTGCAACGCCTTGGCTTTCTCGCCGGTATAGGCATCCTGCTTGACCAGGAGTTGCTGGTCACTCTCCAGGGTCTTGACCTGTTTCCAGTCAATGGGAATCGCACCGGCGTAATCGGTCTGGATCAGCAGCTTGCCGCCATCGAAAACGGTAATCTTGCCACTGAGTTTGTCCCCATTCTTCAACCAGACAGTGTCGGCGAGCAAGGGCGTAGAGGCGCTGGCAACAGCCAGGCATAGCAGGGTTCTAGACAACATAAGCGATAAAGGGCTCAAGTTTGCGGTGAAAAGGCGGCATTATCCCCCAGGATGACACCTCAGCAAGGACTGACCCGTGTATGGGTGATGAGTTCATTTCTCAATCAACCTTGTAGGAATTAATCTACAGACGGACACCCGAGGAGCCCCCCCAACGTGACTGATACCCCAGCGGATACCGAGAACGCTGCCCAAATCCGCCGCACCACCCTCTACCTGACCCTGGCACAAGTGCCGGCGGGCAAGGTCGTCACCTACGGCCAACTCGCCGAAATGGCCGGCCTGGGCCGTGCGGCGCGCTGGGTCGGGCGGACCCTCAGCCAATTGCCGAATGACACCAAGCTGCCCTGGCACCGAGTCTTGGGTGCCGGCGGTCGGATCAGTCTGCCGGTGGGCAGCTCTTCAGGAGATGAACAGCGCGCGCGCCTGCGCATGGAGGGAGTCAGTGTCCTGAACAATCGTGTTGATATTCAGCGCCATGGCTGGCGCCCGGTAGAGCACAGCGGTTAGAGTGCGCGCTTTGTTTTCGCAATTTTTGAGGCAGACTCCAGCCCATGCCCCGTAAAACCTGGCGCGCCGCCCTCGCCGCCTATGCCAGTCCCTCGACGCTCGTGCTGTTGCTGCTTGGCTTCGCCGCCGGCTTGCCCTACATGCTGGTGTTTTCCACGCTTTCGGTCTGGTTGCGCGAGGCCGGCGTGGCCCGCGAAACCATTGGCTATGCGAGCCTGATCGGCCTGGCGTATGCCTTCAAGTGGGTCTGGTCGCCGCTGCTCGACCAATGGCGCCTGCCGCTACTGGGCAAACTGGGGCGTCGCCGCTCATGGCTGGTGCTCTCCCAGGCCTTGGTGATCCTCGGCCTGATCGGCATGGGCTTTTGCGACCCACAAAAACACCTGTCCTGGTTGATCGCCATCGCCGTCATCGTCGCCTTCGCCTCCGCGACGCAGGACATCGCCGTCGACGCCTATCGCCTGGAGATCGCCGACGACACCCGCCAGGCCGCCCTCGCCGCCAGCTACATGTCCGGTTATCGCATCGCCGCGCTATTGGCCACCGCTGGCGCCCTGTTCTTCGCCGAAGGATTTGGCTCCACCGGCTTCAGCTACAAGCACTCGGCCTGGGCCGGTACCTACCTGCTGTTCGGCGTATTGATGGTCCCGGCGCTGCTGACCTCGCTGTTCATGCGCGAGCCGCCAGTGCCGCTGCGCACCCAATTGCAGGCCGGACGCTACACGTTCGTTCATCAGTTGGCGTCGGTGTTCGTGCTCATCGTGCTGTTGGTGTCAGTCCCGGCGATGTTCACCCAACTCTACAACACCGATTTCGCCAGCGTGCTGTTCGAGGGCGTCAGCCTGCTCGACCTGCTGCTCGAAGACCGTGCGTTCCTGCGGGCCATCCTCTACATCATCCTGACTGCCCTGTGCCTGTCGGCCATGGGTCGCCGTGGACTGGCCCCGGTGCTGACGCCGGTAAACGATTTCATCCTCCGCTACCGCTGGCAGGCCCTGCTGCTGCTCGGGCTGATCGCAACCTATCGGATGTCCGACACGGTCATGGGCGTCATGGCCAACGTGTTCTACATCGACCAGGGCTTCACCAAGGACCAGATCGCCAGCGTCAGCAAGATTTTCGGGCTGATCATGACCCTCGTCGGTGCCGGTATGGGCGGCCTGCTGATCGTCCGTTTCGGCATCCTGCCCATCCTGTTCATAGGCGGTGTCGCCTCGGCCGGCACCAACATCCTCTTCCTGATGCTCACCGACATGGGCGCCAACCTGAAGATGTTGATCGTCACCATCTCCCTGGACAACTTCAGCTCCGGCCTGGCCACTTCAGCGTTCGTCGCCTATCTGTCGAGTCTTACAAACCTGAAATTCTCCGCCACCCAATACGCCCTGCTCAGCTCGATCATGCTGTTGCTGCCGCGCTTGATCGGTGGTTATTCAGGGGTGATGGTGGAGAAGTTCGGTTATCACAACTTCTTCCTGATCACCGCCCTGCTTGGCGTGCCGACCCTGGTGCTGATCGCCCTGCACTGGTTCCAGGAGAACCGGCGCCAAGATTCGCCCCCGACCGAGGAACCGGCGCCCACCCGGCCCGCAGAAGAGTCGTAGGAAACTTCAGCAAACGCCGGGGAAACCGGCGTTCGCACCTGGCGACCGGCCACGCGCCTGTACGCCAGGGCATCTCGCCCGTACAATGCTCCGTCACTTCTCGTCATCAGCAACCGACAACGGCCAACCATGCGCACCAGTCAATTTTTGCTCGCCACACAGAAAGAAACGCCTTCCGACGCCGTCGTGATCAGCCATCAGTTGATGCTGCGTGCCGGCATGATCCGCAAACTCGCCTCGGGCCTGTACACCTGGCTGCCGATGGGCCTGCGGGTCATGCGCAAGGTGGAAGCCATCGTTCGCGAAGAGATGGACGCCGCCGGTTCCCTGGAAGTGTTGATGCCGGGCACCCAACCGGCCGAGCTGTGGCAGGAATCGGGGCGCTGGGAAGAGTACGGCCCTGAGCTGCTGCGCATCAAAGACCGTCACGGTCGCGACTTCTGTGCAGGCCCGACCCACGAAGAAGTGATCACCGACCTGATGCGCAACGAGTTGAGCAGCTACAAGCAGTTGCCGATCAACCTGTACCAGATCCAGACCAAGTTCCGTGACGAGATTCGTCCACGCTTCGGCCTGATGCGCGGTCGCGAATTCATCATGAAGGACGCCTACTCGTTCCATACCGACCAGGCCTCGCTGCAAGTCACCTACGACCGCATGCACCAGGCGTATTGCAACGTGTTCACCCGCCTGGGCCTGAAATTCCGCCCGGTTGAAGCCGACAACGGCTCCATCGGCGGTGCCGGCTCCCACGAGTTCCACGTACTGGCCGAGTCCGGCGAAGACGACATCGTCTTCAGCAATGGCTCCGATTACGCCGCCAACATCGAGAAAGCCGAAGCCGTGCCACGGGAAACCTCCCGCGCCGCGCCGACCGAAGAGCTGCGCCTGGTGGACACTCCGAACGCCAAGACCATTGCCCAGTTGGTGGAAGGCCACAACCTGCCGATCGAACGGACCATCAAGACCCTGATCGTCCGCGCGGAAGAAGCCGGCAAGCTGATTGCCCTGATCATCCGTGGCGATCATGAGCTGAACGAAATCAAGGCCGCCAACCAGCCTGGCGTCGCCAGCCCGCTGGTCATGGCCACCGACGCCGAACTGCGCGACGCCATCGGCGCCGGTGCCGGTTCCCTCGGCCCGCTGAACCTGCCGCTGCCGATCATCATCGACCGCTCGGTGGCGTTGATGAGCGACTTCGCCATCGGTGCCAACATCGATGACAAGCACTATTTCGGCGTGAACTGGGAACGCGACCTGCCGGTGCCAACCGTGGCCGACCTGCGCAACGTCGTGGCCGGCGATCCGAGCCCGGACGGCAAGGGCACCCTGGAAATCAAGCGCGGCATCGAAGTCGGGCACATCTTCCAGCTGGGTAACAAGTACAGCAAGGCGATGAAGTGCGAAGTGCTGGGCGAGAACGGCAAGCCGGTCACCCTGGAAATGGGTTGCTACGGCATCGGCGTTTCCCGCGTGGTGGCAGCCGCCATCGAGCAGAACAACGACGAGAAAGGCATCATCTGGAGCGACACACTGGCGCCGTTCCAGATTGCCCTGGTGCCGCTGCGCTATGAAACCGACCTGGTGCGTGAAGCCACCGACAAGCTCTACGCCGAATTGACGGCCGCCGGCTTCGAAGTGCTGCTGGACGACCGCGACAAGAAAACCAGCCCCGGCATCAAGTTCGCGGACATGGAACTGATCGGCATCCCCCATCGGATCGTCGTCAGTGACCGTGGCCTGGCCGAAGGCAACCTGGAATACAAGAGCCGCACCGAGGCCGAGCCGCAAGCGCTGCCGGTCGCCGACGTGCTGTCGTTCCTCCAGGCCCGTATCCGCCGCTGACACCAGATAGAGACGTCATGTTCAAGCGAAACACCTTAGGCCTCGGTGGCGCCGCCCTGTGCGGCGCCCTGCTGGTCAGCGGCTGTGCCAACCAGATGTCACAACGCAGCGAGCACGAAGAGCGGGTCGAGCGTAAATTGCTCGACCACAGCCTGCAGATCGACGTGGGCGAACCCAAGGTGCTCGACCTGCCCCAGCGGCGGGTGCGAATCAACGAGCAGAAGACCTTCGAAGTCACTGAGTTCGAGGTCACGCGCCATTACGATCGCTACACGCCGTACCAACCCTGGCGGGAGATTTACGAAATCCCCTTGGGTGCCGTGGCCGTGGTGGCCGGTGTCGGCGCGAACGTGGTCAATGTGTTCGCCCTCGGCAGCCTGCCGGACACCGTGACCCGTGACTGGATCAGCTATGGTTTCGCCGGGCTCAACCCATTCATGAACGTCCCTTCCCATGGTCGTGCCCAGCAGAACCTGGCGGGCATCGACGAAGTCCAGCGCGACAAGCGCACGGAACACTCGAGCCTGCCTTGGAGCGAACGCCCGGTGGAGGTCAAGGCCGCCCGGCAGACCTTCGAGCTGAGCACCGACCGTAACGGCGTGCTGCGCTTGAACCTGCTGGAAAGCCCGTTCGCCGAACAGGATCTGAGCCAGTTCGGCAAATTGCAGATCAGCGTGACGGATGCCCAGGACGAAGTGCACACCGACTCATCCCTGAGCATCAGCAGCACCTTGCGCAGCAAGCTGCTGGAAGCCCATGCGTTGATCTACGACGACCTGGAAGACGACGAAGTGAGCCAGTGGGTTCATCGAGTCAAGCGCCTGTCGGAGCTGGGACTGGAAGAAGAAGCCAGCGAACTGGAGCAGAGCCTGATCGAACTGACCCGCAATGATCCAGAGCTGCAAGCCGAATTCATGAAAGCGCTGACCAAGGATGGCGGGCGGCTGGTGGCGGATCCTGGCGTGAATTGAAATACCTCCTGCGGCAGGAGGTTGTGTGAAGGAGAGACCTGTGGGAGCAGGGCTTGCCCGCGAGGGCGGTCTCAAGGATGCCATCGCGAGCAAGCCTTGCTCCCACAGGATTCCCTTGCCACAAGGACCGCGCCAAGCAGGGCACTCATCGTCAGCCTCACCGCTCAAACAACTCCAACTGCTCGAACCCACCGCGCAAATCTTCCAACCGCACGCCTATCCCCAATAATCGCACCGGTTTACCACCGCGGTTGAACGCCTGGGTCAACAGCAATTGGTAACTGCCCAGGTCCCGCCCCGCCCCAGCCTGCTCCAGAGTGGTCTGGGTGAAGTCGTGGAACTTCACTTTGACGAACGGCTTGCCCGGCCGATAACTGCTGTCGATCCGCGCCATGCGTCCGCTGAGGGTTTCCATCAGTTCCGGCAGCTTGTCTAGACAGCTCACCAGGTCGGGCAGGTCGACATCGTAGGTATTTTCCACACTGATGGACTGCCGTCGGCTGTCGTTGTGCACCAGACGCTCATCGATCCCACGGGCCAGGCTCCAGAGCCGCTCACCGAAACTGCCGAATTCGCGCACCAGCGCCAACTTGTCCCATTGACGCAATTGCAGGCAATCGACGATACCAAGCCGGTTCAGCTTATCGGCGGTGACTTTTCCAACACCATGGAGCTTGCTGACCGGCAGGGCCGAGACGAAGTCCTCGACCTGGTCCGGGGTGATGACGAACAGGCCGTTGGGCTTTTTCCAGTCACTGGCGATCTTGGCCAGGAACTTGTTCGGCGCGACGCCTGCGGACACGGTGATGTGCAACTGGTTGGAAACGCGTCGGCGAATATCCTGGGCGATGCGGGTGGCGCTGCCACCGAAATGAGCGCTGGCGGAGACGTCCAGGTAAGCCTCGTCCAGCGACAGCGGCTCGATCAGGTCAGTGTAATCGCTGAAAATCGTATGAATTTCCCTCGACGCTTCCCTGTAGGCATCCATTCGTGGCTTGACGATAGTGAGATCCGGACAGAGCTTCAACGCGTGACCGGAGGACATGGCCGAGCGTACGCCATAGGCACGAGCCTCATAATTACAGGTGGCAATCACGCCCCGCCGATCTGCCGAACCACCCACCGCCAGGGGCTTGCCGGCCAGCCGCGGGTCATCGCGCATCTCGATAGCGGCATAGAAGCAGTCACAGTCGACGTGGATGATTTTACGTTGCGTCATAGAGAAGCGGAGTGTGCGACGAATCGGGTCACCAGTATCGCACTCGCACCTGTATATAGCACCAGTAGTTTGAAAGATCCTTCGCTCAGTAAGGAAAGCGCCTACATAAATTTATTTATTCAATCGCAGCGAATCATCCGATAGAGCGCCAGCCCTTGCCAGGCCTGCGTCACAGCGCTGTCACAATGCCCTTTACCAAGTCTAAGCGCTTGAAGCGGAACAGGTTTTTATGACGCCGGGGTTGACAGCAAGGCGATCCTCTGTAGAATGCCGCCACACAGACGCGGGATGGAGCAGTCTGGTAGCTCGTCGGGCTCATAACCCGAAGGTCGTCGGTTCAAATCCGGCTCCCGCAACCAAACATCAAGAAAGGCTACTCGAGAGAGTGGCCTTTTTTGTGCGTGCTCGTTTTTGACTACATGATCAGAGAGTCGCCGCCTGCGCCCCTCCACGCCCCCCCCAAGTTGTAGGACAATTCCCTTACATTCCGAGCATTTAGGAAGACCAGGTGTGGATCGCTCGTTTATTTGGCCCCATCGCCTTTTAACGGTTGACACTCGGGCGTTCGCCTGTAGAATGCCGCCACACAGACGCGGGATGGAGCAGTCTGGTAGCTCGTCGGGCTCATAACCCGAAGGTCGTCGGTTCAAATCCGGCTCCCGCAACCAAATATCAAGAAAGGCTGCTCGAAAGAGTGGCCTTTTTTGTGTCTGGCGAAAAAGACTTCATTACAAATGTTTTGTAATTATTTTCTGCCGCAGGGATTGGTAACTTGGCTGGATACCCCCATCCTGTCGCGCATAGCTCAAGAGGTGATTGATGCGCGCCCACTCGTCTGACCCGCAAGACTCCGCTACTGCGACACAACCGATCAAGGCCGAGCGACTGCGTTGGCTGGATCGGATCAGCCAGTACCGCCAGCCCATCGGCCTCGCCGTCACGCTGCTGCTGTTTGCGATTGCATTGATTGCCTGCCGCCACCTGCTGAGCGAGCTCGATCTGTACGCCCTGCACGACTCTATTCTGGAGGTGCCCCGGCCAGCCCTGCTCGGTGCGATCGCCGCCACGGTGGCCGGTTTCATCATTCTCCTGGGCTACGAATGGTCCGCCAGCCGTTACGCCGGAGTGACGCTGCCACCACAAACCATGGTCCTGGGCGGATTCACCGCGTTCGCCATCGGCAATGCCATTGGCCTGTCACTGCTGTCGGGCGGTTCGGTGCGCTACCGCCTGTATGCGCGTCATGGCCTGGGGGCCTCGGATGTCGCCCACATGACGCTGTTCGCCAGCCTGTCCCTGGGCTGCGCGTTGCCGCCGCTGGCGGCCCTGGCGACGCTCAGCAACCTGCCCGCCGCGTCCGCCGCGCTGCACCTGCCTGCGACTTTGCTGGGGGCCATTTCCGTGGCGGTGCTGCTGCTCACCAGCGTGTTGGCCATCGGCATTTACCGCCGGCGCCTGCCGGAACAGCCTCATCGGGACAGCCTGTTGGTCAAGGCCGGGCGCCGCACACTGCGCCTGCCGGGCCGACGCCTGACCTTCCTGCAACTGGTGATCACCGCGCTGGACGTCGCCGCCGCCGCCACCGTGTTGTATCTGTTGCTGCCCGAGGCGCCGCCGTTCGGCGCTTTCCTGCTGGTGTACCTGCTGGCGCTGGCCGCCGGGGTGCTCAGCCATGTACCGGGCGGTGTCGGCGTGTTCGAAGCGATCCTGCTGGCCGCGTTTGCCGACAAACTCGGCGCCGCCCCACTGGCCGCCGCGCTGTTGCTGTATCGCTTGATCTACGTGCTGCTGCCGATGCTGGTGGCTTGCGTATTGCTGCTGATCAATGAAGCGCAACGGCTGTTCCAGACGCGCCAGACCCTGCGGGCGGCATCGGGCTTCGCGGCACCGATCCTGGCAGTGCTGGTGTTCCTCTCGGGCGTGGTGCTGCTGTTTTCCGGGGTGACACCAGAAATCGACACCCGCCTGGAGCACATCGGTTTCCTGATCCCTCATCGGCTGGTCGACGCTTCGCACTTCGGTGCCAGCCTGGTGGGCGTGTTGTGCCTGTTGCTCGCCCAGGGGCTGCGTCGCCGCCTGTCGGCGGCCTGGATGCTGACCACTATTTTGCTGCTGGTGGGCGCCCTGCTCTCCCTGCTCAAGGGTTTTGACTGGGAAGAAGCCACGTTGCTGACTCTGACGGCCTCCCTGCTGGCGGTATTCCGGCGTTCCTTCTATCGTCCGAGTCGCCTGACCGAGCTGCCGTTTTCCCCACTGTTCCTGATCGCCAGCCTTTGCGTGCTTGGCGCGTCGATCTGGCTGTTGCTGTTTGCTTACCAGGACGTGCCCTACAGCCATCAACTCTGGTGGCAGTTCACCCTCGACGCCGACGCCCCTCGTGGCCTGCGCTCGCTGCTGGGGGCGGCAGTGCTGCTGGTGGTGGTGTCCCTGACCTGGCTGCTGCGCACCGCCCGGCCGGTGATCCATTTGCCGACCGCAGAAGAACTGGAGCGGGCCAAGACGATCCTCATGGCGTCTTCGCAACCCGACGGTGGCCTGGCCCTGACCGGTGACAAGGCATTGCTGTTTCACCCCAACGACGAAGCCTTCCTGATGTATGCCCGCCGTGGTCGCAGCCTGGTGGCGTTGTACGACCCTATCGGGCCAACCCAACAACGGGCCGAAATGATCTGGCAGTTCCGTGACCTGTGTGACATCCACCATGCCCGCCCGGTGTTCTATCAGGTGCGTGCCGAGAATCTGCCGTACTACATGGACATCGGCCTGACAGCCATCAAGCTGGGCGAGGAAGCACGGGTCGACCTCAAGCGTTTCGATCTCGAAGCCAAGGGCAAAGAGATGAAGGACTTGCGTTACACCTGGAACCGCGGCACCCGTGACGGGCTTTCGCTGGAGATCCACGAACCGGGCCAGGCACCGATGGATGAGCTCAAGGTCATTTCCGATGCCTGGCTGACCGGCAAGAACGTGCGCGAGAAAGGTTTTTCCCTGGGCCGTTTCAGCGACGACTACCTCAAGCACTTTCGTATCGCGGTGATTCGATTCGAAGGCCGCCCGGTTGCATTCGCCAACCTGCTGGAGACCCACAGCCATGATCTGGCCAGCCTCGACCTGATGCGCGCCCACCCCGAAGCCCCGAAGCTGACCATGGAGTTCATGATGGTCGGCCTCATCCAACACTATAAGAACCATGACTATGCCCGCTTCAGCCTGGGCATGGTCCCACTGTCGGGCCTGCAGCCGCGTCGTGGCGCGCCGCTGACCCAGCGCCTAGGCTCGATGGTGTTCCGCCGTGGCGAGCAGCTCTACAACTTCCAGGGGCTGCGCCGCTTCAAAGATAAATTCCAGCCTGACTGGGAACCTCGTTACATGGCCGTGCCCGCCGGACTCGATCCGCTGGTGGCGCTGGCCGATACTGCCGCCTTGATTGCAGGCGGCCTGACTGGACTGGTGAAACGCTGATGATGCAACGCTCCTGGCGATACGTAGTGGCCGCCCTGCTGGTGCTGGCGGTGATTCTCGGTGGCGGTTACTGGTACTGGAACCGCCCGGCCCCGCAACCCACCCTGGAACAACTGGCGCCCGCCGACGGCGTGGCAATGACCCGGGTCATCCCTGGCACCAAGCCACGTGCCCAGGTGCTGGTGGCGGTCAATGAAGACCAGAAGCTCAGCGACACCCAATTGACGACCCTCAGCCGCAGCGGCTCGGCACAGATCGTCCAGGTGATCCTGCCCAAGGACTGCATGCTGCAAGGCCGCGCCCTGCAAGCGGGCCTGCGGCAGCTCCAGGGGCCGGCCACGCTGGTTAGCGGCATCGGCCCTGGCGCCGTACTGGCCTGGCGCTGGCTGGCCGAGCAGAAAGACGACAAGGCCAAGGCCGTTTCGGTGGACCTGGCCCTGGAAAAACCCGGCTGCACGCACTTGCTGCCCAAAAGCGCGGCCCATGGCCACTGGCTGGTGGCGTGGAACGATAACCCTGACGACACCAGCGCCGGTTTCGTACGGGATCAGAAAAATGCCGAAACCAGCATCAGCGACTACGACATCAACCTGCCGCAAGTGCTGAACAACGAACTGCGCAAGATCCTGGTAGGCGCCGACAAGGGCAAGGGTGGCCTGAGCATCCCGGTGGTGGAAGTCCCAGCCAGCCAGGCGCGGGACACCGTAACCCTGTTCCTCTCCGGCGACGGTGGCTGGCGTGACCTGGACCGCGACGTGGCCGATGAAATGGCCAAGATCGGCTACCCAGTGGTCGGTATCGACACCCTGCGCTACTACTGGCAGCACAAGAGCCCTGAGCAGAGCGCGGTCGACCTGGCCGAACTGATGCAGCACTACCGTCAGATCTGGGGCACCAAGCGCTTCATCCTGACCGGCTACTCCTTCGGCGCCGACGTGCTGCCGGCCATCTACAATCGCCTGCCAGCCACCGAACAACAGCGGGTCGATGCGATCATCCTGCTGGCCTTCGCCCGCACCGGCAGCTTCGAGATCGAAGTCGAAGGCTGGCTCGGCAACGCCGGCACCGAGGCGGCCACCGGCCCGGAAATGGCCAAGCTGCCTGCCGAGAAAGTGGTGTGCATCTATGGCGGCGAAGAGGCTGACGAAAGCGGTTGCACCGACAAGACCGCCGTGGGCGAAGCCATCAAACTGCCTGGCGGCCACCACTTTGACGAAAACTACCCGGCCCTGGCCAAGCGCCTGATCGATGAGATCAACAAGCGCCAGAGCAAGCCTGCCGACCAGTAACCTGATGCAGGCTTAACGAGAAGCCCCTGCAGCCTTTACGGATGCAGGGGCTTTTTTGTGGTCGTTCGATTTGCACATACCCCTGTGGGAGCGAGCCTGTTCGCGATGACGGCAGCACAGTCAACATCACCGTCAACTGACCCTCAGCTATCGCGAGCAGGCTCGCTCCCACAAGGATTCATTAGCATCTTACATTTGGGTCGCCCACAAAAAAGCCCCCGCCGCCGCAAGGCAACGGGGGCTTCTTGCCCAGGCTTACATTTCGACCTGCGTTCCCAATTCAATCACCCGGTTCAGCGGCAGATTGAAGAAGCGCAGATTGCCGTTGGCATTTTTCAGCATGAAGGCGAACAGTATCTCGCGCCAGCGGGCCATACCCTCGAGCTTGGAGGCAATGACGGTCTCGCGGCTGAGGAAGTAGGTCGTGCGCATCGGACTGAAGTCCAGGTCATCCAGATGGCAAAGCTTGAGCGCCTGCGGGACGTCCGGCTCGTCGGTAAAGCCGAAGTGCAGGATCACCCGGAAGAACCCTTCGCCATAGGCGTCGACCTCGAAGCGCCGTTGCGGCGGCACCCGGGGGATATCTTCATAGACCACCGTCAGCAGTACGACTTGCTCATGCAGCACCTGATTGTGCAACAGGTTGTGCAACAACGCGTGGGGCACTGCGTCCGAACGCGCGGTCAGGAACACGGCGGTACCCTGGACACGGTGAGGGGGCTGCACGCGGATGCTGCTGATGAAGATCGGCAGCGGCAGCGCCCCTTCATCCAGGCGATCCACCAGCAACTGCTTGCCGCGCTTCCAGGTGGTCATCAGCACGAACAAGGCAATGCCGGCGATGACCGGGAAAGCGCCGCCCTGGATGATCTTCGGCACGTTGGCAGCGAAGTACAGGCCGTCCACCAGCAGGAAACCGAACAACAGCGGCACCGCCAGAAACGGCGGCCATTTCCACAACAGCAGGATCACCGCGGACACCAGGATCGTGGTCATCAGCATGGTACCGGTCACTGCCACGCCGTAGGCCGAGGCCAGCGCGCCGGAAGACTCGAAACCCAGTACCAGCAGCACCACGCCGACCATCAGCGACCAGTTCACCGCACCGATGTAGATCTGGCCCTGCTCGGCGCTAGAGGTGTGCTGGATGTACATGCGCGGGATGTAACCGAGCTGAATCGCCTGACGCGTCAGGGAGAACGCGCCGGAAATCACCGCTTGCGAAGCGATCACCGTGGCCAGGGTCGACAGGCCCACCAACGGGATCAGTGCCCAGCTTGGCGCCAGCAGATAGAACGGGTTGCGCGCCGCTTCCGGGTCACCCAGCAGCAACGCCCCCTGGCCGAAATAATTGAGCACCAGCGCCGGCAACACCAGGATGAACCAAGCCCGGGCGATCGGTTTGCGGCCGAAGTGGCCCATGTCGGCGTACAGGGCTTCGGCGCCGGTCAGTGCCAGTACCACCGCGCCAAGGATCGCCACACCCATGCCAGGGTGGACGACAAAAAAGCGCACAGCCCAGGCCGGGTTGATCGCATGCATCACTTCCGGTTGCTGACTGATGCCGTAAACGCCAAGAGCGCCGAGCACCAGGAACCAGGTGACCATGATCGGGCCAAACAGGATGCCAATCCGTGCGGTACCGTGGCGCTGGATCAGGAACAACCCCACCAGCACCACCAGCGACAACGGCACCACCCAGTGATCGATGCCTTCGAACGCCAGGCCAAGGCCTTCAATTGCCGAGAGCACGGAAATCGCCGGGGTGATCATGCTGTCGCCGTAGAACAGCGCCGCACCGATCAAGCCGCAGACCACCAGGAATGTCCGCAGTCGTGCCTTTCCCGCCGCCGCTCGCCGCGCCAGGGCAGTGAGCGCCATGATCCCGCCCTCGCCCTGGTTGTCGGCGCGCAGGACGAACATCATGTACTTGATCGACACGACCCAGATCAGCGACCAGAAAATCAGCGAGAGAATCCCCAGCACCCCATCGTGATTGACAGGCACGCCATAGGCACCGGAAAACACTTCCTTGAGGGTGTACAACGGGCTTGTGCCGATATCGCCATAAACCACTCCGACCGCCGCGACCAGCATGCTCAGCGGCTTCGCTGCCGAATGCTCGGCACCCGCCGCCTGACTACTTGCATGACCCATCCAACACTCCCGATTCCCAGACCTGTCTTCTTGAACGAAGCACTTTGTTTTGCTGAAGCAGCATGCGCTGTTTTACGTATTGTTACAGACGTTTCATTGACTGTAGCAATCGTCAGAACGCAAAGGCGCGAAGCATAGCGCAGCACTCGTCGCATTTCCCGGTATAAAGCTGGTCAAGTGCGTCGGCCATGGATAGAATTGCGCACTTTTTGATCAGAGGCGCGCCAGGCGCCCTGTCTCGGCAAGAGACGATCCCCCTACACCGAGGTTAGACATGTCCACCACTACCGCGCCAGCCAATCCGAAGGTTGGCTTCGTATCCCTGGGTTGCCCGAAGGCTCTGGTCGACTCCGAGCGCATCCTGACCCAACTGCGCATGGAAGGCTATGACGTAGTGTCCACTTACCAGGACGCCGACGTGGTGGTGGTCAACACCTGCGGCTTCATCGATTCGGCCAAGGCCGAGTCCCTGGAAGTGATCGGCGAAGCCATCAAGGAAAACGGCAAGGTCATCGTCACCGGCTGCATGGGCGTGGAAGAAGGCAACATCCGCAACGTGCACCCGAGCGTGTTGTCCGTGACCGGACCGCAGCAGTACGAACAGGTGGTCAATGCCGTCCACGACGTGGTGCCACCGCGCCAGGACCACAACCCGCTGATCGACCTGGTGCCGCCACAAGGCATCAAGCTGACCCCGCGCCACTATGCCTACCTGAAGATTTCCGAAGGCTGCAATCACAGCTGCAGCTTCTGCATCATCCCGTCGATGCGCGGCAAGTTGGTGAGCCGCCCGGTGGGTGATGTGCTCGACGAGGCCCAGCGCCTGGTCAAGGCCGGCGTCAAGGAATTGCTGGTGATCTCCCAGGACACCAGCGCCTACGGCGTCGACGTGAAATACCGCACCGGCTTCTGGAACGGCGCGCCGGTGAAAACCCGCATGACCGAACTGTGCGAAGCCCTCAGCACCCTCGGCGTCTGGGTCCGCCTGCATTACGTCTACCCGTACCCGCATGTCGACGAACTGATCCCGCTGATGGCCGCCGGCAAGATCCTGCCGTACCTGGACATCCCGTTCCAGCACGCCAGCCCGAAGGTCCTCAAGGCCATGAAGCGCCCGGCGTTCGAAGACAAGACCCTGGCTCGGATCAAGAACTGGCGCGAAATCTGCCCCGACCTGATCATCCGCTCGACCTTCATCGTCGGCTTCCCCGGTGAAACCGAAGAAGACTTCCAGTACCTCCTGGACTGGCTGACCGAAGCCCAGCTCGACCGCGTCGGCTGCTTCCAGTACTCCCCTGTCGAAGGCGCACCGGCCAACGACCTGGACCTGGACGTGGTGCCGGACGACGTCAAGCAGGACCGTTGGGACCGCTTCATGGCGCACCAGCAGGCCATCAGCTCAGCCCGCCTGCAAATGCGCATCGGCCGCGAAATCGAAGTGCTGGTGGATGAAGTGGACGAGCAAGGTGCCGTGGGCCGCTGCTTCTTCGACGCCCCGGAAATCGATGGCAATGTCTTCATCGACAATGGCAGCAACCTCAAGCCGGGTGACAAGGTCTGGTGCAAGGTGACCGACGCCGACGAATACGACTTGTGGGCTGAACAGATCGGTTGATCTGCCGCGCTTTACAGGCTGCTGCATGACCTGTGGGAGCCGAGCTTGCTCGCGATGGCGGTGTATCAGTCAGCATGAAATTTGGCTGACACGACGCCATCGCGAGCAAGCTCGGCTCCCACAGATGCTTTCACAAGCCGAAAAATTGAAAAGCCCTGCCTTGCGACAAGATGCGGGGCTTTTTTACGGCTATCGTATGAAGAAATCCGGGACATCCAGCACAAGGAACTGACGGGCATGCGCCAGCATTCGGTCATCCACACCCCCAAACCCAGCGATTATCAGGAACTGACCCAGGTCTGGGAGGCTTCGGTGCGGGCCACTCATGACTTTCTGCCGGACAGCTATATCGAGCTGCTGAAAAACCTGGTGCTCACCCGTTACCTCGATGCGGTCATGCTCATCTGCACCCGGGATACTCGCCAGCGAATCACCGGTTTCGCCGGTGTTGCCGCCGGCAAGATCGAGATGCTCTTCATCGACCCGCAACACCGTGGCCAGGGCCTGGGCAAACAACTGCTGCACTACGCCATGGAACACCTGAACGCCGATCAACTGGACGTCAACGAACAGAACCCGCAAGCCCTGGGCTTTTACCTCAAGCAGGGGTTCGAAGTGATTGGGCGCTCGGCACGGGATGGCATGAACCAGCCTTATCCACTGCTGCACATGCGCTACAAACAGCCCGACCTGAAGGCCCGACGCGGCTAAAAGCCACACGAGGCAAATGGACCCGCGATTAACCCGCGCCAGGCAGGTACAATGCCCACCCTCTTTTTGTTACGGCCCTGTCATGACTGACCCGATTCGTCTCTCCAAACGCCTCATCGAACTCGTCGGCTGCTCCCGTCGGGAGGCTGAGCTGTTCATCGAGGGCGGCTGGGTCACCGTGGATGGCGAAGTGATCGATGAACCGCAGTTCAAGGTCACTACCCAGAAAGTCGAACTCGACCCCGAGGCCAAGGCCACCGCGCCGGAGCCGGTGACCCTGCTGCTGAACGTCCCGGCAGGCACCGATGTAGACACTGCAATGGCCTCCCTTGGACCGCAGACCCTGAGCGAAGAACATCGCTTCGGCAAGCGGCCGCTCAAGGGCCACTTCCTGCGCCTGACCGCCAGCGCCGACCTGCAGGCCAACGCCAGCGGGCTGCTGGTGTTCACCCAGGACTGGAAGATCCTGCGCAAGCTCACCGCCGACGCCGCCAAGATCGAGCAGGAATACGTGGTCGAAGTCGAAGGCGAGATGGTCGCCCATGGCCTCAATCGCCTGAACCATGGCTTGAGCTACAAGGGCAAGGAACTGCCGGCGGTCAAGGCCAGCTGGCAGAACGAGAACCGCCTGCGCTTCGCCATGAAAAACCCGCAACCGGGTGTGATCGCACTGTTTTGCCAGGCGGTCGGCCTCAAGGTGGTCGCCATCCGCCGCATCCGCATCGGCGGCGTGTCCATCGGCAAGGTGCCGCTGGGCCAGTGGCGCTACCTGTCCGCCAAAGAGAAATTCTAATTTTCCGGCGCCCCGCAGAGCCGGGGCGCCCATTGCCGATTGATCAGGACTGCACACATGATTCACAACGACGTACTGCGCAGCGTGCGCTACATGCTCGACATCAGCGACAAGAAAGTCATCGAGATCATCAAGCTCGGCGGCCTGGAAGTCTCCCTGGCGGACCTGGCGGGCTACCTCAAGAAAGACGAGGAAGAAGGCTTCGTGTTCTGCCCTGACGAGGTCATGGCGCATTTTCTCGACGGTCTGGTGATTTTCAAGCGTGGCAAGGACGAAAGTCGTCCGCCGCAGCCGATCGAAGTGCCGGTGACCAATAACATCATCCTCAAGAAACTGCGGGTGGCCTTCGAACTAAAGGAAGACGACATGCACGCCATTCTCAAGGCCGCCGAGTTCCCGGTGTCCAAGCCGGAGCTGAGCGCGCTGTTCCGCAAATTCGGACATACCAACTACCGCCCTTGCGGCGACCAGTTGCTGCGCAACTTCCTCAAGGGCCTGACGCTGCGCGTGCGCGGCTGATCCCAGCCAATGACCCATACCGTCTCCCCCATCGGCTTCGTCCGCTCCTGCTTCAAGGAGAAGTTCGCCATCCCCCGCCAACCGCAACTGGCTCCGGCCGCGCGCGGTGTGCTGGAGCTGGTGGCGCCGTTCGACCAGGGTGATGCGGTGCAAGGGCTGGAGCAGGTCAGTCATGTCTGGCTGCTGTTTCTGTTCCATCAGGCCCTGGAAGACAAGCCACGGTTGAAGGTTCGTCCACCGCGCCTGGGCGGCAATAAGTCCATGGGGGTGTTCGCCACCCGCGCCACTCACCGCCCCAACGGCATCGGCCAGTCGGTGGTGAAGCTGGAACGGGTCGAAGCCGGGCGCCTGTGGATCTCGGGTATCGATTTGCTGGACGGCACGCCGGTGCTGGACATCAAGCCCTACGTACCCTACGCCGACATCATCGGCTCGGCGTCCAATACCATCGCCAGCGCAGCGCCGGAACTGATCCCGGTGCAATGGGCGGATACCGCCCTGCTACAAGCCCAAGATCACGCCACGCGCCTGGAAGAGCCCCTGGTGGAGCTGATCGAACAGTGCCTGGCCCAAGACCCGCGCCCGGCGTACCAGATTCCTACAGCCGAACGGGAATACGGCGCGCAGTTCTGGGACCTGGACGTTCGCTGGCATTACCCGCAGCCGGGGGTGATCCGGGTGCTGGAAGTGATTCCGGCGAAATCGTAACCGCCAGAAACGAAAAAGCCCGCGCTGCCTTCTTCAGGTAGCGCGGGCTTTTTTTGGCTGTCTGGACCGAGTCACGACCATCGCGAGCAGTCTCGCTCCCACATTTGATCTGCAGTGGACACGAGATTTGTGTTCACACAGGATTCATTGTGGGAGCGAGCCTGCTCGCGATGGCGATCATTCAGCCACCGCAGATGTCGAGGTTTACTTCTCTACAAACGCCCGCTCGATCAGGTAATCACCTGGCTCGCGCATACGCGGCGAAACGGTCAGGCCGAAGCTGTTGAGCACTTCGCTGGTCTCGTCGAGCATGCTTGGGCTGCCGCACAACATGGCGCGGTCGTCCTGCGGATTGATCGGCGGCAGGCCGATGTCGCGGAACAGCTTGCCACTGCGCATCAGGTCGGTCAGGCGACCTTCGTTCTCGAACGGTTCGCGCGTCACGGTCGGGTAGTAGATCAGCTTTTCACGCAGCGCTTCGCCGAAGAACTCGTTCTGCGGCAAGTGCTCGGTGATGAATTCGCGATAGGCGACTTCATTGACGTAACGTACGCCGTGGCACAGGATCACCTTTTCGAAACGCTCGTAGGTTTCCGGATCCTGGATGACGCTCATGAACGGCGCCAGGCCAGTGCCGGTGCTGAGCAGGTACAAATGCTTGCCAGGCTTGAGATCGTCCAGCACCAGCGTGCCGGTGGGCTTCTTGCTGATGATGATCTCGTCGCCTTCCTTCAAGTGCTGCAACTGGGAGGTCAGCGGACCGTCAGGCACCTTGATGCTGAAGAACTCGAGATGCTCTTCCCAGTTCGGGCTGGCAATCGAGTAAGCGCGCATGAGCGGGCGGCCGTTGGGCTGTTGCAGGCCGATCATCACGAACTGGCCGTTCTCGAAGCGCAGGCCCGGATCGCGGGTGCACTTGAAGCTGAACAGAGTGTCGTTCCAGTGATGAACACTGAGGACACGCTCGTGGTTCATGTTGCTCATGTACGGTGACTCCTGGGGAATGATGCCTGCGTCGTTAATTTGCGCAATTGCATCGCATTCTAATGGCGGCGACAATATCTGTTAAATGGATTATTAAGATAAGGGTTATCGGTTATATCGATATGCGATTTACTCTTCGTCAACTTCAAGTCTTCGTCGCCGTCGCTCAGCAAGAGAGTGTGTCCCGTGCCGCGGGCCTGCTCAATCTATCGCAGTCGGCCGCCAGCACCTCCATCACTGAACTGGAGCGCCAATCCAGCTGCCAGTTGTTCGACCGCGCCGGCAAACGCCTGAGCCTCAATGCCCTGGGCAAACAGCTGCTGCCCCAGGCCGTGGCGCTGCTGGACCAGGCCAAGGAGATCGAAGACCTGCTCAATGGCAAATCCGGTTTCGGCTCATTGGCGGTCGGCGCCACGCTGACCATCGGCAATTACCTGGCGACCCTGCTGATCGGCGGCTTCATGCAGCGCCATCCGGAAAGCCAAGTGAAGCTGCACGTGCAGAACACTGCCAATATCGTGCATCAGGTTGCCCACTATGAAATTGATCTGGGTCTAATCGAAGGTGACTGCAGCCATCCGGACATCGAGGTGCAGAGCTGGGTCGAGGACGAACTGGTGGTGTTCTGCGCCCCCCAACACCCGCTGGCCAAGCGCGGCCAGGCGACCATGGAGGAACTGACCCATGAGGCCTGGATCCTGCGGGAACAGGGTTCCGGCACCCGCCTGACCTTCGACCAAGCCATGCGCCACCACCGCAGTGCGCTGAACATCCGCCTGGAACTGGAACACACCGAAGCGATCAAGCGCGCCGTGGAGTCCGGCCTGGGCATTGGCTGCATTTCACGCCTGGCCCTGCGCGACGCCTTCCGCCGCGGCAGCCTCGTCGCGGTGGAAACCCCGGACATGGACCTGGCGCGGCAGTTTTATTTCATCTGGCATAAACAGAAGTACCAGACCTCGGCCATGCGTGAATTCCTCGAACTGTGCCGAGCGTTCACAGCCGGGGCCCAACGCAGCGACGAAATCGTGCTGCCGGCCATTGCCTGAGCCGCTACAACAGCACCACGCCCCAGACCAACGCGATCATTGTCAGGGCGACGAACTGGGCGGCGCTGCCCATGTCCTTGGCGTTTTTCGACAATGGGTGCAGTTCCAGGGAGATGCGGTCGATGGCCGCCTCCACCGCCGAGTTGAGCAGCTCCACGATCAATGCCAGCAGACACACGGCTATCAGCAGCGCCTGCTCGACACGACTGACGTTCAGGAAGAATGACAACGGAATCAGCACGACGTTGAGCAGCACCAACTGACGGAAAGCCGCTTCGCCGACAAAAGCCGCACGCAGTCCGTCCAAGGAATAGCCGGAGGCGTTGAGGATGCGTTTCAGGCCGGTCTGGCCTTTAAAAGGTGACATAGAGTGGGCAACTGATCGAAAAGGAGTGGAGAAGCTAATTCAAACCCGGTCAAAAAAGCGTGAACCGGAACACTAAGCCTGCGGTGAAATTGACTCAAGTTGTTGCAACAGCAAGGCTGCCTGGGTCCGGGTGCGCACGTTCAGCTTACGAAAGATCGCCGTGACGTGGGCCTTGATGGTGGCCTCCGACACGTTCAGCTCATAGGCAATCTGCTTGTTCAGCAGGCCTTCGCAGACCATGGTCAACACCCGAAACTGCTGCGGCGTGAGGCTGGCCAGCCCCTCGCTGGCGGCCTTGGCTTCCTCGGACACGCTCACTGCTTCGAACGCCTGGGGCGGCCAGCAGACATCGCCGTCCAGGACCGCTTTCACAGCCTTCTGGATCATCTCCAGGGAACTGGACTTGGGTATGAAGCCACTGGCACCGAACTCCCGGGCCTTGACCATCACCGAGGCTTCTTCCTGGGCCGAGACCATGACCACGGGGATCTGCGGGTATTGGCCGCGCAACAGCACCAGCCCGGAAAACCCATAGGCACCGGGCATGTTCAGATCCAGCAGCACCAGGTCCCAATCGGCCTTCGCCGTCAGTTGGACCTCCAGTTCCGCGATACTGGCCACCTCCGTCAACCGGACAGCCGGGCCAAGGCCCAGGGTCACTGCCTGATGCAACGCGCTGCGAAAGAGCGGGTGGTCATCGGCAATCAGGATTTCGTATGTGGCCATTTTTCCAATGATCCTGTTTTTAATGGCAGGCCCGATGCATTCGCGCCTCGCCAAGACAACTCAAGACACCGCCATGCAGCGGCATCCACAGGGGCACGTTCAACGCCAAACATGGCGTTTCAAACATCGGCTGCACCCGGGTCGGCGCCAAGCATGCCCAGCGAAGCCGGGGTGGTCAAGCAGCACGGCCGCCCCTGTGTCCAGTATGGGCCACTATTGGGCCAATACCGCCTGCGGTGTACCGATAAAGGCTTGCAACTGCGCGTGCGCCGGGGTCGACACGTTCACCTCCTGCTGCCCCTTGGCCCCCAGGTAATGCTGGCTGAACACATCGAAATAGGCGTCCAGGGCCGACGCGGCGTCGGTGTCCCCCGCCAGTTCCAGACACAACGCCGCCACTTCGGCGGTGCACAGGTGCTCGCTGCGGGTCGAACGGCGCAAGCGGTAGCGCGACAGTCTGTCGGGTAGCAGGCTCAGAATCGGCAGCCGGTCGAAATACGGGCTTTTACGGAAAATCTTCCGCGCCTCCGTCCAGGTCGCGTCCAGCAGAATGAACAACGGGCGCTTGGAATGATCGAGGTCAACCGTGTGGGTAACCCGCGATGGCTCGACGTATTCGCCAGGAAACACCAGGTACGGTTGCCATTGCGGATCGTTCAGCAATGCCAGCAGTTGTTCATCAACGTCGGTGCGCGACCAGATGAATGCATGATTGTCGCGCACCACATCGGCAATCAGCCAACCGGTGTTGCTCGGCTTGAACACTTCCTTGTTGGTCATGATCAGGCAGACCCCGGAGCGGGTCTCGACGCTAGGACGCCAGGCGCACAGGCAATGGCTCTCGATCACTCGGCAAGCGCTGCAACGGGGGGCGCGCCAACCACGGGCCTGGATCGGCTTGATTCCTTCGTCGATGCGCTGGTCGCGCAGGCGGGCTACGGCGTTAGGGGCATGATTCATCGTGGGTGACGCCGACAGACAGGAAAACTCGACACGAACGACACTCGGCAGGGCAATAAAGGCCGGCAGTCTACCAGAGCGCACGAGCCTGTACCGTCCACCCGGGCTCCCCTATAATTCCCGGCCACTGAACGCACAGTCATGTGATCGGTCGAACCACCAGTCACTGAACCAGGAGAGTTTCATGCTGCGCCTTATCGTCCCTACCGTTGCCGTTTTGCTGGCAACGTCCCTCAGCGCTCAGGCTGCCTCGCTGAAAGAACTCGAACTGAACAAGATGCTGCAGAACGTCGCCAGGGAAAGTAGCGTCGGTACGCCACGGGCGATCAACGAAGACATCCTCGACCAGGGTTACACCGTCGAAGGCACCGAGTTGATCAATCACCTGAGCGTGCAAAGCAGCCATGCGCAGAAAATGCGCGCTGACCCCAAGGCCGTGTATTTCCAGCTGGGCTCCACGGTGTGCACCAATCCGGGCTTCCGCAAGCTGATGGCCAAGGGCGCGACCATGCGCTACGAGTTCACCGAAGTTAAGACCAACCGCCCGGTTGCAACCGAGCGCTTCCAGGAATCGGACTGCCCGAAACCGGCCAAGACGAAGAAGTAATCAACCCAAGCGTGCGCGCCGCTGCTCATCGTCGGCGCGCAGTTCGGCTACCAGCGCTTGCAGATAACGCGAGCGCCAAGTCCGGCCTTCCAGCCGTCGGCAGCATTCCTCTTCAAGACTTACCTGATTGGCCTTAGCCGCTTCCAACAACGTCAGGTATAACTGCCTGTCGAGTTCCAGAGTCACCCTGGCCATCTCTCCCGCCTCCATGCCCTATCCGCTTCAGTCCATCGCCTGACGCCCAGCCCTGAGCGCCGAATTGCATTGGCACGCTTGTTATCAGTAAATCAGAGCGGCACGTAGCCAGTCGCTAATCTGACGAGCGGTGGGGTATTTCAGCGGTTGCCAACGGTCACTTTTGAGCGCCATGATCAGGGCTACGAAGATCAGCTAGATTCAGAAGTATCTTTTGTCATCGGGCAGAACGAGGCTGCCCTGCCAGTACCTTGCCGTGTGATTGTTTTCATCCAAGGGAAAAACGGAACCTGTTGGATGGCTTGATCGCTTTGTTGCAGACCGCGTCGAGCCAGGTCGAACGTCCAGGCACGGGCCTGGGCCGACAACGACACACGGAGTGTCGTGGCCCTGACGAATCTCTCGTTCGGGCCAGGGTTCTGTTAAGAAGGAGAAGTTGAATGCCTTACAAACCGAATGACCTGCTCAGTCGTCATTTTGAGAACCACGGCCACGACCTCACCCGCAAGGTCGAAGAGCAACTCAACCTGGTGTCCCCCAACAGCCCCAACCTCCCCATTTACCGCGACATGATCCTGACCGTGCTGCGCATGGCCCAGGAAGATCACAACCGCTGGAATGCCAAGATCACGTTACAGGCCCTGCGGGAACTGGAGCACGCCTTCCGTACGCTCGAACAGTTCAAGGGCCGGCGCAAGGTCACCGTCTTCGGCTCGGCCCGAACACCCATCGAACATCCTTTGTATGGCCTGGCCCGAGAGCTGGGGGCTGCGCTGGCCCGCTCGGACATGATGGTCATCACCGGTGCAGGCGGTGGCATCATGGCAGCTGCCCACGAAGGCGCGGGGCGTGACCATAGCCTGGGATTCAATATCACCCTGCCTTTCGAGCAGCACGCAAACCCGACCGTTGAAGGCACGCCGAACCTGCTGCCGTTCCACTTCTTCTTCACCCGCAAACTGTTTTTCGTCAAAGAGGCCGATGCACTGGTGCTCTGCCCCGGCGGTTTCGGCACGCTAGATGAGGCTCTGGAAGTCCTGACGCTGGTGCAGACAGGCAAGAGCCCGCTGGTACCGGTTGTCTTGCTGGATGTCCCAGGGGGCAAGTTCTGGCAAGGTGCCCTGGATTTTATCCGTGAGCAATTGGAGCAAAACCGCTACATCCTGCCCACTGACATGAAACTGATGCGCCTGGTGTACAACGCTGAAGACGCCGTGGAAGAGATCAACCAGTTCTACCGCAACTTCCACTCCAGTCGCTGGCTCAAGCATCAGTTCGTGATCCGCATGAATCACAAGCTAAGCGAACAGGCATTGCAGCAGATGCAGGCGGATTTTGCCGACCTGTGCCTGAACGACTGCTTCCATCAACATGAGTACAGCGGTGAAGAGCACGACGAGCCCCGCTTCAGTCATCTGACGCGACTGGCGTTTACTTTCAATGCCCGCGATCACGGCCGCTTGAGGGAACTGGTGGACTTCATCAATTTGCCGGAAAACTGGGCCCAACCCGCCCAAAAGCCCCATCCCCTCACGTGGGAGCCGATCAAGGTAACCTGAGCCCATAAAAAAACGGCCCGCTATCGAAATAGCGGGCCGTTTTATTTAATCGTCCATACCGCGACCGCTGAACAAGCGGTTGATCATTTCCATGGAGTAGCCTCGGTACGCCAGGAAACGCCCTTGCTTCGCGCGTTCTCGTGCATCGATAGGCAAATGCCCTGAGAACTTGCGCCGCCAGGTGTCCGTCAGTTGCTCCTGCCAATCGATACCGCTTTCGCGCAAGGCGAGTTCGATATCCGGGCGCTGCAAACCACGCTGGCCCAGCTCCTCACGAATGCGCAAAGGACCGTAGCCGGAGCGGGCGCGATAAGCGACGAAGCTTTCCAGGTAGCGGAACTCCGACAGCAGGCCTTCTTCAGTCAAACGATCAAGGGCCGTGTCGATCAACTCATCAGGCGCGCCACGCTGACGAAGTTTACGCGTCAGCTCGACTCGACCGTGCTCGCGTCTGGCGAGCAGGTCCATCGCGGTTCGCCGCACCGCGACGAGGGTATCGAGTACGGCGGTCATTGGATCGATCAGATGTCAGCGTCAGCCAGGTCGTCAGCGGTCTCGCGGTTGGCGACTGACTTGACGTCTGCCACTGGGCTCAGCAGCTTGTCACGCAGTTGCTTCTCGAGAGCCGCGGCAACTTCCGGATTATCTGCCAGGAACTTGGCCGAGTTGGCCTTGCCCTGACCGATCTTGGTGCCGTTGTAGGCATACCATGCGCCGGATTTTTCGACGAAACCGTGCAACACACCCAGGTCGATCATCTCGCCATTGAGGTAGATGCCCTTGCCATAAAGAATCTGGAACTCGGCCTGACGGAACGGCGAAGCCACCTTGTTCTTCACGACCTTGACGCGGGTTTCGCTGCCGACAACCTCATCACCTTCTTTCACCGCGCCAGTACGGCGGATGTCCAGGCGGACCGAGGCGTAGAACTTCAGCGCGTTACCACCAGTGGTGGTTTCCGGGCTGCCGAACATCACGCCGATCTTCATACGGATCTGGTTGATGAAGATCACCAGGCAGTTGGCATTCTTGATGTTACCGGTGATCTTGCGCAGGGCCTGGGACATCAGGCGAGCCTGGAGGCCCACGTGCATGTCGCCCATTTCACCTTCGATTTCAGCTTTAGGTACCAGCGCCGCCACGGAGTCGACGATGATCACGTCGACCGCATTGGAACGCACCAGCATGTCGGTGATTTCCAGGGCCTGCTCGCCGGTGTCCGGCTGGGAAACCAGCAGGTCATCGACGTTGACCCCCAGTTTGCCGGCATATTCCGGGTCCAGGGCGTGTTCGGCGTCGACGAAGGCGCAGGTCGCGCCGGCTTTTTGGGCCTGGGCGATCACGGACAAGGTCAATGTGGTTTTACCGGACGACTCAGGACCGTAGATTTCAACGATACGGCCTTTTGGCAGACCGCCGATGCCCAGTGCGATGTCCAGACCCAGGGAGCCAGTGGAGATGGAAGGAATAGCCTGACGGTCCTGATCGCCCATACGCATTACGGCACCCTTGCCGAATTGACGTTCGATCTGACCCAAGGCCGCAGCCAAGGCTTTCTTCTTGTTGTCGTCCATTAAAGTCCTCACGTAATCAATAAGGCCTGACGGCCAACACCTGTATAAGTAGCCAGTATTATTCCACAGCGTTCGAGGATCGCCTACCCCTGATTTGAGATTTCTACAGCGGCATGTTGCAGCAGCCCCTCTAGCGCGGCCTTCACCGTTTGTCGGCGGACCTCGTCACGGTTGCCCGCAAAGAACTGCTGCTCGCTGACGACCTTCTCGCCAACGCCCCAGGCCAGCCAGACCGTGCCCACCGGTTTGTTCGGCGAACCACCGTCCGGTCCCGCTATACCACTGACCGCCACGGCAAAACGCGCCAGGCTCTTGTGCTGGGCGCCTTGTGCCATGGCCTCGACCACCTCGCGGCTGACCGCCCCGACCGTCTCGAACAACTCGCTCGGCACGTTCAACTGCTGGGTCTTCTGACGATTGGAATAGGTCACGAACCCCGCCTCGAACCAGGCCGAGCTCCCGGGAATCCGGGTGATTGCCTCGGCAATCCCCCCGCCCGTACAGGATTCGGCCGTGGTCACATGGGCATTGAGCAATTGCAGGCGCCTGCCCAGTTCGGCGGCCAGTTCGGTAATGTCGTCCATGATGCTCTCCTGATTCGACACAATGGGGCCTACCGTACACGAGCAGCCGAAGCTTGCAAGGCTCGCCGGATTACCGACCCAGCGCTCTGATATAGGCCTGACAGGCCTGCAAGGCAATCAATCCGCGATCACCGGCGTCGGTGATGGCGATAATTCGTTGAGCATGCGCTGGGTCAAGTCGGGCTCTCGCTCCTCCATGAACCACGCCGCTGGCGTTGGTGGTGGCAGGCACTGCACAGCCGGCGGCAACATCATCGGCGTCGAGGAGGACTGACAGCCGGACATCGGCAGTAGCAAGGCGATCGCGCAGGCGATCCTGGTCACGTTGGGCATCGCTCAGGGCTCGGTAATGGGTTTGTTCGCTGGTGGAGAGTTGCTGCTCCAGAGCCAGTCGTTTGTCGGTTTCGTGCTGCTGTGCAATAGCGCTCGACAAGGTCAACTGACGCAGGGTTTCGGCCTGTAGCCTGGCCTGTTCCGCCAATGCCTTGCCGTAGCGCCAATCCTGGACTTTCCACGTTACACCGGCCGCCAACAGCAGAAGCATCAGCATGAACACCGGGGCGAACCTCATTACGACGGGGTTCATCCCAGCACCTTCAGCGCCTGTGTATAAAAGGCCCGACGCTGCGTCGCGCCGTTCTGGCCACCGTTGATCCGCTGCGTGATCTTGTCGAAAAGTCCCGCGTCAGCCAGAGCATTGAGCCCATGGACCGCCCAGAACCAGGCCGCCGAATGAGCGGCCCACCGTGGCTGCTCCAGCAACGCCGGCTCATTGACCAGGTCCAGGCCCAAGGCTTCGCCGCACGCCTGATAGTTAGCCCGACCGGTAATCTGAATCAAACCCCGGCCCCGGTACTTCTGACCATCACCGTCGGCTTGTGGACTGTTCCCCAGGCGCAGGGCCAACGGGCCGGTGTCATATTTCGACAGATAGGCATCATTGCCCAACTCACGCACGTAGCGCAGTTGACCGGACTCATGACCCACCTGGGCAATGAATGCGGCGACGCGCTTCGAGCCGATGACCTGATAACGGCCCATGGCTACGTTCAGCACAGGTGCAAAAACGCCGGCATTGGCGCCGGCGTTCGGGAGGATCTGTAGCAGTTGTGCCTGTGTGATGGGCATGGCGTTCTCCTTAACGCAATTGAAAGACATCGTCGAAAAATCGCTCATGGCGATGGCGGATGCTGAAATCGGCATCGTATTCAGAGCGAAACCGGACTGAACAAAAAGCAACAATTTCAGTCGATTAGTAGATCGTAACGTCGCGAATCACTTTGAGCGTGCCGATGGAAAAGCCGGAAGCCGGCCTTTATCCAAGCTGCCCCTCAACTGGAAAGCGACGTGTCCGAATAATCGTTGCACAAGCGATGACCTGAACATTAAGGAAGGACAAATGAGCAAGGAAACCTCAGATAGGTCATACACCAAGGATCCCCCCGCCGCCCCGTCCAGGCAAATCTCCCCTGATGAACTGAAGAGCGTAAAAAGCGGCCCTGTCTTTATTATCGCCTCAGGCAATTCGGCGAAGCATTTTCCTATCCATGAGTTTTCAGACATCCCGATGATCACCATGAATGGCGCCATATCGATGTTCACCCACACCGATATAAAACCATTCTTCTATGTCTGCTCCGACAATGATTTCCCGCGTCAGCAACCTGAGCTGTTTGCCACGGCCATGCGGCTCAGCGAACACGTCGCGTTATGGGAAGATCAATTCGAAGCCATTGAAACCCCGCCAAGCGGACGCTCCCTGAGCCTTAAAAAAGCCCCGAGGGCCTCCTTCTTGGCGACCTTGTTTGGCAGAGAAAAGTCGCTCGTCCGAAAAACATCTTTCCTGAGCAAACGCAGCAAAGACATCGGCTTCAGCAAAGACCTCGCCGCTGGCTGCTTCGATGCGCGAACCGTCATGTACCTTGCCCTGCAGGTCGCCTACCACCTGGGATTCAACAAGGTGTTCCTCGTAGGCTTCGACTTGAACCAGGCCGCAGGCCGATTTTATGAAACGGCCCAGATCAACCGGTCGCCCTGCGGCCTGGACCAGCACTATCACACCCGAATCCTGCCGTCCTTGAAGCTGATGGCGAACTCCGTCATCGATAGCCGTTTCCAGGTTTACAACTTATCCTCCACCTCCAGGGTTCCCACACACATCATCCCGAAAGTAAGCGTTGATGATGCGAAGCGAATACTTGCAACCTGAAGTCGCAACTCGTCCAAATAGACGCCCATCAAAAACCGCTCTCATGGGTGAACGTCAAGCCCTGGCATCCAGACAAGTCGCTTCAATGCTGCAGCGATAGCTTTTTTCCCGGTCACCGCTGGCAGTGACCTTGTCAATCGACCAGCGACCGCGCATGAAATCCGGCCAGGTAGGGTCCAACAGTACGATGCCTTCAGCAGATAATCCCGGATTGCCAGGGCATTCGATCGTCACCTTGAGGGCCTCGCGCATCATCCGCCGCACCTCGCCTTCGCCAGCGGCGCGGGCATCGTCGGCGCTCTGGAACCGTTGGCGCAGGGTCTTGAACGGCGCGAGGCCACTCTCCTCGACACGCACTTTGCCGGCCGCCGCGTCCCACCAACTGGTCTTGCAGCCCTGGTATTTCGCCCGGGCGGTTTCTTCCAGCTTGGCCGAGATAAAGGCGTTATCCCCCGGGCGATTGTTGGTGGTCACCGACAACTTTATCTCCGGCAAGACCTTGCCCGACAACGACTTCGCCTGACCGCGCCGAGCCAGCACATACAACTCGTTGATTGGCTTGGCGACGGCGTCATAACGGTGGGCCAGGCGCGTCAGGAACCCCATGTCGGTTTCGTTGGACTGGTCGACGTGCTCGATTTTTATCAGCGACAGATCCGGCGCGACACGAGGCGAAAAGCCGTGCCTGCTGGTCAATTGCCGAAACAGCGCCCCCAGGGTCGTCGGGCCATGGCTGACGGATCGGCGTTGCTTGAACCCGCTCTGGTCCGCCGCGCTGAACGGCGCGGCCATGGCCACCAGGACCATTTGCAGGGGAAACAGCATCGGCGTGCGTCGGGTAATGACGAACTCGCCTTTATCCACCAGCCCCGACTCCAGGTAACCGATCCGTAGGCCGATTTTTCCGCCCAGGCTGGGCAACCCTTCAAGCCCGTCCAGGCTGATCGTCAGCGTCAGTTGATCCGACTCGATCCCCGCCGCGTCGACGTGCGACCACTTGAGCAAGCGTTCGTTGAGCAGTGCCGCGTTCGCACCATAAATTTCCACCGCTGGCGTGAAACCCAATGACATGTTGCCTCCTTAATCCCAGGCCGAAACCGGTGTCGGTGCGACAGGCTTGAGATCCACTTCCGGCAGGATCACCCACACCCCGGCCGGCAAGACCGGGCCCCATTCGGCCAGCGTCGGATTGAGCAGCCAGAGCGCCTCTTCGGTGGAATCGTCGCAACGCTCCAACTCGCGGTACAGCAACAGATTCACCGAATCACCGGCGATGCTTCGAACCCTACGCATTGGCGAACTCCACTAATTCAATGACCCAGCCGACCACCATCGCGGTGCCGTCATCAATGATCTCGGTCTGGGTTTCCGTGACCTTGTTGATTTGCCACAGGCCCCAGTTGCGACCAATGCCATCAACCAACGGCACTGGGACGCGCTGCGCCTGCAATGCCCGCAGTTCATCGAGACGGTCCATGGCAATCGCGTACATCGACTTGCCGGTGATCGTCAGCCCTTGCAGGCCCTGGCCAACCTGACTGGACTTGGGTTTGCTGGTGAGGATGTCGATGCTCTTCCAGCCGCCGTCCGAGGTGCGTACCAGACTGTGGTACGCGAAGTTTCTCGACAGGCCAAAAATGAAACTGCCCAATGCCATTTGTTGGCGCATCACGTACCTCCATCGGTCAGGGCCGCGTCACTGCGCATGGCGAGTGTGTTGGGCATGGTCGTTAAGCCGAATTGGCCCGAGAGCTGCTGCACCACCAGGTTGGCCAATTGACTGGCGCTGGCCTGGTCCTGGCCGTTGATGTAGATGTTCGCGGTCATGGTGTTCTGTGCCGTGGTGGCCTGGACATTGGTCAGCGCCTTGGCGGCCTGATCCGGAGGGGGGAGCTTGTCGGCGGGCGTGGCGAGTTGGTCACCCAGCCAGGAGCCCGACTCTCCACCGATCCAGCTACCGGCCAGTCCGCCAACGACCGCGCCAAGTGCTCCGCCAATGGCGGTGCCGAGCGGGCCGAAAAAAGTACCGACAGTGGCTCCGGCGGTAGCGCCAGCCGACGCCCCTGCCCAGCCGCCGCCAGCGGTTCCGAGGCCAGCACCGATCATTCGAGCGTCGCCGCTCATCGCGCCTTCGACCACCTCGGGGGCGGCACTCAGCGCGAACGCCCCGGGTATAAAGCGGGTAACCGTGCGTATCGAAGCACCCACGCCGACCAGGGAACCGCTGGCACTCACCCCAGCTCCAACGCTCGCAGCCCCCAATACGCGCTTGGCCGCTTGGTTACTCAGCTCATCCGTAACCGCCTTGAGCAACGCACTCACCAGCGGTTTGATCGCTGCGGCGACAAGCACAATTGCCGCGGTGGCTTTAGGTGAGGACTCAGCCAATTCACTCATGCCATCGGCCAGCGAACCCAACGCCTGAAGCGAGCTATCCGCCACGGGCGCCAGGGCATTGCCCGTGGTCACCGACAGACGCTCAGCACGTGCACCCAAGACATTCCACTGGCCTTGCTGGGTATTCGACAGCGCCAACGCGTCCTGCCTTACCGACCCCTTATCACCCAACTGCGACGTGGCGTATTGGGCCGGGTCTTTCACTTGTCCGAAGGCTTCATTCACATCGGCCAGTTTCTGCGCCATGCGCAGCACCGATTCATCCCCACTGCCAAACAGCGAAGAAGCAAGGGTCAAGCGTTTATCAGCAGGTTGGGCGTTCAAGGCCGCGAGCACCGTCATCACCGTGCCAGACGTCGTGTCCTTGTCACGCAAGCCGCTCGCCACCGCGTTCGGCTCCAGGCCCAGTTGCTTCCAGGCCGCTTGCTCGGTGGCAGAGGCCCGATCCCCCTTGCCCAGGGCAGTCGTGAAGTGATCAAGCGCCACGCCGGCTTCAGCCTGTTGCGTGCCGGTATTGAGCAATGCCGCCGTCAACGCTGCCGCTTGCGCAGGAGCCAGGCCCGCCGTCGTCGCCGCCGCACCGTCACGCTGCAAGACGGCGCCGATGTCTCCCGGTTTCGCCCCACCGGGGATCTTGCTCAACTGGTTGATGGCATCCGCCAGGTCAAAGGCTTGAGCGCCGCTGAGCTTCATGGAGGTGCGCCAGCCGACCATCATCTCGGCGACTTCCATGGCCGGTTTTCTGAACGCCGATGCAGTGACACCAACATCACTGGCAAAGCGCAACAGTTCGAACTGTCGGTCCGATGCATGGGGCAGATCGCGACCGATGCCAGCACTGGCTGCCAGGCTTTCGATTCTCACCAGGTCAACCGCTTTGGTTCCGCCGGCTGCTACCAGCGGTGCGCGGGCGATCTGCTGAGTCGGCTCAGCCATCTCTGCGATCTGGCGAGGGGTAAACTGGGTGGCCAGCTTCAGATCGGCCATGGCCGAATCCATCGCTATCGCGGGTTTGAGCGACTCGGGTGGTTCGATACCGCCACCCGACTTGCCCTTTGGCTCATTGGCCGACTCGCCCTTGGCGCCGACGCCCATCGTTTGGGAGAACAATCGTTGCGCCGACAGCTTCACGGTCAGCGACTCGATCGCCGTGGTCAGCAGCCCGAGCTTGAGCCCGAGCGTTTCCAGCGCCAGATCGAGACTCGACAGCTGGTCCCTGGCAAACGCGCCCTGTGCCGACACGCCACTGGCGAGGCTGGTATTACCGAACGCCAGCCCACTCTCATTGAAGGCTGCGTATTTGAGCGAATATCTATCGTCCGCCATCCCGCTCTACTCCTGTTTCACGCCAAGGCGAGTGATCGCGATGTCGTAACGGCGCAAGGCCTTGCCGGCGTCCCACTCCAGGATTTCCGCCTCACTTACCGAGTAAATGAGCGGCACCACATCGAGAATCACTTCGATGTCGCGCTCCGAAAGTAGTCCGCCGGTTTGTTTAAAAAATCGTCGATGCGCACCTGAAGTTGCGTCCAGTCGGGCACGCTCAGCAGGTCCAGGTCGGGAATCATCAGGCCGGTGCAATGGGCGGTGATGAACTCGGCGCGTTCCTTGGCCGTCTTCAGTTTCTTCATCGCCTTGGCGGCACGCAGCACCGGCATTTCCAACGTCAGCGACGTCAGGCTGCGGCCCGCCACGTTCAGCGGTTGCAGCAGTTGCACCTGGTCGGGGTCGGTCTGCGGATCATCCAGAAAATACGACGCCGGGCGCGTGGACATGTCGTGCACGTACTGGGCAATGCTGACGTAGTCCGGGCGCTTGAGCTGATCCAGCTCCTTGACCGACAGGCCGGTGGCCAATTTGGCCAGCTCGAAAAACTGATCGTCTTCGTCATCGCCGGCACGGGCCAGGGCGTCTTTCTGCGCGGCGTAGAACAAGGGTTTGAGTTGGAGCTGCTCGATCTGCGACTCGTCGTCAGCGGTGATCGGCGAAAGCAGCTCATGTGTAGGAGGCATCCAGGACATGAAATCAGTTCCTTGGTGAATCAGGGGACAACCTGTGGGAGCGAGCCTGCTCGCGATGACGGAGGTACATTCAGCATCGAGATGTCTGATACACCGCTATCGCGAGCAGGCTCGCTCCCACAGGGGTTTTGTTCAGCCGGCTGGCGGGTGTTTAAGGCAACAGCACCGCACGGCGCGCATCGCCGAGAATGTCGACGCCGTTGAGCACGAACTTCTGGGTGCGCACGTCGATGTCGATCACCGGGACGCCGTTTTCCAGACGGTTGTAGGTGCGGCAGGACAGCTCAAGGTTGGTCTTGGGCTTCTCGCTCATTTTCAGCGGCGTCTCCTCGAGGGATTTCAACTTGCCGCCGACCGTGTGGTAAGTGAACCAAGTGTTGCCGTCCTGATCCTGACCGGCTTCACGAACGTTCAGCAGAATGTCGTCGCCCACGCTCACGCCCAGCGCCAGCATGATTTCCGGGCCGAGACCTTGCAGCGTCAACTTGGCCGTCAGCACCTTGCCGCTCTTGACCATTTCCTCGCCAATGAAACGGCCGCCACGCATATCTTCCATGTCGAATTCGATCTTCGGCGGGCTGAACTCTTCCACCGTCGCCGACAACGGCAGGCCTTGCAGGGTGGCCGCGATGGCCTGTCTTACGCGGTTGGTAAACATTAGAGAACGTCCTCCAGGAACTGCTCGATGATTTCATCGCGGGCATTGAGTTGATAAATCATGTGTTCGTTCGGCGCGTAGCGGCCGTAGTCGATGACCACGTACCAGGTGCCGTTCTTGTACTTCTCGACGCTGTTCAATTCCGGGTGCAGGTACACGCTGCCGCCGGGGATGGTTTCGTCGGCGACCAGGGTTTGCAGCCAGTCGTTGATGCGCTTGACCTCCTGGTCCATGAACGACTTGGTCAGGTTCTTGGCCATGGCCTTCTGACCGGCTTTCACCAGCTTGCGGCTGATGGCATCTTCCAGGCCGACGTAGCTGATGAACTTGCCGGTGATGGAGCGGTTACCCAGCAGCGAGAAGCCGCCGAGGATCGTGCGAGCGTAGTAGCTGACGCCGTAGCGGTTGAGCAGATCGCCTTCGGTGGAGGTGTCGAGGATGTTGTATTCGACGGTGCGCGAGACATCTTCGGCGTAGGTCACCTGGTTACCCGGGCTCTCCCATTGCTTGACCTTGGCCAGCGCGGCGATGGCCAGGCTCGACGGGGCCAGGAAGACGTTTTTCTTCGCCGCCTTGGAGTACACCGCCGGCATGTTGTGCACCACCAGGCAACGGTCGAAACCCAGGTCCGCGCCGCCCAGTTCCTGGCTGTAAGTCACTTGATCAGCGACCGAGGCGTCCTTGCCGTCGAGCACCACGCGCGCCTTGATGCGCTTGCCGAACGAGGCGAACTCGCTGGCTACGGCCTTGGTGCCGGTGAAGCCCGGCGCGCCGATGATGGTCAGGTCTTCAGCGACCCCGCTCAACGCGGCCAAGCCCAACTTGCGCCCGGTCTGCGCCTCGATGCCGCCGATGACGTTGTTCTGCGTGTCGGCCTGAGTCGCGCCCTCTTCGACGATGACGACGTAGACCGGCACCTTGACCACTTTGAGGATCTGGTAGACCGCCTGGAACAGCGTACCCGCCTCGGCACCGGTCGGGTCCAGCTGGGCCTGGGTGGTGAAGCTGTTGATACGGAACGGGGTGTTTTTCGGAATCAGCGGATTGGCATTCGGCGCGGTGCCGACCAGCCCGATGACGTTGTCACCCAGGCCACCCATGGCCTCGGGAGATTCAGTGGCATTGACGGTAATGCCGTTGTGCTCGAAGTTCAAAACCTCAGCCATGGTTATTCAGCCTTTTTGGTTGTGGCCTTTTTGGCCGGGGTGGATGCAGAAGCCGCTTCAGCGGCCTCGGTTTTTTTCAGCTCCAGACGACCAGCGCTGCGCAAGGCATTGGCCTCGACGTCGAGCAGGTCGAGTTCCTGGCCGACGCTCGACCAATGGCCGCCGCCGGTGGGGAACGGGAGGAGTACGGTGTAGGTTTGGCGGATAGACATTTACGAGAGTCTCCAGACGCAAAAAACGCAAAAGCCCCATAAAAGGGGCTTTGCACGAACGAAAAAAACCGCTTTCGCGGTGAGGGTTACTTCACGAAGACCGGCAGCTCAGGCCACACCAACTCGTCAGGATGTTCTGCCATTTCGGGAATATCTCTTAGCGCCTGACGGTAGGCGGTAACCTGGGCTAGCTGGGCAGCAGTAACGGGGTAATCCGGCAACTGGGTAAAATCAGTCGCTCGCAAAAGCTGATCACGACGGGTACGAACCGCAGCCCATTCAATGTCAGGCGTCGGCACCGCAAGCGGAAATCCTTCACTATTGTTTTCAGATGTATCAGACATGTTATTCCCTTAACTAAAGGCAACGGTTTCAGCCAACGACAACTTGGTTTTCAAATCGCCAAGTTTAAACAATCGACCATTTCCCACGCGCATGGTGTCAATACGTATCGTGGTGTAGTAAATACTTGGAACCAGAATGCGCATCACAATATTACCGTTCGTATCAACGTAACAAGCAGGTGTCATGTTGCCGAAAGTCGAAACATTTTGCAGTGTGCGAGTAGGTTGATAGCAATATCCGACGAGCGTTTCCTCAATAATTTTCGCCGTACCGTAACTGTAGCCTTTGATATTGAACCAGAACATTTCCGAATTTACGTTGATATTCAACGGAACTTTGAAATGTACATAGACGTTCGCAGTGGTGCCCAGGTCTGTCGCCGTAAAATCACCCTGCGCGCCAACACCTTGTGCACCGCCGGTGCCGGAAATAAATCCTTGCAGCAGGTTGCGACGAATAGTGCCGAGTGCTGCCGGATCCCCTTCAACGTCTTTGAGACTCCTCCATTCATTGAATTGGTCCAAAGCCGTGGCCATGGTCGTGTTGATACTGCCGATCTTCCCATTGACCACCGTGGTCAAGTTGTTGGCCGCTGTCACCAGCGACGCGATAGTGGTTTCCAGACTCACGTTTCAAGTTCCTTGTGCTATTGATTTATTTGGCTTCAAGCGTCATCACACGAAACATCAAACCGACATGCCGGGCCATGTTGTCGATGTTAGCCGTCGCCAGCGCGGCGATTTCCTCGCTCAACAGAATGTTCAGATCGTCAGACCCAACCACCACCGTGACGCTTTGCGCTGGCAGCGGTGAGATATCCAGTGTGAATTTTTGCAATACGCGCGCAGCAGCGGCTTTGTAAGTCAGCAACTTTCCAGCCACCGAGTACACGGCCAACAGCGTTCCGGTGGAGAGATAAAAACCGAATTCGCCGATCTCGTATTCATCAGGCCCGTCGAACAAGGCGGCCATTCTCAGTTGCCCTGGATCGAGGTCTTCGTAATCCACGATCGCCACGCGCTGCCGTTCATTGCGAAGCGCCGTTTCCGATCCGTTGGGATCGTAGCGAGCGGTACCGGCACCGATGTGAGTGATCTCACCTTTCAAGCCTTGGTTCTTTGCCTGCAACACTTCCGCCAGACCGGCGGAAGTGAAGCGAACCAAGCGCGTAATATCTTCTGTCATGGCTGCGCCCTGAGGTCGTAATCGTTAATGGTGTAGCGTTGGGAAATCCCAATGCCGATAAGCCGCGCACCGAGATCGAGTAGCGGCAGTGCCCCGCACAAAAACAGCTCACCGTCGCTCAGCGGTCCGTGCAAAACTGCCGCCGCTGCCAGGCCGCCGCCCGTTTGATGCACGAGGGTGATGGTGGCCTGGTCGCGCTCGCTCTTGGCGGCATTGATTCGCTGTATCAAGCGATTGTGATCACCACTGGCCCAGCCTTGACCGATGATGGCTTGCACATCAAAGGTGTAGGGATGGGCATTGGGTTGCTGTTCGTACCAGGCGGTGACGTGAGGCGTGAACCCCAGAGACTCGACTGCATGGTTCAGGGCCTGGCGAGTGCCAGCCTGGCGCTGGATCTGCCAGGACAGCGAAACCGTCAGACGTTTTTCCAGGTCGCTGGCGGCCGCATCCCACTCGCTGACGCCGCGATCCGCCGCCAGATAAGGCAGGAAAGCGGATGGGGTCTGATTCGCGTTCATCAACTCAGGAAACGGCGGATCAACGCGCTCGAGCAACCGGGCGAAGCCCAGATCGAGCGCCCTTTCCAGCGCCGAGCTGTTGGCCGGCAACAGGCTTGGGCGAGGTGTGTCGTCACTCATAACGTATCCACCTCGACCTCGACGCCCGTGCAGTACGGGGCTTGGAAAGCCGTCGTCACAATCGGCGCCAGCGGTTCGAGAATCTGCAACTGAACCGCGCCCGCACTGTGCAGCGTGTAGTCGATCCAGCTCGGGTCCACCCGACCTTCCAGGCGATGGCACGCCTCGGCGTACGCCTGCAATTGCTGCTCGGCAGCGACCTTGGTCAAACCTGAATCAGGACCGGCATTGATCTTCGCCACGACGCGGATTTTGTAGGGTTTGATTTGCGCGGCCTGGACGATGACCAGGTCGGTTTCCGGTCGCACATCAGGCCGGGCGAAATGCTGGCGAACGCCCTCGAGCAGCGCCTCGGACGGTGTGCCATTGCCCTCTCGGGACAGCACCGTGACCGTGACTTCGCCCGGCGCGGTACGGCGTCCGTTGCCGTCCTTGACCTGCGCCGCATGGCCATCCGGGTCGAAGGTGTAGGTGACCGTCACTACGCCCGCCGAGGCGTTTTCCACCTTCACCACGGGCCGTTCACCCAAGGTAAAAATCTCCCGTCGATACTGCATGCGCGAGCCGGCGGCCGGGGCATGGGGCGCCAGGTAATAGCGCAAGCGGGCATCGTCATCGCTCTCGTAGACCGGTGGAATGGGCGGGAACGCCGCCGGATCGCCGGGATCGAGCAACTGGCGCTCAAGGCCCATGTCCGCGAGGCGCGCATCGAGGTTGGTGCCGGTGGCCCACCACGCGAGCATCTGCTTGATGCGCGCGTTGTATTTGCGTTCGTGGGTTTGCAGCCGAACACAGAACGCCTCAAGGGCCAGGGTCAGCAGTTCGCTTTCGTTTTCCAGGCTGTTTACAAGCTTGGCCGCGCTCTCAGGAGAACGGGCACCGACGTACTCGAGCACGAAAGTCTTGAATTCGGCGAGCAGATCCTCGAACGCGTCGACGGTGACGATTGCCGGTTCAGCCAACTGGTTCTGGCCAGGTATCAACATGCTCATGTCACCACCTCGAAAGTCTGTTTGCGGTTTTTCCAGATGCCGGCGAAGCGCAACAACAAACCGGCGCCCTGTCGGCTGGCGACAATGACCTGCGGCTCGAAATCACCGATGCCATTGTCCGGGTTGTAGAACGCTTGGGCCGCGTGGCTCTGGGCCAGAATCAGCAAGTCATCGCCGAGGTTCTGCCCGAGCAATTGCGTGAGTGCACAGCCATACAAAGGGCGCTTCTGCCGCGTGCCCAACGGCGTGGTCAACGCCCGAGTGGCGCGCTGGACAAATTGCAGCCAGTCGTCGACCGTGGCGCCGGTATTTCGATCGATTCCAATCATGGGGAAATCTCTTATGCGGTACTGATGACACGTCCCTGGTGATCCACCACCGGGCCGCTCAGGTGCACACCGGAGGCGTCGAGCCGAATGCCGACGGCGCCCAGTTGCAAGTCGATAGCCTCGGGCGTCATCGCCAACCTCGCCGGGCCAATGCTTAATTGGAGCGACTCACGAGAACCGGTGAATGCCGCCGGACCGTTTTGCCAGTGCAGGACATGGCTGGCATGGTCGTAGCCGTTTTCCGTACCATCCTGATAGAGGCGACGCGTCAACGTGGCCTGGGTCGAGACGGGCGGAAACTGACCGCCGTTGAGGCCGAACAACGCCACCGCCTGCCCGCCGCCCTCGCCGCCGCCATGGTTCAGCAACAGGCACTGCTCACCCACGGACGGAATCCGCGACTCGCTCTGGGCGCCGGCGCTTGGGTTGAAAAAGCGGATCGCCGGGGTCAGCAAGCCGCCATGGCTGACCTTGCAGGTGTTGCTGGCCGCATCGACTTCCTGGCAAACACCGATACGGCAGAAACTCTCCGCACGCCGATGCAAGTCTTCCAACTCGGTTTCCATCTCGGCCAGACGCTCGATGATCGGCCCCAGATGCATCCGTAACAGCGCATCAAACATGGGTCAGCCCTCGAGTGCGGTGTATTGGTCTGGGTCGTCGATGTTCGAGACTTCCCAGGTGCGGGCAAATTTCGGGATGCCCAGCGGGTCCTCCAGCAGCGTCGGGCCGAGGTAGAGGGTTTGGCTGAAGGAAAGGGTCCAGGCGGTGTACGCCCGCGCCGGGTTAATGAACGTGGATGGCAGGCCATCGAGCTCCGTGGGCAGATCGCATTGATTGGCCGACAGCCCCCAGCGGTTATCCACAACCAGGTGTTTCAGCTCAGCGGCCAAGTCGCAGGCATCCCAGCCCGGAACAGCCATGACCACTTGCAGGGAAACCGTCAGGACATGGGCGATACGCCCGTCGTTGGCACGGTGGCCAGGCCCATCACGCTCAAGGGCAATCAGCACCCAGGGTTGGTCGTCGGTGCCATCGAAATCCTGGGGGCTGCCGATTTTCAAAGTGGGGTAAGTGGCGCGCAGCGTCTGGGCAACGGCGGCGAACAGCTGCGACGGTTTTTCGAGGACGGCAGGCATCAAGGCCTCCTGTTTTTTATGGCGGCACGAAGATCACCAGCGAGGGATCAGTGTTGGTCGGAACGGGGATCGCGCGGCGGCAGCTCACTGACGCCCATCCGCTTGGCGGCCCAGCGTTCGTAAAGACCGATGGCCACGTCCGCCCCGGCCATCGCCGTCAGGCAGCCAAAGGCACCAGCGGCCCAGATCGACAAGCCCATGGCGTACAACAGCATGATCGCCGAGACACCGCAGACCATGCAGGCGCCGGAACGCAGGGCCAGGCGACGTAGCAGCGACCAGCCTCGGGCGCCCTCCTTGTCGGCACGCCACATCTCGCCAGTCACCCCACCCACCAGGGCGAGCACGATGACCAGCCAGATCGGCATGTCCAGCAACGCTTGTTGCTCGTTTGTCATGTCACGCTTCCTGGGGGGTGAGGGATGAGTGCTTGGGGGCGGCGAGTCTTCGCAGGACAATCGTTGGCTTACAGTGGCTCAACGCTGACGTTGTCGATGAAGGCGAAGTGGGCGTAAGGGTTCTGCTCATTGGAGAACGCCAAAGTCGTTTGAGCCGAAGTGGCCGTGAAGTCATACGTGATGGTGCTCCACTCCACGGCAGTACCTTTGGCCGACGGCGTGTTGAAGGTGACACTTTGCCCCGCCACCTTGACCTGGATGGTGCCGTCGCCGGAGCGGCTGGCGTAGCGCGAATTACCCGCGCTGAAGGTCAATCGGTACTTGGCGCCGACCGTGGTGGTGAAGTTCTGCTGGATCCCCCCGCCGTTGCCGTAGACATAATTGGCCAGGTCGACAATCACAACGCCATCCGCAGCCACGGAACCTCCGATCGAAGCGGGCATATTGAAGTACTCGGCACCGGACAGAAACGTCGTCCAACCGGTGATGAAGTTGGCTTTCGCCGGGGTATCGAGGATGCAACTGCCGCTGCAGCCTGGCTGTTCGAAGCTGCCGTTGACCAGAAGGTTGGCGGCGCTCGCGTTGCTCCCAACGCCGAGCAGCGCAATGGAGAGCGACAGCGGGGCGACGTATTTCTTGAAACGATTCATGATTCACCTCTTGAGTTATTGATTGATCGCGCGCTTGATCAACAGCGCTCATCTCGCTCTCTGGCGATCACTCGAGGCTCAAGGGCCTTCACATGATTCAACGTCCCGCATCGGGCACATTTGATCTGGAGTTCGGTGTTCTCGCCCATGCGGGCAAGAAGCCTTTTGCAGCTACCGCATCTGAAATCCTTCAGCATTGAAAGCCCTCCATTGGCAGCGGTTTGAAGTGCCTTGCACGGACACTCCAAAAAGCCCGGTTGCCCAGGCATTTCAGTAATGCACTTGATCTTTCGACGTGCCTTTAATGGAACAGGGTTGCCGTCACTTTGGAGCAGCGCAGGTCGCGCCTTTGTAAGTCATGGTGTAGGTGTAGTGCCTGTCCCACGACAGCGGCAGCGCGCTGGGTGCCGACCATTCCGCGTAGTTACCCGACATTGAGCCAGCAACCACCAACTTACCCATGGCAATGGTCGCGAGATTATTGGCACTCCCTGCGCCTGGCATTGGCACACTCCCATTCCACTGGAGATCGTCCCCGTTCTGGAACCATGCGCCGTTCCAGCCAGCCTGCGAGCTTGAGTACCAGGTATTGTCCGCTTTGAAACAGATCGTCTGGTTGGCATAAAAACTACCGCCCGGAACATGGTAAGACGCGAATTGCCACGAACCGACAGGGGACGTTTCAGCCAGCGCATGGGTGACCTGGGCCGCCAGGACGGCTGCGATCAGAACACTGAATAGTTTTTTCATTGATCTACTTCCTTCAGGTAATGGTTTTGGGAGCGTTGATACAGAGGCATTCCAAAAAGCCCGGTTGCCCAGGCTTTCCAGTAATGCGCTTGATCTTTCGGCGCGACTGGCGCGGTACGGATCCATTCAAATTGTTCCTCCGGCCGCGGTCCCTGCCCGCCGGATAACTGCTTCTGGTGCTTTACGCTGCACACCCGGGTCAGTTGCCAACCCTCTGAACCGTTAAGGCCGGTTCATCGCTGCCTGTTGGTGGAACTAAAGAGCTTTGTTGCCAGCCGCTTTGTCGAGCGGCTTGGACACAGAATATGCATGAATGCATATACAGTCAATGCGTAAATGCATTTATTTATGCATTAAAAATGCGCAAGCGCATGAAAGCCTTGTAAGTACAGGGGTTGCGGGTTTTCAGGAGGCGAAAAAAAACCCGCACAGCGGCGGGTTTCATCTGACAGCGGAGAGGTTAACGGGCGTACATGCCCCACCAGAAGACGTGACCGAGGATGACGATTTGCTCATCCTGCATTTCCTGAAAGGTGTAGTCCTCATCCGGATGCTCGTCACGGTTGAAGCTACGCAGGCGGATGCCGGTGGGCAGGCGATAAAGCTGCTTCACTCGCAATTGGCCGTTATGGTTGATGGCGTAGAGGTCACCGTCGACGATGTCGCCGATCCCGCATTTGCCCGCATTCACTCCAACCGTGGCGCCGTCGCGCAGCACCGGCAACATGCTGTTGCCGCGCACCGTCACGCACTTGGCCTGGTCGAACTGCACACCGTTGTGGCGCAGGCTACGCTTGCCAAAGCGCAGGCTAGAGCGCTCGCTTTCCTCGATGACGAATCTTCCTGATCCAGCAGCCAATTCAACCTCACGCAGAAAAGGAACCGACACCTCGTCTTCTTCGACGGGTGTTTCGTCGTCCCACAGGCTTATGTCCTTGAGTTCGGAATGCGGCTCATCGCGGCGAGCATTGCCGGCGGGCACAACGTCCGCACGCCCGCGCAACTGATCGGTGCTCACGGCGAAGTATTCGGCGATCTTCGAGATGTGTTTATCCGAAGGATCGACGATCTTGCCGCTGAGGATCCGCGAGAGAGTGGACTGAGGCACGCCGGTACGCCGGTGAAGCTCCGTGGGGGAGATCCCGTGCTGATCGAGCAATGCTCTTAATACGGTAGAAACGTTGCGTTTTTGCATAACGCGCATGATGCTTGTTCTTTTTGCAGAAGACAAATGCTGTTTTGCATAAATAGGCAATACGCCTCACTTAAGCCTCATTTGATTCACTGTGGCGAGGGGATTTATCCCCGCTGGGACGCGAAGCGGCCCTAAATTCCACCCCAGGCGCACTAGCCACTTAGGGGCTGCTACGCAGCCCAACGGGGATAAATCCCCTCGCCACAGGAGCTTGGCTCCATATCTGATGCCCCTGCTGATCACATGGGGAATTCGCCCTACACGTCCCTAGGAAAAGACTTCAAATCCGTCCTTCAAAAGCGCAACACAAGGCTACGTTGCCTTGCGTCTCTGCCTACACCTACGCCAGAATCCGCCGGCTTGTGCGCTTTGGGGCCCATCGGTACTTTTGATCCTGTCACTGCCCATCAGTGATCGGGTTTAGTCGCTCGGTATTCCAAGGTGCTCATTGCTCCATTCAGTCAGGTACTTCTATTCCTGCACTTGATGGTAGCTGTGCGCAGGGCGCCCTCGGGCGCGCCGGTTTCTTGGATCCCCGGTCGACTAACCTGCGTACAGCTGCCACCCCTCGTTTAGTCGCGAGTGAGTGGTGGCTCAACTTCAAGGATCCATAGAATGCCGAAGAACACACCAAATCCCCCAGACGATCACATCTCCCGCAGCCAATCGGCCAACGCCAAAAAACTCGACGACGCGGCCACTCGTGCCCTGGACTATTACCTCAAACCCAAAGCAGACAAAGAAACCGGCGACACACCCGACACCCTTTTCATCATCGCCCCGAACATCGACGCCGAATGCCTGCTCGCCAACCTCAGCGAAACCCTGGCCTCGGCCAATGCCATGGTCAGCGACTTGGCATTCGACCTGAAGGGCTCGCGACGAAATATCGCCCTGGGGGTCCAGCAGATGATCGAGCTGAGCCAGTTGCTGGCGAATCGAGCATTGGATGTGGTTGAGGTGAGGTAAGCATTCATGATGCAGGCCGAGACCTGAGAGAAACCCGAGCAATCAATGTGGGAGCGAGCTTGCTCGCGATAGCGGTAGTCCAGTGACAACTAAGTTGTATTGGCTGCCGTCATCGCGAGCAGGCTCGCTCCCACATCTATGGTTATCCCCTTTTCTGCAATACTGTTTTTGATGCGTGGTTGGCTTGCTTTCATCTATCCGGCGTCTGAGTGGGGTTGTGGCCCCGCGCCTCGATGAGAATCGATGCCCGACGATCCTAATTAATTGGACGGCCTTTCAGCCGTGTGGGAGCTCAGGGTTGTCGTCAGGCCGGTTGGCCGTTCACGTCATCAGTTATCCAGCATCGCAAAACCAGGTGGGTGGTGCTCGGATGACAGCAGGGTCAGGTGTTCATCGCAGCTGGCCCTGCATCGAATTCAGTGTGGTGTGCCGCAATCGCCCAAGCGATCCTCGCCATCTTATTGGCCAGCGCGCAGACCACATGGTTGGAGTGATGGTGGGCCAACAGCTGCCGGACCCAGTCCGCCAGCCAGCCTCTTTGGCGCTCCAGCTGCATTAAGTAGACTCGGGCACACTGGATGAGCAGACGCCTCTGATTCCGATCACCGCGCTTGCTGATTCCCAGCAGTACCGTCTTGTCGCCCGTGGAATGCTGTTTGGGCACCAGCCCGATTGAGGCCGCATAGTTTCGCCCGCACTTGAACTGTTTACCATCGCCCAACTCAGCAGCCAGGGCGCTGGAGGTGATCGGCCCGACACAGGGCATAGTCATCAAACGAGCCGCCAGATCATCTTCAGCGGCCTGGCTCTCCACGTCCTTGTCCAGTGTCTTGACCTGCTCATCCAGGTGGTTGAAGTGCTCATGCAGCTTCATCAGAATTTTTTTGAAGCGTTCAGAAAGTGAACTCGCCTCCAGCCGCGCCGGAAGCTCTTTGATGGATTTGAAGCCTGGGGCCAGGCTGATGCCCACCTCCAGAAGGGCGGCATGAATCCGATTGGCGGTCGCGGTGCGGTCTTTGATGAACGAATCGCGGGTCGAGTTGAGCATGGCTAGCGCCTGCTGAGCTTGGTTTTTTGGCGGCACAAAGCGCATCGTTGGGCGAGTCGCTGCCTCGCAGATCGCCTCGGCATCAGCGAAGTCGTTCTTGTTGCTCTTCACGTAAGGACGCACGAGATGAGGAGCAATGAGCTTGGGCGTATGTCCCAGCTTCGCGACCTCCTGCGCCATGAAGTGGGCTCCGCCACAAGCTTCCATCACGACGGTGCAAGGTTCGAGATTCGCCAGGTGTTGAGCGAGCGTCACTCGAGTAAATTTTTTGCGATAAAGCTCATGACCACGATCATCTTGAGCATGCAGGTGAAAGGAGTGTTTTCCCAAATCGATGGCGGCAATAGCTACTTTGTTCATGGCAACA
>NZ_UETT01000029.1:0-26930 GCF_900115935.1 Pseudomonas sp. 43mfcvi1.1 | reverse complement strand
CTGCGACCTTTACTGCGCGGTGCATCCATCCCCGGAATGTCCAGGAAGTGGCCCGGCTCGAAGCCATCTGGATCGATGGTGTCGAAGGCGCCTTTGGACAACGGGTAGTTGGTTTGCTGGTTGGTGTTGTAATCCACGCCCAGCGCCCAATCGCTAGCCAGGCCGAACAGTTGAGCCTGGTGAGTCAGCTCGATGCGGTCACCGTTGACCTCCTGGTCGTGCCGCTGGCGGTAACCGCCGGAGCGGGCGATGGCGCTGTTGTCGCTGTTGTAGCGGTAGACCTCAAGGTTGCGGTAATCGCGCTGGCCATCGTAGTGGTAGAAGGTATTGCGCAACTGGGTATTGTCGTCCAGCTGGTAGTCCGTGATCGAGCGTATCCAGCGGGTGCGCTGCTCGTAGCGGCCATCCTCGACGTTGTAGTTGTTGAAGCGGTTGAGCAGGTTTTGGCACCACCTTATCCTTGAGGCAACAATTCGGCGTTCAGCTCGGCACCTCGCCTTCTGAGTACAGGCGAATGTTTTGTCGTGAAATGAGCCCGGTCCGAAAGACGAGCAACAGTGAGCACACTGCCGAACTGTCTAGCTAATGACTGGAACCGAAAAGCTTCAGTCATTATCGCCCCTAGAAATCTACGGTCACTCCGGTATAAAACGCGCGACCATCACCTGGCGAGTGGAGGGATGCCTGAGCACCGTCCGGGTCGTACCAGACGTATTCGTAATATCGGTTTGTGAGGTTCTTCAGTTGCAGATCGACGCTCACTGACCGCGTTACCTTGTAGGTTGCGCCAAGGTTCATCAGCACGTAGCCGCCATAAGTTCCCTTCGTGTTTTCCCGTTCAAGGTAGTAGTTAGTCTGACCGTTCATCCAGGCGGTCAGCTGTAATGCAGGTGTCGCGTCATAGCTGATGCCCACGTTGTATAGGTGATGCGGGATATGGTCGATTTCCTGACCTTCGCTGTTAGGCAGAGTGGCGCTCGGCTGGAGGATTTTCGAATACTGCCAGGAGTACGCCATCCATATTTCGGTGCGATCGTTTGGGTGCAGGTTCATCTGCAAGTCATAACCCCACCGCCGAGTTTCACCAACGTTGTCTGACTCACCACTCGGGTCGTTCAGCCGGCGACTGACTTCACCTGAAGCCTCTTGCTGCCAATAGGCAACACGCCCGTCCACCCAGTCAGCCGGCGTGAACTTGATTCCGGTTTCCCAGCCTTCGTTGATCGACGGTGCTAGGTCGGTATCCCTGGGCGGAATCTTATAAGCCGCAGCCCCGGTGCCCACTTGAAAGGTACGTCCCCAATTCGCGTAGAAGCTGGCCACATCCCACGGCGAATACACGACGTTGATTTTCGGCTGTTTGATCAACCCGTAGTCGTTGATGTCGTAGTCCATGCCGGTCATCTCATTGGTGAAATCGCCTTGGATCTTGTCGACCCGATAGGCCGGTATGATCTTCAGAGATTCAAGCGGTTTGATCTCGGCCTGGACATAAGCGCCATAGGTATCGAAGTCGAACTGCTGGTCGCGCGTAGTCGCCAGACGCGCACGGTCTTTGGTGCGATAGCGCTCACTTTTGTTTTGCTGCTGTTGTATGTCTGTACCACCTTCCAGGGCGAAATCGTAAAGCCAACTGACTTCCGGGCGCCAAGTCAGAGAGGTGAGCGCCCCATATTGCGTTTCGTAGTTGTCACGCTCCTGCTGCGAGCTCGAACTCCAGTATTGTGTCCAGCGCCTGTCATCGAAGGTGTTGACGTAGCTCTTCGCTGACCAGGCAAGGGTGTCAGCCAGGTCTGTATCGAAATGCAGACTGACCTGGTTCATGCGCCGGGTGCCCTTGTCGGTTGAGTTGAAGCTGTTAGTCATTTCCGGATGATGTCGGGCATCATCCTCAGCCAGATAACCTGGCTCCTGAGCCTCGGTTTCGTAATGACGAGTGACCAATCCGATGCGGTAGCTGCCGTCGTCCGGCATATAGAACCATTTGCCTGACATTGAGAACTTGTCTGCCTCGGCATGATCCCGGTAGCCATCGGATTTTTGATAGGCGAAGAAGTAATTCTGAGTCCAGTTGCTGCTCTCAAAGCCCTTGGCGATTTGGGCTTCCTGAGTATTGAAGCTGCCATAACGCAGCCGCGCCTTGTTGTAGTCGCCACCCGTGCGGGTCAGCATATTGACGTTGCCAGCAATGTTATTCAGTCCATAACGCGCATCACTGGTGCCACGCACCACCTCGATGCTGTCCAGCTCCATGGGGAAAATCATGTCCATGTACGGCATGTTGCCGTCATTGCTGTTGCTCGGAATGCCGTCGATCAGCAATTTGACCGCGTTCACTTCCCCTTCGCCATTGAAGCCTCGAAAGGAGATTTTGCCAGAGGTGGTGCCTTGATTGAACTCGGTCAGCATCACCCCAGGCGCGCGGCTGAACAGCTCCCAACTGTAGTTGACCGGCATCTTTTCAAGGATGTCAGCACCCAGAATATCAACTGAGCTAAGCACGCTACTTGTGCTTAACGGTCCGCTGGCGGAACCTTGAATGCTGACTGCACCCAGGGTCAGGGTCGAACTTTCGACTCTGCTGGCTTCAGCTAATGCCACTGACATCGGGCTCAACGTGAGCACGCCTATTGAAAACAGGGGCCATAGGGGACGGTGCACAGACAAACGCGTTGCGGGGCGCAAAGTAGTTGAAGCAGGCATAGCACGCACTTCCTGATGATCAAGAAACTTTAAGGGCGTTCAGCGTCCATCGCAGGTCGCTAAAGAATTTAAAGATGGCAGCACCGCACTGTTAGCGGTGTTGTGATCAGGCGAAGGGGGAGGCGCGTGGACTCAAGCTGGGCCAACGGATCCGCGGATGCAGCGTCGGCAATTCAGGGTTTTCGAGGGCAGCGTTGGAAGTGTACTGCGGGAGAAAATGCCGGTAGTAGTTGGACGGTAACGCTGCCAATCCTGCATGGCCGCAACAACAGTCGCCATGCTGCATGACAGGTTTCGACTGGGGCAGCTGCAAGGCATCAATCATCTTGCCGAGGTCTGCTGGCAAGGCCCTCAAGTTCCCGCCCGAACAAAAACCACCCCAAAGCATCAGGCGCACGTCCGGCGTCTGCATCGCACGACTCATCGGCATGGCGAACAGATTGAGTAGGACGGCCAGACAGGCAATCCAGGGACGAATGCGTTTCAACGAACCCATAGATGAAATCGCCGCGAAGGGGCGGCTATTTAGCCCGCTTTAATGACTGAAGTAAATTTTACCCGGGTGCGCCATATCGCCTCAGGTCATTGGAGAGGCAGGAGCGAGGCTCCATCCAAACCATGCGCCTGCCCCAACTGGTAAGCTCGGCCACCAATTTACAGGATGAATGGCTATGTCATTACGCGCGCTTCGAACACTGCTTGCCATTGCCCAATACGGTTCTTTTGTTAGAGCAGCGGACGCCGTGCACCTGACCCAATCAGCTGTCAGCCTTCATGTTCGGTCTTTGGAGGAGGATTTCAATACACGCCTGTTTGACCGCTCACGACGGTTGCCGGTGCTGACGGATGCAGGCCATATTGCCGTTGAGCGCGCGCGAGAAATTCTAGCCCTATACGACGGGATCTCCTCCGAGATTGGAGGCGACACTGAGTTGCGCGGCAGGCTCAGAATCGGTGCCATTCATACAGCGCTGGCGAGCGCCTTGCCCATCGCGTTGTCGGCAATGCGTGCTGAGCATCCTCACCTGCGCATTACTGTTGCGTCGGGAATGTCCGCTGAGTTGGCCACGCGCGTGGAGGCGGGCGAGCTTGACGTTGCGATCACCACGGAGCCGGTGAAGCCACACCCTTATGGCCTGGCAAGCACGGTACTTTACGAGGAAGGGTTCTGGATCATCGCGCCGGTGTCTCATGCGCATGAGGACTTGAAGCTTCTACTCAAAAGCCAGCCGTTCATTCGATTTGATCGTCGCGCCTGGGCAGGTCGAACGATTGAGCGAGAGCTTCGCGCTATGCGGCTGCGCGTGCAGACCAGCATGGAACTGGATAGCCAGGATGCGATTATCCAGATGGTCTCAAGCGGACTGGGCGTATCCATCATTCCACTCTCTGGACATCAAGTCGCAAGCTTGAAAACACTGGCCGTTGGGCCGTTCGGCATGCCTCAAAAAACCAGGCGCGTGGTATTGCTGGAGCGCGAAGATCGTCCCCTTGGGCGACTGGCGGCAGCCCTGGCGAACGCGGTGAAAGCGCATATCTTGCACGATAAACCATGAGTAATACTTGTTGATTGCTGAAGTTTAAAACGTTTTTATTTTGGAGTCCGACCTCTTATCGTGGTCCTCGTACAAGTGAGTTCTTGAGGGCACCATGATCACTGGACCTGCCGTAGACATGCCGCTGATGAGCCGACTGATTGTGGGATGTGAACCGTCGGCACAAAAAACCAAGGCACGCGTATGACCCTTTCCTTGTTGACTGCCTTGTTGCCCATCGCACTACTGATCGTGCTGGGCGCGTGGCTCAAGCGTCGTCAATTTCTGACGGATACTTTTTGGGCACAGGCAGAGCGCCTGGCGTATTACGTGTTGCTGCCTTCTCTTTTCTTTCACGGACTGGCGACCGCCAACCTTGATGGCGTGCCCTTTCAAAGCATGGTTTCGGTGCTCGTATTCTCGACTGTGGTGGTATCGCTAATGTTGTTGGGCGCGAAGTCGCTGATCACCATGGACGATGCTGCGTTCACTTCGGTTTTTCAGGGTGGGATACGTTTCAATAACTACGTAGGCGTGTCGGCAGCCGCGGGCCTGTTCGGTGTGCAGGGTATAGCCCTGGCAGCGGTCGCGAACGCGGCCATAGTGCCCAGCGTGAACATCCTGTGCGTAATGGTATTCGCGAAGTACGGGTCAGCCGGCAGGATGCCATTTAGCAAAGTCCTCAAGCAGTTGGCATTGAACCCACTGATACTCGCGTGCTTCGCCGGCGGATTGATCCAGGTCTCGGGCTGGGGACTGCCTGTCGGTATTGAGCCGATGCTCAAGGCCTTGGGACAAGCGTCACTGCCGCTCGGATTGCTCTGCGTTGGTGCTGCGCTTGAGTTCGGAAGCATAAGACAATGGTTTCGCCCGGTGGGTTACTCGTCGCTGACCAAGTTTATAATCATGCCACTGGTTACGCTTTTGGCGTGCCACCTATTCGAACTTGAAGGAAAGGCCGCGGTTGCAGCACTTCTATTCCAGGCACTGCCCACAGCCTCATCCTCCTACATCATGGCAAGGCAATTAGGGGGAGACGCCCCCCTTATGGCTGGGATCATCGCTTGCCAGACCATGCTGGCAGGATTAGCACTTCCAGCGGTTATCCTCGTGATGGCCCAGTGGGTTTGAGTGTCAAGTGTTTACAAACATTGAGTAAAGTAAGACCGACAAGAAAGCGCCTCTGGTTCGATCGAGTGTGTCAGGTGTTACTCATTGACAAACGAGAGATGAGCAGACCACTTCAGGAAACTTTGCATCTGCCCCCCCTCGAACACCGTACTCCTGTTTGGAAAACGACTTTTGCTGCCGCGACACCGGGTCGAGTTATGAAGCGAGAACATGAGTTGGTGCCGGGCGGCCAAACCCTTCGGGTTGATCGCCTTCACGCGTTAGGCACAGCCCATAATGCGCTGTGCCTAACACAGTTTCATGAGTATTCGATAATCTGCTGGCTACGTAACATATTGAACCTCGCAAAGCCTTCTTCGAGATCGGAGATAAGATCAGATGGATCTTCAAGACCGATATGAAGCCGCACCAGGTGCCCGTCGACTTCCCAAGAGGTCGCACTTCTGACGGGTTTGGGGTCGGCAATCATCGCCAAGCTTTCAAAACCACCCCAAGAGTAACCAATTGAAAACAACGATAGGCTATCCAAAAGTGCATCTGCCGCTACTTGTGTTGAAGGTTTGGTCACGAAGGAGAGTAAACCGGACGCTCCTTTAAAATCCCTCTTCCATAACTGGTGCTGAGGGTGAGATTCTAATGCAGGATAATAAACCGCTTTCACCTCCTCGCGTGTCTCCAACCACTTGGCGACAATCGTAGCGTTTCTGTAATGACGCTCCAGTCGCACATCAAGTGTTCTCATGCCCCGGAGCGCCAGCGTCACGTCATCTGGACTCGCAAATAAGCCCATGCTGAAATGGAATCGTTTGAGGCTGTCCCACGCGCGCTTGGAGGCTGATACGGTGCCAAGAACCGCATCGGAGTGACCGACGATATATTTCGTAGCTGCCATGATGGACAGATCAACACCAAGTTCCAATGAAGGAAAGTAAAGCGGGGTGCCCCAAGTGTTGTCTGCAATAACTAGGATGTCATGATCATGTGCAACCTTGGCTATAGCAGGGAGGTCTTGTATTTCCAAAGTCAAGGAGCCAGGAGATTCGGTATAGATCGCTTTAGTGTTCGGCTTGAGCAAGTCAACGATTCCGGCTCCTATTGTCGGATCGTAAAACGAGACCTCAATCCCCAGCCGTTGACCCACCTGCTCACAAAAAGCCCTTATCGGCGCATACACATTGTCGGCAACTAGCAGATGATCCCCAGTTCCCACGACAGACAGTATGGCAGTCGTGCATGCCGAGAGCCCTGAAGGACAAAGAACCGTGCCTTCCGCTCCCTCCAACTGCTGGAGGGCCTGAGTCAATGCCTCTGTCGAAGGGTTATTCCACCGGCCATACGAATATTTTTGGCGACCCTCGCGCATCGATTCCGATGTAGGAAAAGCTACGGTGGAGCCCCGGTAAACCGGTGTATTCACGAAACCATGATGCTGATTGGGGTTGATAGAAGCATGGGCGAGCAGGGTTTGCACGGTTTTATATTTCTTCATACAGGCTGCCATTTCTTGAGTAGTGGGGGCGTGTCGTTGCGCGTGTCACTGAGATTAAAGTACTAAATTTATTAAATGTCTACCATTTGGTTTGCGTTTAGTAAAAAAGTCTTTAGAAACAGAGAGTTATCCTTGTATTATAAAATCTATTGCATGGCTACCGAGTAGATGGTAGGTTTTTCGTGCCTGATGGTTTCGGCCTTTTCGACCGAAATGTGATGCTTATGGCGCGCGAGGACATTTCTAGAGCGAGGCCTAATAACCGTAATGGTGAAGGCGCGGTGCGCTCTCTTTCTTCTCTTTGAAGCTGGGGAGGAAAGACTTAAGTTTGCAAGGGATAAGAAAAATAACTGCAAATTAATTGTTTGGGTGACACATGAAAAAGAAAAACGTACAGCCCGCTCCAGCCGTTCAGTGTGAAAGCGAATTGAGAGACAGATCGAACTGGCTTGACTCTCATGAAAGTGGCTACTCAAAACACCTAAAAAAACGCCATGTGCAGATGATGGCACTCGGCGGAGCTATCGGCACTGGGTTGTTCTTGGGAGCAGGGGCCAGACTTCAAATTGCCGGGCCTGCACTTGCGGTGGTGTATTTAGTGTGTGGAGTTTTCGCCTTTTTCATACTAAGAGCATTGGGTGAGCTGGTTATGCACCGCCCTAGCAGCGGGAGTTTTGTATCTTATACTAGAGAGTTTATGGGGGAGCGCGCCTCCTTTGTAGCGGGCTGGATGTACTTCTTGGTTTGGGCACTAACGGGTGTAGTTGACATAACAGCGATTGCGATATACATGAAATACTGGAGCGTTTTTTCGGACGTTCCACAGTGGATATTCGCGCTTAGCGCCTTGGCCGTTGTGACATTGATGAACATGGTTGGTGTCAAATGGTTTGGTGAAATGGAGTTTTGGTTTGCTGTTATTAAGGTGGCAGCTATCAGCATTTTTTTGATTGTCGGCTCGTTTTTTTTTGCAACTGGCCACGAGGTGGCGGGGCACATCCCGGGTCTGCATTTGATCTCGGATAATGGAGGTGTTTTTCCCCATGGCTTTCTGCCGGCGATTATTATCGTGCAAGGCGTAATTTTTGCTTATGCGAGTATAGAGTTGGTGGGAACCGCTGCTGGTGAGACGGCAGATGCCAAAAGGGTCATCCCTAAAGCAATCAATGGCGTGGTTTGGAGAATAGGGCTTTTTTACGTAGGCTCGGTATTCTTGCTAGTCACTGTATTGCCGTGGACGGCCTACAGCGCTAATGTCAGCCCTTTCGTGACGTTCTTTGAAGCGCTCGGCATTCCTGGAATTGGCTCCGTTATGAATATCGTTGTAATGACTGCCGCACTCTCTAGTCTGAACTCAGGCTTGTACGCAACGGGGCGGGTACTGAGATCGCTAGCCATGGGAGGATCTGCCCCCAAGATGTTTAAACGTATGAGCACCCAAGGGGTTCCCTATATGGGGATCTTAGTGACAATGGGGATCAACGTATTTGGCGTGCTATTGAATTTTCTAATTCCGTCCCAGCTATTTGAGCTGCTGCTTAATCTAGTTTCTCTGGGGATCCTTTCCACTTGGGCATTCATTGTACTTTCTCAAATAATGTATCGTCGTGCGGTGAAGAGAGGTGAAGCCGAGATGGTCTCGTTTAGAATGCCAGGTGCTCCGTTTACTTCTTGGCTGACCCTGGGTTTCTTGCTCGTAGTGCTGGTGCTATTGGGTTTCGATTATCCTAATGGAACATATACTGTTTTATCTATACCGGTAGTCGCTGGAGCTCTAATGCTGGGTTGGGCAAAGGCCGTCCGTTCCAAAGCCGTGCGCTCGGAAAAAATAGAGAACAGTTCGAGCCATGTAGGAGTATAGCTTAATGCCAATGAGAGCACGGTTTATGACGTGCTTTCATCGCTTTAAGTTGAATCGTGGCTGTAAAGCAGTTAATATGCGTGTGTCAATAATGCAAGGTAAGATTTATGAGTACTCGTTCTGACCTTTTAACCACTGCCGAGCTGTTGCTGCGTACCAAAGGGTACGCTGCATTTAGCTATGCCGATTTGGCTGACGAAATTGGTATAAAAAAGGCGAGTATTCATCATCACTTTCCTACAAAGGAAGGGCTTGGAATTGCCGTTATTGATAGCTATCTTTTTAGGTTTGTGAAGAGTCTAGAATTGATAAATGAAGAGAGTACCGACACGATCGTTCGGTTGAGAGAGTTTTCTAAGCTGTTTATTGATAGCTCAAAAAATGGAATGCTACCCTTATGTGGTGCGCTCGCTGCCGAACTTTCTGCTCTGCCGGACAGTCTTAAGGATTTGACTAGGAGGTTTTTTGAAATCCATATTGCTTGGTTGGAAAATAATCTCGCATTGGGTCAATCTGAAAAGGTTATAAAGGCGGATCTTAATCCCAGAACAGTTTCACGGGCGATATTGAGCTTGCTTGAGGGTAGCAGTTTTGTATCTTGGGCGCTCAATGATACAGTTGTTGATCAGTCTGGGTTTGATTTGATATTGAATAGTATTGTCGTTTCGTAATATACACTGAGAATCAGATTACCAAAATCAGTAGGAAGCCTTTCACGTTGTGTTTGCCCATCTTATTAGGTGGGCTTCATATTTCTACCCCCTCTGCAGTCCACCTCAACAGCTGATCTAATCCCACAAATAGGTTTTCTGTTCGCACACACCTTCCAAGCGTTTCTCCGCCTGTCAGATCGGACAGGCGGTACTTCGCCATAAGCTACGTTTAATTAGGGATAGGAGCTGATCGCACCGTTAGCACGTGGGAGGTGGGGTACCAGGTCAAAGAATTTTATTGCTAGCAAACCTACTAATAGGTAGGATTGCTGTGCGTAACATTTATCCAGCCAAAAAATGCGTTCAATAGAGGGTTTTTTAATGACAACTAATCTGAATGGTATTGATGTCGTAGCTCTGCAGCAGTTTGCTCAAGGTGTTGCGGAGGATGCGAATAAGCGTCACGCGAGCTTCAACGTCAATACCCAGTGGAAAGGCCAGACGCGCTCTGTGGCGAAAGTCAGCCGTTACAGCTTAGCCGGTGAAACCTATTCGCGTGATTTCGAAATCGTCGCCGATGAGCCAATTGAACTGTTAGGTCAGAACTCGGCGCCAAATCCTCAAGAGCTGCTGATGGCCGCGCTGAACGCCTGTATGGCGGTAGGTTACGCAGCTAACGCAGCCATGATGGGCATTAAAATCCACAGTCTGGAAATTGAGACCGACGGCACTCTCGATTTGCGTGGTTTTCTGGGCATCGACGAGAGCGTAAACCCAGGGTACGACCAAGTGCGGGTCGTAATCCGTCTTCACACCGATGCACCTCTTGAGCGTGTAGAAGAACTGCACAAAAATGTAATTAAAACATCAGTTAATTACGCGAATTTCTCCAAAGCCATCCGCATGGTGCCAACCCTCGAGGTTCGTGAGGACTGATAATTATCAGATCTTTCATCTTTACAACCTTGAGAGCGCCAGTAGGCAAGGCCTACTGGCGTTGCTACCTTTGCTATTGTAATTGAGCGCGTTGCTTTCTGTTTTTAAACGGTTTTTGAACTTTGCTCAATGGGTAGCAGCGTTTTTTATTTATTTTAATATAGAGGGGTGTATGAGCGCTATTTCGAAAAAGTTTGTAGTGGATATTTGGTCTGATTTCGTCTGTCCTTGGTGTTGGGTCGCCAAGCGTCGTTTTGAGAATGCGCTTGAGGACTTTCCGTACAAAGACGATGTTCAGGTAAACGTGAGAGCGTATCGTCTTGCCCCTAACCATACTGCTGAGCCTATGGTGAGAGCCCTTAAAGTCAAATTAGGTAGTTCAACCGCTGCTTTGAATATGATGAGTGCGGTAAAGCAATATGGCCAATCTTCAGGGCTTGATTACCGTTTTGAAACCATGATGTTTGGTGACACCGCGGATGCGCATGTCCTCGTCAAAGCGATTGACGATGAAGTATTGAAGACGCACTTGGTGGAGGCGCTCTATGAGCAAAGTACTACCCAGGGTAAGTCACTATTTGACCGAGGTAGTTTAGAGTCGATTGCAAAATCTGTAGGTGTTTCTGATGAGTCGATTCGACTCGCGTGGTCATCTAATGAATTGTTTCACCGGATGCAGGAAGACGAGCGTGCTATGGGCCAATTTCACTCGGGCGTCCCGTTTTTTGTTTTCAATAGTTCATTTTCTATTTCGGGGGCTCAGCCTCAAGAGATCTTTTCTCAAGCACTCAATCAAATGTATTTCGAACCAAGTGACGAACATGAGTCGTCCAGCAGTCAAGTTTGCGGGCTTGATGGATGTAATTAATACCAGAGATGCTTCGGCACTGTTGGTGCCGCAATTTCTGGGTTTGGAATGATGTTGTGGGTGAAGTGCAGATGAGCCGTATTGTAGACGTGAAAGCCGGAGAGTTCGCCCGATTCGTTGCAAAAGGTAACTGCGCTGTGCTGTTTTCGGCGTCCTGGTGCAAGCCCTGTCAAGAAATGAAACCGGTTTTTAATGAGCTGGCAGAAAAGCTGCAGTCGCGCGCCGCATTCGGGAAGATTGATGTGGCTGTTTCGCCCACGATCTCCCAGATGCATGGTGTCCGGTCGGTTCCATCCTTGGCGATTTTCTACGAAGGGCGATTACGTTTGGTTTTGGCTGGCTCTCGATCGGCTGCCGCGTTGAAGAAAGCAGTCTTAGCTGACTTAAAGGATGTTCTGTAGGTCGGACTAAAATTTCGATGCGCTCTCAAATTGACTGTCCGAATGAGTGTAGGAAGCGCGTCAGGATGTTGCTGGGCTAAGTGTCCGACTGGCGTATAGGCAAGCTAAGCTCCGCTTTGCGACCGGCCAGGCCATGTTTAGCCCAGCGTAGCCTTTGCTTGAATACAGTTACGCTTCAGCCGGAGTATCAGCGATAACGAAGTTCGGATAATGTAAAGACTTTGATTTCATCGGCAGGCCATCAGCACAACGACGTGGTTGGCTAATGGCATGCAGAACAGCTTATAGGGCTTTAGCGACTTCTCAGATTTAACTGGCGACGGGGGTAGCTAAGCCTCTACTATTATTGATCCTTCCGCACTGCTGGGTATCAAGATTTATCGAATGCATCCAAAACGTGAGTGCTGTAAACCAATGCAGCGCCAGCGTTCATATTAATCGCAACGCCCAAAGCTTCTGAGACCTCTTCAGTCGTTACGCCGAGCTTTTTGGCCTCAGCTGCGTGGAAAGCGATGCAGCCGTCGCAACGGGTGGTGACGGCAACTGCGAGTGAGATCAGTTCACGAGTCTTAGCGTCGAGGTGGTTTGTTCTTTCGCCGGCGCTCCCTAAAGAAGCCAAACCTTTCATGGTCTCTGGGGATAGGCCATTCAGTTGCACTAGGCGGGCGCTGACGTCTTTTCGAGTTTGCTTCCAATCTTGCATGGGATATTCCACTTTGGGCGCGGTGCCCTGTAGGTGTAGGGGAGGTGTGAAACTGATCAAAACATACCATCCAGTTGGTAGGTATGCAAGTGTGTCCTACAAATGGCTTGATCGTGCGGTCGACGTAGAAGGGGTGAGCTGGTGTGATGAGAGGGCATTGACGTTAATGCCTTATTTGTAGTGATGAGCTCTCCCGGCTCAGAACCAGGAGATACTTGAGCGGAGTTCGCATGATCAGGGAATGCTGCTGGTATCAGAATTTTGAGCGCATAAGGAGCCTCAGGGGTGTAATGCTGTTGTCAAGCTAATTTTCCCGCGCACTTACATAAGACTATTACTGGGAAGCAATAAAAAGCTCCACAGCCAAAACGAGAATCTATCGTCATAGCTGTGGAGCAAAAAACTGCCTGGGCATTTAACGCGTACGGGACTATCAGCTAGAATAACTCACGCGATCATGGCGGATATCATCTATCAGATGCTGGGCAACAATGTGTTCAATACCAAGTCGTTCAAGCAGCCGGAAGCCAATAATTCACTGGCCGCATTGATATCCGGCGCGAAGAAGCGATCCTTCTCGTAATAGGCCACTTTGCTTCGCAGACTCTTCCTGGCCAGTTCCAGCTTGGGCGACGTCTTCAAGCCGTCACGCAAGTCCAGACCTTGGCAGGCCGCTAGCCACTCCACAGCCAGGATTCCACGGGTGTTTTCAGCCATTTCCCACAACCGTTTGCCGGCGGCGGGTGCCATCGATACGTGATCTTCCTGATTGGCGGATGTGGGCAGGCTGTCTACGGAATGGGGGTGAGCTAGCGCCTTGTTCTCGCTGGCCAGCGCTGCTGCTGTCACCTGAGAAATCATGAAGCCCGAGTTCACGCCGCCATTGGCTACCAGGAACGGCGGCAGTTGTGACATGTGTTTGTCCATCATCAACGAAATGCGGCGCTCGCTCAGCGAGCCGATTTCAGCAATGGCCAATGCCATATTGTCTGCGGCCATGGCCACTGGCTCGGCGTGGAAGTTGCCGCCAGAGATCACATCACCTTCAACGGCAAAGACCAGTGGGTTATCGGATACGGCATTCGCTTCGACGACTAATACTTCCGCGGCCTGACGGAGCTGGGTCAGGCATGCGCCCATGACTTGAGGTTGGCAGCGTAGAGAGTAGGGATCTTGGACCTTGCCGCAGTCTTTGTGCGAATCGGCGACCTCACTGCTTTGGCCCAGCAGGTCGCGATAAGCAGTAGCTGTATCAATCTGGGCCTTCTGGCCGCGAGCGGCATGGATACGTGCGTCAAACGGCGAGCGGGAGCCCAAGACAGCTTCGACCGTCAACGCACCGATGGCCAAGGCGCCTGCAAACAGGTCTTCGCCCTCGAACAAACCGCGCAGAGCATAAGCAGTGGACACCTGGGTACCGTTGAGCAACGCCAAACCCTCTTTGGCAGCCAGCGTCAACGGCGCCAAACCGGCCACCTTCAGTGCTTCGGTGGCTTCCAGCCATTCGCCCTTATGACGGGCTTTGCCTTCTCCCAGCAGCACGAGGGACATGTGCGCCAAAGGTGCCAAGTCACCAGATGCGCCGACCGAACCTTTTAACGGAATATGCGGATACACCTCGGCGTTGATCAATGCTATCAGAGCATCGATCACCACGCGGCGTATGCCGGAGAAACCACGGCTGAGGCTATTGACCTTGAGCACCATGATCAACCGCACCAGCGCATCGCTGATCGGCTCACCCACACCAGCGGCGTGGGACAGTACTAGCGAACGTTGCAGATTTTCCAGATCTTCACTGGCGATACGAGTCGAGGCCAGCAGGCCGAAACCGGTATTGATACCGTAGGCGGTGCGGTTCTCGGCGAGGATCTGCTCCACGCAAGCGACACTGGCTTCAATTTGCGCAGAGGCACTGTTGTCGAGGGTGATTTTTACTGGGTGCTGGTAAACGGCACGCAGTTGGGCAAGGCTCAATTGGCCTGGGATAACGTTAAGTGTTTTCATGCTTTGGCTCCTTTAACAAGAGTGATCATTGGCAGGTTCAAGCCTTGCTCATTCGCGCAATCAATGGCGATCTGGTAACCGGCATCGGCATGGCGCATCACGCCGGTCGCCGGGTCGTTGTGCAGTACACGGGCAATCCGTTCGGCCGCTTCGTCAGTACCGTCGCAGACGATCACCATGCCCGAGTGCTGGGAAAAGCCCATGCCGACGCCACCACCGTGGTGCAGTGACACCCAGGTCGCGCCGCTGGCGGTGTTGAGCAAGGCATTGAGCAGCGGCCAGTCGGAAACGGCGTCTGAGCCGTCCTGCATGGATTCGGTTTCACGGTTGGGGCTGGCGACGGAGCCGGAGTCGAGATGGTCGCGACCGATGACGATCGGCGCCGACAACTCACCGCTGCGCACCATCTCGTTGAACGCCAGGCCCAACTTGGCGCGCTGGCCCAGGCCAACCCAGCAGATCCGTGCCGGCAAGCCCTGGAAGCTGATGCGCTCGCGGGCCATGTCCAACCAGTTATGCAGGTGAGCGTCGTCGGGGATCAGTTCCTTGACCTTGGCGTCGGTCTTGTAGATATCCTGCGGGTCACCGGATAGCGCCGCCCAGCGGAACGGGCCGATGCCGCGACAGAACAGCGGACGGATGTAGGCCGGGACGAAACCCGGGAAGTCGAAGGCATTCTCGACGCCTTCTTCCTGGGCCATCTGGCGAATGTTGTTGCCGTAGTCGAAGGTCGGCACACCCATTTTCTGGAAGGCCAACATGGCTTTGACGTGCACGGCCATCGATTGCTTGGCGGCCTTCACCACGGCGGCGGGCTCGGTCTTGGCGCGGGCACGGTATTCGTCCCAGGTCCAGCCGGCCGGCAGGTAGCCGTTGAGGGGGTCGTGGGCGCTGGTCTGGTCGGTGACCATGTCCGGACGCACACCACGACGGACCATTTCCGGCAGGATCTCGGCCGCGTTCCCACACAGCGCGATGGAAATCGCCTTGCCTTCGGCGGTGTATTTCTCGATGCGCGCCAGGGCGTCGTCGAGGTCTTTGGCCTGCTCGTCGACGTAGCGGGTTTTCAGGCGGAAATCGATGCTCACCTGCTGGCACTCGATGTTCAGCGAGCACGCACCGGCCAGGGTCGCGGCCAGTGGTTGCGCGCCACCCATGCCGCCCAGGCCGGCGGTCAGCACCCAACGGCCCTTGAGGTTGGAATCGTAATGCTGGCGACCAGCCTCGACGAAGGTTTCATACGTGCCCTGGACGATGCCCTGGCTGCCGATGTAGATCCAGCTGCCGGCGGTCATCTGGCCGTACATGGCCAGGCCCTTGGCGTCGAGTTCGTTGAAGTGTTCCCAACTGGCCCAGTGCGGCACCAGGTTGGAGTTGGCGATCAGGACGCGCGGGGCGTTGCTGTGGGTCTTGAACACGCCCACCGGCTTGCCGGATTGCACCAGCAGGGTTTCGTCGTCGTTCAGGTTGGTGAGGCTTTCGACGATCTTGTCGTAGCACACCCAGTTGCGCGCCGCGCGGCCGATGCCACCGTAGACCACCAACTCCTTGGGGTTCTCGGCCACTTCCGGATCGAGGTTGTTCATCAACATCCGCAGCGGCGCTTCGGTCAGCCAGCTCTTGGCGGTCAGCGTGTTACCGCGAGGGGCGCGGATTTCGATATTGCGGAAATGGAGTGGTTTGCTCACCGGTAATCCTCTCGAAATGACTTGCAGCTTATTGTTGGTTTTCGCTACATCGGGCGAGTAAATATAATCATGTATATACAAGCCTAATCAAGCAGATTTTTGACCGCTATTGTTGTCGGCATGATTATCTTCACGTGATTAGTTTTTTTCGTTCGAATGGCATTGATGCAGGTTTTGCCATCAAGCTTTGCGCACTGGGCGCGCCGTGACAGTTTCAGCCAGGGATCATGAGCTGAGCCATAGCAAGACGCTGGGATTGCTCTCGCACGGGGCTCTTCTAGTCAACAGAACGGCGAACCATTCCGGCCGCAATCGCGCGCCTGAAAACATTTTTCAGGCGCGGTAAGTGTCCAGTCGGCTTAAGGCACTTCGGTTATTTCAGATTGCCGCTGAGAAATTGCTGCAAACGCTCGCTCTTAGGGTTCCCCAGCACTTCCTCAGGCGGCCCTTGCTCTTCTACGAGCCCTTGGTGCAAGAACAACACCTGGTTCGATACCTTACGAGCGAAGCTCATTTCGTGCGTCACCATGATCATGGTTCTGCCTTCTTCGGCGAGGCCCTGAATGACCTTCAGCACTTCTCCCACGAGTTCAGGATCCAGGGCAGAAGTGGGTTCATCGAACAGCATGATTTCCGGTTCCATGGCCAGCGCCCGGGCTATCGCGACGCGCTGCTGCTGGCCGCCCGAGAGAAAGGCCGGGTATTGATCGGCAACTCGCGATGGTAAACCAACCTTGTCCAGGTAACGCCGAGCCAGCTCCTCTGCATCCTTCTTGCTGACCCCCAACACTCGGCGAGGGGCCATTGTGATGTTGTCGAGCACGGTCATGTGGCTCCACAGATTGAAATGCTGGAATACCATCGCCAGTCGCGTGCGCAGCCGCTGCAGTTCATCTGCATTTGCAACGCGCATGCCGTGGTGGTCATGGATCATGCGTATCGGCTGATTGTCGAGGCTCATGGCGCCGTTGCTAGGGATTTCCAGAAAGTTGATACAGCGCAAAAAGGTGCTTTTGCCCGACCCGCTGGCACCGATCAGGCTAATGACGTCGCCGGCCTTTGCGTTCAGTGAAACACCCTTGAGGACTTCGTGGTCGCCATAACTTTTATGCAGGTTTTCTACGGTCAGTTTGTACATATTCAAGCACCCTGAATTAATGAGCTGGGCCGAGGAATGACAGCCAACGGCGCTCAGCCAGACGGAACAGACCGACCAGAGAGAAAGTGATAACGAGGTAAATCGCTGCGGCGATGCCGAACGATTGGAAGGTCAGAAATGTTGCTGAATTGGCATCTCTGGCAACCTTGAGGATGTCCGGTACCGTGGCGGTGAAAGCGACCGTGGTGGAATGCAGCATCAGTATCACTTCGTTGCTGTAGTTCGGCAGTGAGCGACGCAATGCAGACGGCATGATGATATAGGTGTAAAGCTTCCATCCTCGAAGCCCAAAGGCCTTCGCTGCTTCGACTTCACCATGATTCATGTTGCGAATCGCCCCGGAGAAGATCTCCGTAGTGTAGGCGCAAGTGTTCAAGGCAAAGGCCAGAATGGTGCAGTTCAACGCATCGCGAAAGAATGCATCAAGAAGCGGTTGGGAGCGCACCGCAGCGAGGCTGTAGATGCCGGTGTAGCAGATCAGTAGCTGTATATACAGAGGTGTGCCACGGAACAAATAGGTATAGAACTGCACGGGCCAGCGCACGAAAAGGTTGCTCGATACCCTGGCAATCGACAGCGGGACCGCCATCAAGAAGCCGAAGAAGAGCGAGGCACTGAGCAGCCATAATGTCATCGCCAAGCCCGTGATGTGATAACCATCGTGGTACAGGAAGGGTTTCCAATATTCTTGCAATAGCTCGATCATCGCACGGCCTCCCGAGTGCCTGCGGCGTAAAAACTTTCCAGCCTGCGCAAGACATAGTTTGATGCGGTGGTGATAACCAAATAGATCAACGCTGCAAGGACCAGGAAGAAGAACAGTTGATAGGAACTCTTTCCTGCATCCTGGGCAACCTTGACCAGGTCAGCCAGACCAATGATCGAGACCAGTGCGGTCGCTTTCAGGATCACCATCCAGTTGTTGCCAATGCCCGGTAATGCAAAGCGCATCATTTGCGGGAAAAGCACCAGGCGGAATCGTTGGGCGCGGGTCAGGCCATAGGCCGTGGCTGCTTCTAATTGCCCCTTTGGAACGGCGAGAATCGCTCCGCGGAAGGTTTCGGTGAAATACGCACCGTAGATGAAGCCCAGGGTGATGACCCCTGCGCTGAACGGATTGATTTCGATATATTCCCAGCCAAAGGCATCGGTCAGATTCGTCAGCCACGTCTGAAGGCTATAGAAGATCAGCAGCATCAAGACCAGGTCGGGCACGCCGCGGATAAGCGTGGTGTAGGCTTGCGCAGGGATGCGTAGCAAGGCTGACTTCGAGAGTTTCGCGCTGGCACCGATCAATCCCAGGCCCACGCTCAGCAACAAGCACAGTGCGGATAATTTGACAGTCATCCAGGAGCCTTGCAGCAACAGCGGGCCGAAACCCTTTAGGCTGAAGCCTAGAGTCTGCAATAGGTTTTCTAGCATTGGACAGCCCTTCGTCAATCAAGAAAAACGCCCATCCGAAAATGGGCGCAGCGTGTTATTTACCGCTGTAGATATTCTGATCACCAAAGTGTTTTTTCTGGATGGCTACATAGCTGCCATCCTCATGCAGTGCCTTGATGCCTTTGTTTATCAGGGCCTTGAGATCGGCGTTGCCTTGGGCGAGACCTACCGCGGTTTTCGCGGGCAACAGTTCATGCTCGACTGCTTTACTTACCTCAAAATTCGCCCCTTGCGGCGACTTCAAGAAGCCCATTTCGGCTTGCAACATATTCTGGATCGAGGCATCGAGACGGCCAGTCACCAAGTCCGAATAGACCTGATCCTGGTTGGCATAGGCTTGGGTTTTGACCCCGGCCTTGTTCAGTACGGCTTTTGCATAAGCTTCCTCTGTGGTGCCTTGCTCATAACCAACCGTCTTGCCGACGAGCGTCTTGATATCTTCGGTCAGGCCGGAGCCTTTCTTGAAAACGAAGGAGGTAGGAACGGAGAACAGCTCATCGGAGAAGTCGATGACCTTTTCGCGCGAGGATGTCACGGTCATGGCGGAGATCACGCCGTCGAATTTGTTGGCTTTCAGGCCGGGAATCATGCCGTCAAAATCACTCTCGACCCATTTGCACTTCACTTTCAATTCAGCACAAATCGCATTGCCTAAGTCGATGTCAAAGCCCACCAGGCTACCGTCGGCAGCTTTGGACTCGAAAGGGGCATAAGAGGGGTCAACGCCGAACCGCAACTCCTTGTACTCCTTGGCCGAGGCAAAGCTGCCAGCCACACACAACGCCAGTACGGAGAGGGTCAAAATAGATTTTTTCATTGTTTTTATTCCTAAGGACCAAAGAGCGCTTGAGCGCACGGATGCGGTACGGAGCTCGTGTGTGTCGCTATGGGAGTGGTACACAGAGCCCATTTTTTGGTTTAAGCGTGTCGAGGTGACGGATCGACTTTACCGCGTAAATACATACTTGTACATACAGGCATAGCCAATCAAGCAGCCATTTATCTGCTCGGATGTGCATGGGTGGAAGAAGGGCTGGAAACGCCGAGGGGAGGGGGGTGATCAGTTTCGTTTTTCCGGTCACTACGGGCGTAGGGCCTGGGTCTATTGTGATGTATGAATCAGAAAGCGACCGACGCCCTTTGGAAGCGGCGCTGGTCAAGTTTTACGGCAGATGTGTCGAAGAGTCAGACGTCTCTGTGAGCTGCATTCATGGGTAAGCGACTACCCAGTCGATAGCGGGAGGAGGGGTGGACGAGCCGCACAAAGGTGACAATTTTGTTTTGGCTCCAAGTCCGGCGTATGAGGGCCAGGCAAGGTTCAGTTGCATCGATTTGCAGATGTTTGCTCTCCTCTGCGCTGGGGTGGCAGGCCTCTACGATATGTTCCATTTCGTCGGGCTTGATGACTTGCAAAAGGTATTTGGCCGGTTGCAGGTGTTCGCCGAATTTTTGTTTCAGGAACTCTGGCACCAGCTCGGGATTGACGTAACGATCCTCAAGCTGCACTGGCACGTCTTCTTCGCTGTGCGCACAAACCAGATGAAAAACCGAAGAGCCCGTGGGCAGGCCCAGGGCGGAAGCGACTGACATCGATGCGGATTCGCGTCCCAGGTGCAGGACGCGACAGCCGTAACTATGACCCCGAGCGAGAATCTCGTCAGCGATGTTGGTGATGCGCAACAGGTTCGATTGCGGCTTGCTTTCGGCTACGAATGTTCCAACACCTGAAATCCGCACCAATAGACCTTCTTCGGTCAGCTCGCGCAGGGCTCGATTGACGGTCATGCGCGAGATGCCCAGCTCTTGCACCAACTGGTTCTCTGAGTAGATCAGGTCGCCAGGTTTCCAAACGCCCGCTCGAAGTTGGTCCAGCACAAAATCCTTCGCGCGTCGGTAGAGCGCTTGTGGTGCATTTTTGATCATCAGTCGGTCCGTGTCTCTTGTGCGGCAAGGACTCTTGCCAAGGAATGAAGGAAAAGATCGTTATCCTCACAGCTTCCTATGGATACCCGCAAGTACTGAGTATATCCCGCTTCGCGCCAAGGCTTGATGATGACCCCTTTGCGCAGTAATGCCTGGTTGATGATTTCGGCAGGATAAGGGGTGCTGAAAAAGAGGAAGTTGGCCATGGAGGGGGCGGTTGTGATGCCTTGCTCTCGCAGTGCGATCTCCAGTCGTCGGCGTTCGCTGGCGACGTGGGAGAGGCCGGCATTCAAATGATTCTCATCGGCCAGAGCCGCAACTGCAGCGGCTTGGGCCACTCGGTTGACGTTGAAGGGGGTGCGCAGGCGATTGATTAAATCGGCCAGTAGCGGGTCGCTGACAATGCCATAGCCGATGCGTAAACCTGCCAATGAATAGGCCTTGGAGAAGGTTCGAAGCAAAATGAACGGCTTGCCGCTGGCCTGGATCAAGCCGAGGCAGTCTGGGTACTCAGGCTCCCATCGGGCGTATTCGTAATAGGCTTCGTCAAACACCAGCAAGCACTTGGGAGGTAATGCATCGAGCAATTGCTTCAATTCGATTGCGCTCAAGGTGCAGCCAACCGGATTGGAGGGGCAGGAAAACATCAGCACATGGGTATGCGGTGTAAGGGCGGAAATCATCGCCGCCACGTCAAAAGTGCCTTGGTCGGTCATGGGGACACCGATTACCCGAGCGCCGGCTGCCACTGGAAAAATGAAATGCAAGCCGAAGGAGGGCACCACGGTAACCACTTCATCATCATGGTCCAGAAACACTCGACTGATGACACTCAGCAAATCCTCAGAACCGTTGCCGAACACGAAGCGATCTTCCGGAACATCAAGTTTTTCCGAGAGTGCGGAGCGTAGTGCCTGGCAGCCTGAGTCGGGGTACAGCGCAATCTCATGGCAGGCTTGGGTGGTCGCGGCGTTGACAGCGGGGGCGGTGCCCATTGGGTTTTCATTGCTGCCCAATTTAGCGACGCGTGTCAGACCGAAGCGTTTGCGCACTGCATCAGCGGCGAGGCCGGCGTTGTAACTGGCCAATTCGCGCACTTCAGCGCGAGCAAGCAAGGTCAGGTCGTTGGCGTTCATACAAGGCTAACCTCTCGGGAATTTTGCTGGAAGGTATTGCGATCTGGATGGTTCCGTAGGGGGCGCTGCGGGCTCGGCTGTTCAGCGCTTTGACGGATTTCGTGCGGGAGGCTGTAGCGGAAGAGTGTCGCCAATTCGGCGATCCGGCCTGCGAGGCTCATCCCTTCGGTAGTCGCGGCAGTCATCGGGTGCAGTTTTTTCATTGATTACCTCTTAGGTGCAGGGCCACAAGGAAGTGTTGCTGTATGATCCTGTATATATGGGTAACGCAATGTTCAGGCCAAGCCTTATCTTTTCTGTTGATCGCTGCTCGTAAACGCCTTCCAGGCCAGGGGGTGCTCACATGAATATTTGTTCAGGTGTAACTGAAGGTTGCATCGTAGTGTTTCCGCTGTCTCATTGATGAGTCGAAAGGAAGCGCATGGTAGGCCTTTCTGCGGACAGTATTTTGGACAGAAGCAGTGCTCGATCCACTTCGGATCAGGGGTCTGAAGGGGATCCTTGTCTAACAGGCACGGTAAATGCTTAGTCCTGTATATACAGTCTCATCGATCAGGCTTGTAGACCGATTTCCGATCTGCTGTGACACGCTCGGTCGAGTCGATGGCTAAAAGTGGCGCCTGCTATAGGCGCTTTCATAATCCGCTTAGAGAGAGTCCCCCATGACGGTTAGCAATTTGCCCTTTTCAAAAGTCCGCCACAGCCAAGGCCTAGTGTTTTTATCCGGTGAACTGCCGTTCAATGAGGACGGCAGCTTCCCGGCGGGTATCGAGGCACAAACGCGCCTGACGTTGATGCGCATTGCTCAAACATTGGAAGCTGAGTCACTGTCGTTGGATGACGTGGTGAGCGTCACGGTGTACTTGACCGAGCGGAGTAACTTCGCCGAGTTCAACCGGATTTATGCTTCGTTTTTCACGGCCAATTTGCCTGTTCGCGCTACCGTCTGTGCCGGCCTCGTGGTGGATGCGTTGGTTGAAATCAGTGTCATCGCGCAGCAGCGTGCTTGAGTTGGAGGCAGCGTGAACGACAAACAAGTAGTAGTACTGGGCGCCGGCATCGTCGGTATAAGCACGGCCCTGCATCTGCAACGCCGGGGCTGTGCGGTGACCTTGGTAGACAAGGGGCCGCCCGGGCGCGAGACGTCATACGGTAATGCCGGGATCATCCAGCGCGAGGCCGTTGAACCGTACGGGTTCCCAAGGGACCTGGCGAGCCTGATGAGAGTGGTGACCAAGCGCGATATCGGCGTCAATTATCATCTGCGTGCGCTGCCGGAGTACATGCCTACGCTGACCAGGTATTGGGCCAACTCAGCGCCAAGGCATTACCGAGCTATTGCGGACGCCTTTCGGACCTTGGTCGAGCATTCAATCAGCGAGCACTCCGAGTTGATCGAGCAAAGCGAGGCCCAACACCTGATCGTGCGCAAAGGTTGGATTCAAGCTTTTCGAACCCCGGAAAAATATGAAAAGGCGATGGAGAGCGCCCAGCGTGTGAGTGCGCACGGTGTATTGTCGCAAGCGTTGGACGGCGCCGGGCTCAGGCTCGCAGAACCCGCTTTGGGTGAAGCTCTCGTTGGGGGGATTCACTGGCTTCAACCTTGGACCTGTGTTGATCCGGGAGAGCTGGTGCAACGCTATGCCGGGCTCTTCTTGCGTGAGGGCGGACAGCTTGAACGCGGCGATGCCCGTTCATTGCGCCAAGCGGGAGCTGGCTGGCGAGTCTCCACCGAGTCCGGGCCGGTCGAAGCATCACAGGTCGTCGTGGCGCTTGGTCCTTGGGCCCAAGAGTTGCTGAGGCCCATGGGTTACCGCATCCCGTTGTTTATCAAGCGTGGTTATCACGCCCATTTCGCCGACGGGGCAAACTTGAGTCGCCCGGTGCTTGATACCGAGCAAGGCTACATGTTGGCGCCGATGAAGCGTGGTGTGCGTCTATCAACGGGGGCCGAATTCGCCCGTCTCGATGCGCCTCTGACCCCAGTGCAGCTAGGGAAGGCCGAAAGCGCGGCCCGACAACTCTTGGCATTGGGATCTCAGGTTGAGCGGACGCCATGGAGCGGTGCGCGACCTTGTACCGTTGACATGAAACCGGTCATTGGTGCCGCGCCGTCGCATAAGGGGCTCTGGTTCAACTTCGGCCATGCTCATCAAGGATTTACGCTAGGTCCGGTCAGTGGCCGGCTGCTTGCGGAATTAATGATGGGAGAAACACCAGTGGTCGAGCCGGCACCCTTCGCTCCTGGGCGTTTCTGAATTGACGATGCGTCGGCCTTCTCGTCCCTCCTCTTGAGAGGAGGGCAGGCATTATCTGAAAGAAAAATGACGACCGAGTTGTCTCGTTTCCACGTCGTGTGAGCAACGTTTACGGCACTCGCCGCGGGCGCTTTTACCCATGGGCGCCCACGTTCCATCTGCCTGCCCAGGAGTACTCATGAACATCAAACAGAAACTCACGTGGGCGTTTGCCGCTATCGCCTGCGCGCCAGTCATATTGGTCGCAATGGTTGTCGTACTGAACTTGCGTAGCGCAGCGCAAGCCAGTTTCCTGGATAGCAGTGGCCGCGAAATCAGGCAGATTGACCGCGGGATGCGGCAGTTTTTCGACAGCATCCGCCAAAACGTCGAATACCTTGCCAAAGACCCTCGGATCGCCAACGTTCAGGGATTGAAGAACTATACGGCCGCTGACGCCCCGAAAACGCCTGTGACGAAGGTCGATCGACAGATCCAGGTGGTATTCGACAGTTTCGCAGAAACCCACCCAACCACGGCTTCCATTTCCCTTGGACTCAATGACGGAGGTTTTGCAGGTTGGCCCGATGACCAGACAATGGCCAGCTACGACCCACGGGTGCGACCTTGGTACAAGGCTGCCATGGAAGCCGCACGAGGCTCAACCGTAAGGACGGGCGCGTATTACTGGGCACCCGATGACATGGTGCTGGTCAGCACGGTCCGCACGATCAATGACGCGAGCGGTGCCGCGGTGGGCGTCGTTGGCGTGGACGTATCGCTCAAGCAACTGACTGAATTGGTCAAAGCCATCAAGTTGGGCAAGAGTGGTTACCTGATGTTGGTCGAGGCCAATGGCAATGTCTTGGTCGATCCCGCAAATGCCAAAAACAATTTCAAGCCGTTAGGTGAGCTAGGACCCGGCTATGCCGAATTGGCCAAAAGCGCTGATGGGGTGACTCAAGTCGAGATCGATGGTGTGCCATACATGGTCAACGTCCTGAGTTCCGATGGCCTGGGATGGCGTTTTATCGGCCTGATCAAGCGTGATGAAGTGATGGCCGACGCCATGAGCCTGACCTGGTTGATTGCAGTCATCGCTGTTGCATTGGCCGTGGTGTTCGCCATCGTTGGTGCTGGTTTTGCCAGCGTGATCGTGCGCCCGATTCGTGGCGTGGCTGATGGGTTGCAAGAGATTGCCGAAGGTGAAGGTGACCTTACACGTCAACTCCAAGTACGGGGCAAGGACGAAACTGCCAACCTGGCCGGTTGGTTCAATCAGTTTCTAAGCATGATCGCTCAGTTGGTGAAGCGTATTGGCAATGCGTCGTCCGATCTGCAAGTCGCTGCCGCTGACACCAACGAAGTCGCCAATAACATGAACCTGGCTGCCGGCCGCCAACGTGAGGCGGTGGAACTGGTAAGCACCGCTTTCAATGAAATGCTCGCCACTGCCAATGAGGTCGCACGTTCCTGCAGTGCCGCGGCGTCGAGTGCTGACGAAGGCTACCGCGACGTGCACGATGGCCAGAAGCAAATCAGCGAAGCCACCGGCAGCGTGCTCAAGCTCAGTGAGGAGCTGCAGGTATCGACCCAGACCATGCAGCTGCTCGAGCAAGACAGCAATAACATCAATGCGATTCTCGACACCATTCGCTCGATTGCCGAGCAGACCAACTTGCTGGCGCTCAATGCCGCCATCGAGGCCGCTCGCGCGGGTGATCAAGGGCGTGGCTTTGCAGTGGTCGCGGATGAAGTTCGCGCCCTGGCTCGTCGCACCTCCGACTCTACCGGCGAAATAGACAGCCTACTGGGTAACCTCGCTCGCCGTACCCAGGAAGTCACCCAGCAGATGCAAGGCAGCCTGCAAGCGTCCCAGGCTAGCGTGCAGCGGATCCAGCGGGCCCGCGACAGCTTTGACAAGATCCGCGCTTCAGTGGACTCGATTCGCGACCAGAACACCCAGATCGCCACGGCGGCAGAGGAGCAGCATCAAGTGGCGGAGGAGATCAATCGGCACATCGCACAGATCCACGCCGATGCGCAGATGGTAGAGGAGTTCGCGCATTCAGCCCATGCCGGATCGGGGCGAATGACGGCCATTTCTGGCCAGCTTCAAGGATTGGTCGGGCGCTTCAAGTTTTAGTCCGTACGAACAATGGACGCTCAATTGCCGATTAGAGGGTAAGCCCCGTGAGCGTTGAGCCCAGAGAAAAAACAGTGAAAGCCGCCGTCCCTGGCGGTCCCGTCCAGCGGGCCATTCAAACAGACTGATCAACGCGGGAAGGACTGCGCTCCGAATCATGATTAGACCTGTCAGGTCGCCAGACCGTGTGCTGCATTCCGTTCGGGGTCGTCAGTACTTCCACTGCACAGCGATTTCCAGACTGCGCGGCTCGCCCACGTAATACTGGGTGTTGCTCTGGTGGATGAAACGGGCATAGACCTCGTCGGTCAGGTTGCGCAGGCGCGCGCTGACCTGTACGTGTTTGTCCAGATCGTGGGTCATGGACAAACCATAGACAGTGTACGAGGGCACCCAGGTCGTATTGGCGGTGTTGGCGTAGACCGACGACACATAGCGCACGTCAGCCCCGAGCTGCCAGTCAGGAGCCACGTCATAGGTCAGCCAGAGATTGGCTACGCGGTCGGGAATATTCACCGGATTCTTGCCTTTGCGCGAGAACACAACACCGGCGATGGTTTCATTGAACTCGTCGTACTCAGCCCTTACCCAACTGAAGTTACCAGCCGCCAATAGCTTGGGCGTGATCTTGAATGAAGCGGCCAGCTCTATGCCGGTGGAGGTTTGTTGACCCGCTTGTTCGGTGGTGTTGGGCACCGTCGAGGAGGGGACGGAGATGTTCTTGCGCACGATGCGGTAGGCCGCGGCGGTGGCCGAGCCGCGACCGTCAAGAAAATCGAACTTGCTGCCCACCTCGAATTGGCGACCGGTGCTCAAGTCGAAGTCGCTCACCTGGGCAATGGAGGCGCTGGTAAGCGTCCCTCCCGGCGGCTCGGCCGAGGTACTGTATTGGGTATAAAGGCTGACATTCG
>NZ_UETT01000013.1:0-204081 GCF_900115935.1 Pseudomonas sp. 43mfcvi1.1 | reverse complement strand
TAGCCTTTTTTAATATCGATTTTTCCCGTTCAAGCCGGGCAATCCGGGCTTCCAGCTCCTGAATTTTCTGTTGTTCCGGGGTCAATGCTTTGCTCTGCGGCGTAACACCTTGGCGCTCTTGCTGAACCTGATCAACCCAGCGGCGCAGGGCCGACTCGCCGACGCCAAGTGAACGGCTGGCTTCGATGTAGCTGTAGTTTTGCTTGAGCACGAGGTCGGCAGCCTCGCGTTTGAATTCAGCAGAAAAGGAACGGCGTTGTTTGGTCATCTGACACCTCGATCTGGCGAGCATTCTCACCTAAATGGGTGTCCGGTTTCATTAGACCACTACACTGAGAGTCTTTAGGCGTCGTCGGATAGGCTGTTTATCTGATCATTTTTGCCTTTCCACAAACCATGGAGCTCCATTCACTTCCAATGGATTGCTACATTTGGGGCACATCTGAGGACATGATTTGGATGGTTTGAAAAGGATGCCCCCAGCCTGAGGCTCAACAGCGCACTCCTAGAAAGAGTCGCATGCAGCTGTTCCCAAATCGCCGCCGAGCGCTATCCGATCACATCAGCTTGTCGGTTACTTCTTCTGGCACTTCTGAAATACTGCCAGCCCGGTGCAGGCACGCGATACGGCCCTCCCCCCTCCCGAACATAGCGGCATGGCCCAAAGGTGAAATGCGGAGACCAACACGATCAATGAGGAACGGGTGTAAGGGTATGGTGAAGTTACCTTCCCGTTCTTATGGCCGGGATCGGGTACCTGAGTTGCCGGACGGCGAGCCACTTTCTTCCCGTGAGTCCCACCTAAGTCAATGCAAGGCCTCCTGGTAGCAGACTTGCCGGCTGAGGTTTTGACTCAATGGGTCCGATAGCACCATAGTGGCCCAGCGACCTTTCAATAGGAATGGTGCGTTTTACCCATCAGACCAGGATGCAAGACCAATCAGGGAGTGATCGATGTTCACCTATGACGTAGCCCAGCCTACGGATCAAATGCTGCTAAACGAAATCCTAAATCTCGATAACGGGGAGCCTCTGGATGTAGACAGGTTCCTGAGGCGCGATTTGGTGGTCGTAATACAGGACAGGAACGAACTCGCCGGCCGCTACGCTCGCGACCCAAATCAGCCATGGCTGGTATGCAGGATTTGCGGCGGTGCGGTGATGCTCGTGCTTACGCAACAGCGGCGGTTTCACTTCCGTCACCATCCGGATGAAGAAGGCACCAGGGGCTGCCCGATATCGACTAAGGGGGCATTCAGCGCTGATCAGATTAATCGGATGAAATACAACGCTGCGAAAGAAAGCGCGGCTCACCTGCGACTCAAAGGCATTATCAGGGACAGCTTATATGCCGATTCGGCCTGCTCCGAACCGGAGGTTGAAAAGGTATGGCGTGGGATGCCCATCGCTGACCGGGCAAGATGGCGCAAGCCTGATGTTCAAGTTTACCGAAAGCAGCAGCGGTTTGCGTTTGAAGTCCAGCTGTCCACTACCTTTCTTACGGAGATCGTAGGCAGAAGAGAGTTCTACCGGGTCAACGGTGGTGCCATCGTATGGGTTTTCGAGGGCTTCAACCCCCAAGAAAACCGTACCGCTGAACAGGATATTTTCTACCTCAATAACCTGAACGTCTTCGTTGTGAATGAGCGAACGTTGGAGCGCTCCCGAGAAGCAAAACGTATGGCGCTGACCTGCTGGTACGCGGTTCCACATCTCAAAGGTCGGATGATCTTCAACGAATGGCATGAAGAAGAGGTATTTCTTGATCAGCTAACTGTCGATACGGAACAGCAACTGGTCTATTTCTACGACTATGTGACTCACCGAAAAGAGCTGGAGGAAACGATCGCTCCTGCCCGACTTTGCCAAGAATTCCACGACTTTTGGCTAGAGCACGGTACCAGCGAGGAGCCCGAGGCTGACTTGGCCTGGAGCGAGTTGCGAGAACGTATGACTCTCGCAATGCCTCAGATTTTGCTGCCTCGCTCATTTCATGAGGGCCGATTTCATGGCGCAGTATCCATTGTTCTCAGCGCAAGATATGGTCGCCCCATTGGCTACCGCCTGCCCCGCCTAATCAATGTGACGAACACCGCATTCGACTACTACAAAGCCTACTTGTTGCCTTTCGGCTGGACACTGGAAGCTTTCCACCAAGCAGAGTCGTTGGCCTCCCAGGACACGAAAAAGACGTGGGAAAAACGCCGCAAAATCATTCGAGAAGCTCTGCGAAGCAAAGATCCGGCATACCGCCAAGACCTCAAATACAATCGGTTGTTTGCGTTCTTGGTGCCTGAGATCAAGGAAGAACTTGCGGCTGAGAGACATTGGTGAGAAAAGGCTTGGCTCACCCCTGGCCTTTCACGCCTAGTAGCTCATTGGCGCGTTTACTCTCCACATGAGAGTCGCCTTAGAAAAGCGCGCGGGCTTAGATGCTGATCACCTCACCTCCGCCACGAATACCCACACATTCGCGGCAAACGTAATCAGTCATAGCAGTCCGTTCGTTGACATGCGTAAAGTGCAAACCGGCCTGGCATCAGTAACGGTGTTGCAGCTGCCCGCGACATCCTTCAGTTCATCGCACGACAATAGCTGTATTTATGAACAGTATCAATAATCTGCTAAATCGAGCACATGCTAGACGCTGTGCCAGCATTTTGATAGCGTCGAGTGCAATTTAGCGACACCGGGACGGCGCGCGACAGCTCAATCTCGGAATGGATTAACCGGTAATAGGCGGGGCGGTCGAGTTTTGATTAACACATCGATTGGGGCATTTAACGGGCCGAGTTGGGAAGCACTGATGCAACTGGTTCTTAAAAAAAAGTATGCTGCTGAGGGTTATCAGCATGTTCCGGCCTCAGGTGGTGATTTCGGCATTGAGGGATTTACCCGAGAAACCGGTCATGCGTTTCAATGCTACTGCCCAGACTTTCACTATGAGCGCAAAGAGCTCTATGCTCATCAGCGCACAAAAATAACAAGCGACCTGAACAGCTTGAGAAATTATGCAACCGGCCTTCAATCGATACTCGGCGAAACAAGAATAAAAAACTGGTATCTCATTACACCTGACGTCATTAACAAAGATCTCATCGTGCACGCGGTCAAAAAGCAAAACGAGGTTCGCGACTGGGGCCTGCCGCACTTGCACGAAGAATTCACCGTTTATGTGCACGACGCGGGCTACTACATGAACGAGATCAATGAGGTGCGCCAAATTGAAGGTGCGCCAATCACGATCGCCCGCGAAACACCGAAGATCCCGGAACTGAACGACGAAAAGACAGACTACGAAGGCAATCTAGAGCGCAAAACCAAGTTGCGCGCAGGGGATAAAGGTGAATCTGCTTTCGAGGGGCTACTCAAACTGACTCGACGTGCTTTTTTGGATCATGATCCATTCTTCCACCAGCTGTACAACTCCCACCCACATACCTACTGGCAAGTCGCTCGGACATTGCACGGACTTGAGGAGAGAGTTGAAGAAATGAGTTATGAGCTCACCGGCAACCCTGACAATCTGGTCAGCACGGTACGAACGAGCCTCACGCAACACCTCAAGGATGACAAGCTATTAAATATTGATGCGACCATGGCGGACGACATCGTCAAGAGAACCGTGGCACGCTGGCTCGCTGTCTGCCGAATGGACTTCCGGTAAAAATGGCCACCTTAAAATTCACATCACGTCCAATGCCAGTACTTGTCGACCTCAGGCCGATGTACAAGATATGCCAAGCCTTACTCATACTCGACAGAACGGGCTATAAAGGAAAGTGCAGCTTAGTGAAGCTCCACTTGATGAATTGGGCGATCAAAGAACAGCGCCACGTGAACACCATGATTTTGGCAGCAGAGTTGGGTGAAATCACGTTGCCAATATGGGGGTTTGACCCAGCACTCTCGATTGCCCTGCAGCTGGCCTGCGGCGACCAACTGATCGAGCCCACCAAAACCGGTTTCATGCTCACGGACAAGGGGCGGGAGTTGGTCAAGAAGATAATGTCTGACGGCACTGTGATGACAGACGAAAAGGCTGCACTCATCGCCATCGGTAGAAAGATTACGGAAGATATGGTCAAGACCGTATCCAAGGAATGGGACTAAAACGTGTTCATCAAAGGCATCAGAATCTTTATCGAAACAGACGACGGCCCCTACGGCTTTCTCGCATTTTTCAATCGGAACCTCAACATTATTCGTGGTCGGAACTCTGCGGGCAAAAGTACCATTGTGCAGAGCATTCTTTATGCGCTCGGCATGGAGCAGATTTTCGGGGCCCAAAACGACAAAGCGCTTACTTACGTACTAAAGGATTATGTCGACAATGATGGCCTGCGCTGCAATATCATCCGCTCCTGGGTCACCATGGAAATGGAGTCCCTTGGAAAGACCATCACGGTAACGCGCAAAATTAAAGATGAGGGCTTCGACACTCGCCTCATCGAGGTGCAGGAATGTGCCGGCCTCACTGAAGGCCAGACTGCTGAGGGGCGGTTTCTGTTTCTTCATGACTCCGGCAGCGCTATCTACAATGATGGGTACTACACCTACCTTGAAAAATTCCTTGGGCTTAATCTTCCGTCGGTTCCAGACAAGAATGGCAACCCAAGAAAGCTGTACCTGCAATACGTCTTTGCAGCGATGGCCATCGAGCAGAAACGGGGCTGGACAGACTACATTGCCAACCTGCCCTACTTCGGCATTCGGGATGCGCGCATAAAGGTCGTTGACTACCTGGTCGGTACCAATGTCTTCGAACTGGAGACTGAGAAAGCCAGGCTCGATGTCGAAGCCCTGACGCTTCACAACCTTTGGGCCGACATTACCAAATCCATTCATAGCGACGCCCTCAAAAATCTTGTGAAGGTGGCTCACCTTCCCAAGTCTCCGGTCACAGAGTTTGACCCCCGTAGCGTCCAACTTTTCAAGGTGATGGCCAACGGTAACAACGTGGCTCTGGGCGAACACAAACGCGCGCAACTGCAAACCCTGACCAAACTTCAAAAGGACGAAACGGCGTGGAAGGATACGACTCCTGCGGAAACACTCCGCGCTATCGATGCCGAAACTGAGCACCTGCAGCGGTTGACCGTGGCTTATGAGTCGTCGCTTGGAGACCTCACACTCCACCGGGCCTCAAAAAATGCAAACCTTCAGCATATCAAGCAAGCGGAAGATGAGCTGATCAAGAACGAGGCCACTCATAAGCTGGTCAAGTACGGTGCCTCGCTCGATCTCAATATTTCGAAGAACGTTTGTCCGGCATGCTATCAGAGCGTGGGTAAATCCCTTATAGACCTGTCCGAGCAAGTGCCGCACATGGACATCGAAACGAACATTAACTACCTCAAGTCGCAAATTATTATGCTTGAGCGTGACAATGCTGCGATTGAACGTTCGATGCGGGAGGTGGCAGTTGCAAATGAAAACTTTACAAAACAAATTTCCGACTCGAAGAGCAGGCTTCGTGCTCTGAGATCTGACCTGACAACGACATCCGTTGTCTCCAAGGCAAACATGCGCCTCCAGCTTCAGATCGAAATCAATCTTGAAGATATCGGAAAGTTCTCACGGCGCATTGATGAACACCTTATCCAGCTGGGAGATATCGCTGAACAGTTCGCTACCAACCAAGAAGCCCGAGCAGAACTACCAAGCGACATATATACCGATGACGACTTGAAAAAGTACGATCTGTTTGAAAAATTCTTCAGATCTTATGTGGGCGAATTTGACTACCAGAGTGCCCCAGTGAAGGACGTCAAGTTCAACATTGACAACCTGCTTCCGGAGCTTGAAAAAATCGAGCTGAGAGAGATTCAAAACAGCAAGTTTAGCGAACTCAAAAAGGCATCTACTCGCAGCACATCACGCGACAGCACCAACATAGCATCCGAATCCAGTGCGAGCGATTTTGTCCGTCTGATATGGAGTTACATCCTTTCAATTTATGAAACGTCTGCACATGAAACCGTCAAGGGCAATCACCCTGGCTTCCTGCTGTTTGATGAGCCCGGGCAGCACTCCATGGCCACAAAGAGCCAGCGAGCCCTGTTCAAATGCCTTAACAAGTTGGAGGGGTTACAAAGTATCGTGGCTGCGTCGTTCGATGACAGCGAACCCGCCTACCTTGAAGCCACCGCAGATGTGACGTTCAAACTCATCAAGCTGGGGAAAAAAGCCATCGTGCCCGACGGAGACACCACACCGGTAGGCGATGACTAGCCGTCACTGATTCAGCCCTGCTCTTGGCATACGTGGGCCATTATGCCAAGAGCAGCCGGCCTACAAACACCTAGGAGTTGCTGAAAACCCAGTCAGGCACCGAAGCCGTGGCTTGCGAGATGCGTCCTCAAAAAGCTGTTCTTCAGAACTTTTGGAAGGAGTACGTCAGCTTCGTGATTATGTAAATGAAACCGATCAGCACAACGATCCCCCATGTGCAGCGCGATAAAGCTGAGCGACAGGAACAACAGCGCGAGCAGGAAAGCCAGTTGAGCCCAAAGTGATGCCGTGAGGCCGACCTTACCATTACTATTAGCAATCATCCGGGTACGCCCACGAGGGCCATTGGAGAAACAAGCAAGGTCCCCTTCCGTGTGCTCGGTGGCGTTTGAGCCCATCTTCCAGCGTCGGGCGACAAACCGTGTCGCCTAGTCTGCCGGGGTGGCCAAGGCGACAGCGGCAGGTGATCGTCTGCAACGACACCGATGGCCTAGCAGGACTTTGCATCAGGGCATCCAGGTACGCCCCTTCCTCGCGAAGCGCTTCCGGCAAATCGATTCTCAGCGTGTTTGATTGACGGCGCATGCGGGGCGGCTCAGGAAGGATGACTACTCGTGTACCGTCGGCGACTTGGGGCATCGCTGGGGGCAAGATCAAATATTTTTGACCTGAAACCACCGTCCTAGAGCTATGTCAAAATATTTTTTGGCGAGCCTGACAGTCTCTAGGTTTCGTCGGACGGGCTGTTTATCTGAGCATTTCAGCCTTTCCACAAACCATGGAGCGCCATTCACTTCCAGTGGATTGCTACATTGGGGGCACATCTGAGGACATGATTTGGATGGTTTGAAAAGGCTGCCCCCAGCCTGAGGTCCAGCAGCCCTCTCCTCAAAACCTCACCCGCTGCGGTTCACAACCACGCAAGAACGTTCTCACGCTCCTGCCGACGCAGCGGGCGAGTAAAATTTCAGATCGACTGAGGCATAGATGGACACACATCCAAGCTTTGTATATCCAGGTGCCCATCAGAAAAATTACCGCGCTACGGCGATGCACTTGATCTCCACGAGCAGGCCGGGGCGAGCCAGTTCACCGACACCTATGCATGTCCATGCACAAGTGCCCCTGGGAAAGACTTCATCTTTCACGCGTCTAAAAATGGGCATATGGCGGTGCATATCGACGTGATAAGTTGTCATTTCGACGACATCTTCAAATTCGCAGCCACCGGCTTTCAAGACGAGCCGAAGATTGTCCCATGCTGCCAAAAACTGCTGCTCGGGGTCTTCGATAACTGATAATTCCGGCGTCCGGCCTACCTGACCAGCGCAATAAAGAGTTTTTCCTACCTTTACAGCTGGTGCATAACCAGCATGCTCGTAGAGCAATCTCATGCTATCTGGAACAATAATCTGACGATCAGTCATGGTTGTGGAGCCCAAAATATAAACGGATACGAAAGCTGACCCAGGCGCCAGAGCGGCGTCCACTCGGGTCACTCCTCATTAATCAATCAAATCCGGCAGGTATTAGGCGGACGCTTACGTGGAATCTGAACAGTTCAACCAGCCTCCTGCTTCCTTCGATGGGTAGGATAATCAAAGGCCCACCGAAATCGCCGTATCTGCATTCCCCGTAGAAATCCTAGCCTGCGGCGAAAGAGCTATCGAGAGCCGTCTGTTTCCCCCCCTTCCTCTGAATCTGACTGGTCGAAAAGATGGCTCTCGGCTGAAGAGGGCTTGCGACGGCGCAAAATCCGAATATTGGGCGATCGTAGTGGCGCTCGAACAATCTCAATCGGTATCCAGGTGAGGGTTATCGCGGACAGAGCCACTGCAATTGCGAATGCATTCAGGCCCCCTCCGCAGATAACGTCAGAGGAGAGTTCGCTTTCTTCGCCACCAGAAGTACACACGGCCCGGTCATCAAAAGACTTCAAGTAGAGCGGCCTACCCTCCTCATTTAGGCAGCTCTGTTGGATAACTCCACTGGTAGCCAAAACGCCTCGAACGGGGAAGTTGAAGCCCGTAGTATCCAGGCCACCGGCTCGCGTACCTGGCACTGTGCGACCTGGTTTGCTCGGAGCGCTCTGCGTACGCTTGCGCCATGCCAACATTTGAAGCATTGCCTCCATCTCCGGTCGGCGTGACACGTTCATGGTCGAGTCAGATAACACCTGTGCGCTTGTTGTATCCGGCTGCTGCACATGTGACCTGGACTGAGCCTGCAAGTGGGAGCGGAAATCGGCTCCATCGGTAGGAACTCGCATTTTGTTTTCTGAAGTAGGCAACACGGTTGGAGCTGGCGGTACCGCAGAAATACCGGTCATAAGAGCACCTCATACCAGAGCTGATGTCATCACTCACTCCGATGCTCCTGGCGTTGCTATGCACTACCAGGACGGAACGGCGCTACCTCGACCTGCCTGCCCCATGGGGGCAAGAGTGGCTAGTAGCGCGGGTGAGATGGGGAGTTAACGCGCATCCAAGAGAAAACTGATTCGGCCGTAAGCGTCAGGAGCGGTTTCTGCATCGAATGTCTATTGTTTAGGTTTTTTGCCTCATCAGATTCCACTGAACCAGTTGTATCCCTGGTCTTCCCAATACCCGCCCGGGTTGTCGTTGCTCACGAAAATCTCGACAACATGCTTGGGGTTTTTGAAGCCTAACTTGGTGGGTACTCGAACCCTGAGCGGGTAGCCGTATTCGGGCGGCAACGCGACGTCAGCGTAATCCAGCGCCAGCAGTGTTTGTGGGTGCAAGGCAGTTGGCATGTCCAGACTGGAGTAATAACGATCAGCACATTTGAAACCGACAAACTTAGCTGTGGTGTCGGCCCCGATGTGTTCCAGGAAGGTTTTGAGCGGTACTCCTCCCCATTGCCCGATGGCGCTCCAGCCTTCAACACAGATCAAACGGGTGATATCGCTACGTTGCGGCAGTTTGCGTAAGCTTTCGAGTGTCCAGGGGGCCTTGTCCCTGATCCGGCCGGAGACGGCGAGCGAGTAACTTGCCAAGTCCACCTCTGGGATGTCGTCCTGACCATAGAATGCGTTGAACGGAAATGGCGTGGTGATCTGCGCCCTTGTGAAGGTTGGCGCCAGTTTCCGTCCGCTGAACAGCCAGGCCTGGACCCGATCGTTCCAGCGCGACATGGCCCAAAGGACCTTGTCGACCTGATCGCCGTCCTGCAGGTTGCAACCGGTCAGCATCGACATCGCGCCCACGGTCAAGCCGGCACGAAGAAAATGGCGGCGCTGAATGTTCTCAAGTTCAAGCTGTTGCACAGGTTCAAGCCTGACGCGCTGAAGAGTTTTTTTTCTGGGTTCAGTCATGGCCATTTTCCCCGGTATCAAGAGACCGCACTCCACCCGTAATCATTGGCAGCAGGGTTTTCGGTACCAAAATCACCAAGGCCAGATGAATCACGACGAATGCAGCAATCATCGCCATCGCCCCGAAATGTACATAACGAGCAACGTCATAGCCGCCCAGCAGCGCGACCAACTCTTGCAGTTGAATGGGTTTCCAGATCGCCACGCCCGAGATGACGACGAGCACGCCTGCCGCCAGCACCATCCAGTACATCAGACGCTGCACCGCGTTATAGACGCCCTTTTCATGCACCAGCCGTAAGCGCAAAGCGTCCGTCAAATCATGCTTCAACGCGGCCAGCCCGATGGGCAGCAACTCACGTTTGAAATGCCGACTGGCGAACCCATACAGCAGATAAATTGAGCCGTTGATCAGCAGCAGCCACATGAATGCGAAATGCCAGGCCAGCGCCCCGCCCAACCAACCGCCCACGGTCACCGCTGCCGGAAACCTGAAGCCGAACAGCGGCGAGGCGTTGTAAATGGCCCAGCCGCTCATGAACATGCAGGCCATGCAGGCGGCGTTGAGCCAGTGGGTGAGGCGAACCGGCCAGGGATGAAGCTTTTTCTGTCTCACGTGTTTCCCCTTGGAAGCCATCCATGTAGCGGAGCGTTGCCAGACGACAGCGCCCCTGCCTTTTCAGGTAATTACATCGGTGGTTGGAAGCCATCCTTGCCAACCGCGATGCCGCGCGCGGTGGTTCCATCTGCGGCCGGGAACACGACAATTTTCGTACCTTTGACCAGTTCATCGGCTTTGCCTGGCTCGACGTAGGCGATTGGCACATCATCCGGTACGACGATTTGTTTCTCGCCGCCCTTGTAGTTGACGGTCAATGTGCGGCCGTCAGCTTTGGACAGTTTCCCCACGGTACCGTTGGTCATGGTGCCTGTGCTGCCATCCGCATTCTGCCAGCCGTAATGACCTTCGCCGCTGCCCTTGAGGCTGGCGTCGAATACCGTGACCTCCAGCGCCTTCAATGTTCCGTTGGCCTGCGGGATGGCCGCCGAGCCAATGAAGCTGTCGGATTTGATCGAGTCGATATTGGCCTTCGATACCCGGTTGATACCGGTCTTGTCTGTCAGTCCGATCGTCTGCTGGGCGCCGGAGCGGACAGTGAATGTCAGCGTGTTGTTGCTGACGCTCTCCACCGTACCGCGCAACGGTTTGATGACCGGCATGTCGGCCGCGGTGGCAATGACGGCAGCACTGAGCATCAACAAACCGAATGTGGTAGACAGGGCGTGTTTGAGTTGCATGGCGACGATTCCTCATGGGTTGATGTGCCGCCATCCTCGACCGCAGACCGGGACGTCACGATGACCGCCGAATGACATTTTTGTCATTCGCCAACCCTGCCCTTGAATGACAGAAATGTAACCGACTGCGCCGGCTCATCTCGTTACACTGCACAGCCGAGATACCGATGTCGCGGGCTGAATCCCGTCATGAAGAGACCCGAGCGCGCCTCACGATGCATATCCTGCTGATCGAAGATGACACCAAAACAGGTGAGTACCTCAAAAAGGGGCTCGGCGAGTCCGGTTACAACGTCGACTGGACCCAGCATGGTGCCGACGGCCTGCACATGGCCTTGCATACGCGCTACGACCTGATCGTGCTGGACGTCATGTTGCCCGGGATTGACGGGTTTCAGATCATTGAGCTCTTGCGCGCCAGACAAGACGTCCCCGTGCTGTTCCTCACCGCTCGCGACCAGTTGCATGACCGCATTCGCGGTCTGGAACTGGGCGCCGATGATTACCTGGTCAAACCTTTTTCGTTTACCGAACTGCTGTTACGCATCCGCACCATTTTGCGTCGCGGTGTAGTGCGCGAAGCCGACCATTTCCACCTCGCCGACCTGGAGCTGGACCTGGTGCGGCGCCGCGTTACACGCCAACAGCAGGTGATTGTGCTGACCAACAAGGAATTCGCCCTGCTGCATCTGTTTCTGCGTCGGGCAGGCGATGTGCTGTCCAGGACACAGATCGCTTCGGAAGTCTGGGACATGAATTTCGACAGCGATACCAACGTGGTGGACGTAGCGGTCAAGCGTCTGCGCAACAAAGTCGACCAGCCGTATTCGATCAAACTGATCCATACCATTCGTGGTATCGGCTATGTCTGCGAGGTGAGGCCATGCGGTCCCGACGCCAACCCTCTCTGACCCTGCGATCGACCGTGGCGTTTTCCATGGTAGCGATGCTGGCCGTGGCCGGTGCGGGTGCTTATCTGTATCAGACGATGAAAGCCTCGGTATTGGTATACAGCGATCATGCGGTCATGGGCCGTCTGGAGCACTTTCGCAAGCTGCTGCATTACGAGCTCGCCATCGAAAAGCTGCGCGACAGCCCGCAGATTTTCAAGAACATGCTCGACAGCGAAGACGACATCTTCATCATTGAAGAGCCGGGGCAGCCACCGGTAATCCAGGTCAACCCACTCAACGTCACACTGCCTGAACTGCCGGTGATCGGCCAGGATACAAAGCTGAGCGTCAGTGACCTGCGCAGCGGCGTGACTGACTCGGGGACAATGCTGCGCGCCGCGACCGTCGTCACGACGTCGGGTGGACGTGAAGTCCGACTGACCGCCGCGCACCTCATGGGCAAGGAAATGGCTATGCTCGCGGCGTATCGCGAGCGTATCTACCTGGCCGTTGCCCTGGCCTTTCTGGCAACCGCGTTGCTGGGTTACCTGGTACTGCGTCGAGGGCTGCGCCCGTTGCGCAAAATGGCCGCCCATGCGGCAGCCATAACGCCCGAGCGTCTGCACAGCCGCATGGACAGCGCCGATACGCCGGTTGAACTGCAACAGCTGAGTGACGCCTATAACGCGATGCTCGATCGCCTTGCCCAGGGTTATCAGCGGTTGACGCAGTTTTCCGCCGACCTTGCCCATGAAATCCGCACGCCGGTGGGATCGCTGATGGGGCATTGCCAGGTCGCCCTTCGCCAACGCCGCAGCGAGGATGACTATCAGGCACTGATCGCTTCGAACCTTGAAGAGCTCGAACGGATCTCGCGCATCGTCGAAAGCATTCTGTTCCTTGCGCGCGCCGATGAAGCGCAAGCAGTGGTGGAGCGCCAAAAGCTATCGCTGCATGACGAATCACAGCGCATTGCCGAATATTTTGAAGGCTTGGCCGAAGAGCGGCAAATGAGCTTCCAGATAACAGGCGATGGCAACGTGCTCGCCGACCCCTTGCTGCTGCGCAGAGCCTTGAGCAACCTGGTGGCAAACGCAATTCGCTACGCCTACGAAGGCACCGAGATTCTGATGCGGGTAATGGAAACCCACGGCGGTGCCCGGATTGAGGTGGAGAACCAAGGGCCTGTGCTGAGTGACGAAACCTTGGGCAAACTCTTCGACCGCTTTTACCGTGGCGATGCGTCTCGCCACCAAAACTCCGACTCTTACGGCCTTGGCCTCGCCATCGTCGTGGCAATCATGCAACTGCATGGGGGGCACGTGCGTGTCGAACAGCCGAAACCCGGAACTATCCGTTTTTCGCTGTCATTCCCTGCAGCTTGAACGACATCAGCGGGCAGCGTTTGTCGTTCGCGCCTTCACTGAACATCATGCAAGCACGTTATCCCTTTGAAAGCGTGCTCCGACTCTGATGTTGCTCCACTGCGTACTTTTCATCACCCGATATGGGTACCCAATCTTTCAACGGTGTCAGGAAATGCAGTTCAAAACGACGTGACAAGAACGCCCATTTTCCGTCCCGACGTTCAAACCTGTCGTGGTACAACCCGCTGACTTGCACCGGGCCTTTTTCAATGTCATGGAACAGACAATCCGCAGCTACCGTACCTACCGCGCTGTCACCCTCGATTTGGATCAGCGGATTGGCCATCCAGTGGTGCATATGTGGCATCTGGCGCCAGCTGTTTTGCGCCATAACCAGGATTTCGTCACGGTTTCCGGCCTTGCCGAAACCCGGTAGATCCAGTGTCGATTCTTCGTGCCAGATTGCGCTCAGGAGCGACGCGTCGACGCGGTCGAAGGCATTGGCGTAGGCGCTGATCAGCGACTCGATGGCGGCGCGACTTTCCAGGGCGTCCAGTCGGGTGGTCAGTTCTTCAATGTTCATGATGAGGTTTCCTGCTGAGGCTTCGCAAAAGCGCTGAAAGCAACCCTCTGAGAGGGCTGCGCTACGGTTGAGCGAGTGTTCAGATCTGCGACAGGCCGCCGTCGACCATCAGTTCCACACCGTTGACATATTTCGCATCGGCGGATGCAAGGAACAGTGCCGACGAGGCGATTTCTTCAGGTTGGGCCATATACCCCAGCGGAGTGATCTGCTCGACATGCTGGCGCAGCGCGGCAATGTCGCTTTCGCTCATCTTCAAGCCGTTATCCATCAGAGGGGTGCGGGTGAAGCCTGGGCTCAGGACATTCGCTCGAATCTTGCGACCTTTCAGTTCGTTGGCCCAAGTTCTTGCGAAAGACCGCACCGCAGCCTTGGATGCGTTGTAGAGGCTCAGTCCTTCCATCCCATTGCTGGAGCAGATAGAAGCCGTCAGCACGATCGAAGCGCCATTTTTCAACAAAGGCATCAACGTCTGCACAGTAAAAAAGACGCCCTTCACGTTAATGTCGAACATGTTGAAGTAAGCCGCCTCAGTGGTCTCGCCCAGCGGGTTTTTTTCGCAAATACCCGCGTTGGCAAACACTGAGTCCAACTGATCGTTGCGGGCCTCGATCGTCGCCTTGAGCTTATCCAGATCAGCCTGGCGCGCGACATCGGAAGTGACCGCGATCGCTCTATCGCCCAGCTTGGCCACCGCCGCTTCCAGCGTGGCTGCAGAACGCCCAGTGATGTAAACACGTCTGGCCCCCTCGGCAATCAAGCCCTGCGCAATCGCAAACCCGATCCCGGTGGATGCGCCAGTGACGACAGCAACCTGATTAGCGAATTTACCTGACATATCTGACTCCTCAGTCTCGGCTGTGTGGATCGACTGAAACCACAGTGCGGCCATTTTGAGAGGAGTCAGGAGCTGAGCGGCACTGCCATAAATGAACATTGGCCGTTCAATTATGTGAGGCGTAAGCGAAGGTTTGATCGTTTAGATTGGAGCCAGCTGATTCAGAGCATGACCCGCAATCGAGAATATTCTGGAACCGAATGGTTTCAGACAGGAGACCCTATGCCTCAGAAAAAAGTCGCCCCACCAGAACCGCGGCGCTGGTTGATGTTCGCCATCTTATTGGTCGGTGCGTTTTTACCGCCTCTGGATTTTTTCATCGTGAACGTGGCGCTGCCCTCGATTCAGCAATCGCTGGGCACGGCCTCATCCGCCGAACAGTTGATCATCTCCTCGTATGCGACGCTTTATGCCGTGACACTGATTACCGGCGGACGGCTTGGTGACATCTACGGTCGCATGAGAATGTTTTTCCTTGGCCTGGTTGGTTTCGCAGTTGCCTCACTGATCTGCGGCGTCGCCGAGTCACCTTGGGTGTTGATCGCCGGACGTTCGCTGCAAGGCGTGACGGCAGCCGTCATGGCGCCCCAGGCACTCGCTTCGGCGCAGGCTATATTTCCCGAGTCCGAAAAGCCCTTGGCGCTGAGTCTCTATGGCGCGGTCTTTGGACTGGCGTCGGTAGTCGGCCAGGCACTTGGCGGGATATTGATATCGCTCAACCTGATGGGCTTGGGGTGGCGGGCGATATTTCTGGTTAATTTGCCGATTGCGTTGCTGGTCATCCTGATCGCAATTCCCGTGGTCAGGGAAACCCGCGCACAACATACAAGCAAGCTGGATCTGGGCGGAACGGTACTGTCCATGGTGACGCTTGGGGCTCTGATCGTTCCATTGATCGAAGGGCGTGAGGCGGGCTGGCCTTTGTGGGCCTGGCTGTCGCTTGCGGCGGTGCCGCTGCTGGCCTGGCTGTTCTGGCACTACGAAGCCCGTTTGCACCAAGCGCAAGGCGCACCGTTGCTCAATCCTGCCGCACTGCGCACGCCTGGGCTGGGCCGGGCACTGCTCGTCGCCCTGACCTTTTACGCGATCGGCGTGTTTTTCTTGCTGTTTTCCATTTATTTACAGGGAGCGCTGCATACGAGCCCACTCAATGCAGGCCTCGTCTTCCTTCCTTTCGGCGCGGGATTTTTGCTGGGACCACTCTCCACCCCTCAATTCAGGCGTTTTCTGGGGGCATACGTCAATCCGGTCGGGATGGGACTTGAAGTGTTGGGATTCGTGCTCCTGGCCTGGCTCGTGGCGCACACACCGATGGCCGTCACGCCCCCTGCGCTGCCCCTCGCCGTCATCCTCTTTCTGATCGGTTTCGGACAAGGACTGGCCCTTCCGACATTGATGCGAATGATCACAGGACGCGTGGCGCCCGCGTATTCCGGCATGATTGCGGGCATTGCCAGTTCCACCCTGCAAATCAGCACGTCACTGAGCGTGGCGATAATAGGCGGCATTTTCTACACCCTTCTGGGCACGGATACAGACGCGGCGGCCATCACCCACGCCTTCACCGTTTCCATACTCTGCATCGCAGCATGCCTGGCCTTAGGCGCGGGACTCAGCCTTACCCTGGCGCGCCAACCTGCTGCACAATTGCAAACGGCAGCCATGCACCCAGCAGAGTGAGTCAACTGCCTTCCTGCGAGCCGATCATGCTCGAGGCAAGGTCGGCAAGGGCGCGAAGGCTGTCCATCCGCCGCATGTCCTGGTGATAACCCATCCATATGTCGCGACCCGGTGGCGGTTCATGCGGATCAATCAGCCGCAGCGCCGTTAACTGGTCGCCCAGGACGCGGGGCAATACGGCGACACCCTGCCCTTGCGCGCACATTTGCGCCTGGACTGTGCGGCTGCTACTGGTGAACACAGTACGGGCCAGAGGGTAACGCTGCTGCAGCCACTGCACATCGGGATAATGAGACTGGGCAACACTCATGGTAATCAAACCAACCCCGTCGCCCTGTGGCGCGGGGTCAGGAGATCCGACTGCTGCGTATAACCCATAGCTCAGGGTAGTCAGCTTGCGGTGAACGATATCGGGTTCGGTGAAAGGCACGATCCGAAACGCGATGTCGGCGTCGCGACGAGCAAGGTCAAACAATCGATGCCCCGCGATGACCTCGGGCACGATCAGCGGATAACGTCGCCCCAGTTCGTTCAGGACCGGGGCCAGCACGTAACAGGCGAACCAGTCAGCGGAAGAAATGCGCAACACACCTTCTGGCTGTGCGCTGTCCCCCGCAAGGCGCCTTTCGATTGCCAACGCACTTTGCTCCATTTCCTGCGCCAGGCTGAGCAGCTTTTCTCCGCTGTCGGTCAGTACAAGACCTTGGGTGGTACGAAGAAAAATGGGCTGGCCACTGGACTGTTCAAGCACCTGCAAGCGCCGCCCCACGGTCGGATGGCTAACACCCAACTGCTTGGCGGCAGCGCCCAACGACCCGCTGCGGGCAATCGCGAGAAAGACCCGCACGTCACTCCAGTCCATGCTTTACCCCGTACAAAAATGAACAGTGAGAGTGCAGCAATGGCACTGCCGTAGCAATCCCGGGCCCGACATACTTCTCCGCATACACCTTCGTCGAAACACCAACCGGGGACTGCAAATGAAGATTGGCTTTATCGGTGTGGGAAGCATGGCCAGAGCGATCATTCCGTTGCTCATCCGGGCCGGCCATCACGTATCGGCGTGGAACCGTAGTCACGCTGCGGTTATGGATCTGGAAGGAGTAAGCGTTCTCGAATCCCCGTCCTCGGCATTTCAGCAGGAGGTCGTCATCAACATGCTTGCCGATGATGCCGCCGTCAGGGAGGTGTTGCTATCCAGCGCAGCTCTGGAAAAAGCAGACAGGGCTTGCGTTCATATCGTGATGTCGACCTTGTCGCCTTCGCTCATGGTGGAGTTGCAGGGCGTGCATGATGCAATCGGCATTGAATTGATCGCGGCGCCAGTTTTCGGCGTGCCTGCCGTGGCGGCAAATGGCGAGTTGAATATCCTGGCGGCCGGATCGCAGGGAGCGATCTCGACGGTCCAACCGCTGTTTGACCTGCTCGGGAAAAAGACCTGGTACCTGGGCGATCAACCTGAACAGGCGTGTATCGCGAAGATCGCCGGCAACATGATGATCACTCAAGCCATCCAGTCGCTGGGCGAAGCAACCGAACTCGTTCAACGCCATGGTCTGAGCCCCTCGATTTTCGTCGCCCTCATGACCCAGACACTGTTCGCCTGCTCTACTTATCAGCGCTATGGGCAGAACATCGTGAACGGACGTTTTGAACCGGGTTTCAAACTGTCTCTTGGCCTCAAGGATATAAATCTGGCTATTGATGCGGCACGTCTCAAGAGCCTGGAATTGCCTGCAGCCGATGCCGCGCGATCGAAAATGACGTCGGCAGTAACCCGGGGATACGGGCTCAAGGACTGGTCGGTTTTCGCTACGCAGACAGTTATCCGATCAACCGATCACGCCCAGCAACCCTGGCGAACCGCACCGATAAAACGCTCGCGCCGTGGCAACTTCTGGGTGACCGGAGCCCGCGTTACCCATAACGGTAAAAGCTACCAAAAGGGGCCGATGTACGTAGCCTGGGAATCCCCTGAGCACATCACTCAGCCCTATCCCGTGGTGCTGGTGCACGGTGGCACGCTGCAAGGCACTGAATGGCTGGATACACCCGATGGTCGTCCGGGCTGGGCCCAGCGGTTCGTCGAAGCAGGCTTCGTAGTCTTTCGCGTCGACAGGCCCGGCCACGGGCGATCGCCGTATCACCCCGACATCATGGGACCGGTGGGGCCAGCGTTCTCCTATGAGCGCGCCCGCGAAGTCTACTTTCCAGAGGGAGGTGGAGAAACGCAATGGCCGTTTGAGCCAGATGACGAAGCGGCGTTTGACGCCTTCATAGCAGCTTACGGCCCCATGCCGGCTGACCTTGCGGCCTCGCAGACCCTGGACGCGGATCGACTGGCCGAACTGCTCGACAGAATCGGCAAAGCCATCATCGTTACACACTCCGCTTCCGGGCCCAGTGGCTGGTTGGTCGCCGATCGTCGACCCGACCTGATCGCAGGGATTGTGGCGGTGGAGCCTATGGGTCCGGTATTTGGCCGCACGCCGGGTATAGGCAGCCTCGACTGGGGCCTGACCGCCGCCCCTCTGACCTTTGATCCACCTCGCAAAACGCCGGAGCAAGTCCGCACAGCAGAACCATCAACCCTGAAAATCCCCGGATTGCAGGGTGTTCCGGTAGCGCTGTTGACAGGTGAGACATCAGCGTTTGCTTCTTACGCATCCAGCATCGTCCCTTTCCTGCGAAATGCGGGTGCCAACATTCAACACCTGGATCTACCGGCACTGGGCATCCACGGCAACGGCCACGGATTGATCTATGAACGCAATTCAGATTCGGCTTTCAAGGTAGTCGCGCAGTGGCTGGAAAAATCGTTGAGCATGCCCGATCCCGCGTAGAGCGCCTGGTCAGGCTCTCCGTCCCTCCCAACTAGACGCCCGGGAATCGCTGATAAATCGCAGACAGCTCGATAAGAGAAGCGACTGAATAAGCCCCTTCCTTCGACCGATTCCTGCAAGGCAATTAGACAACCAAGACGAGCAAAAACGCATGAAATGGCCAACGATCGATCAAATTCGCAGTTTCACTGTTTTACCCTCTGGCTACACATGGGATTACCTGAAACGCAAGGAGATCGATGTAGCAATAATTTTTTTCCAGACGTGGTTTCCCTCCATTACGGTGGGGTTAGGGAGCCTTTTTCTGAACCAGCAATTTTATGAAGACAACGTGGTGCTCGAAGACGATTTGGAGCGGGGAATATTCGCTATCGTGGTTCGCCAGAACCATGAGATCGTCGCTATAGCAACGTGGGAAAAAATTGACGGCGCCGATGTCATCTTCGGGCGAGTGGGCGCGGTAGCCAAATATCATAGACAAATCAAACTGGCCGTCGCTGCCCAAGACCTCGGAGAAAAAATGGGAAGGTTCATGGGAGCGGGCTTGATCTATGGCATGGCGACAACCAGCGCTCCGTATATGCAGCAAGCTTTGGAGCATGCAGGTTACAAAGCCGTAGGAATAATGCCTGGCTTCGACCAAGAGGAAACAGAGCCCGGAATCGTGCGTAGGGTATACGAGGTCATCTACGCAAAACGACTCGCACCCCACTCAAACTTTCTGATTCCTTCAGTGCAAAACCTCACACCTACCGTCGCTCGGCTTTATGCAGAAATATTTCCCGAAACAATAATGATTGACTGAGTTATCGACCTGAAAAAACCGGCCTAGAGCCAAGTCAAAATGCCCTCTTCGGGGATCCAGATAGCCTGTAACGGCTCTCGCCCGTATTTAAAACTCTTTACTAACAGAAGGTTATAGGGATTTTCAGTCCGCCGCCGCATTCTTTTCACTCTCGCCGCAGGAGAGTGTGGGGAGCAATGCCGAATGCCTTGCGAAAGGCGTGGCTGAAATGAGAGAAGTCGGAGAAACCGAAATCCAGCGCCGCCTGAGAAATACTGCGGACTTGACCACGCTCAATCGCGTCGCGGCTCGCGAGCAATCGCGCCTTCCAAATTTCCGCGACCGGCGATTTCTGATGACGAGCGAAAGCACGCGTAACAGTGCGCGTGGAGACATGGTGAGCTTGAGCAATGCGTTCGAGCGACAGGTCCGCCTCCGTCAAATATTGGCGGATGTAATTCATGATCCGACCATACAGGTCCAACTCGTCATGAGTCTGCTTTAAATCCTGGAGTTCCAGGCTGACCACCAGAAGGTCGAGCAACGTGCTGGAGTAACGACTGGATACTCCTGTGTTCTGGAAGCCTAATGGCATACTCGCAGCCTGGCGTAGCATCTCGCGTAACGGAATCACCCCTGGACGACGATCATCCAGAACCACAGCGGTGCAATCTGCTATGCCGGGCAACCGCTGGCTGAGCAGTTGTCGCGGAATGCGGACAAGGTGATTGTCCGTACCACCGAAGCTGAATCTGAACGGCTGGGATGCGTCATAAAGAAACAGATCGTCCGCCGTCAGCTTCGTCCGTCGGTCAGCTTGCTCCAGTTCGCCATAACCGCTCCTGGTAAAGCCCAACCACAAATCGTCGTTAGGATCACTGCGTAAGTGCTGGGCGGACCGCTCCCAATAGTGCAAGGGTGCGGACAACGTGCAGATGTCCAATACGCCCATGCTATGTACCTCCAGCGCCCCGTCAAAATCGCTCTGCGCCAGCAGTTTGCTGTCTGCGTCCAGGCAGTGGTGACAAACCACTTCCTTCCAGTAATCGAACCGCAGGGGTGCCGTAACGGCAAGGGTTGAATACTGACATGGCTGACTCATTGCATTCACCTCGCGGCGGCGGTTCAACAAAAAAGCGTGGTAACGTTTTTTGCGAGCCAAGCAATTAGCAGGCCATCTCCATAGCCTTATTCCCGCTGCCAGACACCGTGGAAGATAGCCACCTGCGAACTCGGCTGGAGTTACATAGGTAGATCCCTCCAACACTCCCCGTGCCACCTCTCGGGGCGCTCGTCCCCTTATTTCACAAGCCCCGCACCATTGCTGCGCGCTGATATGCCGGCCTTTTCTACCTGTCCTTCTTAACCAAACGGTTGTCCATTCGAGCCAAGCACGTTTCATCTCCCCTGGATAATTTTTACTCCACGCCGTGTCCCTACAAGCACGAATGATGAGGTGTCTCATGCATCCACGAGAACAGCAGCGACTGTCCGATTCATCCTGGTTTTTACAGCGATGGGACATGGCACCCGAAGAGTTTGCCACTTACCTGCTACAGCTCGGGACCTTGGTGCTGCAACGCCGATGGAGTGGTACCCACCGCAAAACACCAACATCCACTGGGATGTAGAACAGAAAACCGTCCGTTTGAGACGGAAATAAAGGAGCCCCCATGGAATCTGCAATCGATAAACATCTCAAATGTCCCCGGACTTTGTCCCGTCGTGTTCACGACGATTACAAGCCACCCTTCCCGATGTTTGTTGGGCGAGCTGACGAAAACGTGAAGCAAGTTGTGATGGCCTACCTCGGGGTGCAATTTCGCGACGAACAACGCGCCGCCGCCCTGCAGGCCATGCGCTACATTGACGCCAGCTTTGCCCTCGCCGATGGCCCTGGGAATCACGACCTGACCTACCACCTCGACAATCAGGGTTATGGAAACTTCATCGCCGTGGGCTACTGGCGTGATCCCGCCACCTATCACCGTTGGTTACTTTCAGCGCCTGTAGCCGACTGGTGGGGTGACGAGGCACGCCTGAGCGAGGGACTGGGGTATTTCCGCGAGGTCATCGCACCGCGCGCCGATCAGTTCGAGACGTTGTATGCATTCAAGGAAGATTTGCCAGGTGTCGGTGCGGTCATGGACGGCATTAGTGGCGAGGTCGAAGAGCACGGCTACTGGGGTTCGGCACGCGACCGATTTGCCATATCACAGACCGATTGGATGCAACCGACCGGCGAACTACAAGTGATTTCCGGGGACCCGGCCAAGGGCGGCAAGGTCGTGATACGCGGCCACGACAACCTGACGCTGATCCGTTCTGGACAGGACTGGGTCGAAGCCGGCGAGGAAGAGCGCGCGCTGTACTTCACCGAAATGCTCCCCCCTCTACAAGACGGCATGAACTTCCTGCGTGACGAGGGCCAGGCGTTGGGCTGCTACAGCAATCGCTTCGTACGCAATGTCGACCTGGATGGCAATCTGCTCGACATCGCCTATGACATCGGTCACTGGCGATCACTCGACAAACTGGAACGCTGGGCAGAATCCCATCCCACTCACTTGCGTATTTTCACCACGTTCTTTCGCGTGATCGGGGGCCTTTCGAAGCTGCGGCTGTATCACGAGGTCTCGGTAGCGGACGGTAGCCAGCAACTGTTCGAGTACATCAACTGCCATCCGCAGACCGGGATGATGCGCGACGCGCAAGTGTCGCCCACCTGATTCCATCGCTGACTCCACTTTTAGCCCTGCGCGTCGCCTGATTGGCGCCTGCGGGGCTCTTTTTGCCCGAAAAAAGGATCTTCGATCATGAAACAGTTCCGCTACCTGTCGCTTGCAGCCCTCCTCCCCTGCCTTTCCTCCCACGCTCTCGAGGTGGATCCTGGCGATTACGAGCCGCTCCCCGTTGGGGCGACCATTGGCGTGGTCTACTACCAGCACGCCACCACGGACAATGCCTACTCCCAGGGGCACAAGACCAGTTCCGATTTCAACCTGACTTCCGATATCGGCATTCTGCGTCTGCTGCACGTCTACCAGTTGAGCGAGCGGCTGACCATCGAGCCGCAATTCCTGTTGCCCTTCGGTCATGTCTCAGGCGGTGGTGACGCTTCTGGTTTAGGCGACGCCAGCGGCATCGGCGACCTCATTCTTACAGCGCCACTCAAGTACCGTCTCAACGACGCCAATGACACCCTCGGTGCGACTGCTTACTTGTACGTGCCTACTGGCGACTATGACAAAGACGACGCCCTCAACCTTGGCGAGAACCGTTGGAAGGTTGATCTCCAGGCCGCTTACGTCAAGCACTTCTCGGACAAGTGGGCCATCGACCTCGTAGGTGACGCCATCTGGTACGCAGACAACAACGACTTCGGCGCCAGCTCCGCCCGTCGGGAGCAGGACGTTTCCTACGGCGCTCAGTTGATGGGGCGCTACATGCCCGACGAGACAACTGCGCTGGCTATCGGCTTCGGCCACAGTTGGGGCGGGGAAAACCAGGTCGATGGTGTCAACCAGGACGACAAGACGGAAACCACCAACGTCCGCGTCACGGCCAGAAAGTTTTTCACCGCCAAGGACCAAATCCAAGTGCAACTGGGACGCGACCTTGCGGTGGAGAACGGCCCCAAGGAGGACTTTCGCATGAACCTGCGCTACGTGCGGGTTTTCTAGATCCGCCCGCCTCCACCAACCGTTGTCCTTATCAACCAAGCGTGTGCCCAACGACGAATTCGACTTGGATCCGTCGCAAGACTTCACATCCCGTAGCAACCGTGCCAACGCGACAGTTGGCTAATGAGATGACCCTCACTCGAAACGGAGAAACCAGGCAATGACCGACCAGCAACCCTCCATGGAAAAACAACCCTCCCTCTATACCCGTCTTGGTGGCTATGACGCTATCTATCAGTTCGCAGGCGCAGTGTTGAGAAAAACAATGGGACACCCCGCCATCGGGCACATCTGGGCCCATATGTCGGAATCAACGTTCCAAAAGGAGCACATCAATTTTGTCGATTTCCTTTCCGAGCACTGGGGTGGAAGCGCCAAATACAGGGGCAGAGACATGGTCACCGCGCATCGCGGAATGGGTCTGACCGAGGTGCATTGGCAAGCCGTGCTCGATTGTCTCGAGGCGTGCTACGACGACTATGGTCTGGCCCCGGATCTGCGCAAGGAGGTCAATGACTTCCTCATCAAGTTCAAACCGGCGGTGATCGGGAGCCCCTCCTATCGGGACGTCGTACTCGCGCACCCGGAAATGGACCCAGCCAAAGGCATGAAGAGCGTTGGGGTTTTCTGGCCGAAACCCGGGAAGTACTCGCAGAAACAGACCACGCCTGAATCCGAAAACTGACACGCTCGTCAAAACCTGAGCCACACCAATGGGGGCGTATCCATGGGGTGCCCTCCATGCTGCCGAGGCTCGCTCTGGCAGCCGACGGTTACCGTGGTGTGGCAAAAAAACACGGGCACCCGCGTCCCGCTCAACCAAGCGAATGTCCTCCTCAACCAAGCACCGCTCAATTTGCGGAGATAGCTTGATACCAGCCCCGGCCGCGACTTCGTCAATAGTGCACGCCGCGCCCGGGCATCCCGAGATGACGTTTGAACAAACATTGCCACCCTACGGGTTGGCACAGGAAACAGGACACCCCATGGCCATCATCCGCCCGACTCTCGAACAAGTGCAGGATCTCGCCAGCCGCCTGCACATACAGCTGACACCCGAGCAAGCCAGCGAATACCTGGCACTTATGCAACCCAGTTTTGATGCCTATGATCTCGTCGATGAGTTGCCAGACTTCATCCCTCCAGTGCGCTATGAGCGCAGCTCTGGTTATCGCCCTTCAAGCACGGATAATCCGCTAAACGCCTGGTACTACAGAACGGAGGTGATGGGTGCCAGTTCGGGCAAACTTGCTGGCAAGACGGTAGCGCTCAAAGACAATATCTCTCTGGCCGGTGTCCCCATGATGAACGGTGCCGCACCACTGGAGGGTTTCGTACCGTCGTTCGATGCCACCGTGGTGACGCGTTTGCTCGACGCTGGGGCAACCATCCTCGGCAAAGCCACTTGTGAGCATTACTGCCTCTCCGGTGGTAGCCACACCTCGGACCCGGCTCCTGTGCACAACCCTTATCGCCATGGTTTCACCACCGGCGGCTCCTCTTCTGGCAGCGCGGCGCTTGTGGCGTCGGGCGAGGTCGACCTGGCTGTCGGTGGAGACCAGGGCGGCTCCATCCGCATTCCGGCAGCATGGTGCGGCATTTACGGAATGAAGCCCACCTTCGGTCTGGTGCCCTATACCGGCGTCATGGCGATCGAGTCCACTTTCGACCATGTCGGCCCCATGACGAGCAACGTGCGCGATAACGCTCTCATGCTGGAAGTGATGGCCGGAGCCGACGGGCTCGACCCTCGCCAGAGCGCCCCCAAGGTCGATGCCTATTGCGATTATTTGGAGCGAGGCGTGATCGGACTCAGGATCGGGGTTCTCCAGGAAGGCTTCCAACTCGCAAACCAAGATCCACGTATCGCAGAAAAGGTGCGCAGCGCTATCGCCCGACTCGAGGCGTTGGGCGCGCGGGTCGAGGAGGTCTCGGTTCCCGAACACACCCTGGCGGGATCGTTGTGGAGCCCAATCGGCTGTGAAGGCCTGACCATGCAAATGATGCATGGCAACGGAGCGGGTTTTAACTGGAAGGGGCTTTACGACGTGGGCCTGCTGGACAAACAGGCCGGTTGGCGCGATCAGGCGAACGCATTGTCCCCGTCACTCAAGCTCTGCATGTTCGTGGGCCAGTTCGGTCTGGAGCGCTACAACGGTCGCTACTACGCCAAGGCCCAGAACATTGCGCGCTTTGCCCGAGCTGCCTATGACAAGGCGTTGAACACCTATGACCTGCTCGTCATGCCAACCGTACCAATCACCGCTCAGCCGCTGCCGGAACCGGGGTCTTCAATCACCGAGACCGTCACTCGTGCGTTGGAGATGTTAGGCAACACGGCCGCTCAGGACGTTACCGGGCACCCCGCCATGTCGATCCCTTGTGGCCTGGTGGACGGACTGCCCGTAGGGCTGATGTTTGTCGCAAGACATTATGCCGAAGGCACCCTCTACCAAGCCGCAGCTGCATTCGAGGCCTCTGTCGATTGGCGGACGTTGTAAACCTGCGCATCGCATTGGCGAACAAACACCGGCAAGTAGCACTGAAAGTAAGTACCAACTTCAGAGGAGCCAATACATGAGCCATACGCACGAACATCATCACCATCACGACCACACCGAGCCACCCGAGACCATCGCCTTGCGTGTCAAGGCGCTCGAATCCCTGTTAATAGAAAAAGGCCTGGTCGACCCAACCGCCATGGATGCTCTGGTGGACACTTACCAACACAAGGTCGGCCCGCGCAACGGCGCTCAGGTGATCGCCAAGGCCTGGTCCGATCCCGAATACAAACATCGGCTGCTGGACGATGCCACGGCGGCCATTGCCGAACTGGGTTTTTCCGGCGTGCAGGGCGAAGACATGGTGGTGGTGGAGAACACCGCGACCGTGCACAACGTGACGGTCTGCACGCTGTGCTCCTGCTACCCCTGGCCGACCCTGGGCCTGCCCCCAGCCTGGTACAAATCCGCGCCCTATCGCTCACGGATAGTCATCGATCCGCGCAGTGTGCTGGCCGAATTCGGTTTGCTTATTCCCAATGACAAGGAAGTTCGCGTCTGGGACAGCAGTGCTGAGCTGCGCTACCTGGTACTGCCGGAACGTCCGGCTGGCACTGACGGCTGGAGCGAGGAACGACTGGTCGAGCTGGTGACGCGGGACGCCATGATCGGCACCGGCCTGCCCAAGACGCCGGGCGACGAAGCCTGACCCCGAGAAGGAGAAAACCATGAACGGTGTACACGACTTAGGCGGTATGCACGGTTTCGGCCCGGTGCTCACCGAAGAAAATGAACCGATCTTCCATCACGACTGGGAGCGCAGGATCTTTCCGCTGTTCGCCTCGCTCTTCGTCGGCGGACACTTCAATGTCGACGAGTTCCGGCATTCCATTGAACGCATGGAGCCGTCTGAATACTTGCAGTCGAGTTACTACGAGCACTGGCTGCACGCCTTCGAGACCCTGCTGCTGGAAAAAGGCGTGATCAGCGCTGCCGAACTGCAGGGCACGGCCAAACCGACCTCACCGGCACAGCCCCCTACGGTGCTCACACCGGACATCGTCGAGGCGGTGATCCTCGGGGGAGCCTCTTCCCGGGCAAAGGAACATGTCAGCGGCCGCTTCCGGGTCGGTGACCGGGTGCGGACGAAGAATCTCAATCCAACCACCCACACTCGACTGCCGCGTTACGCGCGCGGCAAGGTCGGGACAATCGAGATTGCACACGGAGCGTTTGCTACCCCAGACACGATGGCCCACGGTCTAGGCGAACAACCCCAACAGGTCTATGCCGTTCGCTTCAGTGCTACAGAGTTGTGGGGAGTGGCGCGACCGGACAGTGTTTGCATTGATCTGTGGGACAACTATCTGGAGGCCGTATGAGCGCAAGCATGCCTTTCATCCCGCCAATAGCCGGTCTGTCTCTCGACGATGAAGGCCCGGTGTTCGACAAACCTTGGCAGGCCCAGGCCTTTTCCCTGCTGCTGCACCTGCACCAAACCGGTCTGTTTCCCTGGAAGGACTGGGTGCAGGTATTCAGCGACGAGATCAAGGCTGCCCCGGCGCAACCCGGAGAAAGCGTCAACGACACTTACTACCGGCAATGGATTACAGCGATGGAAAGAATGATCACCACACTCGGCTTAGCGGGTATGGAAGACATCACCCAGCGCACCGAGGAATGGCAGCGAGCTTACTTGAATACCCCCCATGGACAACCGGTGGCACTGCTCAATGCGAGTTGCCCACCGGCCCATGGAAACGGGCACGAACACCTGCCACGGCACGAGCCCGTAGCGATCAGCCGTGCCACTCGCTGAGGCCTGGATCGTCTTATTTTTAACTTTCGAGGTCGCGAAGCGGCCAAGGGGCAATCGTCATGCATATCGAACCTAACCTGGTGGAAGCTGGAAAAATCTGGTTGAGCTATGTCACTGCCGCAGGTGTCGGCGCCTACACCCTCAAACTCGCTGCGCAAGCCATCGGTGAGCGTGGTGTCTTCTCGCTGCTAGCTCGCACTGTCACTGCCACGGCCTTGGTGTTCAGCTTCTTCGAGCTACTACCGCACTATCCAGTCGGTGTTTCCGAGGTGCATCTCATCCTGGGGTCAACCCTGTTCCTGCTGCTTGGCGCCGCCCCCGCGGCGGCGGGTCTCGCCCTGGGACTGCTGATCCAGAGCCTGTTCTTCGCGCCATTCGACCTGCCGCAATACGGCATGAACGTCACCACCCTTCTGGTACCGCTGTTCGCAGTCGCTACCCTGGCGAAACGCATCATCGCGCCAAACACGCCGTACGTGGAGCTGAGCTATAGACAAGCTCTGGGGCTGTCGACGGCCTTCCAGGCGGGCATTGTCGCCTGGGTTGCCTTCTGGGCCTTCTACGGGCAAGGCTTCACAGCGGAAAACGCAATGTCAATTCTGACCTTCGGCAGTGCCTACATGACCGTCGTCACCCTCGAGCCGCTGTTGGACCTGGCCGTGCTGGCCGGTGCCAAGGCAACCCATCGCCTGCGTGGCAGCATGCTGGTCGAGCGCCGACTGTACCAGGCCGCCTGAGTCAGCGTACGCCAGTCCAAGTTCAGATCGTCCCCGGGCATTCGAAGGCCGTAATGCTCGGGGCATCAAGAGCAAGAACCGCCCAGAAACCTCGTGAGCAAAGGCAGAGGTATTGATGTTTTTCAGAAATAGCACTCGCAAGGAGCTGAAGCTGCTCGGCGACAGGCTGGAACAACCCGATGGCGAGGGGGTATCCATAGCGGCGAAAGATTCGTTACTGCGGCGGGTACTGGATGGCATAGAACGCCTGCTCGCCGATCGCACGGCGCTCCGACGGCCAGAGCCGGTGAGGCCGAAAGGGCTTCGCAGTAGTCGCCGACGAGGTCCGCAAGCTGGCCACCCGTACCAGCCAGGCGCTCCAACAGGCGGCCGACATGATCGAGAAGTACTGAGTTCGAGCTACTCGGTGCGAATGGGGGGGAAAATGGGGCATAACTCGATTTTTTTGAGCTGAAACCACCGTCCTAGAGCCCAGTCAAAATGTTTTTCGGGGATCCTGAGAGTCTCTGAATCATACCAGAGCAACCTGTCATGTGGACGGCTGCGGTTCACTGCCCGTCCTGCCCCAGAACTCTTCGGCAGACTGACTGAGGACTGCTTTTGGGCGAGTCAGATGAATTTCCAAAGGTATATCCCAGCTTTCGTCGAGCGCTCTGACTAAGCGCCCATCCAGGATTTCTTGCTCGGTGAGGCTCTTGGGTAACCACGCCACGCCTTTGCTTTCCAGGGCCATGGACATGAGTACCGCTGCAAGGTGGCTGCTGAAAAGTGGTTTGAGGTGGAGGTAGTCTTCCTTGCCACGCAGTCTGTGAGCAACGATACGCCCCAGTCCAGACTCATGGGTGTAAGCGAGGTATGGCAATGCCGCAGGCGAGGTGCCGAAGTTAGCGCAAGCACTCGCAAGAGGAACGAGAACGTCCTCACCCACCTTTTTGCTGATGAACTGATCGGGAGCCAGTAGAGGCGGAACGTCGGGATGACGGTGGCAGAGCAGAAACTGGACGTGGCCATGTATCAGCATCTGCTCACAAACAGCCATGCTATCCGAGTGCAGTTTCACGGCCTCAATCGGGGCACCGTTTTCCGAGCTTCGAAGCCACTTGGGGAAAAAAGTAAACGACAGCGAGTGAGTTGCAGCGAATTGCAGCGACCTGGCTGCCATTCCAGCGACCTCCTGAGCCTCGTTGCGCATCCGGTACAAATGTCGGGCAGCTTCCTGGGCGCTGGGCAAAATTTTCCTTCCTGCCTCGGTAAGGATGGCTCCTTGTGGGGTGCGCACAAACAGTTCAACCCCCATCCAATTCTCCAATGAACGCACTCTGCGACTGAAAGCCGGCTGAGTAACATGCCGCGCTTCTGCGGCACGAACAAAGCTGCCGTATTCCGCTAGCGCTGAAAGATCTTCGAGCCAAACGAGTTCCAAGGGCCATGCCTCCCGTGCATAGGGTGCGGCATTAATAGCATTGGGCGGGTGACATCGCAAAGCATAACGTGGGGTCACAAACAACAAGAGGACCCCGTCATGCGCATCGTAGATATTCGTGAAAAAACTGTGTCTATCGCCTCGCCGATCGCCAATGCCTACATCGATTTTTCGAAAATGACCTGCTCAGTTGTTGCGGTCATCACAGATGTGATTCGCGACGGCAAACCCGTCATCGGCTATGGCTTCAACTCCAACGGTCGCTACGGCCAAGGCGCACTGATGCGTGATCGCTTCCTGGCGCGCATCACCGAAGCTGATCCGGATACGCTGGTCGACCATGAAAACAACAACCTGGATCCGTTCGCCATCTGGAAAACCCTGATGACCAACGAAAAGCCAGGCGGCCACGGCGAGCGCTCGGTCGCCGTTGGCACCATCGACATGGCTGTATGGGATGCCGTCGCCAAGATTGAAGGCAAACCGCTGTATCGCCTGCTGGCTGACCGCTACCGTAACGGCGTCGCGGATGACAAGGTCTGGGTCTATGCAGCAGGTGGCTACTACTACCCTGGCAAAGATCAGACCAAGCTCAAAGCAGAAATGCAGAGCTATCTGGATCGTGGCTACGATGTCGTCAAGATGAAAATTGGTGCGGTACCACTGGATGAAGATATTCGTCGCATCGAAGCGGTGCTTGAGGTGGTTGGCGACGGTCGTCGATTGGCGGTCGATGCCAACGGGCGTTTCGATCTACAGACCGGTATTGCTTACGCTGAAGCCATCAAGAAGTACAACCTCTTCTGGTACGAAGAGGTCGGCGATCCGCTGGATTATGCACTCCAGGCTGAGCTTGCCAATCACTATGAGCTGCCCATGGCCACTGGGGAAAACCTGTTCTCCCACCAGGATGCTCGTAACCTCCTGCGCCACGGCGGTATGCGACCTGACCGCGATTACCTCCAGTTCGACTGTGCTCTGTCCTACGGTCTCGTGGAGTACATGCGCACCCTGAAGGTGATGGAAGAAATGGGCTGGTCTTCCCGCCGTGTGGTTCCTCATGGTGGTCACCAGATGTCCCTGAACATCGCAGCCGGACTGCACTTGGGCGGCAACGAATCTTACCCTGACGTGTTCCAGCCCTTCGGCGGTTTCGCTGACGGCATCCGGGTCGAAAACAGCTATGTCGGGCTGCCGGATATTCCAGGTGTCGGCTTCGAAGCCAAGTCCGCTCTGTACGCAGTCATGCGTGAGCTGGGAGAAGGCTGATCACCCTCGATCTGCGGTTTCTTTGAAAGAGGCCGCAGACTTAGGCGTCACCCAGTGACGCCAAGCCACATGCCCATCACAAAAATAAAATGAGGTGCTTACGTGGAAACTTCCAAGTCCCGCTGGTACAGCCAGCTGTATGTCCAAGTGCTGATCGGCATCGTGATCGGTGCAGCAATCGGTTACTTCGTACCTGATATCGGAGCCAAGCTCCAGCCCTTCGCCGATGGCTTCATCAAACTGATCAAAATGCTATTGGCACCGATTATTTTCGGCACCGTGGTCGTGGGTATCGCAAAGATGGGCAGTATCAAAGAGGTCGGTCGGATTGGCGTAAAAGCGCTGATCTACTTTGAGATCCTATCCACCATCGCCTTGGTCGTTGGTCTCATCGTCGTCAACATCGTCAAGCCCGGCGTCGGCATGAACATTAACGCCAGCGCGCTTGATGGAAGTGCTGTCAGCAAGTACAGCCAGGCTGCCAGTGAACAGGGTGGCATCATTGATTTCTTCCTCAACATCATCCCCCCGACGTTCCTTGGCGCATTTTCCAATGGCGTCATGCTCCAAGTCATCCTGCTTTCGATATTGATGGGTATTGCTCTGGTTCAAATGGGCGAAACCAGCAAACCGTTGATCAACACCATAGATCTGTTCCTGCAAGGGCTGTTCAAGATCGTTGCCATGGTCATGCGCTTGGCGCCCATTGGGGCTGGTGCAGGTATGGCGTTCACGATCGGCAAGTACGGGATTGGTACCTTGCTGTCACTCGGTCAGTTGCTGGTCGCGCTCTACATCACAACCCTGGTTTTCATCGTGGTTGTGCTCGGTTCGGTTGCCAGATGGTCGGGTATGCCGTTGATGCAATTTCTCCGCTATTTCAAGGATGAAATTCTCATCACGCTTGGCACCTGTTCAACAGAAGCCGTGCTGCCACGAATGATGGTGAAACTTGAAAAGCTTGGCTGCAAAAAATCGGTGGTGGGCATGGTGCTGCCTACGGGTTACACCTTCAATGCAGATGGCACCTGCATCTATCTCACCATGGCCGCTATCTTCATCGCCCAGGCGACCAATACCCCCCTGAGTTTCATGGATCAGATGATTCTGTTAGGCGTATTCCTGCTGACATCCAAAGGCTCGGCCGGTGTGGCGGGTGCGGGGTTTGTGACGTTGGCTGCAACGCTGACAACCATCCACTCCATTCCTCTGGTAGGGCTCGTCTTGCTCTTGGGCATTGACCGGTTCCTGAACGAAGCGCGGGCCGTGACCAATCTGATCGGCAATGGCATCGGCACCATCGCCATTGCCAAGTGGGATAATTCGTTCGATGTCGAGGCCTGCGAGCGTGAAATTGCTGCCATGAAAAATGAAAAGGCGGCACGGAAGGCATTGCTGGCGCAAAAATAATCTGTAAGCGATCCGGTCATTGCGCGTCAAAAGCGGCTATGACCGGTAGTGCCTTCCAGGTCTCGTTCAACACATGAGGCCTAATGTCCGCAATCAACGCGACCTACGAGGCGCTGGACGGACAAAGTGGCATGGAGGAAGGCGCGTTACTCTTTTTCAGACTTTCGGGGCTGCCAGCACACAGACCATCCATCACCAAGTTCATCAGTCTTGCGAGACGCGAGCGCCATTCGCTCTGGGCATCCATTTGCCATATTCCAGCGATGGCTAGAAAGAAGTCATCGTTGGTTATCCCGCTGCGAATCGTTCCGGCCTTTTCATTTGCCCTCAAAAGCAACTCGGCTGCCGCCTGGACGGGAGCGTATCCGCACTTTCCCGGGAACTCATAAATGGACGCAGCTTGTTGTATGGCAGTCGCAAGCCCTGCCTTCGTCATCGCATATTCAGCAAGGCAGTCCATCCATTCACGGAGGGCCTCTTTAGGTGGTTTGGTCGCGAGGAACTGTTCCGCCAACGCTGCCACCTGCTGCATCTCAAATTGATAAACCTCGAATACCAGCTTCTCTCGGGTGGCGAAATGGCGATAGAACGTGCCCTGCCCCACACCAGCCTTCTTGGCGATCGTGCTCAAGGGAACCGCAGGATCGCGAGTCAGCTCAACCACCGCGACCTCCAGTATCCGTTCGCGGTTTTTCTTGGCGTCAGAACGCATCACCAGCTCGTCAGTCATGAGCAAAGTTTTCCTTCAATGCATTGCTAAGCGGACAGCTGTCCGGTATTTTCTAAAAGTGGACACTTGTCCGATTAACCGTTTTCCCTTGGAGTTTACTATGAACGGCACTGGCAACACGATTCTGGTTACTGGCGGCACCTCGGGCATCGGCCTCGGTCTGGCGCTCAGGCTTCATCAGGCGGGCAATAAAGTCATCATCGCTGGACGTCGCAAGGCTCTGCTCGACAAGATCGCGTCGGAGCATCCAGGTATTGAATCAGTATTGCTGGACATCTGCGATCCGCACTCCATCCAGCGCAGCAGCGAAGCGCTTGCGATCAGCCATCCAAATCTCAACGTTCTCATAAACAATGCCGGGATTATGCAGTGGGAGAATCTGACTGAGCCGCAAGGCCTGCGCACAGCCGAAGATATCGTGACAACGAACTTACTTGGCACGATTCGCATGGTGTATGCATTTACTCCCCAACTGCTCAAACAACCCAGCGCAACCATTATGAACGTCAGCTCGGCCCTGGCATTCGTTCCACTGCCTGCCACACCGACCTACAGCGCCACCAAGGCAGCGGTTCATTCGTTCACTCAAAGTCTTCGAGTACAGTTGGAGGACTCCTCCGTCGAAGTTATCGAGCTTGCGCCGCCGGGTGTGCGCACCACTTTGCTCGGGCAGGAAAATGACGAGCACGCGATGCCTCTGGAGGAGTTTTTGGATGAAATCCTTGAACTGCTAAAGATCTCTCCGACCCCATCAGAACTCGTTGTTGAGCGCGCCAAACCATTAAGGTTTGCTGAAGCGACGGGTTCACATGACGAAGTGTTGAAAATGCTTGCGGCGTACAAACCTCCGGCAGAGTGACATTGACCTTGTGGGTATTGCCTTATGCGGTCATTCGGCTAACCAGATGAGATCGCTCCAGGCAACCACATGCACACGGATCGTGCATTGTTTACCAACAGCATGACCTCTCATTCTTGAAAAGTCGTATTTACCAGAGTCAGACGACAGGCGTGCGCATCCCAGGTTGCAGGCTTCACGGTGCGCTAATTCATTCGCATACCCAGCCAGACAGTCACTTAAATATTGGTTATAGGTAAGGAGGTTCTTAAAGTGAAAATCGGAATTATCGGTGCCGGCAATATTGGGGCTACCCTAGCCCGCAAGCTCGCTGCGTGCGGCCATGAAGTTAAGCTGGCAAACTCGAAAGGCCCTCAGAGCATCCAGAACCTTGCCAATGAAATCGGCGTGCACGCGGTGACCAGGGAAGATGTTGTTTCCGAGGTAGACGTGATCATCCTCTCGATCCCCTTCGCGAAATACCCAGATCTCAAACAGACGCTGAGTAGTGTCCCCAAGAAAATCGTCGTAATTGACACATCCAATTATTATCCCGGGCGCGATGGGGCAATCAAGGAAGTTGATGACGGCAAGCCCGAGAGCATTTGGGTAAGCGAGCAGATCGGCCACCCGGTCATCAAGGCTTGGAACGCGGTCCTCGCAGCGACCCTTGCCGACAATAGGCAGGCAGACGGGGCTGCAGCACGCATCGCCTTACCGGTAGCCGGGGATGACACTCAGGCTGAGTCAATAGCACGGCATCTCGTTGAGGATACGGGCTTTATCGCACTTGCCGCCGGTAGCCTTGAAGATTCGTGGCGTCAGCAACCAGGTACACCCGCCTATTGCACCGAGCTGACATTGCCGGAGCTGAAATTGGCGCTGCAAGCGGCAGACAAGGCGCGAGCGCCTCAAAACCGCGACGCATTGATCGCCAAGTTTATGACTCCCGGCAGTCAGTTCACACACGAGCAAATTGTTGCCACCAACCGCGCTATGACAGCCTGACTATCGTGTTCGATTGCTGAAAATCATGGTGGTCGCCCTTCGTACGACCACCCCCTTTAAAACACGAAGCTATGCCCCAACTCCCCTTCCATCCAACCCAAGAATCGCCTGACCCTGGGGAAACTGGAATGAGCCTTCGGGAACACCAGGTGGTGGGCGGCCACCGGAGAACTCAAGGCTTCGGGGGCGACCTCAACCAGCGAACCATTGGCGAGGTATTTTTGTGCCAGCAGTGTGCTTTCGAGGGCGAATCCCAAGCCGTGGCTCGCCGCTTCCAGGCTCATGTAGGATCGGTCAAAACTCAAGGCGTAGGGTTTTTCAGGGCGTGCCAGGCCATGCTGGGCGAACCACTCAGGCCATCGGAGCAAGGTCGCTTCGGAAAGGATCAGGTCTTCAGCCAGGAGATCGGTTGCGTTTTTTACCGCGCAGCGCGCGATCAGCTTGGGCGAAGCCAGCACAGCGAAGCTCTCGTTGCGCACGGTGCGCACTTCATAGCTGGGCCAATTCGGCCGACCGTGGCGAATATCGACATCGATCTTGTCCTGGCTGAAATGCAGCGACTCATAGGAGCAAGACAAATTGATTTGGATGTCCGGGTTGGTCAAGCGAAATGACTCCAACCTTGGCATCAGCCAGAGCAAGCCAAAGCTGGGAGAGGAATGCAGCCGCAGGCAATCCAGACTGACGTCACTCGCTGCCCGCTCGGTGGCGACCTCGAGGCTCTGCAACAAACCGGAAATGTCCTTCAAGTACTGCTCACCGACCGGTGTCAGCGTCACCCCACGGGCTGCCCGCACGAATAACTGTCGGCCAATCATGACCTCCAGTTTGGCCAGTTGGTGGCTGATCGCTGACGGCGTGAGGTCCAGCACTTCGGCGGCTCTTGCCAGGTTGCCAAAACGGGCGGTCTGCTCGAAGGCTTGAATTGCTCTCAGCGGTGGCAGGTTGGATGAAGGGGTATCGTCCTGGCGCATCGGTATTCAGCCTATTGTTTTTGGTCTCGAACGGGTAAGTGCCATTCAAGCATTTGCGATCCGCGTTGACGAGTGCTGAATTTTATTCATCTAGCAGTGACGTTTGCGTTATTGCTCGACATGTCGAGGGAGCCCACTCTGAGTCATCGATCGCTGAATCGAACCATAAAAACAATCAGAGGTACCCCTCATGCTTCTTCAAGACAAAGTCGCGATTATCACTGGCGCCGCATCCGAACGTGGTATCGGCCGGGCAACGGCTGTCACCTTCGCCAGACACGGTGCTCGCGTCGTGATCCTGGATCTCGACGAGGCCGCCGCCCGTGATGCCGCGGCCACCCTCGGCGAAGGCCATCTGGGCCTGGCTGCCAACGTCGCCGACGAAACGCAAGTCAAAGCCGCCGTCGCCAAGGTTATCGAGCGCTACGGCCGTATCGACGTACTCGTCAACAATGCCGGCATCACGCAGCCGATCAAGACCCTGGATATACGCCCAAGCGACTACGACAAGGTCCTGGATGTCAGCCTGCGCGGCACGCTGTTGATGTCCCAGGCGGTCATTCCGCTGATGCGCGCTCAGGCTTCGGGCAGCATCGTCTGCATGTCATCCGTATCGGCCCAGCGTGGCGGCGGCATTTTTGGCGGCCCACACTACAGCGCAGCGAAAGCCGGCGTGCTCGGGCTGGGCAAGGCCATGGCGCGCGAATTCGGCGCAGACAACATTCGCGTCAACTCCATCACGCCAGGCTTGATCCATACCGACATCACCGGCGGGCTGATGCAGGATGAGCGCCGCCACGCGATCATCGAAAGCATCCCGCTGGGTCGTCTGGGCGCCGCGCAGGATGTCGCCAATGCGGCTCTGTTTCTCGCCAGCGACTTGTCCTCTTACCTAACCGGCATCACGCTCGATGTAAACGGCGGCATGTTGATCCACTGACGACAGGTGTAAGCACCGCCGCCCATTAAGTTCTGGATCGAAGATACGTCGGGCTCAAGCCCGGCGTTCTATAAAAACAAGAGATCAGACCATCATGATGACCACCATGACGCTCGACGCTGTGTCCACAGTGCGCTCAAGCGCGTATCGCAAAACCGCCTGGCGACTGATGCCTTTCCTGATGCTGTGCTACCTGTGCGCTTACCTGGACCGGGTAAATGTCGGGTTTGCAAAGCTTCAGATGATGAGTGACCTGTCCCTGAGCGAGACCGTATACGGGCTCGGCGCCGGTATGTTCTTTCTTGGTTATTTCCTCTGCGAAGTGCCAAGCAACCTCATTCTCCACAGGGTCGGTGCCCGTCGCTGGATCGCGCGCATCATGATCTCGTGGGGCATCATCTCCGCCCTCTTCGCCTTCGTGGAAACGGCCTGGCAGTTCTATACGCTGCGCTTTCTGCTCGGTATCGCCGAAGCGGGTCTCGCCCCGGGCTTGCTGCTCTACCTCACTTACTGGTTCCCCTCTTACCGCCGGGCAAAAATGACCGTGTTGTGGTTCATTGCCATCCCCCTTTCAGGAATGATCGGCGGGCCGCTCTCAGGCTACATCATGACCAAGTTCGCAGGCTTTCACGGTTGGGCGGGCTGGCAGTGGATGTTCGTGATCGAGGCCATTCCGACCGTCATCGTTGGCCTGATGGTGCTGGCTTACCTCAAGGATGGCGTCCACCAGGCGACCTGGCTCACCGATGAAGAAAAAGCCCTGGTCAGCAAAGAACTGGCCGAGGACAACAGCCGCAAAGTCACCCATGCATCGGTCGGGGCGTTCCTGCGGGACCGCCGCCTGTGGATTCTCGCTTGCATCTACTTTTGCGTGGTCATGGGCCAGTACGCGATCACCTTTTGGCTGCCGACGCTGATCCGTAACGCAGGCGTTGCCGATCCGATGCACATCGGATTGCTCACCAGCCTCCCTTACTTGTGTGCCATCGTCGCGATGGTGCTCATGGGCCGCAGCGGCGACAAGCACCAGGAGCGCCGCTGGCATCTGGTCGGGCCAATGATTGCCGGCGCTTTGGGCCTCACGTTGGCTGCGGTGTTCGGCGGCAACCTGATGCTGTCGGTGTTGTTCTTGTGCCTTGCAGCAGCAGGCGTGTTGTCGGCGTCTTCACTGTTTTGGATGCTGCCTACCACATTGCTCGGTGGCGTCTCCGCCGCAGCGGGGATCGCCGGGATCAACAGCTTCGCCAATCTTGCGGGGTTCTGCTCGCCGTACCTGATTGGATGGATCACCACCACGACCGGTTCGAGCGCCATCGGCATGTACCTGATTACCGGTGTGCTGTGCATCGGTGCCTGCTTGGTGCTGCGCATTCCCGCCGCTTCGGTCAATCGTTGAGTTAACGGAGAATTTCCATGACTGCCACTTTATCCCGCGCCTCCACCACCACCCTGGTGCAACGGGCCCATAACATTCGCCGCCATGCCTTGCGCATGGGGCAAGTCCAGGGCCAGGGCTATGTCGGCCAGGCGCTGGGCGCCGCAGACTTGCTGGCTGTGTCGTACTTTCACGCCTTGAACTACAAGCCCGAACATCCCGAGTGGGAACAGCGCGATCGTTTTTACCTCTCCATCGGCCACTACGCGATCGCGCTGTATGCCGCTCTGATCGAGGCTGAAATCATTCCACTGGATGAGCTTGAAACCTACGGTTCGGATGACAGCCGCCTGCCCATGTCTGGCATGGCCGCCTACACCCCCGGCATGGAGATCACCGGTGGCTCGCTGGGCCAGGGGCTGGGCATCGCCGTAGGCGCCTGCCTGGGTTTGAAGCGCAAGCAATCCGCCTCTTTCGTTTACAACCTGTTATCGGATGGCGAACTGAATGAGGGCTCCACCTGGGAAGCGGTCATGTCAGCCTCCCATTGGAAACTCGACAACCTGATCGCCATCGTCGACGTGAACAATCAGCAAGCCGACGGGCACTCCAGCGAGGTGCTGGCATTCGAACCTATCGTTGATCGATGGCAAGCCTTTGGCTGGTTCACCCAGCGAGTAGACGGTAATGACCTGGACGCCCTGGTCAAGGCGTTCGACGCCGCCCGCAGCCATCCCACCGCGCAACCGCGCGTCATCATCTGCGATACCAAGATGGGCAAAGGGGTGCCGTTCCTGGAAACCCGCGAAAAAACTCACTTCATTCGCGTGGACGAGCATGAATGGGATGTGGCCCTGAACAACCTCGAAGAAGGCAAAACAGCATGAACAACTCACACAACACTAACGCTCAGGTGCCCGCGGTCGCGAAGAAAAAACTGACGACCTCGGCGATGATTGCCTCGATTGCCGCTGAAGGTCAGGCCACCCAATCGGCGCCCTTCGGTCACGCCTTGGCCGCACTCGCGAACCAGCGCCAGGATATCGTGGGTTTATCGGCTGACTTGTCCAAATACACCGACCTGCACATTTTTGCGAAGGCGCACCCCGAGCGTTTCTACCAGATGGGTATGGCTGAGCAGTTATTGATGAGTGCGGCAGCGGGCATGGCGCGGGAGGGATTCGTGCCCTTCGCCACCACTTACGCGGTATTTGCTTCGCGCCGGGCCTATGACTTCATCTGCATGGCGATTGCCGAGGAAAATCTCAACGTCAAAATCGTTTGTGGTTTGCCAGGACTGACCACCGGATATGGCCCCAGCCATCAGGCGACTGACGACTTGGCGATCTTCCGCGCCATGCCGAACCTGATGATCGTCGACCCCTGCGACGCCCTGGAAATCGAACAGGCGGTTCCTGCCATTGCCGCCCATCAAGGGCCCGTCTACATGCGGTTACTGCGGGGCAACGTACCGCTGGTGCTCGACGAATACGGTTATAAGTTCGAGATCGGCAAAGCCAAGACTCTGCGCACGGGCAACGAGGTTTTAATCATTTCCACTGGTTTGATGACAATGCGTGCTTTGGAAGCGGCCAAGGAACTTCAGGCTGACGGCGTGGATGTCGCAGTGCTTCACGTCCCCACCATCAAGCCTTTGGACGAGCAGACCATTCTGGCCGAGGCGAGAAAGCCGGGACGACTGGTCGTGACGGCGGAAAACCACTCCATCATCGGTGGATTGGGCGAAGCCGTGGCGACCGTGCTGTTGCGCAATGGCGTCACGCCGACGTTCCGGCAAATCGCGCTGCCGGACGCCTTTCTCGATGCTGGAGCGCTTCCGACATTGCACGATCGCTATGGGATTTCCACCCAGGCTGTGTGCGCGCAGATCAAGGGTTGGTTATAGGGTTTAAAACCTGCGGGGGCTGAATAAGCCCCTGGCAAGGAGGAAGTACCCCTTGAACACGGATCACCTGCTTGACCCCGATTATGGTTTTTTCCTTGAAGAGCCTTCCAGTCAATGGACCCTCGCCGCTCTCCCCGGTATCCGAGACCGAGTAAGCGCCAACTCGAAAACTCCCGAGATGTCGCGCGGCGAACAGCGCTGGACAGGCGCTACCCCTGGCGCCGATAGCGTGCGCATGTGTATTTACCGGCCTGCCCCGGCCTTCGAGGACCAGCTGCTCCCGGCTATCCTGTACTTGCATGGTGGAGGTTTCGTCCTGGGAAGCCCGGAGATGGTCGACGACTACCTGGCCGATCTCGCTGGCCAGTTGAGAACGGTGATCGTCGCGGTCGATTATCGACTGGCCCCGGAGCATCCGTTTCCTGTTCCGCTGGAAGACTGTTACACGGCGCTGGGCTGGCTTTTGCAGCAAAGCCATACGCTGGGCCTTGATCGACAAAAAATCGTCATCATGGGCCACAGTGCCGGAGGCGGCCTGGCCGCAGCGCTGGCCCTACTGGTTCGGGAGCGACACCAATACTCCGTCGCAGGCCTGGTCATGATTTACCCGATGCTCGATCACAGGACCGGCTCGGCGGCAGCCCCCTCGGCCAATCCCACAACCGGCGCATTGAGTTGGAGGCCGCAAGCCAACCAGTTTTGCTGGCAATGCCTGCAAGGGCCCTACGCCCCTGGGGACGAAAAAGCCTTCCTGTTTTCCCCCGCGCTCGCAGTCGATTTGCAGGGTTTACCCCGCAGCTTTACTGGTGTTGGGGGCTTGGATCTGTTTCTGGAGGAAAGTGTGGACTTCGCGCTGAAACTTTCGCGCTCAGGCGTGCCCAGCGAGCTTCACGTCTACCCGGGCGTCCCGCATATGTTCGATCAGTATCCGGGGCGGATGACAGATCAGTGCAGGAACGACGTCGCGATTGCGCTCGGGCGAATGTGGGCAGCATGAGCACGGGGCCTGTCCGACGTTCTCCAAAGCTCAGTCCCTGAGCCATTTGCGGCTTTCAGAGCTTGTGGCTGCCCAGTACCAGGTACCGCTGTGGCGATGCCTTGCGCAGCCGCGCCGCCAGAAACACACCTGCCAGCAGCGCTGCGGGAATGATCGCGCAGAGACCATAGGACAAGGCCTTGCTAGCGCCCGTCAGCACATCGAAATGCACCACCGCGATAACCAGGACCGCCAATAACGCAAGGCAGGAGAAACCGGGGAAAATCCGCCCACGCCAGATCCCCAGCTTGAGCTCGGGATGGCGCTGAGCGAAGACCCATACCGCCGCGGAAGTGAGCGCCATCAGCAAGATCACGCAAAGCGTCGCCAGGTTGGACAGCCAGGCGAACAATTGCAGGATCGGATCGGCGTCCATCGCAGCGAAAATCAGCACGACCACGGCGGAGATCAAGCTCTGCAACGCCGAGCCCATGTGCGGGCTCTGGTGCACACGATGGGTGGTTCCCAGCCGGCTGGGCAGCAGACCGTCACGGCCGATGGCATAGAAGTAACGGGCCGCGGCATTGTGAAAGGCCAGCAGTCCGGCGTAGATGCTGACCATGAACAGCACGCGGATGACCTGGGTCAGCTGCGGGCCGACAAAGTGGTCGGACATGCCATAGATAAAGGTCGTCGGATCCTGCAACGCCTGGAGCGTGGCGACGATTTTGTCCGCCCCTACGCCGATCACCATCGACCAGACCGATAGCGCGTAGAAACCACCGATCAGCAGCACCGAACAGTAGGTGGCAATCGGGATCGTGCGTTGCGGGTTCTTGGCTTCTTCGCCGTAGATGGTGGTGGCCTCGAAGCCGATGAACGCGGCGAAGCAGAACAGCAAGCCGATTGACGGGGTGCCGCTGAGTACGTGGCTGCGATCAAATGCGTCGAGATTGATGCCACTGTCACCGCCCGTCCTGAGAATGGCGAAGTCCAGGAGCAGGATCGCCAGGTATTCGGCGATCACGATGACCGACAACACCCGGGCCGACAGGTCGATCTTGCGATAGCCAAGGATCGCAATGCTGGCCATCGCCATCAGCGAATACGTCCACCAGGGCAACACCAGGCCGAACACACTCTCCATCGTGCCGCTGACCACGCCACCGAACATGCCATACAGGCCCACCTGAAGGATGTTGTAGGCGAACATCGCCAACACCCCCGCAGCCCCGCCAGCCAAACCACCCAGGCCGCGAGCAGTGAATGCATAGAAACCACCGGCGTTGGTGACATGCCGGGACATGGTGGTGTAGCCCACCGAGAAGGCCAGCAACACCAGCAGGGCCAGGATCAGCAATGCCGGTGTACCGGCGCCGTTGCCCAGCATGATGCCTATGGGGAAGCCGCCAGCGATGACACTCAAGGGACTCGCCGCCGAAACCACGAAGAAGATGATGAAGCCGACACCCAGGGCCCCACGCTTGAGCTCCGTGGAGTTGTTGACCGGGAGAGATACACTCATGTTTTCTTGACCTTATTGTATGAGGCAGTCGCTGTGGGATCGATGCAGTCAACCGCTCACCGCCACCGAATAGCGTTGTTGTTCTTGTTGCACGCTGGATTCGATCCTATGCCTCTCCCTGAACGCTCCACTATCCCAAATCGGTAACCAGAGTTCGCTCGTCAAAAAAACCGAAGGGCTGTCATCCGTCCCCCGCTATCACCTCATTGCAAAGCGATGCGCGCCGTCAGTTCCGCCGCTGCGCCGGTCACCAGGTCGCACAGGTAGCCCGGTTGAAAAGCACGGAACCGCTCACTGCGTCCAACCAGGGTCATGCTGCCAAGGACGCGCTGCTTTTCGTCGAAAATCGGCGCGGCGACGCCACTGCGTCCCGGGTGCAGCTCGCTTTCGCTGATACAGTAACCCTGCTTGCGAATGGCGAGCAGGCTCTTGCTGAACGGCTTCCACGCCAAGCCCTGCTGCTGCGGTTCGGTTGGCTTCGCGTGAACGTCATAGATGCGGCGGATCTGGCGCGGCAGCAGATACGCCAATACGACCCGGGAAGTCGCGCTGTGGAGCAGATCGATCGGTCGCCCCCTGTCGCCACCGACCGGGCCGGCATCGGAACCCCGCTGGATCAGCACGTTGACCACTGAATCACCATGCCATTCGCTGACCAGCGCATCCAGGCCGGTATCGTCGACCAATTTATCGACCAGGTCCCGGCTGCACGCCAGCAACGGATCGTACTTCGTCATCTGATGCTCCAGCGTGACGATTCGCGGGCCGAGTGCGTAGCCGCGCGGTAATCGCTTCAGGAAGCCCGCATCGCCGAGCTCGCGCAGATAACGATAGGCGGTCGCGGGTGTAAAGCCGAGCTCCTGGCAAATGGTCTCCACGTCAATGACCGGCTGATCAGGCCGAAACAGGTCGAACACCATGAGCAGGCGGCGAAGGCTATTCATCTTTGCTACATCCTTGTGCAGTCGACACCATGCTCGGTAGATGCTCAGGCGCGCGCGCAATCGGCGATGGCCGCGCGGGTGGTATGGGAAGGCAATTCTGCGAACAGTTCCTGGTACTCCGCCGCAAAATGGCTGAGGTGATAGAAGCCCCATTGGGCCGCGGCATCGCCGATCGAGAGGTGCGCGGCCTGGGTGGACATCAAGGTCCGACGTACACCGTTGAGCCGCACGGAGCGCAAGTAATTGATGGGTGTCGTCTCGGCAACCGAGCGGAAGCTGTTCTGCACGGTACGTCGACTCACCTGGAGTCGCTGGCACAACTCGTCCACGCTGGGCACGTTGTTCAATTCCGCGGTCGCCAGGCGATGGCATTTCTCGACAATGAAGCTGCGTGTGGAGCTTGGAAGACGCTGCTGCTTGTCGCAGGCCGGGTCGGTCATCAGTTGCAGCAACTCGCCGAGCATGGCCTGTTCCAGTTCCAGCTCCCGATCTTGCGTATTGCCAAGATCTTCGTTCGAGAGCGCCTGGGAGAATACAGCCAGCATTCGACGTCGAGCATCTGCATAGCGCTGCGTGGAGACCCTGATCACCGGTTGACGCAGCAACTGGCTGATTTCCTTGGCCGACGCCGTTTGCGCCAATGCCTGCTCGAACAGTTCACGTTCGAAGGTAATGGCCAGCAGTTCCATGCCCATCGGCATGTGAAACATGAACTCCTCGCCACCGTGAAGAAAGAACAGGCTGCTGTCGTCCACTTCCCGCCCCTGCATCCGAATCGAACCCGGAACGGTGATGGGCACGGCAAAGCACATCTTGCCCCGGGGCGCCACGCCATGCTGCACCACGCGTTGGTTGATCTGCTCACGGAATATGTGGCAACGCGCCGTCGTCAACTGTATGAGCGAACTCTCGATCGAGCCAGCGGTTAACTGGCTGTAGTCCTGATTCCACTCCTGGACGGTAGCGGCGTGGACATGGATGTCACGAAAGTGGCTGATGTTCTGAATTTTCATGATGACGAAAGCCTCGGCCAATATTCTTCTTTTTAGGTTGCCTTCTTGTGCGATATTCTCACATTAAGAGAATTATGCAAATTTCTTTACGCAAGGAGCCGCTCATCGAAATCAGCGTTCGAGGCGACCCTCCCAATGTGCCGATTCGGGCTACCGGCCAGGCGGAAGCGACGGGGATGATCGAGACACTGAAACCGACATCCTGAGAGACCGTCATGAGTGAAACCAAGCTTGAATCCCTCCACTTCGCGGATGCCCCGCGGATCATTTCCACCATTCCCGGTCCCAAGACCACCGAGGCCCTGGCGTTGTCGGCGCGTACCGAGTCGATGGCCCGCGGCGGCGGACGCATGCCCGTGGCCATGGACCGGGCGTTCGGCGCGACCTTCAAGGACGCTGATGGCAACACCTATATCGATTTGTCCGCAGGTGTGGGCGTCAGCAGCGTAGGTCGCTGCCACCCGAAAGTGGTGCAGGCCATCCGCGAACAGTCCGAAGTGCTGATGCACGCCCTGGAAGTCAACAGCACCCGCCGCACCGAGTTGGCCGCCAAGCTCTCCGAGATCGCGCCCGACGGCTTGCGCGGCGATTGCATTACGTTCTTCACGCAAAGCGGTAGCGATGCGCTGGAAGCCGCGATCAAGTTCGCCAAACGCGTCACCGGACGGCACCAGATCATCGCCTTCCATGGCGGCTACCACGGCGTGTGGAACGCCTCCGGTGCGCTGACCACCGGCACGGCCTACCGCAAGGGCTACGGTGCCCAGATGGGCGGCGTCATTCACGCCCCCTACCCTTATGCCTACCGCTTCCCCTTCGACACCACGCACAAAAGCGCCGAACAGATCGCCGGCGACTACGTGGATTACCTGCTGAATACCCCTTACACCGCCGCCGATGACGTGGCCGCCGTGATCGTGGAGCCGGTACAGGGTGAAGGCGGCTACGTGCCTCCCTCGCCAGAGTTCCTGCAACTGCTGCGCAAAGCCTGCGACCTCAGCGGCGCGCTGTTGATCGTCGATGAAGTGCAATCCGGCGCGGGGCGTACCGGCAAGATGTGGGCGGTCGAACATTCCGGCGTGAAACCCGACATGCTCACCTTCGGCAAGGGCATTGGCAGCGACCTGCCGATGGCGGGCCTGATCATGCGTTCGGACCTGGCAGCCGCGATCCCCGACGGATCGATGCCCAATACCTTCGCCGCCAACTCGCTGTCCGCGGCAGTGGCGCTGACCAACATCAGCATCCTGCAGGACCCGGAGCTGGATCTGCTCAATCGCGCGCACACGCTGGGCCTGGAGGCTCAGGAACGTATCCGTGGCTTCAAGAGCCCCTTCGTCGGCGAGGTTCGCGGTCGTGGCCTGATGATCGGTATCGAGCTGGTCGAAGACCCGGTCACCAAGGCACCGCTGGAGGGCGCCAAGATCGGTCAACTCATGGGTTACCTGCTGAACCACGGCGTGCTGATGATTCCCTGCGGTCGCTACAGCAACGTGATGCGCGTCATGCCCTCGCTGACGATCACACGCTCGCTGTTTTTCAAGGCGCTGGACATCTTTGGCGACGCCCTGGCCTCCCTCGAAGCATGAGGCGTGCCCCACCGATCACTCACATTACGCAGGGCCCCTGACATGACTCAGCACCTGAATCACTTCATCCAAGGAGCGTCCTTAGAAGCCTCCGACGGTGGACGCATGACCCTCATCAACCCTGTGACAGAGCAGGTGTACGGTAGCTCCGCATGCGGCACGAGCGCGGATGTGGACCGCGCCGTGGAGGCAGCGCGCAGCCAACTCGAGGGTGGCGCCTGGAGCCAGCTCGACGGCGCCCAGCGCGGTCGACTGCTGTCGAAGCTGGCTGACCTGGTGGAACGCGACACCGACTTGCTGGCCGATCTGGACGCCAACGCCATCGGTCGCTCCCCGGTCGAGCCGCGCCGGATGGACCTGCCCAACGCGGTCGCCAACCTGCGCGCCGCTGCTGGCTGGGCCAACCAGTTGGAGGGGCGCACCATTCCCACCGGCGGCTATTTCGGCAGCAAGACCCTCTCGTACACGGTGCGCGAGCCGGTGGGCGTGGTCGGTGCCATCGTGCCCTGGAATTCGCCGCTGATGATCACGGTCTGGAAGCTCGCCGCTTTGCTGGCCGCCGGCTGCACCGTGGTCATCAAACCTTCGGAAGAGACACCGCAATCGGCCCTGCACCTGGCCGCGCTGGCTCAGGAAGCGGGCTTCCCTGACGGTGTGATCAACGTGGTTACCGGCTACGGTGCACAGGTGGGTCGCGCCTTGTGCGAACACCCGCACGTGGCCAAGATCAGTTTCACCGGCAGCCCCGAGGCCGGACGCGAGATCCAGCGCACCGCCGGCGTGCTGTTCAAGCGTGTGGCACTGGAGCTGGGCGGCAAGAGCCCACAGATTGTCTTTGATGACGCGTCCTTCGACGACGCGTTGCGCGGCTGCGCGCTCGGCTTGTTCGTCAACCAGGGCCAGGTCTGTGCCGCCGGCTCGCGTATCCTGGTACAACGCAGCATCGCCGATCGCTTCGCCGCAGCGCTTGCCGATGCTGCTCGAGCAGTCAAGGTAGGCGATCCTCGACAGCCCGACGTGCAGATGGGGCCAGTGGCCAAGAAAGCACAGTTCGAACGGGTCAACCGTTACATCCGGCTGGGCATCGAACAAGGCGCCTCCCTGCTGGCCGGCGGCGTATCGAACCCCGAGCGGGGCTGGTTTGTGCAGCCGACCATCTTCGCCAACGCCCGCAACGACATGGCGATCGCCCGAGACGAGATCTTCGGCCCCGTTGGCACGGTGATCACGTTCGACAGCGAAGATGAGGCGATCGCAATGGCCAACGATTCCACCTACGGCCTGGCGGCCACGATCTGGACCAGCGACCTGGTGCGAGCGCACCGCGTTGCCGCGGCGGTAAAGGCCGGTGCCGTGGGCATCAACTGCTGGAGCCCGCTGGACGCCAACCTGCCCTGGGGCGGCGTCAAGTCCAGTGGCATTGGCCGTGAAGGCGGGTTCAGCGGCGCGTTGGCCTATACCGAAGAAAAGGTCATCACCGTGTTGCTGCCTAACTGAGAACAAAAAACCGCACTGACCGGACCACCCTCCAAGCCCTGTGTCGTAGAGGGTGGCCGTTCAAATGTGCATTCCGATGCCTTGATGATCGATGGAGAGACTGCGATGAATCCGGTAAATCAAACAACAATTGATCGGTATCCGACGTCCCTGCGTATGTTGCACTGGGTGCGCGCCGTGCTCATCGCCGGCCTCCTCTGGGCTGGCTGGCACATGACCGGGATGAATGATGAAGTAGCAAGCAAATACGAGCTCTATTACCCGTGGCACAAATCCTTTGGGGTGTTGATGCTGTTGGTGGTCCTGGTCCAGATCACCCTGCGCTGGCGCACCCCCAAGCTTCCACAACCGCTGGAAACACTGGCTGGACATGAGCGGTTTTTGTCACAGCTGGTGCAACGTGCCATGTACGTACTGATCGTGATCGTGCCGTTGATGGGTTACTCGATGTCGAGCACCTACACGATGAGCGACGGGGTATTCTTTTTTGGGGTGAACCTGCCGGAGCTGCTACCGAAAAATGACGACTGGTTCGTCGTCTTCCAGTGGCTGCACAAAGTGCTCGCCTATACCCTGCTCGGCCTGATCGTGCTGCATGTCGCCGGCGCCCTCAAGCACCGCTTCTTCGACCCGGACCCTCGCAACGACGTCCTGCGCCGCATGCTGTGACCGTCCCGTCTTAATCACCTTTCCCGCCGGAAAGCGCCACCGCTGGTGGCGCCTACGCATCAAACTCCCTGCAACAGATGCCGCCAGCGGCGACTCAGATCAGAACGTCACCCACACGATGAACTGCAAGTAAGTGTTGGTTGATGCGCTCCCGCTCTGCAAACCACCGTCCTCGAGCCACTTCTTTGGCTTGTAGAAACCCACCAGAGGCGACAACGTGATGTTGTCCGTCACCATCCAGTCCAGGTACAGGTCGACCTCACGGGCGCTGAAGTCTTGAGCATCCCGGTCGGAGAGTTGGTGATAGTGGAAGTACATCGCGTTGAGTGTCAGCTTGTCGGTCGGCTGCACCGAGAACAGCACATCGTTGATTTGCATGTTCGAGGTCACTGAACCGGCATAGTTCGCGGCTACTTCACCCTGGTACCGCTTGCGGAAGCCGCCCTGGAACAGGAAGTCCCAGCCTTCGGAATAACGCGAATAACGGTAACTTACCGCCGGTTGCCATTTGACGTCGGCAAAGGTGTAGCCCGCGTCGAAGAACATCGCCCGCTGCGACCCCGAACGTTTTTCCTGGCGCGCCACCTCGAATGCAAAATCAGCGTTCTCGATGCCGGCATTGCCCTGGCCACGGATGCTGTAGATATCCATGCCCTTGCGCTCACTCCGATCGGCGAAGGTATATCGCTCGTTGACATCCAGCCCGTGCACATAGGTCGAACCAATCGAGCCGATGGGCGTCGTGTAGTCGATGGTGGCGGCCGCCACTTCGGTCTCCGACTGTCCTGGATTGTCCGACTTCAACCACATCAGACTGCCGTGAAGCCCCTGCGTACCGCCCAGTTTCAGGACGGCCGTATTGCCAAAGGCCAATCGCGGCCCCAGGTAAAAGGCGCCGCCGCGATTGAACCGACCGTCCGCCACACCTGGGATGGGGCTGAAGGCCTTGCCGGGAGCGAACCCGTCGTCGGTGATCAGGAAACCGTCCACCGTCACGAGCTGCCGGCCAAAGGAGAAATCAACGCCGTCCGTACCCAGGGCGGGAATCAGGTCGCCTGACTTCCAGCCCAGATAGGCGTCTTCTACCGCCGTTCTTCTTTCATTCCCGGCAGTGATCGCTCCCGCGTCCCCGTCGCCCCATGAGCCCGTGCTGATCAGGCTGAACCCGCCGTAGATCGAGCCGGGACCGATCTTGTCCGTCGTGCCGTTTAGACCGTACTTTGCGAAGCCTTCCTGCCATCGCATCCTGCCGGGTTCCTCCTGCGGGTTGGCGAGGTAGTTCTTTTCACTGCCGAACCAGCCAAATCCAGCCCAGAGGTCGGCATTCAGGACGGTAGCACCATCGTCTTCGTTGTAGAGCTCGTAGGCCTGTGCCTGCGGCCCCAATGTACAGAGTGCAACCAGAGAAATTAATGGAGCGTAGTGGGGGGTGCGCATGACGTCTCTCCTGTTTTTATATTTATGAGGCGAGTCATGAGTGTTCCGATTCGGGCCGCCCATGCGGTAGCCCAAATCAGCATGTGCACAGGGCGGCGCCCCTATTCCCTTGGTCCCATCGCTGCCCACTGAAAAACCTGTCCTGGGATTTGAATGGTTGCCGTTTTGGGCTACGGCCTGCGCAGGTGTCCCCCCTATGCTGGGGCCATAAGAACGCATAAGAACGAGGCATCCGTCATGACCCCATCCCCGCTGTTACGTCAGGGGCTTTGCCTGCTGACCATCGTCGCTTGCAGTGCCCTACCGTCCCTGGCCACCGCTCACCACTCATTCGCGCTTTTCGACCAGACCAAGATGGTCACGGTCCAGGGCGTGGTCGAGCGCTTTGCCTGGACCAATCCGCACATCACGATTTACCTCGATACGCCCGGCCCGCCCCCCCAGCGCTTCAAGATCGAGACGGGCAGTGTCAACGCGCTGCAGCGCGCAGGCTGGAACGCTGATTCGATCAAGGCTGGCGAAAGCGCCGAGGTGTCCTTCAGACCGCTGAAAAACGGTGATCCGGGAGGACTGCTCGTGGAGATCAAGATCGGTGACGTCGTGCTCACGGGCGGCGGTTAGGCGAAGTCCCTCCTCCGCTTCATGACTACCGAACTCAACCGAACCAGACAGGCCAGCAGCGTGGAGACGTTTCAATGAAACCGACACGAACCTTGAGCGCAGCAACGATCTTCCTCGGCGTCGTCCTCGTGACCGTCGCCGGGATGTGCAACGCGGCAGCGTCGAAAACCCAGCACGACAAGCGCCCGGACATCAGCGGCACCTGGGAAAGGACTCCGGATGATTGGTTCGGTGAGAACCCGGACGAGCCAGTGCACCCGGGCGGACCGATGGACCTGAAGGAACCCTATGCCAGCCAATACGCCGAGCTGAAGAAAAAACAGGCCGCCGCGAACGAAGCCGGGACGCCGCTGGCCACGACGAGTTCCAAGTGCCTGCCCGAGGGCATGCCGACGTTGATGGCGGCGCTCTTCCCGATCCAGATCATTCACGACGACAAGCAAGTGGTCGTCCTTGGCGAATATCTCCAGCAGGTACGCCGGATTCTCTTGAACGAGGCAATGCCGCCCAAAGAGAAGCTCGACCCCAAGTACCAGGGCCATTCGCGAGGCCACTGGGAAGGCGACACGCTCGTCGTGGAGACACAACGTGTGCGAACGGACGTGACGTTCTATGACGTTCCCCATGGTGCGGACATGAAGATCATCGAACGCATCAGGCTGCGGGGACCGGACCACTTGGAGGACCAAGTCGTGATTGAAGATCCACAGGTGCTCAACACCCCGTATCGCTTCACGTTCGACTACAAGCGCTCCGACTACGCCATTCAAGAATATGTCTGCGAGAACAACCAGATCGTGATCGACAGCGAGGGCAAGGCGTCCCTCAGCCGTGAGTGAAGCCCTATCAATGACCCCTTGGAGGTGAGCGGATGGAACGATCGATGACCATCAGCATCCTGCGACCAACGCTGCACGGCGTCCTGCTGTCGCTGATGCTGACCTCGAACACCTTCGCCGAAGTGCCCCGCATGCCCACAGTCGTTGCCGTGCCGCCCTCCAGTGTGCCACCGCTGTCGTCGGCGAAACGTCCGGGTACCGAACACAGCGACCTCGACATGTACGACTACGTCGAAGAGGAGTTTTACCTGCAAGGCGTCGCCCCGGCCATCACCGCCGCGGGCAAAACCCTCTTCGAGGCGCCCTATACCACGCGCATTCTGGTGCGCAAGCCGGCAGACCCTGCGCACTTCAACGGCACGGTGGTGATCGAGCCGTTCAGCTGGTTTGGCGAGCGCGCCGCAGGGTGGATCCTGACCCGTGATTACTTGCTACGGCGTGGCTACGCGTACGTCGGCTACACGCTGAACATGAACAAGCCGGCCGTCGACCCCAAGTTCATCTCGGACACCCCGGCCGCCGAGGCCGAGCAGGTCGCCCAATACGGACGGATCGTGAACTTCGAATTCATGCGCCGCTTCGACTACGCACGCTATGCGCCGTTGGGCACCTATTACGATCCGGAGCGCTTCACTCGCGGTGCAGGTCCCGATCCGTTCGTTCCACAGTCCCAAGGCATTGCCGCACAACTGGCGCTGCTGCTCAAGACCAATGCGGCGCAAGGCCCGTTGGCAGGCCTCAACGTGCAACGCGTCTATGTCAATAGCTGGGCCGTGACCGCGCAAGTCTGGATGGACTACCTCGACCAGGGCCGGCACCAGCAATGGCGCATGCCTGACGCAAGGCCACTGATCGATGCCTACATGACAGGCCGCATGGCCTATGGCGAGGTGGGCGGCGATGTCATCCGACTGCCGCGGCAGATGCCCGACGGCGTGCCGTTCGTGACCGTCTACAGCCAATCGGAACTGATGCATGACGTGATCGAAGGCATCGACCTGCCGCCGGATACCGACAGCCCGCAGCTTCGCTACTACGAAGTGACCGGCATACCGCATCTGCGGCTGGCCGACCTCGGCACGGAGCATACCGAACTGTTAGCTGCCGACATCGGCAAGGGTGACGACCCACGGTGCCGGACGTTGTACGACGAACCGGCGGAACTGGTCGTTTCGGCGCTGCTCGATGGCATGGACCAATGGGTGCGCGCGGGCAAAGCCATGCCGAAGGCGCCGCGAGTCCTGCGCGAAGGCAAAACCGTCGCACGCGACCCCGCCACAGGCAACCTGCAAGGGGGCGTGCGCCCGCCGTGGATCCAGGTGCCCAGCGCGACCTACCTCACGGACCAGGAGACCGGTTGCGGCCTGATCTACGACACCAAGGTGCCCTATTCCAAGGAAGCGCTTGGCCAACGTTACGGCAGTTTCAGCCACTACGAACAGGCATTCGAAGACGCCAAGGGCCTCTCGATCAAGCAGGGCTATCTCCTCCCGGAGGATGCAAAGGGCCTGCGTCCGATCGCAAAACCCCAAGACTTCTAACCCCACGCGGAAGCAAAGCAAATGTCACCAGAACTCATCATCGCCTGGATCTACGCGACACCGTTGAGCACCGCCATCAGGGACCTGTCCTGGGTCGTGCCCACCATCCAGAGCGTTCATATCGTCGCCATCGCAATGATCTTCGGTGCCGCCGTGATCTCCGACCTGCGGCTGGCCGGCGTGCTCGCCACGGACGAACCCTTGCGCGGCGTCATTCGCCGTTATTACCCGTGGATGCGCGCCGCACTCATCGTCCTGCTCCTCACCGGGTTGGTCATGATCATCGGCGAGCCTGACCGCGTACTGGTCAACACGACGTTCTGGCTGAAGATGTTCATGGTCGTTGCCGTGTTCACCCTGGCCTGGTCAATCCGACGTCCATTGCTGCGTCCCGCTGCTCAGGCACAAGGCGATAACGAGAAGCCGCCCATCAAGGCACTGGCCTGGCTGTCGATCGCCCTATGGTGCGGCGTGATCTTCTGCGGCCGCTGGATCGCCTACTGATCCCAGCGTTTTCAACGAACGTTTTCTCAGGTATTTGCCATGGACATTCAATCGATACTGCAAGCCCTCGAGGGCACCCCGATCGCAGCCTATATCAGAGAGTCGGGCTCCATTTTTCCAAACCTGGAGTCGGTGCATGTGATCGGCATCGCCCTCGTGTTCGGGACCATAGCCGTCGTCGACTTGCGCCTGCTCGGCGTCGCCTCCCATCGTCGAAGCGCGCTACGACTGATTCGGGAACTGCTGCCATTTACCTGGGTTGCTTTCGCAGCCTGCGTGATCACCGGCTTGCTCATGTTCGCCTCCAATGCCACCACCTATGCGCAGAACAGCGTTTTCTGGTGGAAGATGGGGCTGTTGGCGCTGGCCGGCCTCAACATGGGGATATTCCACCTGGGCGCCTATCGCCGGATCGCCGAGTGGGACACCATCCTGCCGCCTCCCAGCCAGGCCCGTATCGCCGGATTCAGCTCGCTGGCACTGTGGGTGGGCGTGATATGCCTTGGCCGCTGGATCGGGTTTGTCTGATGGCTCACCTGTCGCGAACCAGCCTCGGCGATGACGCAAACGACGCGGTCCATGTCGTGCGTCCGGCTTCCAGCCGCTGGGAATCGCTGGCCCTGCTGTTTGCAGCCCTGGCAATCATCGCCAGCGTGACAGGTTATGTGCTGCTGCGCCCACAGCACGCCGGCCCGCCGACACCCTTGAGCTGGCAGGTGCGCTCCTTCGATGGCCTCGGTGCAGTCGACCAGGCCATCCACAGCGCCCTGCTGCCCGCCGGTGAAGAAATCATCTGGAACAATAACGACACCGGCGGTTGGATCAGCCTGGAGCAAGCCCAGAAGATCTTGTTGCCGCCGTTCTACCGAGACGCCTTCTGGAAGACCAATGGCGAGGTGCACTGGCAGTTGATTTTGCCTGGCACCCACCTGCCTCATGCCGGTTCCGTCGATGATCACGACGACGCCGACGCCCCGACGCCCCCCAGCGACGTCTCGAAAGCCACCCTGGGCCAGGGCGCCACGGTCTACTACGGCTCCGCCGGCCGCGCGCCCGGCCAGAGCGCCTACCTGCTCGTCATTGGGCACGCCCATGCCGGCGTCATGTGGGCCAACCAGGCCACGATCTGGATCCACCGCGACCCGAACGCACCTTACCCAGACATCGTCAAGCCCGAATCGCTGGTCGGCCAAGGTTGGCGCCAGGTCATTCCTTACGACGGTGCCAGCGAAGTCGAACGTGTAAAAGGAAACCAGCCATGACCGTTTCTACCAGACACCGCGCACTGTGGCGCAGTTGCCTTGCGCTGCTGGTGCTGATACCTGCCCTTGCATTCGCCGACCCGACTGCCCCCTTGGACAAGAAGCTCAAGATCGGTGTCACCCTGCACCCCTACTACAGCTTCGTGGCGAACATCGTCGGCGATCGGGCCGAGGTCGTTGCGCTCATTCCGGCGCAAGCGAACCCGCATAACTATCAGCCGCAACCCGACGACATCACCCGTGCGATGACCCTCGATGTCTTGGTCGTCAACGGCATCGGCCACGATGAATGGGCCTTCCAGATCATCAAGGCCGCCGGTCGCGGGGCAACGCTGCCGATCATCCAGGCCAATGCCTCGGTCGCCCTCATTCCCATCGGCGGCGACCAGGACGGTGCCAAGGTGGTCAATCCGCATACCTTCGTTTCCACCACGGCAGCGATACAGCAGGTCTTCGAGATCACTCGCAGGCTGGGGGAGCTGGACCCATCCAACGCTGCTGCGTATCGACAGAACGCCCTGGCCTATGCCGCGCGCATCCGAGCACTACGGGCTGGTTTCATGACCCGCTTCGCCGCGTTGGATCTGTCTTCCTTCCGCTGCGCGACCACGCATGCCGGCTACGACTACATGATGCAGGAGTTCGGCCTGTTCGTGAGCGCCGTGATCGAGCCCCGTCACGGCGTCGCGCCGACTGCGCGGCAACTGGCCAACACCATCGACGCAATCAAGAAGGCCAATGTGAAGGTGTTGTTCGCCGAGAAAAACTTCTCCCTCGATCTCGCCAAGCCTATCGAGGCCGCCACCGGCGTGAAGGTCTTCTCGCTGTCTCACATCACCGGCGATACCTACAGCGCGGACGAATTCGAGGTGGCGATGCGCGAAAACCTCGAGACCTTGGCCGAAGCCGTCGAGTTCACGCAGCGATGAAGGAGAAACAAGCGATGTGCGGTCCCGCCATAGTGTTCGACAACGTCTCCCTGCGGCTGGGAGGCACGCAAGTGCTTGAAGACGTCAGTTTTCGGGTGGAAGCCGGGGCGCTGCACTGCCTGGTCGGGCCGAACGGTGGCGGCAAGACTTCACTGGTGCGTGCGCTGCTGGGCCAGATGCCGCATTCGGGAGCGGTCCGCTTCGAGGGCCAGCTCACGACCCCGGTGGGCTATGTCCCGCAATTGCCAGACTTCGACCGCAACGTGCCGATGACGGTCAACGATCTCATGGCCCTTCTCGGTCAACGCCGGCCGGCCTTCCTGGGCGCCAACCGATCCGCCAAGTCGGCCAATGCCGAGGCCCTGTCTCGTACCGGCATGGCAGGAATGGGCACCAAACCCTTTGGCAGCCTGTCCGGTGGGCAACGTCAGCGAGTATTACTGGCCCAGGCGATCAGCCCGGCGCCCTGGCTGCTGATCCTCGACGAACCGACTGCCGGCATCGACGAATCGGGGGTGCGGCTGGTGGAGGCGCTGGTGGCCGAATTGCACGGCCGTGGCGTCACCATCCTGTGGATCAACCATGACCTGGAACAAGTCAGGCGCATCGCCCAATCGGTGACGGTTATCAACCGCAGGGTGCTGTTCCATGGCGCCCCCGACCAAGTCGCTTACTCGCAGGAGGGGGCCCAATGAGCGCCCTGTACGACTTCATTCGCAACTACCTGCAGGCGCTCGCCGCCAGTGGCATCCTGCCGCAGCCGTTCGAGTATGAGTTCGTGATCAATGCCCTGCTCTGCGCAGTGCTCATCGGCCCCCTGCTGGGCGTGCTGGGCACGATGGTAATGATCAAGCGCATGGCGTTTTTCAGTCAGTCCGTCGGCAATGCCGCGATGACCGGCGTCGCGATTGGCGTGCTGATCGGTGAATCCTATACATCCCCATACTTCTCGATGTTCGGCTTCTGCTTGCTGTTCGCGCTGACGCTGAAGTACACGCAGCATCGCACCACGTTGGCCAATGACACGCTGATCGGTGTGTTCCTGTCCATCTCGCTGGCGGTCGGTGCCTCGCTGTTGCTGTTCGTGTCGGCAAAGATCAACACCCACGTGATGGAAAGCGTGCTGTTCGGCTCCATCCTGGCGGTGGACCACACCGACATGAACGTGCTGCTTGGCGTAACGGCGCTGTGTGCCTTGCTCGGACTGCCGCTGTACAACGGGATGTTGTTGGCCAGCCTCAATCCGAGCCTGGCCCATGCTCGCGGTGTGCGGGTGCGAAGCGTCGAGTACCTGTTTGTGGTGCTGGTCACCCTGGTGACGGTCGCTTGCCTGAAAATCATCGGCGCCGTGCTCGTCGAAGCCCTTCTGCTCATACCGGCGGCGGCAGCACGTAACATCAGTCGTTCGCTCCCGGGGCTGGTGGTGCGCGCCATCCTGATTGCGACCTTTTCCTGCGTGGTGGGAATCCTGGCGCCGATGCAATTCCACATCCCCGTACCTACGGGCGGGGCAATCGTGATAGTCGCCGCCCTGGTGTTCGTCGTCACCACCGTCATGCGCGCTACCGCGTCACGATTCAGGGGGGCCAGCGTATGAACTTCTACAGATCCTGGCTGACGATGCTGACCCTGTTGCTGGGCCTGCCGTTTTCGGTCTTTGCCGATAACGCAAGGCAGCAGGTGCTTGTCGCGCTGCCTGCCGTGTATGCGCTCACCTCGGCACTCAGCGACGGCACGGCCCTTGAGGTCGTTCGTGTACCGGCAGGCGCGGCAGTGCCCATGGAAAGCCAGGCCAACGCACTGTCACGCCTGGACGCCGCAGTGTTCCAACAGGCCGAAGCCGTGGTCACCCTCAGCAGTCTCTGGCGCGCGGATCCGCTGTATGCGACGGCGCGCCGCCACAATCTACGGATCATCGAGATCGATGCCTCGCGCTCATGGGACACGGTCAAACCCAGCGTGGCGGTGACCCGCGTACCGTCGAACGATGTTCCCTGGGCCGCGGCGAGCGATGTTGATGAAGGCCAGTCCCCGTACGCCTGGCTCGGCCCCGTCAACGCCATGCGCATGTCGGCGCTGGTCGCCGCCGACCTGGAGCGCCTGGCCCCCGCCGATGCGCCGCGAATAAAGCGCAACCTCGCCGCACTTGAAGACCGCTTGCGCCGGCTCAAGGCCGACTACGGTGCCCGGCTGACAGCGGTGTCGGATCTACGCGTGCTGTCGCTGGCCAATGAGTTCACCTACCTGTTCGGCGAATTCGGCGTCTTTGTCGACGGCTGGTTCGTCCGACAGGACATTGACTGGAGCGACGCTGACTACGCCGCGCTGACCCACTACCTGCGCGAGCGCGATATTCGCGTGGTGGTCCACAAGTGGGCACCGGACGCCAAGATCATCAAAGCCATCGAGGACGGGGGGGCGCGGTTGTTGGTACTCGATACGGGCAACCCGGGAATACTCGCCGACACGGCCAACGGATACGAGGCACTCCTGGGCTCGAACCTGGAAGCCTTGCTGGCGGCCTTCGTCGCGACTGGCAACGACAACACGAGAGGCGACGGCCAGTCGCCTGCCCAATGATCGATCTTGACGGCGAGGCGTTATGAAACCCATAGGTTCAGCAACACGGATAACGATGGCAGGCGCCCTGGTGTTCTGCCAGGTGACCTTCGCTCATGGCCCCGTCTTCGATTGCTACATCGAGGGGGATAACCAGGTGAAGTGCGAGGCGGGCTTCACCGATGGCAGCTCGGCCGCCGGCCGAAAAATCCATGTCCAGGACCCGAGCAACAAAGTGTTGCTCGAAGGCGAAGTCGGCAAGGACAACGCCTACACGTTCCAGCCCCCCGCCGGAAATTACTCCGTGGTGTTCCTCGGTGGCGCCGGCCATGAGCTCACGATTCAGTCTTCCGACATTTCAAGGTGAAAGCGACCATGACGTTCAAACGAAAATTGCTCCAAGCCCTTGCCGCTACGACATTCACTGGCTTGGCCGGCGCTGCACACGCCCATTTCCAGATGCTTTACGTGGAAGAAACGGCACTGCAGCGTGCGGAAAACCTCGAGTTCGCGCTGGTGTTCACCCACCCCTTCTCCGGCGGCCCCACCATGGCCATGGGTGCACCTCGCGCCTTCAGCCACAGCAGCTCCCACGGCGAGGAAAAAATCGACCTGAGCAAATACTTGCGTCCCGTCGAGTGGCAGAGTCGCGACAACCGGACCACGGCCTATCGTGCCTCGATTCCACGGGAGTTGGTGCGTTCACTGGGTGACCATATCTTCGTACTCGAACCCGAGCCATATCTGGAAACCGAGGAAGATGTCTACATCCAACAGTTCACCAAGTTGATCGTGAACGTGGGTGGAGTTCCCGGAAACTGGTCAGAGCCACAAGGGTTGCCGGTGGAGATCCAGCCACTGAACAAGCCTTATGCCAACTGGACCGGCGGCGTGTTCCGCGCCGTGGTGCTGGCCGATGGCAAGCCTGTTCCGTTCGCCGAAATCGAAATCGAATACGTCAACCACTCCATCGATCTCGAAAAAAACGCCTTCGGCCAGCAAGACTATGTGACGGCACCTCAAGCTTCATTCAAAGCCCTGAGCACCTACGCGGACGCCCAAGGCATCGTGACCATTGGCCTGCCCCGGGCCGGCTGGTGGGGCATTGCGGCGCTCGACATCGGTGCGACGAAAACCCACAAGGGCAAACCGCTGTCGCAAGATGCCGTGCTGTGGGTGCAGGCCAGGGACATGAAGTGACAATGCGCGGCAAATCCCGAGGCTCACCCTCAAATGTTCACCGGTGAGCCCTGGTCCGGCCTTCGGCACCTGCGATGACCAGGAAGGCCAGCGCCAGGGCAACTTCGACCAGCACCGCCGGCAGGATGCCCGACTCGACATTGCCCACGGCCCACTCGACCAGCCCCAACAGTGCAAGCAGCGAGCACGTGGTGACAAATCCCGCCACTACGGCGGTTCGCCCTGGCGACGGCGGCGCATTGCGTACCAACAGCAGCGCAACCCCAATGCCCGCGTAGAGCGGTGCAGCACGCCGGCCTACCAAGCCCGTGGTAGCGCCATCGAAGACCACGCCCCAATTGCCCAGCAACGTGGCCGGCGCTAACAACCAGATGATCGCCAACGTAAAAAACAACAGCGCCGAAAAACTCGCCAGGTAGCGGAAAGCGCGGGAAGCATTGTTCATGCGTTCACGTCCACGACAGTACGCCCGCGCACCTTTCCTTCCAGCACCCGACCCGCAACGGTCGGAACCTCTGCCAAGCCAACCATCTGGGTGGTGCGGGCCAGCCTGCTCAAATCAAGGTCCTGAGCGAGCCGCGACCATGCTTGCAGACGTACCTCCTGCGGGGCATTGACCGAATCGATACCGGCCAGGGTCACGTTGCGCAGGATGAAAGGCAACACCGAGCCAGGCAGGTCCGCGCCCTGGGCCAGGCCGAAGGCAGCGACAACGCCGCGATATTGGGTGTGTGCCAAGGCGTTGGCCAGGGTATGGCTACCCACCGAATCAATGACACCAGCCCAGCGTTCCTTGGCGATCGGTGCGCCCGGCTGCGACAAAGTATTGCGGTCGATGACCTGCGTCGCACCAAGGTCGCGCAGGTAGTCGCCCTCCTCTTGCCGTCCGGTCGAGGCGATCACTCGATAGCCCAGGCCCGACAACAGTGCGATGGCCACCGAGCCGGCGCCGCCGCTGGCGCCGGTGACCAGGATATCGCCACGATCAGGGGTCAGCCCGCCATGCTCCAATGCCAGGACGCTGAGCATCGCCGTGTAGCCTGCGGTGCCGATAGCCATGGCTGCCTGGGTCGAGAATACTTCCGGGATTTTTACCAGCCAGTCACCGTTGACCCGCGCCTTCTGCGCAAAGCCACCGTGGTGGGTCTGGCTCAGCCCCCAACCGTTGACCAGCACACGGTCGCCGACCTTGAACCCCGGATGGCTGGACGTCTCGACGATACCGGCGAAGTCGATGCCCGGAATCAGCGGAAACTGGCGAATGACGGGAGAACGTCCGCTGAGGGCCATGGCGTCCTTGTAGTTAACGGTCGAAAACTCGATCGCGACGGTGACGTCACCGGGCATCAGGTCCTCGTCCTTGAAGTCAACCAGATGGGTCGAGATCGTTTCGCCGGTTTTGGTCGTGAGCAGCGCCTTGAATGTCATTGCTTTTGTCCTGTTCGTTCAAACGGATCGTCATCGCTGCCCTGTAGATGCAACAGACACAGCAAAGGGTATGGCCAGGCCGGGTCAGTGTGCCTGAGAAGGCCGTTTGGTTTCGAGTTGCAACGCCCTGCGGATGCCCGTGTCCAGCAAGCGCGCCGGGGCAAAACTGCGCATGAACTGCAGCTGGCCGGCCGCTTTGCCAGCGGTATAACGCAACTTCGGGCGCTCGGCGCGCGCGGCCTGGAGTACCACTTCAGCCACCACGTCGGGGCTGTCGGCGGTGGCCATGGCCTGTTGCACCACTTTCGTCACGTTCATTCGAATGTCTTCATACACGTCGAGTTTAGCGTCGGCCTGGAGGTTGTTGCTCTCGAATTGAGTCTTGGTATAGCCGGGCTCGACGACCGTGACCCTGATGCCGTGTGTGCGCAATTCGTGATCCAGCGCTTGCGAATAACCTTCCACCGCATGTTTGCTGGCTGAATAGAGGGCCGCGTAGGGAACAGGCACGACGCCGAGGATGGAACCGATATTGATGATGCGACCCGCACCTTGGCGTCGCATGTGTGGCACAACCGCGCGAGTCATGCGTACGATACCGAGGAAGTTGGTGTCGAAAAGGGCCTTGGCCTGCTCGACAGAACTCTCCTCCGCAGCGGCGGGCGCGATGCCGAAACCGGCATTGTTGACCAGCAGATCGATCCGCCCCTCCAACGTCAGCAACTCCTGGATGACAGCTTCGACGCTGGCATCGTCGGTGACATCAAGCACCAACAGTGGCCCCCCCTTTTGCCCCGCCCGCCCGCCGCGTCGACTCGTGCCATAGACGCTGTAGCCTGCCGCGACGAGTTTGTGGGCGATGGCCTCTCCGATGCCGGATGAAGCGCCGGTCACTAACGCGACGGGTTTGTTGATCATCATGAGTTTCCTTCCGGTTATCGAGGTTATCCGGTCAGAGATCGCAACTGTGGGCTGGCATGGCTCCGACGTCAGTGCGTGTCATAGACTGGCAGCCTTATGATGATGAGCATAATCGTAGCGGTCAATATTTTTGATGCTGATTGACATCAAAAAAATGCCGGTAGCAGCCTTGCTCCCGGCACTTGGATAAATCAGTACACATGAAATCAATGATTAATCAGGCGGTCGACGACCTTGTGGCGAATAAGCTTGCTCGCGCTTGAACGCAAAGCGGTCCGGCCCTGGACTGTTTCCCACAGGGCCGAACCGCTCTATCAAGCGATCAGATCGTTGGCAGTGAGGGTATTGACACCCACCAGCTGGATTTCAAAATCCGCTCCCAGGTCGCCGTTGACGTTGCCATACAGCACCTGATCGACGAAGCGCAGCTGTCCGGCAGCAGTGAAGTCATTCGAATCGATGAAACTGAACGTATCGCCGAACGTGGTCAGGATATTGGCATCCAGTTTCGACAGATCAAGCTTATCGCCTTGCAGGCTGTTGAAATCGGAAATGAGGTCACTATCAAAACCTTTGCCCAGCTCACTCAGCGTGTTGAAAACAAATTGGTCGGCTCCGGCTCCACCATTCAGGCTGTCCCTACCTATGCCGCCAATCAGTGTGTCATTGCCTGCCCCACCGTCCAGCGCGTTGTTTCCAGCGTTGCCGATCAGCACGTTGTCCAGTTCGTTACCGATCCCTATGAAGGCAGTACCGGTCAGCGTGAGGTTCTCCAGATTGGCACCCAGGATCCAGCTCACAGACGAGATCACCGTATCGATCTCGCTGCTCAATGTGGTGGTTTCTCTGACGACGTCCTGAGAGTTATCAATCACATAGGTGTCGTTACCAGCGCCGCCAATAAGCGTATCGATACCGCTGCCGCCGTCCAGTGTGTCATTGCCAGAGCCACCGCTCAGCGCGTTATTACCGGCATTACCGATCATCACGTTGTTCGAGGCGTTGCCACTGCCGTTGAGGTTGGCACTGCCAATCAGTGTGAGGTTCTCCAGATTGGCACCCAGGCTCCAGTTGACCGACGTGCGCACGGTGTCGATTTCACCGACCAGGGTACTGGTCTCGCTGATGACATCCTTGAGGTCGTCAACCGTGTAGATGTCATTGCCCGTACCGCCACTCAAGGTATCGGCACCCGCGCCACCATCGAGGTTATCGTTGCCCGCCCCGCCCTGAAGATTATTCACGGAGGCATTGCCAATCAGGCTGTTGCTGAGGTCGTTACCGATTACGGTGAACGCCCCGGCCCCGCTCAGGATGACGCTTTCGACGTTGCGCAGGTTGCTGAGGTTCAGGTCAACGACGCTGCTCGACGCGCTCGCGGCGTAAGTGAGAGTCAGGCTGTCGCGCCCCTGATCGACATCCTCTTGAACCAGGCTCAGTTCACCGACCTGATCGAGCGTATAGGCGTCATTCCCCGCGCCACCGATCAGCGTGTCCAACCCGGCGCCACCGTTCAGCACGTTGTTGCCGGCGTTGCCGGTCAACACATTGTTCAGGGCGTTGCCGGTACCGCTGAGCTGGGCTGTGCCGGTCAGGATGAGGTTTTCCAGGTTGGCGCCCAGCGTCCAGTTCACCGAAGAGCGCACGGTATCGATTTCGCCGGCCAAGGTGGTGGTTTCGGTGACGATATCCTTGAGGTTGTCGACCACGTAAGTGTCATTGCCAGCCCCGCCGACAAGGGTGTCGATACCGCTGCCACCATCCAGGATATTGGCGCCGGCGTTACCGTTGATACGGTTGTTCAACGTGTTCCCCGTACCGTTGAGATTGGCGCTAGTGCTTAGCGTCAGGACCTCGATGTTGGCACCCAGGGTGTAATTGACTGACGAGATGACAGTGTCAGTTTCGCTGGCCAAGGTGCTGCTTTCCTGTACCACATCACCGGCATTATCAACGACGTAACTGTCGTTGCCCGCCCCCCCGATCATCGTATCTTTGCCGGCACGACCGTTCAGAACGTTGGCCAACGCATTACCGATCAATGTGTCGTCGTTGGCCGAACCGAATGCGTTTTCGATCTTGGCGCCGTAAGCGATTGCCAGCCCTTCATTGAAATCGGCCTGGGTAGTGAGGTCTGTGAACGCTTGGCCGATTTTGCTGAACTGGCCTTCATTCAGGTTGATGCGGACCGCTTCCAGCTGATTGAAAGCATCGATCGAATCGGTGCCGCCAGCGTCCCAGATAGTCTCGAAAACTGACTGCCCAGCAGCCCAACTATACGAGTTATTGCCAGTTTGCCACTGAGTGTTTGCGCCATAGAGACTCTGAATGGCCGCGATATCCAACAGCATGGGCGTGGTTGGCTGATAGGAATACGCAGCGTCGTAACTCATGACCGTATAACGGACATCATCGAACTGAGGGGCGAGCACCGTCGGGTTTGACAGGAGTTGGGAAAACGGATGTTTGAGACCCAGCGCGTGACCGATCTCATGGACAAAGACCAGGTAGTCGTAAGTGCCTTTGACAGGGGTCGGGTTGTTCGTCACCGGTCCGATCCAGACATCACCGGCGCTAGGAGTTTCATCGGGGAAATAAGCCCAGGCAGCGGTGTCGTCGTCCATGTTCTGGTAGCCGCCGAAGCGCAGGTCTCCCACATTGGCAGCAGATTCGCCGACCTGTGTGAACTTGATATTGGCAACCGAACTCCACATGCCGAGCGCACTGACGATACTGTTCTGCTGGGCTGACGTCAGGACGTAGCCGGCCTCATATTCATTGTCATCGCTGTAGTCGGCGGCGAATAATGAACTGGTCGTCATGAAGCTGTACGTCAGCGGGGTCGTCCCTGAACTGCCCATCCAATAGCTACCGACCAGCAAGCTATCAACTTGCGCGTTGCCGGTCCGTGTAGCGGACCATGTAGAAGAATAACCAAGTGGGCTAGGCATGCGAAGCTTCCTGTAAGCAATCTGCGGCCTTCCAGAATGCGGCCGCTACAAAGGGGGTTATTTTGCATTAGAAACAGCAAAAGTGATATCACTTAGCCACTTTTCTATATCTTGAGTTGAGTCACCTACGGGGCAACCAACCACTCATTGGCCCGGCGAATATCCCCATCTCCCAGCCTTCCACTCCAGCGATGCAGCACCAGCAAACTGGTCACGAACTTGTATTGGGACTGATAGAAATCACGCCGTGCACGAAACTCTTCCTTGATGCTGTCCAACACATCGACAGCATTCTTGACCCCATAGCCGAACGCTTTTTCGGTGGCGGCCCGTGACTTTTCAGCCGACTCCAGCGCGCGCCGTGTTGCCTTGATCCGGCTGAGTTCGGCCGTCATGCCGAGATAAGCGGTACGGGTTTCCTTGACGACCTGGCGACGCAAGGCTTCCAGCTCTTGCTGGGCGGCCTCCCTGTCACTTTCGGAACTCGATACCCGTGCCCGGGTGGAGCCCCCACTGTAGAGCGGCATCTGCAAGTCGAGAGAAGCAACGAGGTTGTCCGAGCGAGGCGTCACTGCGCCTTCATAGCCGATATCACTGCGTTGCGCCGTCAAGTTCAGGCCCAACCGAGGAAGATGACCCGCCTTGTTTTCGTCTATTGCCGCCTCGGCGGCTCGGACGCTGTGCTCCCGGGCATGCAGTGCCGGGTTGCTGTCGAGCGCAGTCTGCACCCAGTAGTCTTGCGCTTGCGCCGGCAGGCTGAAGGCAGGATTGTCGCCGATGCGCTTGAACTGCTCGCTGACATCACGCCCCACCAGTTCGGAAATGGCCTCACGACTGACCAGGACTTTATTGCTGGCTTCGATCTCGTCGGCCTTGAGCGCATCCACTCGCGCTTCAAGATCCAGTGCGTCGGTCACCATCGCCATCTGCCGCGCGTACAAGGCCTTGACCCGCTTGAGGTTGCGCTCGGTCGCCTCCAGCTCGCTGCGCACCAGCGACAACTCGTCCTCTGCCGCAAGAACGGCGAAGTAGCGCTCGGACAGATCAATGCTGGCCTGCACCTGGGTATCGGCCGACTCGTAGCCACTTTGCCGGGTCAACTCAATGTACTTCTGGTAACTGCGCCAGACCTGCGGATCGTAGATCACCTGATTGAGCACCACGGCCATGCGCTTGCCGTTGTACTGGATACGGTTCAAGTCGTCATCGCGCCGGCTGCGGTTGACGCTGCCGCTGGCGTTGAGCTGCGGCAATAATTGACCAAAGGCCGCACGCTCCTTGCCCTCGCCGCTTCGGACCAGGGCTTGCGCCCGCAGCACGCGCGGATCAGCCCCCTGCGCTTCCTGATGCAACTGCCACAGGTCAACATAAGTATCGTCAGCGAGCGCTCCCAGTGGCATGAGGGCCAGGCACAGGGTGATCAGGAACTTCATCTCAGTCCTCGATCAGCGAACGGGCGAACACATTGCTGGCAGGCTGCATCAAGTATTGCAACAGCGTCCGCGCCCCCGTATTGACCAGCACCTCGACCGGCATCCCCGGAACCAGGGTCAGGTTGCCCAGCGTCTGACGCCCCTTGTCCGTCAGGGCCACGCGCGCCAGGTAATAAGCGGTGCCGGTGTCCTTGTTGATCAAGCGGTCGGCGGAAATCTGCACCAGTCGCCCCTCGATGACGGGCGTGGTGCTGCTCTTGAACGCGCTGAAGCGAATGTCCGCCAGCTTGCCCAATGCGATGCGGTCGATGTCCATCGGCGACACCTGCGCCTCGACGATCAGTTCCTCGTTGGCCGGGACGATGTCCAGCAGCGCTGTGCCGGGGCTGACCACGGCGCCTAGGGTGTGGACTGTCATGCCCATGACCATGCCTGACTCGGGCGCGAGAATATCGGTACGCTGATCACGGTCCTGCAGGGTCGCCAACCGCTCGCGCAGTTCATACACCTTGGTCCGCGCATCGCCCAACAGGCCGGCGACTTCACTGGCGAAGGCCTTTTTCAACTGCAGGATCTTCAACCTCGCTTCATCGATATTCACCCGCGCCTGCGCGATCCCGGACTGGCTTTCGGCTACTTCGGTTTGCAGCCTGGAGAGGCTGCGCTCTTGCTCGCGTAGCCGTTGTTTGTCCACGTAGCCTTCGGCAAGCAACGCCCGCAAATCGACTATTTCTTCTTGATAGGAGGCCGCCAGCATCTGCTTGCTGGCGATGATCGCCTTGAGTCCGCGGATCTGCTCCTCGATTTGTCCGATGGTCTTCTCTTGCAGGCCGATTTCGCCCAGCAACGAGGTTCGTCGGGTTTGGAAAATCCGCGCTTCACTGTCGCGAGCCTCTTGTACTCGCGGGTCAGTGGGATCCAAGGCAGGCACCGCCACAGGTTCGGGCTGCCCGTCGCGCTCAGCCTCCAACCGCGCCTGCAATTGGAGCGCGGCGATCAACTGGCTGCGTGTCGTTTCCACTTCCGAACGCGCCTGGGTGTTGTCGAGCACCAGCAACACATCGCCGGCTCTTACCAGGTCACCGTCATGCACGCGCAGTTCGCGCACGATGCCGCCTTCAAGGTGCTGCACCGTCTTGCGGTAGCTTTTGACCGTGACCACGCCCGGTGCGAGTGCCGAGCTGTCGAGCGGGGCCAACGCAGCCCAGCCACCGAAAAGGCCAAAGGTGACCAGCAACATGAGGTAGCCGATGCGTCGAACCGGCCTGTCATCGACGGGCAACGTGTTGGATGAGTGCTGACTGTTTTGCATGAGATGGCTCATCCGCTTCCTACGATTGAATCCCAGCAGCCTGGCGGGCCGCGGGCGTCGTTTCCCGCAGTCGCGCCAGGACCTTGTCACGCGGCCCGAACAGACTCAGTTCGCCATGATTGAGGACCAACAATTTATCCACCTGCGCCAACACCCCGGCTCGATGGGTGATGACAAACACCGTGGCCCTGCTCTGCCTGAGCTTTTGCAGCGCCTCGGCAAGCATTTTTTCGCCGGCATCATCCAGGTTGGAGTTCGGTTCATCGAGCACTACCAGGCGCGGCTCACCATACAAGGCGCGCGCCAGGCCGATACGTTGCCGCTGGCCGCCGGACAACCCACCGCCATTGGCGCCGATCAGGGTGTCGTAGCCATCAGGCAGTTGCAGCACCAGTTCATGCACACCGGCCATGCGCGCTGCGGCGACCACGGCAGATGCGTTCAGCGGGCCGAAGCGGGAGATGTTCTGGCTGATGGTGCCCTCGAACAGCTCGATGTCCTGCGGCAGATAACCGATGTACTGGCCCAGTTCCTCCCGACGCCACTGGCTGATATCCGCACCATCCAGGCGCACGGTGCCGGCCAGGCTTGGCCAGACACCCAGCAACGCCCTGGCAAGGGTCGACTTCCCGGCACCGCTGGGACCAATGATGCCCACTGCTTCGCCCGCAGCCACCTGAAAGTCCACACCACGAATAATCGGTTTGCGAGCATCCGGCGATCCTGCCGAGAGTCCCTCGACGCGAATCGCCCCTTCAGGCGCCGGCAACGACATGCGCTCGGGCTCGGCGGCAATCTTGAATAGCAACTCGTGCAACCGGGCATATTGCGCGCGGGCACCCAGAAAACCTTTCCATACGCCGATCAACTGATCGATGGGCGCCAACGCACGCCCCAGCAAGATCGAGCCAGCAATCATCAGCCCGGAAGAAATCTCGTGATTGATCGTCAAATAGGCGCCCAGGCCCAGTACCAACGACTGAACGATCTGTCGGAATGTCCTGGACACCGATGTCATGGTCGCGGCGCGGTCACTGGCCACGCTTTGCAGCGCGAGAATCCTGTGGGTTCGCCCGCTCCAGTGCTGGCGCAGGCTGGCAAGCATGCCCATGGACTCCACCACTTCGGCATTGCGCAAGCTCTTGTTGGTGAAGGCGGTGGCCGTCATCTGCTCACGGTTGGCAGCCTGCAGCGGCCCGTGGGTGAGCTTTTCATTGGCGAAGGCCAGCCCCCCCAGCAACGCGGCACTCACGAGCCCCATCCAGCCGTACCAGGGATGAAACATGAACATGACGGCCAGGTAGATCGGGATCCACGGCGCATCGAAAAACGCAAACAGGCCGTTGCCGGTCAGGAACTGGCGCAACCCGTTCAGGTCGCTCAACGGCTGGGCCGTGGCATTCATGCCACTGGTATTGAGCGCCTGCTTGAAGCTGGCGTCGAACAGACGTTGGCTCAGCAACGTGTCCAGGCGGGTGCTGATCCGCACCATAATCCGCGAACGAACCCACTCCAAACCACCCATCGTGATCATCAACAGCAACATGATCAGCGTCAGCATCAACAGCGTCGACAGGCTGGCGCTTCCTACCGCGCGGTCATACACCTGCAGCATGTAGAACGAAGGAACCAGCATCAGCAAGTTGACGAAAAAACTGAAAAAACCAACGGAAAGAAAACTACCTTTGCAGACGGCAAGGGCGCCTTCCAGTTCGGTTCTGGCGTGGGCTGGCATGGTTCATTACCTGAGGTCCGATTCTGCTCAAACCTGAAAAATCACAAGGGCACAGGCGCGCGAACGCCTCGAATATCTTTGGCAGGACACCCCGGGAGCGCCCGCACAATCGGATCTACCGCGATGTATCGGCACGTTTGGGCAGTTCTTAAGAAAAAAATGGCGCCACTGGCGAATGTGGGAGCAGGCTCGCTCCCACAGGATGAATGCAGGTATGCCGACCTAGGCGAGGTACCCTGAAATCCCCCTCGTAAAAACTACATCGCGGAACGAAAGATCAATACTCAAGCCTCAGGCACCCAACGGCGCAACAGCAGGCTGGCATTGACCCCGCCGAATCCGAAACCATTGGAGAGCGCGTGGGTGATCGGCATCTTCCTGGCCTGTAAACCTACCAGATCAAGCCCGGTAGCGGCCTCGTCGGGATGAATCAGGTTCAGGGTGGGCGGGACGATCTGGTCACGAAGCGCCAGCACCGTAAAAATGGCTTCAATACCGCCAGCCGCCCCCAGCAGATGTCCGGTGGCCGACTTGGTGGAGGTGATCGCCACATCGCAATCGCGCCCGAACACTGAGCGGATCGCGGCCAGCTCACCATTGTCGCCAACCTGGGTGGACGTCGCATGGGCGTTGATATGTTGCACATCCAAGGGGCTGACAGCGGCCTGGCGCAGCGCCTGCTCCATCGCGCGCCGGGCACCGTTGCCGTCTTCCGGGCCTGCCGTCAGGTGATAGGCGTCGGCACTGGTGCCATAACCCACCAGTTCCGCCAGGGGCTTGGCGCCACGTGCGAGGGCGTGTTCCAGTGATTCGATCACCAGCAACCCGGCCCCCTCGGCCATGACAAAACCGTCGCGATCACGATCGAAGGGCCGCGAGGCCTCTTGCGGACGCTCGGCAAAACCCGTGGACAGCGCGCGAGCGGCGGCAAAACAACCCAGGGTCACGCGGTCTATCGCCGCTTCCGTCCCGCCGCATATGGCGATATCCGCTTCATCGCTCCTGATCAGCCTCGCCGCGTCGCCAATGGCCTGCACCCCCGCCGCACAGGCTGTCACCGGTGCCCCCAGAGGGCCTTTGAAACCATGCCGGATGGAAACGTGCCCCGCCGCCATGTTGGCGAGGAAGGCAGGTGCGGTGAACGGGGACAATTTGCGCGGGCCGCGGGCATCGGTGGTGCGTACGGCACCGGCAATCGCGCCAAAACCGCCCACGCCTGAGGCGATGATGGTTGCCGTCCGCTCCTGGTCGGCGGCATGGGTCGGTTGCCAGCCTGCCTGTTGCAACGCCTCTTCGGCAGCCACCAGCGCGAACTCGATGAAGCGATCCATCTTCTTGCGATCCTTGGCCGGGATAATGCGCTCCGGATCGTAACCGGCGATGACGTCCTCTTCCAACGACGGCACCTGGCCGCCCACGGCCACCCCTGTCCCCTCGGTGATATCGCCAGGCAGGATACGAATGCCGGAGCGCCCCGCCAGCAACCGCTGCCAGACTTCTTCTACGCCACAACCCAGTGGGCCGACAATGCCCACGCCGGTGACAACGATGCGTTTTTGACCTTGGGAAGTCTTCATTGGAACCTCTTCATGTCTCAGTCAATGTCCACAAAATAACGAACACGCCGGTTTACGCCTGCGGTGCCGTTTGCGTGTGTGCTGAATGGTCAGGACGGATCTTGAACCAGATGGAATACATCGCCGGTAGAAACACCAGCGTCATGATGGTGCCGACGAACGTGCCGCCGATCAGCGTGTAGGCCAGCGTGCCCCAGAACACCGAATGCGTCAGGGGAATGAAAGCCAGGATGGCCGCCAGCGCCGTCAGCAAGACCGGCCGGGCCCGTTGCACCGTGGCCTCGATGACCGCGTGAAACGGATCCAGCCCTTCCTGGGCGTTGTGATGGATCTGCCCGATCAGGATCAGCGTGTTGCGCATCAGGATGCCCGAGAGTGCGATCAGGCCGACCAGGGCGTTGATCCCGAATGGCTGCTGGAAGATCAGCAGGGTCGGCACTACGCCAATCAGGCCCAGCGGGGCGGTGAGGAACACCATGATCATGGCCGAGATCGAACGCACCTGCACGATGATGATCAACAGCGTCAGGGCCACCATGATCGGCACCAGGGGCACGATCGCCTTACCGGCCTTGCCCGATTCCTCGATGGCGCCGGCCTGCTCGATCCGGTAGCCGCTCGGCAGGGTGTCGATGACCGGCTGCAGCGCCTTCAGGATTGCATTCGAGACGTCCGGTGGCTGCAAACCTTCGGCAATGTCGCCGCGTACGGTGATGGTCGGGGTGCGATCACGACGACGAAGAATCGGATCCTCCATGCGCACATCGACCTCACCCACCTGGGACAGCGGAATGCGCTGGCCCGCCGCGCCGACCAGGGTAAACCCTTCTATCCTGGCCGGATCGAGGCGAATATCACCGGCAGCACGGCCGACCACCTGCACCGAACGGATGTCCTCGCGAACCGCCGTGATCGGTACTCCTGCAAGCAGGAACTGCAATTGCTGCGCGACAGCATTCGACGTCAGCCCTACCGCCTGCAAGCGATCCTGGTCCAGGGTGAAATGCAACGTCGGCGTCAGCGGCCCCCAGTCGGTATTGACGGTCCGCATCAGCGGGCTCGCCTGCATGACATCCCGGACCTGGCCGGCGATCTCACGCAATTTCGACGGATCAGGTCCCATCACCCGGTAGGCTACGGGAAATGGCGAATACGGACCGAACACCAGTTGCGTCACCCGGATACGCGCCTCTGGGGCAAGCCCCTCGGCCGCCGCCTCGCGCAGACGGAACTTGAGGGTCTCGCGCGCCTCCTGACTGTCGGTCAACACCACGATCTTGGCGAACGAAGGATCGGGTAGCTCCGGTGCCATCGCCAGGTAGAAGCGTGGCGCGCCCTGGCCGATGTAGGCCGTGACGATTTTTGCCTCATCCTGCTTCTGCAACCAGGCCTCGACCTTGGCGGTGGTGGCACTGGTCTGCTCGATGGAGGTTCCATAGGGCATTTGCACTTCGATCAGCACCTCCGGGCGGTCGGAGGTCGGGAAGAACTGTTTCTTGACCAGGCTCATACCGAGAATCGCCACGACGAACGTCACGATCACGCTGCCGGCCACCCACCATTTGCGGGCGATGATGCGGGTCAGGACCCGGCGAAAACGATTGTAGTGACGGGTGTTGTAGATGGCCGCGTGGCCGCCTTCGACCTGTTTGATATCCGGCAACAGCTTCACCCCCAGGTAAGGGGTGAACGCCACGGCCACCACCCAGGAAGCGATCAGGGCAATGCCGACGATCCAGAACATGTTGCTGGTGTACTCACCGGCGGTCGACTGGGCGAAGCCGTTAGGCATGAATCCGATAGCCGTCACCAGCGTACCGGACAGCATCGGTGCGGCTGTATGGCTCCAGGCATACGCGGAGGCCTTGATCCGGTCGTAGCCCTCCTCCATTTTTACCACCATCATTTCAATCGCGATGATAGCGTCGTCCACCAACAACCCGAGCGCCAGGATCAGCGAGCCGAGAGTGATGCGGTCAAAGTTCTTTCCCGTGGCCGCCATGACCACGAACACCACGGCCAGCGTCAACGGCACGGCCGCCGCGACCACGACTCCGACACGCCACCCCATGCTGAGAAAGCAGACGATCATCACCACCAGCAGCGCGACAAAGAACTTGACCATGAATTCGCCGACGGCCGAGTCGATGTTCACGGACTGGTCGGTGACCTTGGTGAGCGTCATGCCCAAGGGCATGGCGTCATTGATCCTCGCCGTCTCCGCGTCCAGGGCCTTGCCCAGGTCCAGGCCGTTCCAGCCTTCGCGCATCACGACGCCCAACAACAGCGCTTCTTCGCCGTTATTGCGCACCAGGAAAGTGGCCGGATCTTCATATCCGCGCTCGACGGTCGCGACGTCCGAGAGCTTGAGCGTGCGTCCTTGGATCGCAAGGGGGGTGTCACGGATTTTCGCCAGTTTATCGAAGGCGCCGTCCACCCGGAGGAACACCTGTGGCCCGTTGGTTTCGATGGAGCCGGCGGGCGTGAGCACGTTCTGGCTGTTCAGCGCGGCGAAGATGTCCTGGGGCGAGACGCCCAAGGTGGCCAGCCGGTCATGGGAGAAGGAAACAAAGATGCGCTCGGCCTGCTCACCGATGATGTTGACCTTTTTCACTCCCGCCACATGCAACAGGCGCTGGCGCAGCGCTTCGGCATCGCGCACCAACAGCCGCTGTGGCTCGCCTTTGGCTTTCAGGGCGAACAGTGCGAACGTCACATCGGAAAACTCATCGTTGACCATTGGCCCGATAACGCCCGCCGGCAATTTGAGCGCTTCGTCCTGGAGCTTTTTGCGCGCCTGATAGAACTCCTCCTGCACTTGCGAAGGTGGCGTGCGATCGACCAGTGACACCATGGTGAAGGCCAGGCCGGGACGGGTGTAGGTTTCCGTGCGGTCGTACCACTTCAATTCCTGCAGGCGCTTTTCAAGCGGCTCGGCGACCTGGTCCTGCATCTCCTGGGCAGTCGCACCCGGCCATGCGGTGATGACGGTCAACTGCTTGACCGTAAACGGCGGATCCTCGGCACGCCCCAACTGGAAGAACGCCAAGGTTCCCGCGACGGCAATCAGAAAGATCAGGAACACGGTAATAGAGCGCTCGCGAACGGCGAGTGCGGACAGGTTGAGGCTCATGGACGGCCCCCGGCAACCTTCACGTCACCCGGTTGAGCCAGTCGCACTTCCTCACCCTCATGCAGCAGATGGGCACCGAGTCCGACAATACGCTCGCCAACATTGAGCTGGCCGGCGACGCGCGCGGCGTCATCGCTCAAACCCAGGACTTGCACAGGTCGCCAGGTGACTTTCGCCGGTTCGCCGTTTATGACCCACACGCCAGTGCCTTTGCCCGAGTCGAAAACCGCAGCGATCGGCACTTGCAGCGCCTGCCGCTGCGCGCTGTCTTCGGAAATGCGCAGCGTGACCGTCGACCCCAGCGGCGCATTGGCCAGCGGCCCCTCCAGCACGTACCGCGCCTCGAAGGTACGCGTCACGCGGTCAGCCGAATCCGAGAGCAGTCTCAGCCTCGCGGTGACCGCTCCCGTGGTAACGCCATAAAGGGTCGCTTGTGCGGTGGCGCCTGCGGCAGGACGCAAGGTCTCGGGCAATTGCACAACGGCTTCGCGCTGCCCTGCCCGCGCCAGTCGGACCACGGTTTGTCCGGGGCTGACGACTTGCCCGGGCTCGGCAAGCGTTTCCATCACAACGCCATCGGCATCCGCGAGCAGCACGGCATAACCAGAGGCGTTATGGGCGACGTCCGCCTGGGCTTGCGCGGCGCTCAGTTGTGCCTTGGCGGTATCGGCAGCAGCCTTTATCTGGTCGTAGCCCGATGCGGAAATAGCACCCGCGGCGACCAGATCGCGGTAGCGCGCCTCGTCGTCGGCGGTCTGCTTGGCCCGGGCTCGCGCGGCAGCGACCGCCTCTTGCTGGGCGCGCGCCTGCAACCCGAGGTCGATGGGGTCCAGGCGCATCAACGGCTGTCCTCGCTTGACGGCTTGCCCGCTATCGACCAGGCGCTCAAGCACCTTGCCCGAGACCCGAAAGCCCAGGTCACTCTGGACCCTGGCCGCAACGATACCGGTAAAAGATCGCGAGAGATCGGACGAACCCTGGACTTCAGAGACCCGCACCAAGGGGGCAAGCGTACGCGGATCTTTAGCGGTGGATGGGTCGCCACACGCCGTCAGGACGAGAGGCAACAAGCAGACGGCAAAGGTGACAGGTCGAAGCCGGAGCATAGGTTCCCTTACTTGAGCAATGAGGACAGGAGCCACATTCTCAATCTCGTGACCAATACTGTCAATGGTCACATATCGCTAACGGCTTAGCCGCTAAAAACCCTCCCTGACGTTCTTTGCCAGCCAAGAACTATGTGGCTGAGCCGCAATTGACAGGAAGTGACCATAATATAGTATGGTCACAAACCACCCTTCTCCAGGTATCCCATGTCGCCTCTCCTCCCCCTTACCCTTTTGGTGAGCGCCAGCTTGATGGCAGGCTGCGCGGTCGGTCCGGACTACCATCGTCCGGACGCTGCGCTTTCGCACCGTTTCCTGGGGCAGTCGTCTGTCGAACAGAGGCCCAGCGCAACGCGAACCAACCTTGTAGCCTGGTGGGAAGGCTTTGGTGATCCGGTATTGACCGAGTTCATCGCCAAGGCACTTGAACAGAACCTGGACCTGGCTCAGGCGGCGGCGCGAGTCGCGCAAGCACGGGCGGGCCTGGGGGCAGCCAATGCCGCGTTGTTGCCCTCGGCAACCATCAACGGTCAAGCCGCGCGCGCCTATCAGTCAGTGCAAACCCCACTCGGCCAGGTGTTGAACTCGACGCCTGGGTATGATCGGTATGGAAGTTCCTACGAGGTCAACCTCAACGCCAACTGGGAGGTGGACCTCTTTGGCGGTCTGCGCCGCGGACGCGAGGCGGCACTGGCCGAGTACCAGGCTAGCGAGGCAGGCGCCGCCGCCACACGACTGGCTGTCGCCGCACAGACCGCTGATATCTACATCACTCTTCGCGGGCTGCAGACCCGGCTGGACATCGCCAACCGACAAGTCAAAACCCAACAAGACCTGTTGGAAAAAGTCCGATTGCTTTACAGCAAGGGCCTCGCCGCCAGCTATCAGGTGCACCAGACCGAGGGGGCGCTGGCGCAAGTCCAGGCAACAGTGCCAGTGCTGCAAACCGGTCTGGATGCCGCGATGAACGCATTGGATGTCATGCTCGGCACACCGCCAGGCACCCATCGCCAGCAACTGGCAACTGTCGGGAACATCCCTGCGGCACCACAGATAACCGCCATGGGCACGCCGGCCGATCTGCTGCGCCGCCGGCCAGACCTCATCGTGGCAGAGCGCCGCCTCGCAGCCTCCAACGCGCGCATCGGCGAAGCCATCGCCGAGTACTATCCAAAATTCTCTCTCAGCGCCTTGCTTGGCAGCGCCACGGCGGTTTCCGCCGGCAACTTGTTCAGTGGCGACGCCAGTCAGGCAGCCGGCGTATTGGGATTGCGTTGGAGGCTGTTCGACTTTGGCCGCATCAACGCTCAGATCGATCAAACCAAGGGGCAGGAAGCCGAAGCACTCGCCGCTTACCGCCAGTCCGCGCTGCGCGCCACCGAGGACGTCGAGAACGCGTTTTCCGCGCTGGTCAATCGAGAAGCCCAGGCCACCACCCTCACCCAGGGTGAAGCTTCGTTGACCCAAGCTCGGCAATCGTCGTTCATTGCCTATCAGAAAGGTACGGCCAGCCTGATCGATGTCTTGAATGCCGACGAGACACTGCTGCAAGCGTCCGATTCCCGAGCGCAAGCGCGAACCGAATCAGCACGGGCGGCGGTCGCGGCATTCCGGGCGCTCGGAGGTGGCTGGCAGCCACCTGACGCCCTGCCGGTGGCTGCCAGATGACTGACGCCCCTTTTCTTTCAACTCAACAACCCGAGATCAGCGAGATGAAACCGAACGATAACTCCTGGGTGCTCATCACAGGTGCTTCAAGCGGATTTGGCGAGGAGTTTGCCCGGCAATACGCCGCCCAAGGGAAATCTCTCGTCCTGGTAGCACGCAGGCTGGAAAAGCTCGAATCGCTATCAGCGCAATTGCGCGAACGTTTCGGCGTTGATGTCATTGTCGAGCAAGTAGACCTTTCCTCGATCCCGGCAGTCATCGAACTGCACCAGCGGCTGCGCGAGCGCGAAGTCGTGATTGATGTGCTCATTAACAATGCGGGGCATGGCTTGCAGGGACCTTTCCTGGATCAGCCCCTGGACCAGGCCCTGGCCATGATTGATTTGGATATCGCCAGTCTGACAGCCCTTACACGACTCTTCGCGGTAGACATGCGGGCCCGCAAACGTGGACACATCCTGATGGTCGCAAGCCTGTTGTCCTTTCAGGGTGTGAAGAGTTTCGCTGTTTATTCTGCAGCGAAGGCCTATGTACTTCGTTTCTCGGATGCGCTTCATCGTGAACTCAAAAACGACGGCATCGTCGTGACCGCACTTTGCCCTGGGATGTCGGACACCGGGTTTGCAGAAAGCGCCAGGCAAACGCTCACGCCAGCCTTGAAAATGGTCATGATGCAGCCCCAGCCCGTTGTGGCAGCGGGAATCCGTGCATTGCAAGCCGGACGCATGAGTGTCGTACCAGGCTTTGGCAACAAGGCTGTTACCGTCCTGACCTGGGCCACACCTCGCCGGTTTCACCAGGGTCTTATGGCACGCATCATGGGTGTCTGAGCAGGCCATGCAGCAGCCCTTGCAACACTCTACGCAATCACCATCATCAATATCTTCGTCACAGTCGACTCGCCCACACCAAACGCCGGGTAGCATGCGCTCCCGGCTTTTAGAGCAGCACTCAATCAGAAGCGATAGCTGAGTGAAGTGCCAAACCCGCTCGCACTGTTTTTGTACTTGGAGCTGTAGGCGCCGCGGGTCACCGACGCATCGTTGACCGATACGCTCTCCTCCCAGAGATAGGAATAAGCGACGTCGATCGTGACATCTTCCACTGGCGTCCAGCCGGCCCCGAAGCTGAGCACCTTCCGGTCGCCGGTAGGAATACGTGGTCCGCGGTTGGTATTGTTGGCAGGCGATTGGTCAACCGAAAAGCCTGCACGCAGCACCCACTGATTATTCAACCGATACGCCGTACCGATAGCGTGGGCCCACGTGTCATGCCAATTCTGCTCTTCACTGATGGTACCCAACTGGCCGCTCAACAACGGCGGCAACCCCGAGTTTTCGATGGTCAGCTCCTTGAAGCGACTCCAACGTGTCCAGGTGCTGCCCAGGTAAAGCGTCCAGTCCGTGTTGAGCTGGTGAGTCACCGAGAAGTCCACCGCCTCCGGGGTATCCACATCCAGCGAAGCGTCATAGCTGCGCCCACTAACCCCTACCAGGCTGAAGATGCCGTCGCTGACTTTGGTCTTGGCATCCAGGTGATAGCTGACCTTGGAATGGTACGTCAGCCCCAAGCGGGTTCGATCTGTAGCCTGCACCAGGACGCCAGCATTGAAACCCAGGGCCGTGTCGTCGCCTGTGCTTTTGAGCTTTGCGTCATTGCGGCCAGGGCTGAGTGGATTGGGCACCATGCCTGATATCTCACCGCTGATACGGTTAATCGTGGGGCCGAACCCGATCGACACGATGTCGTTGAAGGCGTAGCTGATCGTAGGCTGAAACGTGAGTGTCTTGACCTCGCTCTTATTTGCGTAATAACGCCCGGCAAAATCGCTGCCGTAATCGGTAATCAAACCGAACGGCACATAAAAACCAACGCCGAACGCCCAGTGCTCATCAACGGGTTTGACGTAATAACCCATCGGCACCGTGGTCGTTGGCACCATGTCATCGCCGTCCTGACCGCCGAAGGTGCTGCGGGTCTGGCTTATGTCGGATTTCGCGAACAGCGTCGCCGCTCCCAGGCTGAACTGCTCCTTCTTCAAGCGAGACATCCCCGCCGGATTACCGAAGACCGTGCTCGCATCTTCGGCGGAAGAAGAACGACCGGCAAATCCCGAGCCCATCCCACTGATGCTTTGTTCATTGAGCGCGAAGCCGCTGGCAAATACATGGGAAGTTGCGAACACAAAGCAGAGACCCACCGGGGTCTTGAGCAATATTTTTTTCATTATTAGAACTCTGGAAACGTAGCGCGGGTAATGGGAGCAGTGGTTTTGTATTACGTGAAGATCGCCACGGTCTGGCGTGCCCAAAGCACACGCCGGCCGCTTTCGTCCCAGATTTCCATGTCCTGGAGCGAATAGCCTTCCAGCGCTTGCTGGCTAAAGGAATTGATCAGGAACCACTCACTGGCGACGGCCGGCTGCGGCAGGTCAATCATCCAGGACGCAGAACTGATGGCAGCGGGTTCGGTGAAGCAGGTCATGGCCGCTGGCGGCAAGCTGTCAGCCAATGCAATCAAGGCGACCGCCGGATCTACGCCCCGAGCATCCAGGTGGCGTACCCACATCAGTAATTCCGGATTATCAGCGCCGGATACCGGCAGAGAACCGCCCGCAGGGCGCATCTCAAAGTTATAGGCGCAGGCCGGCGCGATCTTTCTGTCCAGCTTCAATGGCGCGTACCGGGACGGCCCCTCTACAAGCGGACGGCCCCAGGCATCATGGGCAATACAACTCGCCCGCGGCTGTGCGAATAGTAGGGTCGTGCGCAACGCCAGGTCGTCGCCCGACAAGCAGTCGACCGATACGGAGGTGACGGATCGTCCTTGACGCAACACGCTGACATCGAATGTCTGGGCCTGCGTGACCGGGCCTATGAACGACACCTGGGCGGACTTGAATGGAGGAAAACCTGTCGGACGCTCAAGCAAAACCGCTTGCAGAGACAGCGCAGCGGACAGCCCGCCAAAGATCGTACGGCCCTGCTGCCAGTTGGGTGGAGACACAAATGGCGCATCCGGATCGAATTGCTGCAGCAATTGGGCGAAGCTCGTCATGTCGACGTTCTCAGGACTAAGAGCAATACGCCATATCTTATTCATGTGACCATTTGTGTCAATAGTCACAATCAAGATAAACAATTACCTTTGTCAGCCCATCATGACCGAGCACTGAAATCGATTGGAATGCGTTGCTTGGAATCGTCAGCCCAAGGTCACGGCATGAGGCTACGCAAGATGAGGTTGGCGGTGAGCGTGGGAGCCTCTTCGATGACGTCAAGGCTGTACTGCAGCAGCAAAGGGTTGACGAAAGGCCGAAGCGCCAAGTGGATCGCGTCTACTGTCTCGTCCAGTGGCGTCTTGCGTTCAAACTCACCGAGTTCTCGCCCCTCGCGTACGACTTGCAATACGAAGCCTTTGATCCGGGCGTCGTAACCCCGTGAACTGGGCCAGTGCTCCGAGGCAGAGAACGCAGCAATGTCGTAGAGCTTGCGATCATTGAAGAACAGGTTCACGCCCGTGGTAACCAGGGTTTTGACCAGGCGTCGAAAACGCTCCGTCGACGAGAGTCCTTCTTCGTTGATGGCCTGCTCCACAGCTGCAACGATTTCGGCCAGGCAGCGAGTACAAATAGCTTCGCCAATCGCCTGCTTGGAGTCGAAAAACTTATAGATGTATGCCTTGGAAAACCCGATGGCCTTGGCCAAGTCAGAGACTGTGGTCTTGCCGTAGCCGTATTGACTGAAATGCTCATTGGCCGCCGCGACGATCTGGTCTCGGATGTCGTGATCGGCCGGGCCTCGGGTGCTGGGCGAAGGTAGGGATGACTGGTTCATGGGGGCAGCTTACGCATCCTGAAGTCGGTTGACAACTTGTGACCAGGTCGTGATTTCGTCACATTTTGCCCATTCCCCAGAAATTGCCCCCCTGCGCCTGCTATTTGGCGAAAAGCTGGCTCATATCCTTGAACGCCTTGAACTCCAGCGCATTACCGCAAGGATCGAACAGAAACATCGTGGCCTGCTCCCCCACCTGCCCCTTGAAACGTATGTAGGGCTCGATCACGAACTCGGTGCCAAAGGATTTCAGCCGCTCGGCCAACGCCTCCCACTCCTGCCATCCCAAAACGATGCCGAAGTGAGGGACCGGCACGTCATGCCCATCTACCGGGTTGCTGTGGACGCTCTCTTGAGAAGCGGTCTTTGGCTGTTCATGAATCACCAACTGGTGGCCATAGAAGTTGAAGTCGACCCAATGGGCACTGGAGCGGCCCTCTTGTAGCCCAAACACTTCGCCATAAAAGGCCCGAGCGCCTGGAAGGTCGTAGACAGGGATTGCGAGGTGGAAGGGAGAAAGGCTCATCATGGCTCCTGTTGCTTTTATAAGGACCGGACCATCGTAAGGCCGGGCTAAAAACAAGAAAAACAATATATTTCTCTCAATAACACAATTAATATTTATGAATGATAAAAGAACTCAAGACCCTTATTGCCGTAGCGCGGGAAGGTACTTTCGCTGCCGCAGGCAATAAAATCGGCCTCACACAGGCCGCGGTCAGCGCGCAGATCCAGCGCCTGGAGGCCGAACTCGGCTTCGAGATCTTCGACCGCAAGGGCCGCTCGGCCCACCTTAATCGGATGGGCCATCAAGTACTCCTGCAAGCGCAAGAGTTGCTGCGTCTCTACGACAATCTCGGCACAAGCACTGCCGGGCTTGCACCTAGCGTCCTGGTGAACATCGGCGCTATCGCGTCGGTGCAGCGCTCCTACCTGCCAGACGCGCTCGCCAGGTTTCACCAGCAATGCCCGCAATGCCGCACGCGCGTGCTGCCTGGCGTATCGATGGAGTTGCTCAACCTGGTGGATGCCGGGGAAATCGACATGGCCGCCATCATCCGCCCGCCTTTCTCGCTGCAAAGCGATCTGCGCTGGAGGCCCCTGGCACTGGAGCCCTATCGACTGATCGTACCAAGCGCACTACCCGGGGAGGACTGGGCCGAACTGCTTGGCGGTCAACCCTTCATTCGCTATGACCGTGCATCGTTCGGTGGCCGGCAGGTGGACCGCTTCCTGCGCAAAATGCACTTCACCTTGCATGAAGTCTGCGAGCTGGATGAATTGGAGGCGATTATCAAGCTGGTTGGAAACGGCGTTGGCGTGGCCCTGGTGCCGCAAACCGCGACTCACCATAAATGGCCGCAGGGTGTACGCGCCCTCGACCTCGCAGAGCACACCTTCCACCGTGAGATCGGCCTCGTCCACCGGGCTCGACAAAGTCTCAACGAACCCGCAGGAAGACTGGTGCAACTGATCGCGGAGCAAGCCCAGGCCAACCCGGTATGAATCCCCTGCATCGACCCAGACAAAAACCAATGCGCAGGGCTCAAGGTTTTTGTCGAGCGGATGATCTATACCTTCAAGTACACGCAGCCAGGCCAAGACAACATACTGGCGTGTCCTGATAAAACGACCGCGGCGCCCCGCTTCAAGTGCGCTGCGTCACATAAGACGTCGGCCTGCAAGACGCTGTTTGCGCGCCAAGCATCCTTTGAATGGCGTACCCCCCTTCCAATGCCTGAAGTACCGATCATGAGCCTGAGCAAACGCGCTTTGAATGCCCCCACCAGAACACTATCCAGGCTTTGTCTATTACTGCCGCTGTTGGTTGCACACAACGCGCGCGGTGAACCCCTGGAGATAGAACTGCACATCCTCGACGCGCCGCCGCTGACGTTCGTCAATGACCCCAGGGGGCACGGAATCGTTGGTGATGTCGCCGTCGCGGCCATGACCAAGGCCGGGTACACCGTAAAAATCCATGTGCTGCCCTGGGCCAGGGCTCAGAAACACGTCAGCGAAGAACACGACCACTTGATCACACCCCTCTCGCGCATACCCACTCGTGAGGATCGTTTTACCTGGATCGCCTCGATCATGCCCATGGAACGAGCTTTTTTCAGCCTTGAGCGGCGGGTGAACAGCTTCGCCCAAGCGAAAGAAACCTACCGCAAGATCGGCGTCGGCCTGGGCAGTGCGCAGGAAGATATCCTGCGCACCGAAGGTTTCAGCGATGAGCAGATCTATCCGCTGGCCATTGGCGACAACCCCGCCCAGCTGCTCTTGATGGGGCGCATCGATGCCTGGTTCAACGGCGTGCCCGAGAGTCGATACATCTGGCCGAAGGTGTCTAAACGCAAACTGCTCATGAGTCGGGTCGGCAGCAGCGCCGATCTTTACCTGGCCTGCTCGAAACAATGCGCGCCCAAAATGGTCGAGGATTTACGCGAAGCGGTTGAAGCGCTTCGGGCGGATGGGACGCTCAAGCAAATCCATGACCTCTATTTGCCGCAATAGGCCGCGACCCATCAATACATTTGATAGCAAAGAACCCAAGCTAGCCCTGAAACGGTGCAGTGTGTTCAAGGTTTGCGTGAGTCATTGCGGCAAGGGAGCTTGCTCCCGATTGGGCGCCAGGAGCTCATAAACAGGGGCTGCCAGGCAGCCCGGCGGGAACAAGCGCCCTCGCCACGGTTCCTCGGCTTCCAAATAGTGGCACACATCGCCGGACTAGAGGCCTTGTCGATGGCTTATATCATTCTGAATGATAGTTACCTTTGCTTCATTCGATTCGTTCCTCTGCCTTGCTCCACGCATCATCCGCCCATTCTCAATACATTGGCGGATGCTATCCATGGAACATTCACTTTCAAAACTGCGTTTTCCTCTCGCGCTGCTGGCGGTACTGGTGATGAGCGCCTGCGGCAAGACTCCCGACACGGCAGCTTCCATGCCGCCAGCCAAAGTCAGTGTGGCCAAGGTACTGGAACAACCAGTCAACGAATGGGATGAATTCACCGGACGCCTTGAAGCGCCGGAAACCGTCGAAATCCGTCCGCGGGTATCCGGACAAATCGACGAAGTGGCCTTCACCGAGGGCGCGCTGGTCAAGAAAGGCGACCTGCTGTTCCAGATCGACCCGCGCCCCTTCCAGGCTGAAGTACGTCGTCTCGAAGCCCAACTGGCCCAAGCCCGTGCCACCGCCACCCGCAGCGAGAACGAAGCCCAGCGTGGCGAACGCCTGCGTCTGAGCAATGCCATTTCCGCCGAGCTGGCAGACTCGCGCACCAGCGCCGCCCAGGAAGCCCGCGCTGCCGCTGCGGCGATCCAGGCACAACTGGACCTGGCCAAGCTGAACCTGAGCTTCACCCGTGTCACCTCGCCCATCACTGGTCGCGTCAGCCGGGCAGAAATCACCGCAGGCAACCTGGTGACCGCCGACGTCACCGCGCTGACCAGCGTGGTCTCCACCGACAAGGTCTACGCCTACTTCGACGCCGACGAACGTGTCTTCCTCAAGTACACCCAACTCGCCCGCCAAGGCCAGCGCGGCCAGGCCACGCCGGTCTACATGGGCCTGTCCAACGAGGACGGCAATCCACACCTGGGCCAGATGAATTTCGTCGACAACCAGGTCAACCCGCAGACCGGTACGATCCGTGGCCGGGCCGTGTTCGACAACAAGGACGGCACCTACACCCCTGGCCTGTATGCCCGACTGAAGCTGGTGGGCAGCGGCACTTATTCCGCCGTGCTGATCAACGACGAAGCCGTGGGCACCGACCTGGGCAAGAAATTCGTGCTGGTGATGGACGCCGAGAACAAGCCGGCCTACCGCGCCGTCGAGCTGGGGCCGAAGATCGAAGGCCTGCGCATCGTGCGTAACGGCCTGAGCAAGGACGACACCATCATCGTCAAGGGCCTGCAGCGGGCTCGTCCAGGTTCGCCGGTCACACCTGAAACCGTGCCGATGGCCAGCGACGAAACCATTGCCGCCCTCGCACAACAACGTAAAGCGCTAGAAGCCAGCAACCTGCCCCAAGTCGCGCCATCCAAGGACGCGTCAGGGGCGGCAGGCAAACTGGCCGCTGCGACCCCACGCGGTTAAGGGACTGAATCCAAGATGAAATTTTCCCAGTTCTTCATTTCGCGGCCGATCTTCGCAGCGGTACTTTCGCTGCTGATCCTGATCGCCGGCGCCATCTCGCTGTTCCAATTGCCGATCAGCGAATACCCGGAAGTCGTGCCGCCGACCGTGGTCGTGCGCGCAAACTTCCCAGGTGCCAACCCCAAGGTCATCGGCGAGACCGTGGCCGCTCCTTTGGAACAAGCCATCACCGGCGTCGAGAACATGTTGTACATGTCCTCGCAGTCCACCGCCGATGGCAAGATCACCCTGACCATCACCTTCGCCCTGGGCACCGACCTGGACAACGCCCAGGTGCAGGTGCAGAACCGCGTCACCCGGACCGAGCCCAAGCTGCCGGAAGAAGTGACCCGGATCGGCATCACGGTGGACAAGGCGTCGCCCGACCTGACCATGGTCGTGCACTTGACCTCGCCGGACAAACGCTACGACATGCTCTACCTGTCCAACTACGCCCTGCTCAACATCAAGGATGAGCTGGCGCGCCTGGGCGGCGTGGGTGATGTGCAGCTGTTCGGCATGGGTGACTACTCCCTGCGGGTCTGGCTGGATCCGAACAAGACCGCTTCGCGCAACCTGACCGCCACCGACGTGGTCACCGCGATCCGCGAACAGAACCGCCAGGTGGCTGCCGGCGCCCTGGGTGCGCCGCCAGCGCCCAATGCCCAGGCTTTCCAGCTGTCGATCAATACCCAAGGGCGCCTTGTGAATGAGGAGGAGTTCGAGAACATCATCATTCGTTCCGGCGCCAACGGTGAGATCACTCGCCTGAAAGACATCGCCCGGGTCGAACTGGGCTCCAGCCAATACGCTCTGCGTTCGCTGCTGGACAACCAGCCGGCGGTGGCGATCCCGATCTTCCAGCGTCCAGGCTCCAACGCCATCCAGATCTCCAACGATGTTCGCGAGAAAATGGAAGAGTTGAAGAAGGGCTTCCCGGCCGGGATGGACTACAGCATTGTCTATGACCCGACGATCTTCGTCCGCGGTTCCATCGAGGCAGTGGTGCACACCCTGTTCGAAGCGCTGATCCTCGTGGTGCTGGTGGTGATCCTGTTCCTGCAGACCTGGCGTGCATCGATCATTCCGCTGGTGGCTGTACCGGTGTCGCTGATCGGTACGTTCGCGGTGATGCACCTGTTCGGCTTCTCGCTGAACGCCCTCTCATTGTTCGGCCTGGTACTGGCGATCGGTATCGTGGTGGACGACGCCATCGTGGTGGTGGAGAACGTCGAGCGAAACATCGAACTGGGGCTCACCCCAGTGGAAGCGACCAAGCGCGCCATGGGCGAAGTGACTGGTCCGATCATCGCCACCGCCCTGGTGCTGTGCGCGGTGTTCGTTCCGGCGGCGTTCATCAGTGGCTTGACCGGACAGTTTTATAAGCAGTTCGCCCTGACCATCGCCATCTCGACAGTGATTTCGGCGGTCAACTCCCTGACCCTGTCGCCAGCCTTGGCTGCCGTGTTGCTCAAAGGCCATGACGCGCCCAAGGACCGTTTCTCGAAGTTTTTGGACAAGCTCTTCGGTGGCTGGCTGTTCCGTCCGTTCAACCGTTTCTTCGAGCGTGCCAGTCACGGTTACGTGGGCACCGTCGCCCGAGTGATTCGTAGCAGCGGCATCGCCCTGGTGCTCTATGCGGGCCTGATGGTGTTGACCTTCTTCGGTTTCTCCACCACCCCGACCGGTTTCGTGCCCGGCCAGGACAAGCAATACCTGGTGGCCTTCGCCCAATTGCCGGACGCCGCGAGCCTGGACCGTACCGAAGACGTGATCAAACGCATGTCGGACCTGGCCCTCAAGCAACCGGGGGTTGAAAGCGCCGTGGCCTTCCCGGGCCTGTCGATCAACGGCTTCACCAACAGCCCGAACGCCGGCATCGTGTTCGTGACCCTCAAGCCCTTCGACGAGCGCAAGGACCCGAGCATGTCGGCCGGCGCCATCGCCGGAGCCTTGAACGGCCAGTACGCCGGGATCCAGGAAGCCTACATGGCGATCTTCCCACCGCCGCCAGTACAGGGCCTGGGCACGATCGGTGGTTTCCGCCTGCAAATCGAAGACCGAGGCAACCTGGGCTACGACGAGCTGTACAAAGAAACCATGAACATCATCACCAAGAGCCGCAGCGTGCCGGAACTGGCCGGGTTGTTCACCAGCTACACCGTGAACGTGCCCCAGGTCGATGCTGCCATCGACCGTGAAAAAGCCAAGACCCACGGCGTGGCCGTCAGCGACATCTTCGACACCCTGCAGATCTACCTGGGTTCGCTGTATGCCAACGACTTCAACCGTTTCGGCCGCACCTACCAGGTCAACGTCCAGGCCGAGCAGCAGTTCCGTCTCGAGTCGGACCAGATCGGCCAGCTCAAGGTGCGCAACAACCGTGGCGAGATGATCCCGCTGGCGACCTTCATCAAGGTCAGCGACACCTCGGGGCCGGACCGCGTGATGCACTACAACGGCTTCATCACCGCTGAAATCAACGGTGCCGCCGCCCCGGGCTACAGCTCCGGCCAGGCTGAAAAAGCCATCGAGAAACTGCTCAAGGACGAATTGCCCAACGGCATGACGTACGAGTGGACCGACCTGACCTACCAGCAGATCCTCTCGGGCAACACCGCGCTGTTCGTGTTCCCGCTCTGCGTACTGCTGGCGTTCCTGGTGCTCGCGGCCCAGTACGAAAGCTGGAGCCTGCCATTGGCGGTGATCCTGATCGTACCGATGACCCTGCTGTCAGCGATTACCGGGGTGATCCTCTCCGGTGGCGACAACAACATCTTTACCCAGATCGGCTTGATCGTACTGGTGGGGCTTGCCTGCAAGAACGCGATCCTGATCGTCGAGTTCGCCAAGGACAAACAGCTCGAAGGCATGAACCCGCTGGCGGCGGTCCTCGAAGCGTGCCGCCTGCGTCTACGGCCGATCCTGATGACCTCCTTCGCCTTCATCATGGGCGTGGTGCCCCTGGTGTTCTCCAGCGGCGCGGGTGCGGAAATGCGCCATGCCATGGGTGTGGCGGTGTTCTCCGGGATGCTCGGCGTGACCTTCTTCGGCCTGCTGCTCACCCCCGTGTTCTATGTACTGATCCGCAACTTCGTCGAGCGCAGCGAGGCCCGCAAGGCGGCCCGGGCTTTGAAACTGGAGGCGCAACAATGAGTTTGAAAGCGTTCATGCCGAGCTTGCTGGTATTGGCACTGAGTGCCTGTGCCGTGGGCCCGGACTACAAGGCCCCGCAAACGGAGGCGGCGAACATCACCACCGCCACCGACGGCGCCGCCGGCCAGAAGAATTTCGACCGCGCCCGTTTCGAAGGCATCTGGTGGCAGCAATTCGACGACCCGACGCTCAACGCGTTGGTGACTCGCTCCCTGGAAGGCAACCGCGAGTTGCGCGTAGCCTTCGCCCGCCTGCGGGCAGCCCGGGCGATTCGCGATGACGCCAGCAATGACGCCATGCCCACCATCACTAGCCGCGCCAGCAGCAACCTGGGCAAAGGCCAGGTCCCGGGGCAGACCACCGACCGGGTCAATACCGAGCGTTACGACCTGGGCCTGGACATGGCCTGGGAGCTGGACTTGTTCGGACGCATCCAGCGCAACCTGGAAGCCACCGATGCCGACCAGCAGGCCGCCGAAGCCGATCTCTATCAGTTGCAGGTGACGATGATCGCCGAGCTGGTGGACGCCTACGGTCAACTGCGCGGCGCCCAGCTGAGGGAAAAGATCGCCCTGGCGAACCTGAAGAACCAGCAGGACTCGCGCAAGATCACCGAAAGCCTGCGTGATGCCGGCGTCGGCGACCAGCTCGACGTGGTCCGCGCCGATGCCCGCCTGGCCTCGGTGGAAGCCAGCGTCCCGCAGTTGCAGGCCGAACAAGTGCGCCAACGCAATCGCATCGCCACTTTGCTGGGTGAGCGCCCGGACAAATTGAGCGTGGACCTGAGCCCGAAACAGTTGCCAGCCATCGCCAAGGCCCTGCCCATCGGCGACCCGGGTGAGCTGCTGCAACGGCGCCCGGACATTCTCAGCGCCGAACGCCAACTGGCCGCTGCCACGGCGCGCATCGGCGTGGCCAAGGCTGACCTGTTCCCACGGGTCAGCCTGAGCGGTTTCCTGGGCTTTACCGCCGGACGCGGCTCGCAGATCGGCTCCTCGGCCGCCAATGCCTGGGCGCTGGGCCCGAGCATTACCTGGGCCGCCTTCGACCTGGGCAGCGTGCGGGCTCGCTTGCGCGGTGCCAGCGCCGAGGCGGACGGTGCCCTGGCGACCTACGAACAGCAAGTGCTGCTGGCCCTGGAGGAATCGGAGAATGCCTTCAGTGACTACGGCAAGCGCCAGCAACGGCTGATCTCGCTGATCCGTCAGAGCGAATCGAGCCGTGCCGCCGCCGACCTGGCCGAGATTCGCTACCGCGAAGGCACCGTGGACTTCCTCGTGCTGCTCGACGCCCAACGTGAACGCCTGGCCGCCGAAGACACCCAGGCCCAGGCGGAAGTGGACCTGTACCGCGGCATCGTCGCGATCTACAAGGCCCTGGGTGGCGGCTGGAAACCGGAGACCGTTGCCAGCAACTGATCCGCCCTGCTCAACCGAGCTCCTTTGGTTGGCCGCAACCAACCAAATCCTTGCCCCGCGTTTTCATTCGGACGCGGGGCTTTTTTTCGCCAGCGACTCCACAGATTCAGCATTCAGCACAACCCCTGTGGGAGCGAGCCTGCTCGCGATAGCGGTGGGTCAGCTTGCATAGATGATGTTGAAGATACCGACGCCGTCGCGAGCAGGCTCGCTCCTACATGGGTTTTGGGGAGGGTCACAGATCTGCATCCACAATCACCGGTGGAGCGAGATGCGTCACAAGGTTTGACTCAAGCCCCCACCTGACCGAAGCTTGCGACATTTCAAGCTTCTGGTAATGGATTTCCTGCATGCCCTCGCCTCGCCGCCGCTATCTGCTTCTCAGCCTCTGTATCCTGTTGGTGATCGGTCTTGTCGCAGTGTGGCTACGCAGCACCACCCCGCAAATCCCCGAAGCAATCAAGCGTGGCTACAGTGAAGCCTTGGAAAACGCCCGCAACGGGCAGCCAGGGGCGGCGCGGATGCTCTACCAGCAACTGGGGCGCCCGGACCTCTCGCCCAAGCGCCGCGTGTGGCTGCACGCCGAACTGCCCAACTACCCCAGCCCCCAGGCCTTGAAACTGGCGGACGCGGATCTGCACAGCGAATCACCGGACGTGCGCAAGGCAGCCATCGGCAGCATCGTCGGTCTGGTGCCGACGGGCCAGCGCAGCCTGTTGCTCGGCTCGCTGCTGGATGATGACGACCAGAGCGTCCGGTTCGCCGCCGTGAACGCGCTGCTGGGCCTGTCACCGGATGATCTGGGCTTGTACTTCGGTGCAATGCAGATCGCCATCGATACCTGGGAACAGGTACTCGAGGACGGCCCGAAAACCGCCGAGACCCACTACCAACTCGCCCGGCTGCACCTGCACAACGCCGAACTGAAGAAAGCCCAACTGGCCCTTGAGCAGGCCCTGCGCCTGCAACCGGACAACCTGCCGGCGCTGGTCATGCAGATCGAAGTGCTGGACAAACAGGGCCAGGGCGAAGCCGCGCGACAATTGCTCGCCCGGCAGTTGCAAACCCAGCCAGCGTCGGCTTATCTGCAACATGCGCTGGGCATGTGGTTGCTGCAACACGGCCAGAGCGAATATGCGGTGCTTGGCCTGGCGAAAGCCGTGGAACTGGAGCCCGAGAACCGCCATTACCGCTATGACCTGGCGACTACCCTGCATGCCGAGCAGGAGGTGGAAGCTGCGCAGAAACAGCTGCAGGAAATCGTCCAGCGCTACCCCGCCGACCGCAAGGCCCGGGTGTTGCTGATCAACTATTGGAAGGAAACCGGTCAATTGCAGAACGTTCAGATCCTGTTGGCGCAACTTGAACAGCTGAACCCCGATGACCCGGCGTTGCAACAGGGTCTGTAGGCCCTGGTTGCACGCTGAAAGTTGTGCAGTACACCGCGTTTTGTAGATGTAAGCGGAACCGCCATCACCGCCAAAGGTCAAGTGTTCAGGCAGTTAATTTCAGGCGCTACCCCGCCTGCTGCCCACTTCCCTAGTCATGAGAGGGCTATTTTTGTCTACATCTAACGAGTTGATCAGTGCAAAAGCCGCCACCGGCATCGAAGGACTGGACGATGTCCTTTCCGGTGGTTTGTCCCGCGGCCACGTGTTCCTGCTTGAGGGAGAACCGGGGACTGGTAAGACCACGGTCGCGCTGCATTTTCTGTTGGCCGGCGCCAAGGCTGGCGAGCGCTCGTTGTACATCACGCTATCGGAAACCGAGCGTGAACTGCGTCAGGGCGCAACCTCCCACGGGTGGACGCTGGACGACAATATTCATATTTTCGAGCTGACCCCGCCCGAAAGCCTGCTCAATGCCGAACACCAGCAGAGTCTGCTGTACTCCTCGGACCTGGAGCTGGGCGAAGCGACCCGGCAGATCTTCGAAGTGGTCGAACGGGTCAAGCCGACCCGGGTCGTGCTCGACAGCCTGTCGGAGATCCGCCTGCTGGCGCAAAGCTCCCTGCGTTACCGTCGCCAGATCCTGGCGATCAAGCACTACTTCGTGCGCTACGACGCCACGGTCCTGCTGCTCGACGACCTGACCACCGAGTCCCTCGACAAAACCGTGCACAGCGTCGCCCACGGCGTGATTCGCCTGGAAGAACTGACCCCCAACTATGGCGCCGAGCGGCGGCGGATCCGGGTGGTCAAGTATCGCGGGCAGAAGTACCGCGGCGGCTACCATGACTTCACCATCATGGGCGATGGCGTGCACGTCTTCCCGCGCCTGGTGGCTGCCGAACACCGCGGCCGGTACCTGCGCCAGCAACTCTCCAGCAGCATCGGCGAAATGGATGCGCTGCTCGGCGGCGGTATCGAGACCGGCTCCAGCACCTTGATCCTGGGCCCGGCAGGGACCGGCAAGTCGCTGATTGCGCTGATTTTTGCCGCAGCCGCCGTGCATCGCGGCGAGAAAGCGGCACTGTTCATCTTCGATGAAGAACTGGGCTTGCTGTTCGAGCGCATGAATAACATCGGCATCGATCTGCGGGCCTTGCAGGAGACCGGCAACCTGCTGATCGAACAAGTGGACGCCGCCGAGCTGTCCCCGGGCGAGTTCTCCCACCGCGTGCGCCGTTGCGTCGATGAGGGCGACATCAAAACCGTGGTCATCGACAGCATCAACGGCTACCAGGCGGCCATGCCGGAAGAGAACGCCCTGGTGCTGCACATGCATGAATTGTTGCTCTATCTCAACCGCAAGGGTGCGGCGACCTTCATGACGGTTGCCCAGCACGGGCTGGTAGGCGACATGCAAGCGCCCGTGGACATTACTTATCTGGCCGACACGGTGATTCTGTTGCGATATTTCGAAGCACTGGGCAAGGTTCGCCGCGCGATTTCCATCATCAAGAAACGCACCGGCAGCCACGAGTCCACCATCCGCGAATACCGCATCAGCGGCCAGGGCATGACCATCGGTGAGCCGCTGGAAGCATTCCAGGGCGTATTGCGTGGCGTGCCGACCTACATGGGAGCGGATCACCCGCTGCTCAAGGATGATCTCCAGTGACCTTGAGCGAGCCCCTTTCGGAGCGGGCATTGATCCTCGCGCCGCTGGGACGGGACAGCCAGATCGCCTTGATGATCCTCAACGAGGCCGGTTTTGCAGGCCTCATCTGCCGTCATCTGGGGCATTTGTGCCAGGAACTGGAAGACGGTGCCGGCCTGCTGGTGATTTCCTCGGAAGCCCTGGTCGGGCCCGACCTGGAAACGTTGTCCCTACACATCGAGCAACAGCCGGCCTGGTCCGACCTGCCCATTGTCTTGCTGACCCATCATGGCGGCCCGGAACAGAACCCGGCGGCACGTATCGGTGCGCAATTGGGCAACGTCACCTTCCTCGAGCGCCCTTTCCACCCGGTGACCCTGATCAGCCTGGTGACCACCGCCCTGCGCGGCCGCCGAAGGCAGTACGAAGCCCGCGACCGCTTGATCGACCTGAGTAACAGTGAGCTGCGGCTGCAAAACACTCTCGAAACCCTCGAGCAGCAGGTGGAAGAGCGCACCGCCCAACTGCGCCACAACGAAGAAGCCCTGCGTCAGTCGCAGAAAATGGAGGCCGTCGGCCAATTGACCGGCGGTATCGCCCACGACTTCAACAACATGCTCACCGGGATCATCGGCAGCCTCGAACTGCTGCGTCGACGCCTGGCCCGGGGCCGCACCGAGGACCTGGACAGCCTGATCGACCTGGGCGTGACCTCGGCCAACCGCGCTGCCGGCCTGACCCATCGCCTGCTGGCGTTTTCCCGACGACAATCGCTGGACTCCAAAGCCGTCCAGATGAACACGCTGGTGCTGTCCATGGGCGAGCTGCTGCAACGCAGCCTCAACGAAAGCATCCACCTGGACATGCAGTTGGACGAACAACTCTGGATCGCCGAAGCCGACCCCAACCAACTGGAAAGTGCCCTGCTCAACCTGGTCCTCAACGCCCGGGATGCCATGCCCAACGGCGGGAACCTGGTGGTGCGGACCTCTAACCGACACCTGGACGCCGACTTCACTGACGCCTACACCAACCTGGAACCCGGCGACTATGTGGTGCTAAGCGTACAGGACAGTGGCTGCGGCATGCCCGAAGCCGTCATCGGCCGCGCTTTCGACCCCTTCTTCACCACCAAGCCAATCGGCCAGGGCACCGGGCTGGGCCTGTCGATGATCTATGGCTTCAGCAAGCAGTCGCGTGGCCATGTGACCATCGACAGCGAAGTCGACAAAGGCACCATCGTAAATCTTTACCTGCCGCGTTTTCGCGGCGAAGAAATACATGAACCCCAGGTCACCACCCAGCACGCACCGTATGCACAAGACGGTGAGACCGTGCTGATCGTCGAGGATGATCCAGCGGTGCGGGTGCTGGTCAGCGCGGTATTGAGCGAGCTGGGTTATGCCTTTGTGGAAGCGGCCGACGCCAACGGCGCGGTACCGATCCTCCAGTCAGGCCAACGTATCGACCTGCTGATCAGCGACGTGGGCCTGCCCGGCATGAATGGTCGGCAACTGGCGGAAATCGGCCGGCAGATCCGCCCGGACCTGCGGGTGCTGTTCATCACCGGCTATGCCGAACATGCAGCGGTACGCGGCGGTTTCCTTGACCCGGGAATGCAGATGATCACCAAGCCGTTCACGTTTGATTTGTTGACGGCCAAGGTGCGGGAGATGATCCAGGTTTGAGGCGATGGGAGGACATCGCCTGGGGGCATTTTGAGCACTGTGGCGAGGGAGCTTGCTCCCGCTGGGGTGCGAAGCGCCCCCAATCAAGCTGATCAAGACAATCTGACACACCCCCTTCGCCTGGCATTGGGGCTGCTGCGCAGCCCAGCGGGAGCAAGCTCCCTCGCCACAGGGGTTGCTGCCAGGATCTCCCCCTCTTCCTACCTACGACAACATCGACTGCATGATGCGTTGCAGCTCATCCAGGTCAAACGGCTTGTCCAGAATCGGCGCCTTGCGGGTGATGGGGCTATCGGTGTCGCGCACTTCCTGCGCGTAGCCACTGATGAAGATGACTTTCAGGTCGGGGCGCAACCGGACCGCCGGCTCAGCGATCTGCACACCGGTGATACCGCCCGGCAGGCGGAAGTCGGTAATCATCATGTCCAGGTGAGGCTTGCTCGCCAGGATCTCGAACGCCTGCTCGCCGTTTTCTGCCTGCAGCACCCGATACCCTTCGCCCGATAAATAGGCCGACAACACCATCAGGATCGACGGGTCATCCTCGACGATCAATACAACATCTTGCGCATCTTCACTCATGAGAAGCCTTTGTTCGATCAATAGCTGCTGATACGACCTTGGGGTCTCTCAGAGGTTGCGTCTGTTGGGCGGTTTTGTCCAAGACAGTTTTCTGCAAGGGCAGGCAAACACGAAACAACGCGCCTTCATTGAGCCGACTGTTGACCGTGATTGTCCCGCCATGGGCCGTGACGATCTGCTCGGAAATGAACAACCCCAGCCCAAGGCCTGCGGCGGCCGCCTTGGACGATACGCGCTCGAATTGCTGGAAGATACGCTTCTGGTTTTCCTCGCTGATACCGATGCCATGGTCCTGGACTTCGATGCAGGCATGCTCCGGCGTCTTGTAGACACGCACTTCGATCGGGCTCTTGCCGCCGTAGCGCAAGGCATTGGTCAACAGGTTCGAGACCACCTGCTCGATGCGAAACTCATCCCAGAGCCCCTCCACCGACGGTTCGGCCATGCAGGTCAACGAGCACTCGGCGATGGCGATCTGCGGCTGAAAATTGCGCAGCAGATTTTCCACCAGCGCCGTCAAGTTGAAGCGAGTCGGACGGATCGACAGCTTGCCGGTGCGAATCCGCGACACGTCCAGCATGTCCTCGATCAGCCGGATCAGGCTCTTGATCTGCCGCTCGTCACGTTCGACCATCGCCCGCACCTTGTCCAGGCTAAACGCCGCGGCGTTGTCCCGGGCCAAGTGCATCTTGCGCAACTGTGTCTCGAGAATGAGCCCATTGAGAGGCGTGCGCACCTCGTGGGCGACGATGGACATGAAGTCGTCACGCATGCGCACCGCCTGCTCCAGTTCACCGCGAGTAGCCTCCAGTTGCTGCAACAGGACCTCCTGCTCGCGGCGACTCTGCTCAAGGGCCACGACCTGCTCCTTCATGGCCTTTCGTTGGCGATACAGCTCGACGAACACATTGACCTTGCTCTTGACCGCCTGGGTGTCCAGTGGCTTGTGCAGGAAGTCCACCGCACCGTTTTCATAACCGGTAAAGGCATAGTTGCGCTCACGGCCGGCGGCACTGACGAAGATGATGGGAATGCTGCGGGTCTTCTCCGTACCGCGCATCAGCTCGGCCAGTTCGAAACCGTTCATCTCCGGCATCTGCACATCGATGATGGCCAGGGCAAAGTCGTGTTGCAGCAACAGGGACAGCGCTTCGTCCGCCGACAGGGCCTTGAAGACCTCGCGGTCGCCTCCCCTGATCAACGCTTCCAGGGCCAACAGATTCTCAGGCAGATCGTCGACGATCAGCAGTTTGGCTTGAATATCTCTTGGCATGTGGTTCATTCCAGCCCGGCCAGCAATTGGCCGATGCCCTGTAAAGTAAGGATATGGTCGGGCTTGTGCAGGGCCAGCGCCGCTTCGGGCATGGTCGAGACCTGGGCTTCGCCGGGGTCCTGGACCACCGTGATCCCGCCCAGCGCCTTGACCCTCGCCAAGCCCAGGGCTCCATCGTTGTTGGCACCGGTCAGTACCACGGCGAGCAGTTTCTGGCCGTAGACATCGGCGGCCGACTCGAACAACACATCGATGGACGGCCGTGAATGGTGTACCGGTTCCTCCAGGCTCAACGACAGGCTACGGTCGGCCTCGACCGACAAGTGATAGCCGGGCGTGGCGACGTACAAGGTTCCCGGCACGATGTCCTGCTTGTCCCGGGCTTCCTCCACCGGCACCGCCAGACGATGACCGAACACATGGGCCAGTTGGCTGTTGCGCTCATCCGGCAAGTGCAATACCACCATGATGGGCACGCCAAAGCCTTTGCGCAGGTGTCCGAACACCCTGAGCAGCGCTTCGACACCGCCGGCCGACGCACCGACGACAATGGCCTCGATGGGCGAATTGGATCTGTCCTTCGTGTGGTTCATAACTTGCGATAGATCCGTTCCTGTTTGACCAACGGCTCGAATCGATGGCCGTAAGCCGAGAAATCCAGCGTTTCCTTACTGCCCAATACCAGGAAACCACGGTGACAAAGGGACTCATGAAACAATCCAAACGCACGATCTTGTAGCTTTTTATTGAAATATATCAATACGTTACGACAAGAAATTAACTGGGTCTCTGAGAAGACACTGTCGGTCGCCAGGCTGTGATCGGCAAAGGTCACGTTCTCGCACAGGGTTTTGTCGAACATCGCATAATCGTAGGCGGCGGTATAGTAATCGGCAAACGAGCGCCGCCCTCCGGCATTCTGGTAGTTCTGGGTATAGGTGCGCACGTTTTCCAGGGAAAAAATCCCCTGCTTGGCTTTTTCCAACGAACGCGGATTGATATCGGTGGCATAGATGAATGTGCGGTCCAGCAGGCCTTCTTCGCGCAGCAGGATCGCCATGGAGTAGACCTCCTCCCCCGTGCTGCAACCGGCGATCCAGATCTTGATCGAAGGATAGGTCCTGAGCAACGGCACGACTTCCTCGCGAATGGCCAGGAAATGCGAAGGGTCACGAAACATCTCGCTGACAGGGATCGTCAACAGTTGCAGCAACTGCATGAACGCTCCCGGATCGTGCAGTACGCGCTCCTGCAATGCCGAAATGGTCTTGCACTCGAATTGGTTCAGCGCGTGGTGGACCCGGCGCTTGACCGAGGCACCGGAATAATCGCGAAAATCGTAGCTGTACTTGAGGTAGATCGCTTCGATCAACAAACGCAGTTCAATGTCAGAGTCACGTTCCACTAAATTCTTTCCATATTCGGCAACCACACGCGAATCAGCGAAAACAGACGATCCAGATCGATCGGTTTGGCCAGGTAGTCGTTGGAGCCCGCCGCCAGGCAGCGTTCCTGGTCATCCTTCATGGCCTTGGCCGTCACGGCAATAATGGGCAGCTTGCGCCAGCGCGGGTCCTTGCGGATCAGCGCGGTGGCCTCGAAACCGTCCATCTCCGGCATCATTACATCCATCAGCACCAGGTCGATGTCGTCGAATTCGTTCAGGCGATCGATCGCCTCGAAGCCGTTACGGCCGATGACAACGATCGCCCCCTTCGCCTCCAGGGCGCTGGTCAGGGCAAAGATGTTGCGCACATCGTCATCCACCAGCAGCACTTTGCGGCCTTCAAACACCTTGTCGCGGCTGCGGGCAGTCTTGAGCATCCGCTGCCGTTCATGGGACAACCGGGATTCGACTTTGTGCAAAAAGAGTGTCACCTCGTCCAGCAGGCGCTCTGGCGAACGAGCGCCCTTGATGATGATCGAGCGTGAATACTTGCGCAGTTCGGCTTCTTCGTCGCGGGTCAGGTTGCGTCCGGTGTAGACGATCACCGGTGGGAAGGAACAGATGTCTTCGCTGGACATGCGCTTGAGCAGGTCATTGCCGAGCATGTCCGGCAACTTGAGGTCGATGATCATGCAGTCGTAGACGTTGCTCCGTAGCAGGTCCAGGGCTTGCTGGGCCAGGCCAACGGCAGTGATCTCTATGTCATCGTCGCCGATCAGGCGGGTAATGCTGTCGCGTTGCAGGTCATCGTCCTCCACCAGCAGCACGCGCTTGACCTTCTGGGTCAGCTTGGCTTCCAGGCGGGCGAATACATCCTTGAGCTCTTCGCGAGTGGTCGGCTTGACGGCATAGCCAATGGCGCCCATGTGCATGGCGGCTTCGACGCGGTCTTCGACGGAAATCACGTGCACCGGGATGTGCCGGGTTTCGGCCCGCTCCTTGAGCCGCTGCAACACCGTCAGCCCGGAATGGTCTGGCAGGCGCATGTCCAGCAGGATCGCGTCGGGGGCCAGTTGCAAAGCCAGGTCAAAACCTTCATCGGCGCCGTGAGCCACCAGGCATTGATAGCCGAGTTCGTGGGCCAGGTCGAACAGGATCCGGGCGAAACCGGGCTCATCTTCGATCACCAGGATGCAGCGGGTGTCGAACGGTGCCTTGTCGCGGTCGTCGGCAAATCGGGCAATCGGCGTGTCCACTTCTGCGATCAGCGGTGCCGGTGCGGCTTTTGGCGCAGCCGGTGCTGGCGCGGCAGCCGTCGGGGTGAACGTCATCGGCTCTATCGGTGTGTCCCCGGGCTCGACATAGCGTTCAGGCATTACTAACGTAAACACGCTGCCCTGCCCCGGTTCGCTGGAAACGGAGATCGAGCCGCCCAGCAACGCGGCCAGGTCCCGGGAAATGGACAAGCCCAGGCCGGTGCCGCCGTAACGACGATTGGTCGTGCCATCGGCCTGGCGGAACGCTTCGAAGATGCTCTGCTGCTGATCGGCGGCGATGCCGATCCCCGAGTCGCGCACCATGAACGCGATGCCCGAGCCTGGTTGGCCGGCCACGGACAGGCAGACGGAACCTTGCTCGGTGAACTTCACGGCATTGGACAGCAGGTTCTTGATCACCTGCTCCAGGCGCTGGCGGTCGGTATAGAGCATCGTCGGCGCATCGGGTAGCAGTTGGACCTCGAACCTCAGGCCCTTATCCGCCGCCAGCGGCTCGAACATATCCCGCAACCCATCCACCAAACGCTGCACGCTGGTGTTTTCCGGGCGCACTTCCAGCTTTCCGGCCTCGACCTTGGAGATGTCGAGAATATCGTTGATCAGGTTCAGCAGGTCGTTGCCAGCGGAGTAGATCGACTCGGCAAACTTGACCTGCTCCTCGCTGAGGTTTTTCTGCGGGTTTTCCGCCAGCAGCTTGGACAGGATCAGCGAGCTGTTGAGCGGCGTGCGCAGCTCGTGGGACATGTTGGCCAGGAACTCTGACTTGTACTTGCTCGAACGCTGCAGCTCTTCGGCGCGCTCCTGCAACTGGATCTGGGCCAGGTTCAGTTCGCTGTTCTTCTGGTCCATGGCGTCGCGCTGCTCGGCCAATTGCTCGTTGGTCTGCTCCAGCTCCTGCTGCTGGGTTTCCAGGTGGGCCTGGGATTCCTTGAGGATGCGCGACTGTTCTTCCAGTTCCTCGTTGGCGGTCTTGAGTTCTTCCTGCTGGACCTGCAGCTCTTCGTTCAACTGCTGGGTTTCGGCCAGCACTTCCTGCAAGCGCTGGCGATAACGGGCCGCTTCGATCGAGGTGCCGATATTGCCGGAAATCAGCTCCAGCAGCTCGACGTCGCGCTCGGTCAATGGCCGCAGGAAGCCCAGCTCGATGACACCGTTGATCCGGTCATCGTCACTGGTAGGCACCACCAGTACGCTGTTGGGCAGGCCTCGCCCCAACCCGGAGCTGACTTTCAGATAGTCGTCCGGTACGTCATCCAGGCGGATGAGGCGTCCCTGTTGCACAGCCTGGCCAGCGATGCCTTCACCGTCGACGATCACTTGCTGCTGTTCGTCATCCTCCCGGGACAGGCCGTAGGTGGCGACGCGCTTGAGGACACCATTTTCTTCCCGCGCATAAAGCGCAGCGACCGCGACGTCCAGGTACTTCGCGCAGAACTGCAGGATGTTGCGGCCCAACAGGTTCAGGGACAACTGCCCCAGGACCTGCTCGGCCAGCAGCGTCTGGCCATTGCGCAACCAGGCCTGTTTCTCCAGGTGCAAGGCGCTGCGCTGCTGGACTTTCAGGCTGGCGCTGTAGCTGTTGGACAGGCTCAGCAGATCCCGGCGACCGACGTAGGCCAGCAACCCGCTGACCGCGGCGACGAACAGCAGGTACAGGACAATGCTCCAGACCGTGGTAGCGCGTACATCCTGGTTGCGCGCCGCGCGCAGTTGCTGCTCGGTCTCGACGATGTCTTCGAAAGACTTGCGAATTTCATCGGTCAGGCGCTTGCCCCGCCCGGCCTTTACCGCACCCCGGTAATCGCCGCTGCTGCGTTGCAGGTCGATCATGCTCTGGGCGTAATTGGCCCACTCCGTCTGGAGGGCTTGTATCTTGTGCAGGCGGTCGGTCTGGACGGGGTTGTCGGCTGTCAATTCCAACAGAGTGTCCAGTGCGACAGCGATCCGCGGCTTGGCTACTTCGTAGGGGTCGAGGAAATGCTCGTCACCGCTCAGGAGGTAGCCACGCATGCCGGTTTCCAGGTCCACGCTCAGTTTGAGCGCTTCGTTGGCATTATTGATCACCCTGTCGGTATGCCCGACCCATTGGATCACCGACAGCAGGTACGTGATCAGGATGATGAAAAACACCGCGCTGAGGGCGCCCATGCCCAGCGGCAGGCTGATATTGCGGCTCAGGAGTTTACGAAAACTTTTCTCGTCGACCGAAGACGAAGGAGTCATGGAAAGGGCCTTGGTGGACAGTTGAAAACCGTGGAGTTTGCCCGAAAAATGGCGGTTGGATCCACACTTTCCGACGAGTCAAAGACGCAAGTCCCGCGACGATCTGCCTTGTAGCAAGGAAGCGACTATCCTAGTCAGCTCTTGTACTATAGATCCTTTCTTGTACAACCCAGGGAACTTGTGCCGCCTTGGCACTTACTCATGAATGAGGCCGTATTTTTTACCTTCCCTCCCGTCCCTATCTTCGAGAATGTCAACTATGTCCACCCCTCCTCCTGCCATCCCGCCCACCATCCTGGTAGTCGAAGACGACGACATTGTGCGGATGTTGATCGTCGACGTACTGGAGGAACTGGAATACCAGGTGCTGGAGGCGGACGGTTGTGAGCAAGCACTGGCATTTTTACGCGACGAGGAGCAGGCCATCGCCCTGATGATGACCGATGTCGGCCTGCCGGTGATGGACGGGCGGGAGTTGGCCAAGCAGGCTCGGTCCGTGCGCCCGGACCTGCCGGTGCTGTTTGCCAGCGGGTATGCCGAAAGCATCGACGTGCCTGAAGGCATGTCGGTGATCGGCAAGCCCTTCTCCATCGATCAGCTGCGTGACAAGGTCAAGCGCATTCTTTCTTGAGCCGGATCGCATTCTTGGTCACTATCGGCGCCCCGCGCGCCGATGGCGCCTGATCCGCTTCGAGGAATCCCCTGCCCATGCTGCCCCCCACCGCCACCAAGGTCCTGGTTATCGGCTATGTCTGGCCCGAGCCGCGTTCATCGGCTGCCAGTGGGCACGTCATGCAGATCCTCGACACTTTTCTCGGGCAAGGCTGGGACATCACGTTCAGCAGCCCGGCAAACCCCGGCGAAAACCGCGCGGACCTGATCACACTGGGCATCCGCGAAGTGCCCATCGAACTCAACAGCAGCAGCTTCGACGCGTTCATCCGTGAACTGGCGCCCGACATCGTGCTGTTCGACCAGTTCATGATGGAAGAGCAGTTCGGCTGGCGGGTCGAGAAGCACTGCCCCGACGCCCTGCGGCTGCTGGAGACCTCCGATCTGCAAAGCCTGCGCCACGCCCGGCATCAGCGCCTGAAGGACCGTTTGAAGCGCGACGAGGCCAACGAGGATTTCAGCGACCTCTTCGCCCCGGCCCTGGCCGAGGAATTCCAGCTTATGGCCGACACCGACCTGGCCAAGCGGGAAATCGCCGCCCTGTATCGTTGCGACCTCGCCCTGATGGTGTCCGAGGTGGAAATCGAACTGTTGGTGGAACATTTCAAGTTGCCCCGCAGCCTGCTGCACTGGTGCCCGTTGATGTTGGATCTGCCCGGTGAACAATCGGTGCCGTTCGAGGAACGAGCGCATTTCCTGAGCATCGGCAACTTCCGCCATGCGCCGAACTGGGACGCCGTGCTCTGGATGAAAAACGCCGTCTGGCCACTTATCCGCCAACAATTGCCCGGCGCGCAACTGCACCTGTACGGCGCCTACACGCCGCCCAAGGCTGCCGCGCTGCATAACCCGGCCCAGGGCTTTCATATCATGAACTGGGCCGAGGACGCCTTGCAGGTCATGTCGGCGGCGCGCATCTGCCTGGCGCCGTTGCGTTTCGGCGCCGGCATCAAGGGCAAGCTGATCGACGCCATGCTCTGTGGCACACCCAACGTCACCACGCCCGTGGGGGCCGAAGCCATGCACGGCGACATGCCCTGGCCCGGCGCGATTGCCCAGAGTGCCGAAGGTATCGCCAACGCGGCAGTGCAGTTGTATCGCGACCAGGGGCGCTGGACCCAGGCCCAGGCTGCCGGCCTCGCCCTGCTCACAAACCGCTACCGGCAACAGGTGCACGGCCCGGCGCTGATCGCAAGCATCAATGCTTGCCGGGCGAACCTGGTGCAACGCCGCCGGGACAATTTCACCGGCAGCATGCTGCGTCACCACCAGCACAAAAGCACCCAGTACATGTCCCAGTGGATCGAAGAAAAAAATCGCAACGCTTAGAAGTCAGAGTGGCACCCGCCTGGCGAAGGGGGCATTATCCAACGGCGATAACAATAAAAGCGCCAGGCCCATGACCCGACCAGCCAGAGTCACCGACCCTTCCTATGAATTGATGGACGACCATAACGGGCTGTCCATCATCTACCGCCAGCACGGTTTCCCCTGCCCGCTGGTGCGCTGGCATTTCCACAAGGAATACGAACTGCACCTGATCGTGGCCAGTTCCGGCAAGGTGTTCATTGGCGATTACATCGGCAACTTCTATCCGCAGTCGCTGTTTCTGACCGGCCCCAACCTGCCCCACAACTGGATCAGTCAGGTGGCCGAGGACGAAGTGGTGCCCAAGCGCGACATGCTGGTGAATTTCACCGATGAGTTGTTCGAAAGCGGCCACCAGGTATTCGCCGAACTCAAGACCGTCGCACCGCTGCTTGAACGCGCCCAGTACGGTATCGAGTTCCGCTGCAAGCGCACCATCCGCCAGGCCATGATCCTGATGCAACGCATCGCCGATTCCCAGGGCATGAGCCGCCTGGGGCATTTTTTCATCCTGATGGAACTGCTGGCCGCCACGGACGACTATCAACTGCTTTCCGGCGCCACGGCCCCGCAAACGGCGGACGAACATAGCATCGACCGCACCAACCGCGCGGTGGACTACATCTTTGCCCACTACGCCCGGGAACTGTCCCTGGAAGAAGTGGCCGAGCATCTGGGCATGAAACCCACCTATTTCAGCCGGGTGTTCAAACAGGCCACCGGCCGCTGCTTCATTGAATTCGTCAATCGCCTGCGCATCAGCAAATCCTGCGAGTTACTGGCCGATGGCGACAAACCGGTGACCGACGTGTGCTTCGAATCCGGTTTCAACAACATCTCCAACTTCAACCGGCGTTTCCAGCAGCTCAAGGGCATGACCCCGTCCCACTACCGGCGACTGGCGGTGCAGCGGTTGACCGAGCAGAACCAGGGCTGAATCTCGGCTCATTTCTGTGGCGGGATTTATGTGGGAGCAAGGCTTGCCCGCGATGCAGACGCCTCGGTTCCCCGAAAGACCGTGTCAACTTCATCGCGGGCGAGCCTTGCTCCCACAGATAATTCCCATCGCCGCCCCATGCAGTGCAAAAAAGTATCAGCACAAGTGCGACGGATGATTTGTCATGCCGTCCATTGAGGGCTGTAATCAGCGCACATTCTTCCCTTCATCCGGAAGACACAAAAACAATAACTGTCCTTCTGCAGCCTTTGGGCGCGGAAAAGGAGTGCGCGATGAAACCTTCGGTAAAAGCTCTGCTTGTCTCCACCTGCATGACCCTCAGCAGCGTCAGCTTTGGCGCACAGACCCTCACCATTGCCACCGTCAACAACAGCGACATGATCCGCATGCAAAAGCTCTCGAAAACCTTCGAGGCCGAGCACCCGGACATCAAGCTGAACTGGGTGGTGCTCGAAGAAAACGTCCTGCGCCAGCGCCTGACCACCGACATCGCCACCCAAGGCGGACAGTTCGACGTATTGACCATTGGCATGTACGAAGCTGCACTCTGGGGCGCCAAGGGCTGGCTGGAACCCATGAAAGACCTGCCCGCCTCCTATGACCTGGACGACGTCTTCCCTTCCGTGCGCGATGGCTTGTCGGTCAAGGGCTCGCTGTACGCCCTGCCGTTCTATGCCGAAAGCTCGATCACCTACTACCGCACCGACCTGTTCAAGGACGCCGGGCTGACCATGCCCGAACACCCTACCTGGACCCAGATCGGTGAGTTCGCCGAAAAACTCACCGACAAGACCAAGGAGCAATATGGCCTGTGTCTGCGCGGCAAGGCCGGTTGGGGCGAAAACATGGCGCTGATCACGACCCTGGCCAACGGTTTTGGCGCGCGCTGGTTCGATGAGAAGTGGCAGCCGCAGTTCAATGGCCCCGAGTGGAAGAATGCCTTGAACTTCTACGTCGACAACATGAAGAAATCCGGCCCGCCGGGCGCTTCCAGCAACGGTTTCAATGAAAACCTGGCGTTGTTCAACAGCGGCAAGTGCGCGGTCTGGGTCGATGCCAGCGTCGCCGGCTCGTTCGTCACCGACAAGACCCAGAGCAAGGTGGCCGATCACGTCGGATTCACCTTCGCTCCCCATGAAACGACCGACAAAGGCACCTCGTGGATGTACTCCTGGTCGCTGGCCATCCCCACCAGTTCCAAAGCCAAGGAAGCGGCCAAGGTCTTTACTTCCTGGGCGACGTCCAAGGAGTACAGCCAATTGGTCGCCAAGACCGATGGCATTGCCAACGTACCGCCAGGCACACGCACCTCGACCTACAGCGACGACTACATGAAGGCCGCGCCGTTTGCCAAGGTGACCCTGGAGTCGTTGAAAGTCGCCGACCCGAAAGCCCCCACGCTCAAGCCTGTGCCCTATATCGGCATCCAGTTGGTGACCATTCCCGAGTTCCAGGCCATCGGTACCCAGGTCGGCAAGTTCTTTTCGGGCGCGCTGACCGGCCAGCAGACCGTGGACCAGGCGTTGACCGCAGCGCAGTCCACCACCGAACGCGAGATGAAACGCGCGGGCTATCCCAAGTAAAGGCCTGTAAACATCCATTTGTGGCGAGGGAGCTTGCTCCCGCTGGCGGGCGAAGCCCGCCCTGGCGATCGAGAGGATTGCCTATCGGCATGGGCCCGCTGCGCGTTCCAGCGGGAGCAAGCTCCCTCGCCACAGGGAATGCGTCGCATAAGAGTAAGCACTCATGAATAGCTCAACGACAACTGCCAAAGCCCCTATCGAGATTGCCCCGCCGCCAGCGCGCAAGATCCGCCTGGCCAACCCCGGCTGGTTCCTGGTCAGCCCATCAGTCGCTTTATTGCTGCTGTGGATGATCGTGCCGCTGGGCATGACCGTCTATTTCTCGATGATTCGCTATAACCTGCTCTACCCCGGCGAAAACGAATTCGTGGGGCTGGAGAACTTCACTTATTTCCTCACCGACTCGGGCTTCATGCCCGGTGCGACCAATACCCTGCTGCTGGTGGGCAGCGTGTTGCTGATCAGTATCGTGCTAGGGGTGTTGATCAGTGCGCTGCTGGAAGCCAGTGAGTTTTTTGGGCGCGGCATCGTCCGGGTGCTGCTGATCTCGCCATTCTTCATCATGCCCACGGTGGGCGCGCTGATCTGGAAGAACCTGATTTTCCACCCGGTCTCGGGAATCCTTGCCTCGGTGTGGAAACTGTTCGGTGCCCAACCGGTGGACTGGCTGGCCCACTATCCGTTGCTGTCGATCATCATCATCGTGAGCTGGCAGTGGTTGCCCTTCGCGATCCTGATCCTGATGACCGCCATGCAGTCCCTCGATCAGGAACAGAAAGAAGCCGCGCGCCTGGACGGTGCCGGCCCGATCGCGATTTTCTGGCACCTGACCCTGCCGCACCTGGCCCGCCCGATTGCCGTGGTGCTGATGATCGAGACGATCTTCCTGCTGTCGGTGTTCGCCGAGATCTTCACCACCACCAACGGCGGCCCCGGCTACGCCTCGACCAACCTGGCCTACCTGATCTACAACCAGGCGCTGGTGCAGTTCGACGTCGGCATGGCTTCGGCCGGTGGCCTGATTGCCGTGGTCATCGCCAACATCGCCGCCATCATCCTGGTCCGGATGATCGGCAAAAACCTCACCGACAAGCATTGAGGCCGTCGCCATGACTCTTCAACAAACCCGTCGCCTGCAAAGCCTGCTGCTGGGCACGTTGGCCTGGGCCATCGCGATCCTGATCTTTTTCCCGATCTTCTGGATGGTGCTGACCAGCTTCAAGACCGAAATCGACGCATTCGCCACGCCGCCGCAATTCATCTTCGCGCCGACGCTGGAGAACTACCTGCACATCAACGAGCGCAGCAACTACTTCAGTTTCGCCTGGAACTCGGTGGTGATTTCCTTCAGCGCCACCGCCCTCTGCCTGCTGATCGCGGTGCCGGCAGCCTACTCCATGGCGTTCTACGAAACCCAGCGCACCAAAGGCACCTTGCTGTGGATGCTCTCCACCAAGATGTTGCCGCCGGTGGGCGTGCTGATGCCGATCTACCTGCTGGCCAAGCAATTTGGTCTGCTGGATACGCGGATCGCGTTGATCATCATCTACACCTTGATCAACCTGCCCATCGTGGTCTGGATGATTTACACCTATTTCAAGGACATTCCTCGCGACATCCTCGAGGCCGCGCGTCTGGATGGCGCCACGCTGTGGCAGGAAATGGTCCGCGTGCTGCTGCCGATTGCCAAGGGCGGCTTGGCATCCACCGTGTTGCTGTCGTTGATCCTGTGCTGGAACGAGGCCTTCTGGTCACTGAACCTGACCTCGTCCAAAGCCGCGCCATTGACCGCGTTGATCGCCTCTTACTCCAGCCCGGAAGGTCTGTTCTGGGCCAAATTGTCGGCCGTCTCGACCCTGGCCTGTGCGCCGATCCTGATTTTTGGCTGGATCAGCCAGAAACAGCTGGTGCGCGGTTTGTCTTTCGGCGCCGTGAAGTAACGCGCCCTACACAATAATCAGAAGTGGAGGCCCATCATCATGGCCAACCTGAAAATCAAGAATCTGCAAAAAAGTTTCGAAGGCTTCTCCATCATCAAGGGCATCGACCTTGAGGTGAACGACCGCGAGTTCGTGGTCTTCGTCGGGCCATCGGGCTGCGGCAAGTCCACGCTGCTGCGGCTGATCGCCGGCCTGGAGGAAGTCAGCGACGGTACCATCGAGCTGGACGGCCGGGACATTACCGAAGTCAGCCCGGCCAAACGCGACCTGGCGATGGTGTTCCAGACCTACGCCCTCTACCCGCACATGAGCGTGCGCAAGAACATGTCTTTCGCCCTGGACCTGGCCGGTGTACCCAAGGCCGAGGTCGAGAAGAAGGTCAATGAAGCGGCGCGCATCCTCGAACTGGGGCCAATGCTCGAACGCAAGCCCAAGCAACTGTCTGGTGGCCAGCGCCAGCGTGTGGCAATCGGCCGGGCCATCGTGCGCAACCCGAAGATTTTCCTGTTCGACGAACCGCTGTCCAACCTCGACGCCGCCCTGCGGGTGCAGATGCGCCTGGAACTGGCCCGGCTGCACAAAGAGCTGCAGGCGACCATGATCTACGTGACCCACGACCAGGTCGAAGCCATGACCCTGGCCGACAAGGTGGTGGTGCTCAATGGCGGGCGCATCGAACAGGTCGGCTCGCCGCTGGAGCTGTATCACCAACCCGCCAATCTGTTTGTCGCCGGGTTCCTCGGCACACCGAAAATGGGCTTTCTCAAAGGCAAGGTCACGGGCCTGGACAGCCAGGGCTGCGAGGTCCTGCTGGACGCCGGAACCCGTATCAGCCTGCCATTGAGCGGTGCCAGCCTGAGCGTTGGCGGTGCGGTGACCCTGGGGATTCGTCCGGAGCACCTGAACCTGGCGCAACCGGGCGATTGCACGCTGCAGGTTACCGCCGATGTCAGCGAACGCCTGGGCAGCGACACGTTCTGCCATGTCGTGACCGCGTCGGGTGAAGCTTTGACCATGCGGGTTCGCGGCGATCTGGCGAGCCGTTTCGGCGAGCAACTGAACCTGCACCTGGACGCTGAACACTGCCATTTATTCGATGCCGAAGGCGTAGCGGTGACCCGTGCGCTGCGCGCCGCCGCCTGATTGTAGAGACTTGTGATGAAACTCAACCGACAGAACCTGCACAACCTCAACGCCGAGGTCGCCCTGCCCGCTTACAGCCTGGGCGACCGTCGCCAGGGTATCGCCCACATTGGCGTCGGTGGTTTCCACCGCGCGCACCAGGCGTATTACACCGATGCGTTGATGAATACCGGCGAAGGCCTCGACTGGGCCATTTGTGGCGTAGGTCTTCGACCCGAAGACCGTCGCGCCCGGGATGACCTGGCAGGCCAGGATTATCTGTTCACGCTTTATGAGTTGGGCGACACCGACGACACCGAAGTCCGCGTCATCGGCGCCATCGCCGACATGCTCTTGGCCGAAGATAGCGCCCAGGCGCTGATCGACAAACTGGCCGATCCGCTGATCCGCATCGTTTCGCTGACCATTACCGAAGGTGGCTATTGCATCGACGACAGCAATGGCGAGTTCATGGCCCACCTGCCGCAGATTCAGCATGACCTGACCCATCCCGAGGCACCGAAAACGGTCTTCGGCTTCCTCTGTGCCGCCCTGGCCAAGCGCCGTGCTGCGGGGACGCCGGCGTTCACGCTGATGTCCTGCGACAACCTTCCCCACAACGGAGCGGTCACTCGCAAGGCACTGCTGGCGTTTGCCGCACTGCGCGACCCGGAACTGGGCCAATGGATCGACGAGAACGTAAGTTTTCCCAATGCCATGGTCGATCGCATCACCCCGATGACCAGCGGCGCCCATCGCTTGCAGTTGCATGACGAACATGGCATTGACGACGCCTGGCCGGTGGTCTGCGAACCGTTCGTGCAATGGGTGCTGGAAGACAAGTTCGTCAACGGTCGTCCGGCCTGGGAAAAAGTCGGCGTGCAATTCACCGATGACGTTTCACCCTATGAAGAGATGAAAATCAAGCTGCTCAACGGCAGTCACCTGGCGTTGACCTACCTGGGCTTCCTCAAGGGTTATCGCTTCGTCCACGAGACCATGAACGACCCGTTGTTCGTGCGTTACATGCGGGCCTACATGGACCTGGACGTGACGCCGCAACTGGCCCCGGTACCGGGCATCGACCTGACCGACTACAAGAACACCCTGGTGGAACGTTTTTCCAACCAAGCGATTGCCGACCAGTTGGAGCGGGTCTGTTCGGACGGTTCTTCGAAGTTTCCGAAATTCACCGTGCCAACCATCAACCGCTTGATCGCCGACGGCGGCGAAACCCGCCGCGCGGCGCTGGTCGTGGCGGCCTGGGCGGTGTACCTGAAGGGTGTGGACGAGAACGGCGTGACGTATTCGATCCCGGACCCACGGGCGGCATTCTGCCAGGCCTTGGTGGCTGACGATGCGCTGGTAACCCAGCGGCTGCTGGAGGTAGAAGAAATCTTTGGCACCGCGATTCCCCGCTCGCCGGAGTTCGTGGCAGCATTCGAATGGTGCTGCAATAGCTTGCGCGAGCACGGTGTTACGCGGACGCTTGAGCGGGTGTTGGCTGACGCGAACTGAGGCTCGACCGTGAACCGCTTTTTGTGGCGAGGGAGCTTGCTCCCGCTGGGTTGCGAAGCGACCCCCTGGGTTTGTCAGGTTCACCGCGCTGCCTGGACTCAGGGGCTGCTGCGCAGCCCAGCGGGAGCAAGCTCCCTCGCCACAGATGTGTTTGCTGAACGAATTGCTATTACCTGTTGGTGATTTGATCTGACACAAAGGATTTTTATGGCAAACCAACAATTGTTCCTGGGCATCGACTGCGGCACCCAAGGCACGAAGGCGCTGATCCTGGATGCGTTCAGCGGCCAGGTACTCGGCCAGGGCGCCGCTGCCCACAGTATGATCAGCGGGGCCAACGGTCGCCGTGAACAAGATACCCAGCAATGGCTCGATGCATTTACCCAGGCGACCCATCAAGCCTTGGCCGCCGCCGGGGTCGATGGCCAGGCCATCCTCGGCATCGGCGTTTCCGGCCAGCAGCACGGCCTGGTCTTGCTCGATGAGCAAGGCCAGGTCCTGCGCCCGGCCAAGCTGTGGTGCGACACCGAAACCACTCCGGAAAACGAACGGCTACTGGCCCACCTGGGCGGTGAAAGCGGCTCCCTGGAACGCCTCGGCGTGGTCATCGCCCCGGGTTACACGGTGTCCAAGCTGCTGTGGACCCGCGAACAGCATCCCGAGGTTTTCGCCCGCATCACCAGCATCCTGCTACCCCACGACTTTCTCAATCATTGGCTGACCGGCCGCCATTGCAGCGAATACGGCGATGCCTCGGGCACCGGCTATTTCAATGTACGTACCCGGCAATGGGACGTGCCGTTACTGCAACACATCGACCCCAGCGGCCGCTTGCAAGTGGCGTTGCCGGAACTGATCGACGCACATCAGCCGGTCGGTCGGATCCTGCCGGCCATTGCCGCGCACCTGGGCATCAACCCGAATGCCGTGGTGTCCAGCGGTGGCGGCGACAACATGATGGGCGCCATCGGCACCGGTAACATCCAGCCCGGCGTGATCACCATGAGCCTCGGCTCCTCCGGCACGGTCTACGCCTATGCCGCAGAGCCAGTGGTCAGCCCGGAAGCGTCGGTGGCGACCTTCTGCTCTTCCAGCGGTGGTTGGCTGCCGCTGATCTGCACCATGAACCTGACCAACGCCACTGGTGCGATACGCGAATTGCTGGACTTGGACATCGCCGCCTTCAACGCCCTGGTGGCCCAAGCCCCGATTGGCGCCGAGGGCGTGTGCATGCTGCCGTTCCTCAACGGTGAGCGCGTTCCCGCCCTGCCCCATGCCAGCGGCAGCCTGCTGGGCCTGACCACCACCAACCTGACCCGGGCCAACCTGTGCCGGGCCGTGGTCGAAGGCACGACCTTCGGGTTGCGCTACGGCCTGGACCTGCTGCGGGCCAACGGGCTTGAAGCCCAGAGCATTCGCCTGATTGGCGGCGGTTCGAAGAGCCCGGTGTGGCGGCAGATCGTCGCCGATATCATGAATACCCCGGTCATCTGCACCGAACAGAGCGAAGCCGCAGCCCTTGGCGCGGCGATTCAGGCGGCATGGTGCCATTCAGGGACGCAAGAGAACCTGACCGAACTGTGCGAGCGCTGCGTCAAGCTCGACCTGGACAGTGAAACCCAGCCCATCGCCGGGCACGTCGCGGCCGCCCAACACGCTTATGAACATTATCGACAACACGTCGCAACCCTTTGAGAGCAGGCAACTATGTATTTGGTGTGTGGTGAAGCACTGTTTGATTTTTTCAGTGAAACCGAGGCTGGCGGCCCGGCCTCGCAAGTGAACTTCAAGGCCATTGCCGGCGGCTCGCCGTTCAACGTGGCGGTCGGGTTGCGGCGCCTGGGTGTCGAGTCCGCGCTGTTTGCCGGGCTGTCCACTGACTACCTGGGCCGACGCTTGCAGCAGGTGCTGCTCAACGAAGGCGTCAGCGCCCGATACCTGCTGGACTTCGACGCACCGACGACCCTGGCGATGGTGGCCGTCGGCGCCAACGGCTCGCCCCACTACAGTTTTCGCGGCGAAGGCTGCGCGGACCGACAATTGAGCCTGGCCCATCTGCCGACGTTGGGCCCGGAGGTGCGTGGCTTGCATTTCGGCTCGTTCTCGCTGGTGGTCCAGCCGATTGCCGACACCCTGCTGGCCCTGGTACAGCGCGAGAGCGGCAAGCGCCTGATCAGCCTCGACCCGAACGTGCGCCTCAACCCGCAGCCGGATATCGAACTGTGGCGTTCACGGATCGCAACGCTGGTGCAATATGCCGACCTGATCAAGGTCAGCGACGAAGACCTGCACCTGCTCTACCCCGAGCTTGAGCCACAAGCGGTCATTGATGGCTGGCTGCAGCACCGTTGCCAACTGGTATTCTTGACCCGCGGCGGCCAGGGCGCCACGGTATTCAGTCGCCAACACGGTTCGTGGTCAATGCCCGCCTGCTCGGTGAAGATCGCCGATACTGTGGGCGCCGGCGACACCTTCCAGGCTGCGTTGATTACCTGGCTCACCGAACAGCAATTGGATTCGGTCGAAGGCCTGAACACCCTGACCCGCGACCAGATCAGCGCCATGCTCGACTTCGCCATACGCGCCGCGGCCCTGACCTGCGCAAAGACCGGCCCAGACCTGCCTTACCGGCGACAGTTGAACTGACGCTCGCAACCCGCCGCTGCCGAACGCCACCGAGCCTTCGGCAGCGGTTGCCACCCCACACAAAAGCCAAGCGATTCGCTTTAACCCTCGTTTAATCCCGCGATCCGACACTGTCCCGGACCGCGTATCCCTCCTGAGGTCCCGCGCGGCAGGCCCGATGTTTGAACATCAGGTCGATTTTCTCTCTGCTGCGGAGTCTCGCTCATGAATATTCGTCGATTAGTCGCCGCGTCGTCTTTGGTACTGCTGACTGGCATCAGCGTGATGGCCCAGGCTGACAACGCCGGACAACCCACGCCCTACCGTTATGGCATGCCGCTGGAGATCAAAAAGGTGGTATCGCTGAAGGAGCCATCAACGCCTTATTGCAAGGTCGTGACGGCGCAGATGGTGTACATCGACAAGACGGGGCAAACCCGTGATGTCTCTTACCGCAAACTATCGGATTCCTGCAGTTATCAAAATTGACTGGCGGGTGGCGGACAACAAAACGCCTGGCTCGGACAATGACCGGGCCAGGCGTCGATGTGCTTGTACAGGGCGCGTATTTTAACGCCCGGTCATCCGATGTAACTGATGAAAATGATTGCCGGCGGGATTGTGGTGTTGATTCTGGCCGTGGTTCTGGTCGAGTTCGGTGCGCAGTTCGGCAATCAAGTCGTTGATTGCACGGCAACCCGTGAGTTTTTGAGCATCGATGCCAGTTTTTACCAAGGCCACGCGGTCGGTTTCATGATCATCGTAGATCTTGATGGTCATCGACAAATCGGGTGACAAGGTGCATTGCGAGCGCTTGGGCAGCAAGCTGCTTTCAATGATATTTCGCATTTCGAGGGCAGATAAAAACATGGCAACTCTCTCCTGTTGAGGCGGCCAATTTATGTACACAACGGCGGTATTCTTTTAGTCCGTTTCTTCCATGCGGACTGGGACTACGAATGCCGTGCCGTTCTTCGTTTTTGGCGTTTCTAATCAATGAGCCCCATTAAGCGAACTCCTGAATCATCCCGCAAATAACATGCCTGAATTCACGACGCCCTGGCTTGATTCAAATCAATCACTTAGCTTTACCTGACGCCGGACCGGTCGTGCAGAATGCAAGGCAACGGTAAGAACCCCATGCAAACTGCAATCGCTTTTCTCCTGTCGAAAGCTAGAGTAGCCCCTATTACGGCTGGGTGAGAGGGCATCCGTCGCCTCGTGCAAAAAAACTGTGACTCGGGCTGCAAACCGGATTCATGGCCGCGCGCTCGGCCACATGCCGCAAGCTGTCGAAGTTGATATTGGCACCGGAATCGATCGCCACCAGGGTCTGGCCGTGCGCGCCGGTTCGGGCCACGTACTGCTTGATGCCCGCCACAGCCAAGGCGCCAGAGGGCTCGGTGATTGAGCGGGTGTCGTCATAGATGTCCTTGATCGCCGCGCACAGTTGATCGTTGCTGACGGTCATGACCTCATCGACACAAAAACGGCAGACCTCGAAGCCATGGGCGCCGATCTGCGCGACGGCCACACCATCGGCGAAGGTTCCCACACTCGGCAGCGTCACCCGTTCCCCCGCCACCAACGCCGCCTGCAGGCAGGCGGAGTGTTGCGACTCGACACCGATGATGCACACTTCCGGACGCAGGTACTTGACGTAGGCTGCGACTCCAGCGATCAGCCCACCGCCGCCGACCGGGACAAAAATCGCATCCAGCCTGCCGGGGTGCTGGCGCAGGATCTCCATGGCGACGGTGCCCTGCCCCGCGATCACGTCCGGGTCATCGAAAGGCGACACGAACTCCCGCCCGGTCTGCCGGGCCAAATCCAGGGCGTACTCCAGGGCAAACGGAAAACTCTCCCCGTGCAGCAACGCCTCAGCACCCCGGTTGCGTACGCCCAGCACCTTCAATTGCGGAGTGGTCAAGGGCATGACGATGGTGGCCGAGATACCCAACTCCCGCGCCGCCAGCGCCACGCCTTGGGCATGATTGCCCGCCGAAGCGGTGATGACCCCACGGGCCCGCTGCTCCGGGGTCAATTGAACCAGTCTGTTGTAGGCGCCGCGGATCTTGAAGGAAAAGGTCGGCTGCAGGTCTTCACGCTTGAGCAGGATCGTGTTGCCCAAGGCTTCGGACAATGCAGGGGCCGCTTGCAGTGGCGTGCGCACAGCCAGTTCGTACACCGGCGCGGCCAGGATCTTTTTGACGTAATGTTCCAGCAGGGCTTGCTCGGCGGGGGTAGCGGTCATGGCGGTCTCCTGGTTTGGACAGAACCCTGGAGACAGAAAGAAAAAACCCGCCTCTAGGGCGGGTTGGGTGCAGTCGTCAGCTAACCCGCCAAATAAGGAATGGCGGTAATAATGCTTGGCTGGCTGCGCAGTACGGTGGAAGTCATGATTGAAAGTTAGCTGGGGGATGGGGGCCAAGTCAATCCAAAATACACAGATGGGCTTGGTTCACCCGCTTGCGGCGAGGGGATTTATCCCCGCTGGGCCGCGAAGTGGCCCCCATGAATCTGGATGCAATCAACCGGACATCCGGCGGTGACCGGTTTGAGGGCCGCTGCGCAGCCCAACGGAGCGGTGCGACATTGCGCTAAATCCCCTTGCCACTTACTGCAGGCCAACTTTATACAACGCCCCATCGCCTTCATCCGTCAGCACATACAAGAAACCATCCGGCCCTTGGCGAACGTCACGGATACGCTCGTCGAGTTCACCAAGCAAACGCTCCTCGTGCACGACCTTATCGCCCTTTAATTGCAGGCGGATCAGGTTCTTGGAGACCAGCGCGCCGATGAACACGCTGTGCTGCCAGGCCTTGAAGCGATCACTGTCGTAGAACGCCATGCCGCTGAGCCCCGGGGACACCTGCCAGACATGGTGAGGCCCCAGGGTGCCTTTGACCGTCGTGCCCTGCGCTTCGGGAATCGGGGCACCGGAGTAATTGATGCCGTGGGTCGCCAACGGCCAACCGTAATTCTTGCCACGCTCGATGATGTTCAGCTCATCGCCCCCCTTGGGCCCATGCTCGTTTTCCCACAGCGTGCCGTTACGTGGGTTGAGGGCCGCTCCCTGAGGATTGCGAATACCGTAGGCCCAGATCTCGGGACGGACGTTTTCCTGGCCGACAAACGGGTTATCGTCCGGCACCTTACCGTCGGGGTAGATGCGCACGACCTTGCCTTGCAGCTTGTCCAGGTCCTGGGCAGTGGGCCGGTCGTTGTTTTCCCCCAAGGTGATGAACAGGTAGCCGTCCCGGTCAAACACCAGGCGCGAGCCAAAGTGGTTGCCCTTCGACAGCTTGGGCTGCTGGCGAAAGATCACGTTGAAACTGTTCAGCCTCTTCAAGTCTTGTGACAACTGCCCACGGCCCACCGCAGTGCCGGCCTTGCCGTCTTCACCGACCTCGGAATAGGACAGGTAGACCGTGCGGTCCTGTTTGAAATCCGGTGACAGCACTACATCCAGCAAACCGCCCTGGCCCTTGGCCCAGACCTTGGGAACGCCCCTCAACGGCGCCGATAACTGGCCATCGGGGCCCACCAGGCGCAGGTTGCCGGGGCGCTCCGTGACCAGCATGCCTTGCTGGTCCGGCAGGAACGCCAGCGCCCAAGGGTGCTCCAGGCCCTTGACCACGGTGATCACCTCCAAGGTGCCCTCCTCGCTTTTCGCTCGCTGGGTTTGTGCGGCAGCGGCCGGCGTGGCAAGGGTCAGAACAGCGTTGGCGCAGAGTGCGGCCAGGAGTGTTTTACGCAACATGCACACCTCCTTCTGTAGCGTGGAAAGAAACAGCCAGGATTCAGCGCCTAGCGATTGCCGTTGTTCGTGCTCCTGGGCGGCGGGGTGTAGTCGAGGTTGGGCCGTGGCGAAGCCGGCGGCTGGCCGGAACGAGGGTAGCCATTGCCGATACCGCCGTTTTCCAGGGTCGGTGGACGAGGAGCCGGTATCGTCGGGTTGTTTTGAATCATCGGCACGTTGGGCCGGGTACCTTGCATGCTATTGGGATTGGCCCGGCGAGTCGGGCTGTTATAGGGGTTGTTGTTGCCCGGTAGGTTCTGGGCCAGGACCATTGGGCCTGCACTGGGCGTGGCAGCCTGGGCGGCAGCGGTCAGTAGTAACGCCATGATGGCGAGCATCAGCCTGTTCATTCGAGCACCTCTTGGGTTCAGGCATATCGAAAGCAAGCTACGCCGCAGGTTCGCCGTTGTTAAGCGAAATGTCCCGGTGAAGATGTAACGAAGCGTCTCCGAACCATTGTGGAAGCGAGCTTGCTCGCGACGCCGGGGGGGGCAGCTTGCACCCATGGCGTCTGTACCGCCGCTATCGCGAGCAAGCTCGCTCCCACAGTGAAGCAGGATGGTGGAAACTTTTGCCAAGGCGCGACGGTCACCAGAGAGACATCCATCGGCAAGGAAAACACCACCATGGCACGGGCAATCTGGAAAGGCGCAATCAGTTTCGGGCTGGTCCATATTCCTGTAGCGCTGGTGTCGGCCACCTCTTCCCAGGGGGTGGATTTTGACTGGCTGGACAAGCGCAGCATGGACCCGGTTGGCTACAAGCGGGTCAACAAGGTCACGGGCAAGGAGGTGACCAAGGAAAACATCGTCAAGGGCGTCCAGTACCAGAAAGGCCAATACGTGCTGCTCAGCGAAGAGGAAATTCGTTCCGCCCATCCCAAGTCGACCCAGACCATCGATATCTTTTCCTTTGTCGACAGCGAGAAGATTCCCTTGCAAAACATCGATACGCCCTACTTTCTCGCCCCCGACAAGCGCGGCGGCAAAGTCTATGCCCTGCTGCGCGAAACCCTGGTCAAGAGCAACAAGGTCGCCCTGGCCCACGTCGTGCTGCATACCCGCCAGCACCTGGCAGCGCTCATGCCCCTTGAGTCGGCGCTGGTGCTGGTGATGCTGCGCTGGCCCGCAGAGGTGCGCGAGCTGGATGTCCTGGAGCTGGGCGACGAAGTCACTCACCCGACCCTGGCCAAGGGCGAGCTGGAAATGGCCAAGCGCCTCGTGGAGGACATGAGCGCCGATTGGACACCGCAAGAATACCGGGACAGTTTCGAAGACAAGATCATGGAACTGGTGGAGAAAAAAGCCAACGAAGGCCGCCTCGAAGCGGTGGAGACCGACCCAGGCGAGGAGCAGCGCAAGAGCGCCGATATCATCGACCTTACCGAACTGCTCAAGCGCAGCCTGGGCAGCAAGGGCAAGGCACCTGACAAATCCTCTGGGAAGGCCCCTGCAAAACCGGCGAAAACCGGCAAATCCGCTCCTGCTAAAAAAGCCACCAAGGCCTCCCGGGGGTAAACCCTGGCGTGTGCAATACAAAGGAATCTGTCATGGCCAACGCCGAGAGTGAATATGCTCGTTCGTCCGATACCGAATCGGATGCAACGACGCCCCGCAACCCTGGCCGACTGGGCAAGACAGCCCCTGGAAACCGCCTCCCCGAACGCCTGGCCCCGCAACTGGCCACGCCCGTGGAAGAACCACCCACCGGCGACTGGCGCTATGAGGTCCAATTCCACGGTTATCGCCTGCTGACGCGCATCGAACACGGTGAAGTCCGGTTATACAACCGCAATCATCAGGACTGGACCGAGCGGCTGAAGCTGCATGCCGACGCCCTGGCCGGGTTGAACCTGGAGGACAGTTGGCTCGACGGCGAACTGGTCCTGCTCGACGATACCGGCCACAGCGATTTCGCGGCCCTGCGCCAGGCGTTCGAAATCGGCCGCACCGTCGACATGGTGTATTTCCTGTTCGATGCGCCGTTCCTCAACGGTGTCGACCTGCGCCAGGCGCCGGTGGAAGAGCGCCGTGCAGCACTGAAAAAAGCCCTTGGCAACAACGCCAGCAAGCGCCTGCGCTTTTCCGAGTCGTTTTCCGCCAGCCAGCACGAGATGTTCGAAAGCGCCATCGCCCTGTCACTGGACAGCGTGGTCGGCAAGCGCCTGGGCAGCCCCTATATGTCCCGACGTAGCGCCGATTGGGTAAAACTCAAGTGTCGGTTGCGCCAGTCCTTTGTCATCGTCGGGTTCACCCGGCCCCAAGGCAAGCGCGCCGGTTTCGGCGCGCTGCTGTTGGCAGTCAACGGGCCGGAGGGGCTGGTGTATGCCGGTCGGGTGGGCACCGGGTTCAGCCAGGCACAAATCAAACAGTTACACGCACAACTGAGCGCGCAACAGCGCGAGACTTCACCATTGGCCTTGCCACTCGCCGGTGCGCAAGGACGCGGCGTGCAATGGGTCGAACCTGGCCTGACCTGCGAGGTCGAGTTCGTTGAATGGACTGCCGACAGCCAGGTGCGGCAGGCGATTTTCCTGGATTTGTCGAACAATACGCCGGCCAACAAGATCGTTCGCGAGCAACCCCTGCCGATAAAACCTGCGACAAAACCCCAGCGTCGCAGCAAAGCCCGCGCGGCCAAAGTCGACGGCGTGATGATCACCCACCCCGACCGGGTCATCGACAGTGTCAGCGGTGTCCAAAAGGCCGAGCTGGCGCAGTATTACCTGGACATCGCCCCTTGGATCCTGCCGCACCTCAAGCAGCGGCCGGTTGCGCTACTGCGGGCACCGGATGGTATCGGCGAAGAACAGTTCTTTCAAAAACACGCCGATCGCCTGGAGATTCCCCATATCAAGCAGTTGGATCCTGGACTGGACCCAGGCCACGCACCGCTGATGGAAATCGATGACATCCACGCATTGGTCAGCGCGGCGCAGATGGGTACGGTGGAGTTGCACACCTGGACCGCGACTCATGATCGGATCGAGACGCCTGACCTGTTTGTCCTGGACCTGGATCCGGACCCTTCGTTGCCCTGGAGCGCCATGATCGAGGCGACCGGCATGACCTTGGCGCTGCTCGACGAGTTGGGTTTGCAGGCCTTCCTCAAGACCAGCGGTGGCAAAGGCATGCACGTGATAGTGCCCCTGGCCAGAAGCGAGGGTTGGGACACCACCAAGGCATTCGCCAAGGCCATCTCACAGTTCCTGGCCCGGCAGATGCCAGAGCGCATGACCGCCACCATGGGGCCGAAGAACCGCGTCGGGAAAATATTCGTCGACTACCTGCGCAACGCCCGTGGGGCCAGTACAGTGGCCGCCTACTCGGTGCGCGCCAGGCCAGGCCTACCGGTTTCGGTGCCAATTGCCCGGGCCGAGCTGCAGACCCTGCGCAATGCCCAGCAATGGGACATTTATACCGCGCTGGAACGGGCTAAAGGCCTGCGGACCGATCCTTGGGAAGGCTACAACCACCGCCAGCGGATCACCACCAGGATGTGGGCGCAGCTGGATGCGCAAAAACCCGAGGCATGAGGACGAACACGGCGTTCAAATCCAGACGAAGATCGCCAGCAAACCGCCAAAAAAAGCCCATTTCTGCAGGTAATAAAGCGTGCGGTTGCGTTTCTTCAGGGCCTTGCCCTGCAAGCGGATCTTGTACAGCCTGGAGAACGCCCGGTTCAGGCCGCCCGTCCTGTCGCCCGCGTCGTTGGGCGCACCGGCCGCCGCCATCACGGTGCGGCTGAACCAGCGGTTGAACGCAGTGGCCCAGCGAAACTTCATGGGCCGCTCCACGTCGCAGAACAGGATGATGCGGTTATGGTCGGTGGTGTTCTCGGCGTAATGAATGAAGGTTTCGTCGAAAATCACCGCCTCGCCATCGCGCCAATGATAAGGCTCGCCATCGACATTGATGTAGCAGCCGGCATCGTTGGGCGTTTCCAGGCCCAGGTGATACCGATAGGACCCGGCATACGGGTCACGGTGCCGGACCAGCTTCGAGCCCGGAGGCAACTCGGCGAACATCGCCGCCTTGATCGAACCGATGCTCTGCACCAGCTCGGTGGTGCGTGGGCACAGCTTCATGGCCGAGGGATGGCTATCGCCGTACCACTTCAGGTAGAAACGCTTCCAACCGGTCTTGAAGAACGAGTTGAAGCCCACGTCGTCATATTGATTGGATCGCTTGATCTCTCCCGCATGCAGCAGGCTCTGGCCTTCGGCCCGGATCTCTTCCCAGTGAGCCTGCAACGGGCTCAGGTCCGGAAACTGCGCCGGGCTCAGGAACGGCTTGTTGGGCAGTTTCGAGCACAGGTAAAGCAGACAATTGATCGGGGCGAGAAAAGACGAGTGATCGCTCAACTGGCGCCCGAACTTATGCCGCACGCGCCCGCGCAGGTGGACGTAGCCAATGGAGAGGATGTAGATCGCGGCAATGATGAGCTTCACGGAATCCGTCACAATGCAGGAGTGAACAGGCTGCTTCTCCAGGCCAGCCAAGCGGCAAGGGAGATCGCATCGGGTGAGATGGCATTTTAGCCACAGTTTGTAAGCAAAAGTTATCCTGCAAATGTGAAAAACTGTCTTGTCCGGGCAATACCCTATCGTTTATGCGGCCAGATCAGTACAATCGCCGCCAACTATCACGCGCCCCCTTTTGGCCGAAACCGTTAACCCGGCTTCGGCGCACGTCTACCGGGCCAGGCGCTCCGTATGCTGCTGTCCTCTTATGCCGGATGGACCCTTGCGCTTGCGACCGCGACGCCTTTGCGCGGTCGGGACGTGCGCAAACAGGTACTGAACAGGTACTGCCGCACCCTTAGCTACTCTGAATGTTCCGCAGGATAAACCTTTGATCTCTACAGCTAACATCACGATGCAGTTCGGCGCCAAGCCACTGTTCGAAAACGTCTCGGTCAAATTCGGCGCGGGTAACCGCTACGGTCTGATCGGCGCCAACGGTTGCGGCAAGTCGACCTTCATGAAAATCCTCGGCGGCGACCTCGAGCCGTCCGGCGGCCAGGTCATGCTCGAGCCGAACGTGCGCCTGGGTAAACTGCGCCAGGACCAGTTCGCCTACGAAGAATTCACCGTGATCGATACGGTGATCATGGGTCACGAAGAGCTGTGGAAGGTCAAGGCCGAGCGCGACCGCATCTATTCGCTGCCGGAAATGACCGAAGAAGACGGCATGGCCGTGGCCGAGCTGGAAACCGAATTTGCCGAAATGGACGGCTACACCGCCGAATCCCGCGCCGGTGAACTGCTGTTGGGCCTGGGGATTGGCATCGAGCAGCATTTCGGCCCGATGAGCGAAGTGTCGCCAGGCTGGAAACTGCGTGTGCTGCTGGCCCAGGCGCTGTTCTCCGACCCGGAAGTGCTGCTGCTGGACGAGCCGACCAACCACCTGGATATCAACACCATCCGCTGGCTGGAAAACGTGCTGACCCAGCGCTCGAGCCTGATGATCATCATCTCCCACGACCGTCACTTCCTGAACAGTGTCTGCACCCACATGGCAGACCTGGACTACGGTGAGCTGCGCCTGTTCCCGGGCAACTATGACGAATACATGACCGTGGCAACCCAGTCCCGCGAGCAACTGCTGTCGGACAACGCCAAGAAGAAAGCGCAGATTTCCGAACTGCAGTCGTTCGTCAGCCGTTTCTCGGCCAACGCCTCGAAAGCCAAGCAGGCCACCTCCCGCGCCAAGCAGATCGACAAGATCCAACTGGCCGAGGTCAAGCCATCGAGCCGCGTCAGCCCGTTCATTCGCTTCGAACAGACCAAGAAACTGCACCGCCAGGCGGTCATTGTCGAGCGCATGGCCAAGGGCTTTGACGGCAAGCCGCTGTTCAAGGACTTCAGCTTCACCGTCGAAGCTGGTGAACGCGTGGCGATCATTGGCCCGAACGGTATCGGCAAGACCACCTTGCTGCGCACCCTGGTCAATGAACTGGAACCGGATGCCGGTACCGTGAAATGGACCGACGCCGCGGAACTGGGCTACTACGCCCAGGACCATGCCCACGACTTCGAAGACGACGTCAACCTGTTCGACTGGATGGGCCAATGGACCCAGGGCGGCGAACAACTGGTGCGTGGCACCTTGGGCCGCATGCTGTTTTCCAACGACGAGATCCTCAAGTCGGTCAAGGTCATTTCCGGTGGTGAACAGGGCCGCATGCTGTTCGGCAAACTGATCCTGCAAAAGCCGAACGTGCTGGTCATGGACGAACCGACCAACCACTTGGACATGGAATCCATCGAAGCGCTGAACCTGGCGCTGGAAAACTACCCGGGCACGCTGATCTTCGTCAGCCACGACCGTGAGTTCGTCTCGTCCCTGGCCACTCGCATCATCGAACTGAGTGCCGACGGCGTGGTGGACTTCAGCGGCACCTATGATGACTACCTGCGCAGCCAGGGTGTGGTGTTCTAAGCACAGCCCTCAGCTGTAAGCTGCAAGTGAAAGCCCTGTCCGTAGCGACAGGGCTTTTTGTATTCCAAGATCACAACTGGGCCTGTGGGATTTGTGGTGGCTTCCCAGATTGAAATCCGCTTGCGCCAACACATTTAGTTAGCCTGCTTTCTTTTATCCCCACCTCGCGCCATGATGAGGCTCTCTTACCGCCGCCCGCGAACGAGCCCCATGCCCACGCCCTCACCTGCCCCCAGTTCCCTGTCGGTCACCCTGCAGATCGTCTCCATCGTTTTCTACACCTTCATCGCCTTTCTCTGCATCGGCCTGCCCATTGCCGTACTGCCGGGGTATGTCCACGAACAGTTGGGCTTCAGCGCAGTGGTCGCCGGGCTGACCATCGGCTCACAATATCTGGCTACCCTGCTCAGCCGTCCCATGGCCGGTCGGTTGTCGGACAGCGTCGGCACCAAGCGGGCAATCGTCTACGGGCTGTCGGGGATTGTGCTCAGCGGCGTGCTGACGCTGCTCTCGACCTTGCTGCAAGGGTTTCCCCTGCCCAGCCTGCTGATTCTGATTGCCGGTCGCTTGCTGCTCGGCGTGGCCCAAGGGCTGATCGGCGTAGGCACCATCAGTTGGTGCATGGGCCAGGTGGGTGTGGAACACACGGCTCGCTCGATTTCCTGGAACGGCATCGCCTCGTACGGGGCCATTGCCATTGGCGCCCCGCTGGGTGTGGTGATGGTCGGTGAACTGGGTTTCGCCAGTCTGGGCATTGCGTTGTCGTTGCTGGCGGGCGCTGCGCTGTTGATGATTCGCAACAAGCCGTCGGTGCCGGTCATTCGTGGCGAACGCTTGCCTTTCTGGGCGGTATTTGGACGCATTGCGCCGTACGGAGCAGGCCTGAGCCTGGCATCGATCGGCTACGGTACGCTCACCACGTTTATCACACTGTTTTACATCAGCCGCGGCTGGACCGGCGCGGCGTGGTGCCTGACGGTTTTCGGCGTCTGCTTCATCCTCGCGCGATTAGTGTTCATTTCCAGCATCGCCCGCTTCGGCGGCTTCAACTCGGCCATTGTCTGCATGAGCATCGAAACCCTCGGGCTGGTATTGCTGTGGCTGGCCCCATCCACTCCGTTCGCCCTGGTCGGCGCCGGGCTGGCCGGCTTCGGGCTGTCGCTGGTGTATCCGGCGCTCGGGGTGGAGGCCATCAAGCAGGTGCCGAACACCAGTCGTGGCGCGGGCTTGAGTGCCTACGCGGTGTTCTTTGACCTGGCGCTGGCGATTGCCGGTCCGCTGATGGGCGCGGTGGCATTGAACCTGGGTTATTCGTCGATCTTCTTCTGTGCCGCGTTGCTGTCCGTCAGCGGCCTGGGGCTGACCTTGCTGCTGCGTCGCCGAGCGACAAACGCCCATTATTGATCAGCCGTCCTCATCCCCGCCCGGGTCGGCTTGCCCAAAGCCTCGCCAAAAAAGCGGCTGGCCTCGGAAATCATGGTGCGGTGGATGTCCTTGCGATCGACCCCGTCAGCATCCGTGCAGAGCGCTGGCATCGCGGCGATCTGCTCGTCGGTACACGGGGCCAGGAAGACAAAGTGCCCCGCGCCGGCCAGGGTCTTGAAATCCGGTGCGGTAGGCAGCTTGCGGGCCAAGGCGGCAGCGTTCTTGTCGAAAGCCACGAGTTTGTCGCCATCACCGCTGTACAACAGCACCGGCACATGGACATCGGCCAGGGTGTGACGACCGAATTTCAGGCTCAACGGCGCCATCAGCAGCAATGCCCGAACCCTGGGGTCGGCCACAGGTTGCAGGTCGTCGCGGTCGGCGATCAGTTCGCCCTGGGTGTTACAGGCATCACGGTCGTCCGGTCGCTCCTGGCAGTAGCGACGCAGGCGATTGAGATCCGGCGTCGCACCGGACAGGATCAGCGCCGTCTCGCCACCGGCCGAATAGCCGATCACCCCGACCTGCCCGGCGTTGACGAACGGCGAGAGCATCGGGTCGTTCAACGTTGCGGTAATGGCTTCGGAAATCTGGATCGGCCGGCCATACAGGTTGCTCAGGGTCCCGAGCCGGCTGTGGTCCTGGGCGTTGTCGCCGGGATGAATCACCGCCACCACGACAAATCCCTTGCGCGCCAGCGAGGTGGCCAGGTCGTGCAGGGCCAGCGGTGTACCGGTATTGCCATGGGACAGCATCAGCAGCGGAAAGCGGCCGATGGCGATCTGGGCGTCTGGCGCGGCATCGATCTGGTAGCCACCCAGCAGGCTGGACTGTTCCCGGTCGGTGGACGGATAAAAGGCGAAAGCGTGCATCGGCTGCTGATCCAGCGGATCGAGAAAGCTCAGCTCATGGAAGCCGGCGCTCCAATGCGGATGCGGCCCCGGTGCGGCCTGCACTGAACCGAGACTGGCAAACAAGCAAAGCAGCAGCGCTGCACCAAAACGTGTCATCGAATCTTCCACCTTCACCAGCGCCCGGGAAGACCCCGTCGCTCGCACTCTTGGCCGTGCATAACCTGCGCCATGAAGCCCAGCGCCGAATGCAGCAAAACCCTGCATCCCGACCATCCAATGACGACGAGAATACAGGGTTTTGCCAAGGTTGCCCGAAGAGCTTGGTGCCTTTACGCAGATTTTAGGCAACGGCGAATTGCTGGCTGATTTTCGACTTAGCTTCGCGCATGCCCTTGGTGTGCAAGTCATCCCCCTTGTTCAACCCTTCGGCACGAACGATTTCGATGTCGCTAATGCCCAGGAAGCCGAACATAAATGTCAGATAGTCTTCATGACCCACGCCACTCGGCTTGCCGGCATGCAACCCGCCAGCTGTGGAAACGATCACCAGCTTCTTGCCACCACACAAACCTTCATAGCCTGAATCGCCATAGCGGAATGTCTGGCCAGCAACGGCAATGCGGTCAATCCAGGCCTTGAGCTGGGTCGGGATAGTGAAGTTGTACATGGGCGCGGCAATGACCAGCGCATCCGCCGCCAGGAACTCTGCCATTGTTTCAGCGCTGAGGTCAGCTTCGTATTTCAGGGCAGCGTCGCGCAATTCAGCACTAGTGCCGGCAGCAACCAGCGTCTGGGCGGAAAAATGGCTGATGGCGTCGGCGGCCAGGTCACGGTAGGTGACGGTGATGCCTGGCTCGGCAGCTTTCCAGGCTTCAACCACTTCACGGCTCAATTGGCGGGAAGCGGAGTTGTCGCCGAGGATGCTCGAATCGATGTGCAGCAGTTTCATGTGAGTGCTCTCCAAGTGAGGACCGCACCAGGCGATCAATTGGCGACCATCCTATCGATGAAGCCAATGATCGATAAGTCAGCATAAATACGATAGTTTGTCCCACTGACAGGACAATCGAGTTCACCATGCAAGACCTCAATGATTTGTACTACTTCGCCAAAGTCGTCGAAGCCGGCGGTTTCGCGGCGGCCGGGCGCCTGCTGGGCATTCCCAAGTCGCGATTGTCGCGGCGTATGGCCGAGCTGGAAGAACGCCTCGGCGTCCGGTTGCTCCAGCGTACTACCCGTCAGTTGAAATTGACCGCGGTCGGCGAACGTTACCTGCGCCATTGCCAGGCCATGTTGCTGGAGGCCGAGATGGCCGACGAAGCGGTGGCGAGCATGTCCAGCGAGCCCCGTGGCCGATTGCGGGTGTCGAGCCCGGTGGGCCTGGCCCACCAATTCCTGCCCGTGGTGATCGAAACCTTCCTGGCTAAATACCCTTTGGTACAACTGGACATGACCCTGCTCAACCGCCGGGTCGACCTGATCGGCGAAGGCATCGACGTGGCGTTGCGGGTGCGCGACCTGGGGGATGAAGACCCCTTGCTGATGACCCGGCGTTTGCGCCGGGCACGACTGATGCTGGTCGCCAGCCCGGCCTTTGTCGAAGGGCGGCGGATCGAATCCCCGGATGATCTCAAACAGTTGCCAGTACTGGGGGCATTGGAAGCCGATCGCCAGGTGCACCTGCGCCTGGTCAGCGCCGATGGGCAGCGTGTGGAACTGAGCCTGGAGGCGCGCCTGGGCATTGACGACTTCATTGTGCGTCGCGCCTGCACCCTCGCCGGCCTGGGCTTCACGTTATTGCCGAGCATGTATTGCGAGCAGGAATTGCTTGACGGCACACTGGTGGAATTGCTGCCTGGATGGTCGTTGCCCGATGGCTGGCTCCAGGCGGTCTACCCGCATCGACGCGGCATGCTGCCAGCGGTGCGTGCATGGATCGACCATTTGGTGGAAGCCTTCGAGGGCTGTGGAGATAGAACGCTATGAGTTTGAGCGAAGAGGATGTCGCGCGGTTTTGCCTGGGCCTGCCCGGCGCCCGGGAGGACTACAAATGGGGCGGCGTGCGGGTGTTTTCCATTGCCGGGAACAAGATGTTCGCCCTCCAGGGCCTGAGGAGCGACTCGTTGGCGTTCAAGGTCGACAAGGATCTGTTCCTGGGTCATTGCGACCGGCCGGGCATTCACCCCGCGCCTTACCTGGCGCGGGCCCAGTGGGTCATCATGCAGGTGCCCTACCCGCTGGGTGCCGAAGAGCTGCGTGGCTTGCTGCAACGCTCACATCAATTGGTGGTGAGCAAATTGCCCAAGCGCACGCAGGTGGGTTTGTTGCTCTAGCCATTCAGAACAGATAGCTGCCCAGGAACAACTGGTCGATCCAGAACACTTGGTGCAACATCACGATGAACCAGAACACCATCTGGAACGACACCTTGCGGGTCTTGTGGCGAAACAGCTGCTGGGCCAGCAAGGCGCCAGGCCAACCGCCGGCCAGCTCCACCGCATGCAGCACGTTCTCCGGAGTGCGCCAGGCGTCGGTGCGTGCCTTGCGCTTGTCGCTCCAGTACAGCAGGAACGCCACCACGCTGACCACACCATAAGCCACCAGCGGCACCCATGACACCGCCCGCAGCCCGAACAGCAGTGAACCGAACAGCGGCAAGGCACAGAGCAGCGCAAACACCATCAGTTTGAGCCGCAGGTGCTGCACGGCGCCGTCGGCACTGCGCCCGGTACGTTTGCGGCCACCTGAATCGTTCATGGCTTGGCAGCGCTCCAGTCCACCCAGCCGAACTGCCAGGTGGCCAGGATCAACAGGCCGAAGGCGATTCGATACCAGGCGAACACGGCGTAACTGTGACTGGCGATGAACCGCAGCAGGCCCTTGACCGCAATCATGGCGAAAATGAACGCTGTGACGAAGCCAATGGCGAACACCGGGAAATCCGCCGGGACGAACAGCTCGCGGTATTTGTAGCCCGAGTAGACCGCCGCGCCGACCATGGTCGGCATCGCCAGGAAAAACGAAAACTCGGTAGCGGTTTTACGCGACAGGCCGAACAGCAGGCCACCGATGATGGTCGCTCCGGAACGCGAGGTGCCCGGGATCATCGCAATGCACTGGGCCAGGCCAACCTTCAGTGCGTCCTTCCAGGAGATCTCGTCCACCGTTTCGGCGTGCACCTGGTGCTGGCGCTTCTCGGCCCAGAGCATCACCAGGCCGCCCACCACCAGCGCGGCGGCGACGGTGATCGGGTTGAACAGGTAGTGGTGGATCCAGTCGGCGAACAGCACACCCAAGACCACGGCCGGCAGGAAGGCGATCAGCAGGTTGGCGGTGAACCGGCGGGCGCTGGGTTGCGTCGGCAGGCCCAGCACCACGTCGAAGATCTTGCGCCGGAACTCCCAGACCACCGCCAGGATCGCGCCGAGCTGGATGATAATGTTGAACGCCATCGAACGTTCGCCACCGAACTCAAGCAAGTCGGCGACAATGATCTGGTGTCCCGTGCTGGAAATCGGCAGAAATTCCGTCAAGCCTTCCACTACGCCAAGAATCAGTGCCGAAAAGGCGGTCCACAAATCCATTCATCCCCCAAAAAAGACGCTGTTCATGCAGGTCTTATCAATATTCAAGTGTCAAGCAGGTGCTCGCAGCGGGTGCACGATAACTGTGATCTTTCAAAAAAAACCAATGAAAAATCAGAACAGGCTCAGGTTTTGCGCTGCGGGGCCGAAATCCTATCAGACAAGCCCTGATAACGCTGCCGCGTTATGACCCAGGTCAATTACGTATAGCTGCCGGGCGCTAAAGTGCCGGCCGTCGTTAATGACAAGAATAAGAAACCGGAGTGACAGCGTATGAATAGCTTGCGCAGTGTGTCGATCAGCCGACGCTTGTGGCTCATCCTGGTGGTGGCCATCGTGATGTTGTTCACGCTTGGCGCCTTGATGCTTAAACAGATCCACACCGACCTTTACCAAGCCAAAGTGCAGAAAACCCAGCACGTGGTACAGACCGCCAGTGGCGTGCTGAGCTACTACCATGGCCTGGAAACCGCTGGCACCCTGACTCGCGATGCCGCGCAAAAGCAGGCCCTCAGCGCCGTGCGTGGCCTGCGTTATAACCAGAGTGACTACTTCTGGATCAATGACCTGACGCCCGTGATGGTCATGCATCCGACCAACCCCAAGCTTGAAGGCCAGAACCTCTCGGCCATCCGCGATCCGAACGGTTATGCGCTGTTCAACGAGATGGTTGCCATCGCCAAGTCCAAGGGCGCCGGCATGATCAATTACCTCTGGCCGAAGCCGGGCGCCGAGGCCCCAGTGGGCAAGACTTCCTATGTCCAATTGTTCGAGCCCTGGGGTTGGGTCATCGGTTCGGGCGTGTACATCGATGACGTCCAGGCCGAGTTCCAGTCCCAGTTGATCAAGGCTTCCGTGGTCGGTTTGATCATCACCCTGCTCATGGGCCTGCTGTTGACCCTGATCGTGCGCAGCATCGTCGGCCCGCTGCAGGAAACCGTCAACGCCATGGCCAACATCGCCAGTGGCGAGAGCGACCTGACCCGCACCCTCGACACTCATGGCCAGGACGAAGTCACTCAACTGGCGCGGCATTTCAACGCCTTTACCGCCAAGTTGCGGCAAGTGGTGACCCAACTGCAAGCCTCGGCCAGTGCGCTGGGGCAATCCTCCAGCGAATTGGGCAACGATGCCGCCCAGGCCCAGGAGCGCAGCCAGCAGCAGTCGCAGCAAATGGAGCTGGTGGCGACCGCGATCAATGAAGTGACCTATGGCGTGCAGGACGTCGCCAAGAACGCCGAGCACGCGGCCAGTGAAATGCGCGACGCCGAGTCCCAGGCCCAACAAGGCCAGGTCAACATCGACGGCAGCTTGCAGCAGATCGACCGCCTGTCCCAGACCATCGATCAGGCGGTGGAAGTGATCCGTACCCTGGCGAGCGAAAGCACCCAGATCGGCAGCGTGCTGGAGGTGATCCGCTCCATTGCCGAACAAACCAACCTGTTGGCCCTCAACGCCGCCATCGAAGCTGCCCGCGCCGGCGAACAAGGCCGGGGCTTTGCGGTGGTCGCCGATGAAGTGCGGCTGCTGGCCCAACGTACACAGAAGTCCACCGCAGAGATCCAGGCGATGATCGAGCGCCTGCAAACCCATTCCGAGGCCGCGGTGAAAGTCATCAGCGACAGCAGCCGTGCCTCGCAACTGACCATTGAACAGGCCGGCCTGGCCGGTGCCAGTCTCAACGCCATCGGTCAGGCCCTACGCAATCTCAACAGCCTGAACGCCTCCATCGCCAGTGCCACCCTGCAACAGGCCCATGTAGTGGAAGACATCAACCAGAACGTCACCCAGGCCGCCGGACTGTCCCACAGCACCGCCATGGCCGCCGAACAATCCAGCCAGGCCAGCAGCCGTCTCAAGGCGCTGAGTGAACAGTTGAACGGGTTGCTCAAGCAATTCCGAGTGTGAGGGTTGTGCAGGGCCTCTCTGCTGGGGGCGATGCTCAGTTAAAGCTGTTGTGATTTATTGTGGCGAGGGAGCTTGCTCCCGCTGGGCTGCGTAGCGGCCCCCTTTTTTGTGAGCGCTTCGCGCTCAAGCGGGAGCAAGCTCCCTCGCCACGGACTCGACTTGCTCTCCAGCTACGCAACATCTCTCTGCGGGAGCGAGCCTGCTCGCGATGGCGGCGGCACATCCCGCACTGATATTGGAGCTGCCCACGCCATAACGTTTACAATCCCCGCTCTCTCCTCTTTTCCCCAAGGAACCGCCATGTCCGGGCTTGAACTGTTTGCCGCAGCCCTCGGCGTGATCGCTGTCTGGTTGACCGTCAAGCAGAACCCCTGGTGCTGGCCGATCGGCCTGGTCATGGTGCTGCTGTACAGCTGGATCTTTTTCGAGGTGAAGTTGTATTCGGACATGCTGCTGCAGGTTGTCTACGCGGTGTTGCAACTCTACGGCTGGTGGCAATGGACTCGTGCCGGACACAATCATGATGGACGCCAGGTCACCCGCCTCGGTGGGCCGTCGGTGTTGCTCGGCTTGGCTATCGGCGCGGCAGGCAGCCTGTTGTTGGGCGCCGCCATGGCTCACTGGACCGACGCCGCCCAACCCTGGCTCGATGCCGCACTCACCGGCTTCAGCCTCGTGGCCCAATGGTGGATGGCGCAAAAACGCGTGCAATGCTGGCCGCTGTGGATCGCCCTGGATGTGATTTTCGTCGGCCTGTTCATCTATAAGGGCTTGCACCTGACCGCCGCACTCTACGCCCTGTTCACCCTGCTGGCCGTGCAAGGCTGGCGGGAATGGCGCGCCGACCCGGCCCTGCGCGCATGAAGGTAATAGTGCTGACCGGCCCGGAATCCAGCGGCAAGAGTTGGCTGGCGGCGCAATTGCAGGAACACTTTGGTGGCGTGCGGGTGGATGAGTACGTGCGCCATTTCATGGAGCAGACCCAACGCGATACCTGTCTGGCCGACATCACCGACATCGCCTCCGGCCAACTGGCCTGGGAAGATGAAGCGCGTGCCCGCCGTCCGGCGCTGTTGATCCTCGACACGCACCTGCTGAGCAACATCCTCTGGAGCCAGACCCTGTTCGGCGACTGTCCGGACTGGCTCGAGCCGGCCCTGCTGGCCCGCCATTATGACCTGCACCTGCTGCTGAGCCCCGAGCAGGTCGAATGGACCGGCGACGGTTTGCGTTGCCAACCCGGGCTGGCAGAACGGCTGGCGTTTTTTGAGGCGATCGAGGCCTGGCTGAGCGAACATCAGCGACCGTTCCAGGTCATTGAGGGCGATTGGGCGCAACGCCAACGGCAAGTGTTCGCCGCCGTTACCCAGCTGCTTCAAGCTTGATCGCTGGGTGATCTGTTTCATTCTTGAAACAACGCAGTCGCTCCAAACCCGGATCCAACGCCGCTTCACCAAATTGCCATCAAGACTGTCAAGCTTCCGAAACACACGCCCAAAAGCCTGGATCCAGAGCCCTGGGACAGTAGGTGACCGGTTGGTCACCATGCCCCTTGTCTCAGTGTTGAAACAGGTTCCTTCCCCGGCATCCCCCCCGTAGCTCCAACTCATTGAAATAAAAAACATTTCAAAACACGGCACGACACCTGCTCTCCAACTTCGCAACGCTGACTAGGGCCAGCGTACCGAAGAAGGAATCGATGCCATGGGGATTTTCGATAGGGGCATGACCTGTCTGCTGTTGATCGGCTGCGCCGCCAGCGCAACGCTCAGCTTGCCAGCGCGGGCCGAGGGCAACGGCGTCATTGTGCTCACCCGTGACGTGCAGCCCATTGCAATCGGTCGCAACGGTGGCAAAGACCCCTACCCGACCACTGTCAATGCCAACCCCTCCGAACGCATCAACCAGGCGACCGCCAGCACCGAACTGAGCGATGGCGAGTTCGCCAGCGTGGCCAGCGGTTCGTCGATCCGCAACATCGTCACCCCGAACACCGGTGTGCAAGGCCTGAACGTCGTGACCAACCCCAACGGCATGCCGGGCATGAGTGCCGGCCACGGTGGTGGTAGCGGCGGCGCGATCTCCGGCACCATCAACCGCTCGCTCAGTTCCGGCCTGGCTCCGTTGGGTCGGTTGGCGGGAGGCCAGTGACATGAAGCCCGCCCTGTTTCTCCTCGCCCTGCTCATGCTTTCCCTGCTCAGCTCTTTCAACGTATTTGCCGATTCGGGTGTTGCGGTGATCAGTAGCGCCAACCTGCAGGATTCCGGCAGCCATTACACCGGCAACTTCAACGTCAACCAGGCGGCCGGCGACCAGACCCAGCAGACCAACACCCGAGCCATCGCCATCGGCAGCCACGCCCAGGCCAGCACCCATGTGCAACAACGCGTCGACACGCCGGCCAACCCGTCCATGAACGCCACCGCCCGCATCGGCGGCCAATCCTTTACCAACGGCAACGGTGTGCTGGGCGTCAACCAGTCCGCCGGGGCCAACAACCAGATGGCCAATGTCATGCGAGTGGGCATCAGTGCCCATCCGCAGAGCATTGACGACAGCGCCCTGTCTCAACAGAACGTGGCGTTGCTACCGAACTCAGGAGCAACTGGCGCCCCAACCGGCAGTCGCCAGGTCGTTACCAGCGACCAGGCCTTCACCGGCAGCCGAGGGGTCATCCAGGTGAACCAGAGCGCAGGGGTGGGAAACCGTATGGCGAACACCCTGAGCATCCGAGTCGCTGATTGACCCGGAGGCTACATAAGAAAGTACCGACACTTAACCAACGACACGCAAGGAGAAACACCATGAAACCTACAATGGCACTCAAACCATTGGTTTTCGCTCTCGCCGCTGTCATGGCAATGGCCGCACAGGCTGGAGGAAACGATAACGGGCACGGCAATGGTCATGGCCACCATGGTCCCAAAGGCCCAACGTGGGAAGAACAGCTTTCCATCAACGCCAGCGCGATGGCTACCGTGATGGATGAGCAGAACAGCGACGGCAACGAGGTGCTCAACCAGGGTACTAAAAACACCGCCGAAGCCACCGACTCCCTCAATGGCAGCAACGGCAACATGGGGGCCAACATCGCCGCCGGCGACGGTAACCAACAAGACAACGCCGCAGCGCTGGCGACCGCTGACGAAAGCTTCATCTTCGGCTCGGCTGTCGCCGCCTCAAGTGCCACGCAAACCAATACCAACAACTATGTAAAAAACAACTCGACCCACAACAACGCCTCGCTCACCAATGCGGGCAACAACGGCTCCGGCAACATCGGCATCAACGTGACCGCCGGTAACTTCAACCAACAGAAAAACAACCTGGCCATCGCCGTATCGGGTGGCCGTGTCGCACAGGCCTCTGCCGAGGCCAATCAGTCCTCCACAGGCCTGGTGGTCGACAACAAAGGCGTGCGGACCTACAAAACCGACACCCTTACCAGCACCTCCAGCGCTTCCGGCACCTTCAAGGCCAAAGGCACCGGCACCGTCGAGGATGACGGCCATGGCGGATGGGGCAACAAAGGTGGCTACGGTGGCGGTCACGATGACGACAAGTTCAAGTTCTCCGCCGTGGGTACTTTCGAACTGTCCGGCACCAACACCCAGCAAGTGCTGACCCGCGACGGCTGGAAAAACCCTGTGCTCAACAACGCCACCATGACCAACTCCATGAACGGCTTCTCCGGTAACGGCGGCGCCAACGTGTCAGCGGGCGTGGGCAACCAGCAGAGCAACTCGCTCTCCATCGCTGCCGGCTGCAGGGCTTGCATGTAAAAAGTACCACTGCGGGGGTAGTTGCCCTGTGGGAGCAAACTTTGCTCCCACAGGCTCGCTCCCACAGGGGCTTTTTTCCAGGGTTCCCACCAGGCGTATCGATCATGCGTGTCACTGCCGTTTCCCTGCTGCTCTGCATGGCCTGCGTGGCCGAAGCGGCGCAGATACCAGTCGCCGCCCTGCCTGGCGGCATGCTGGTCTACAAACCGGTGCAAAGCATACGCGAGCGCAAGTTCAGCGACATCGTCGAGCAGAAAACCGATTTCAGTTGCGGCGCCGCCGCGCTGGCCACGGTGCTGCGCCAGGCCTATTGGCTGGATGTCGATGAAGAGCACGTCATCAAAGGCATGCTGGTCAATGCCGACCAGGATCTGGTCCGTACCCAAGGGTTTTCCATGCTGGACATGAAGCGCTACGTGGAAGCCATCGGCATGCGAGCCCGAGGCTACCGGATACCGCCAGAGAAACTCGAAGCGGTAACGATCCCGGTGGTGGTCCTGATGGAAATCCGCGGCTACAAGCACTTCGTGGTGTTGCAGCGGGCCGACAAGCAATGGGTCTACATCGGCGACCCGGTGCTGGGCCACAAGCGCTACGCCCACGATGATTTCGTCAAAGGCTGGAACGGCATCGTCTTTGCGATCGTCGGCCCCGGCTATGACAAGACCAATACGCTGCGCAACCCTCCACAACCACTGACGGCACGTAACAAACTGGACGGGTTCAACCCGGTCAGGGATGCAGAACTGATGGATTTCGGCTTCATACAGAGCGACTTCTTTTAATCGCCGACCAACTGCCAACATAAGTACAAAAAGGAGCAGGACGCTCCGGGAGCAGCACATGAAAACTTCACACTGGCTGTCGCTGGCCTGCCTGGCCGCGGCTGCCTCGGGCTATGCCCATGCCGGCTTCAAACCCATCGAAGTCAAGGACCAGGAGCTTGCCGAGCTGCGCGGTCGTTATGTCATGCCCGGCCGAGTCATCAGCTTCGGCATCGTCATGAGCAGTACCTGGCGCAACGCCAGCGGCGACCTGATCGGCGCCACCAGCACCATGCAAATCCAGTCCGCCACCGTCAAACCCCAGTTTTATGTCTCCACCATCAAGCAGACCGGCAACGGCAGCGTCCCGGAACAGGGTAGCGGCAATATTACCGGTGGTGCCGGCCTTGGCACGAGCCAGGGCGTGACCCAAAGCGTACGTGCCGCCGGCGACGGCAATACCGCCTACAACAACGTCAACATCAATGTGAAAGAGAGCAACCAGGCGCCCGCGCTCGTGCCTTCCCAAGGTCAACTGCTGACCAAGGGCCAGACCATCAGCGGCAGCAACGCCGCCGGCAGTGTCGCGGTCACCGCCACCGGCAGTGGTGTGCAAATGGCAATCCAGGCCAGCCATAACCAGGGCAGTACCCTGCAACAAGTGGCTCAAGGTGGTTTGCTGCAAAACACTCGCCTGCTGGGCAACAGCAACCTGGTCAACAACATGACGCAACTCAACGTGGTGCTGAACAATAACGGCGCCAGCGCCGGCGCACTGGACTGCAACCTGACCCAACTGCGCGGCCTGCGTAACCTCGGTTATTGAACTACGCTGGTTTCCGATCATTGGGCAATTAGGGACGGCATATTTCATGTATCGATCCGTATCGTTGCGCGCTGTGATGTGTTTAAGCACGTTGTTCCCGGCGACCGTGTTGCACGCGGCCCCGGATGCCGAAATAGAGGCCCTGAAACAGGAGCTTCTCGAGCTCAAGCAACGCTACGAGGTCCAACAGAAGGCCCTGGCGGTGCTCGAACAGCGGGTTCGCCAAGTGGAGGATCAACCCGCCGCTCCACCGCCCAAGCGCCTGGCCAAGTCCCCCGCCGACATGAAAGGCAACCAGACCGTGGCCGGCGGTGGCGCGGCAACGACCGGCGGCAGCGGCTATGGACAATCCCTGGCCGATGATTCCCAGCCGGCCCAGAGCGTCTCCAACCTCTATGACGAGGCCAGCGGTTTCTTCGGCGGCGGCAAATTCAGCTTCGAGACCGGCGTGACCTATTCGCGCTACGACACGCGGCAACTGATCCTCAATGGTTTCCTGGCCCTGGACTCGATTTTCCTGGGCAACATCAACCTCGACCGGATCAAGGCCGACACCTGGACGCTGGACCTCACCGGTCGCTACAACTTTGACAACCGCTGGCAGTTCGACCTCAACGTCCCGGTGGTCTACCGCGAATCCACGTACCAGTCAGGCGGCGCGAACAACGGCGCAGCCGGCGTCACCAGCGAAGAAACCGTGACCCGCGACCCGACCATCGGTGACGTCAACTTCGGCATCGCCTACAAGTTCATGGATGAGTCGATCAACTACCCGGACGCGGTGGTCACCCTGCGGGTCAAGGCTCCAACCGGCAAGGACCCGTTCGGCATCAAGCTGCGTCAATCCCAGGCCAACACCAACCTGTTCGTGCCTGACGACCTGCCCACCGGCAATGGCGTGTGGTCGATCACCCCTGGGCTTTCGCTGGTCAAGACCTTCGACCCGGCCGTGTTATTCGGTACCCTTTCCTACACCCATAACTTCGAAGAATCGTTCGACGACATCAGTTCCACGGTCAACCAGAAAGTACCGGGCAAGGTGCGGATCGGCGACAGCTTCCAGCTCGGCGCGGGCATTGCCTTTGCCTTGAACGAGAAGATGAGCATGTCGTTCTCGGTCTCTGACCTGATCCAGAAGAAAAGCAAGCTCAAACAGGACGGCGGCGACTGGGAATCGGTGGTCTCCAGCGACGCCAACGCCGGCTACTTCAACATCGGCATGACCGTCGCTGCCTCGGACAACCTGACCATCGTGCCCAACCTGTCCATCGGGTTGACTGACGATGCGCCGGATTTCAGCTTCAGCCTGAAATTCCCGTATTACTTCTAGCGCAGGATGACGGTCTTGACACCATACCCTGTGGGAGCGAGCCTGCTCGCGATAGCGGTAGATCAGTCATTTTAACTGTGACCGACACCGCTATCGCGAGCAGGCTCGCTCCCACAAGGAATCGTGCAGGGCTTGAGTCAGCGGATCTGATGCTTGTGCAGCAACCGATAGAACGTCGGCCGGGACACGCCCAGCACCCTCGCGGCCACGCTCAGGTTGTCGCTATGACGATTGAGCACATCGCTCAGGGCTTGGCGCTCGGCGCGGGTCTTGTAGTCCTCCAGCGTACCCATCGGGGCCGCCACGCCTTGGTGACTGGCCAGGCCGAGGTCCCGGGCCTCGATTTGTCGCCCCTCGGCCAGCACCAAGCCGCGACGGACGCGGTTGGCCAGTTCCCGCACATTGCCGGGCCAGTCATGCATGCCCATCGCCACCAATGCATCGTCGCTGAAGCTGCGGGGGCGGCGGCCGGTTTCCCGGCTGTAGAAATGGGAAAAGTGGCTGGCGAGCATCGCCAGGTCGCCATGGCGTTCGCGCAGCGGCGCCATCACCACTTGCAACACGTTCAGGCGGTAATACAGATCCTCGCGAAACCGCTTGTTCTCGATGGCCGCCTCAAGGTCCACATGGGTAGCCGCCAAGACTCGCACATCGACCGCAATCGGCTGGCTACCGCCGACCCGCTCAATGTGTTTTTCCTGTAGAAAGCGCAGCAGGTTGGCCTGTAACTCCAACGGCAGGTCGCCAATTTCATCGAGAAACAACGTGCCGCCGTGGGCCGCCTCGATCCGTCCGATCTTGCGTTGGTGAGCGCCAGTGAACGCGCCCTTCTCATGCCCGAACAACTCGGACTGGATCAGGTGCTCCGGGATGGCTCCGCAGTTGATGGCAATGAACGGCCGGTTACGCCGGTGAGACTGACAATGCAGGGTGCGCGCCACCAGCTCCTTGCCGGTACCGCTTTCGCCCCGGATCAACACCGGCGACTCGGCAGGCGCCAGCTTGCTCAACAATTTACGCAGCTCGCGAATCGGCTTGCTGTCGCCCAGCAGCTCATGTTCGGGCTGATCAATGTGGATCGAGCCCTGTCCCCGCAGGCGCGCCATGCCAAACGCCCGGCCCAGTGTCACCTGGACCCTGGACACGTCGAACGGCAAGGTATGGAAGTCGAAAAACCATTCGCAGACAAAATCACCGACGTTTTGCAGGCGCAACACTTCCTGGTTGAGCACGGCGATCCATTCGGTACCGCTGCGACTGATCAACTCCTTGACTGCTTCCGGGCGTTCCAGATGGAAGGGCTGCAACCGCAAAAGACCGACGTCACAGGTCCGATCGCCGGCGTGTTCGAGGGAGCAACTGTCCACATCCCAGCCAATGGTGCGCAAACCTGGCAACAAACGATGACAATCGTCGCAGGGATCAACCACGAGCAGACGACGTGACGTACTGGCTTCGATCATGACTGATCCTTGGCGCCAAAATAAGGAAATATGATTAGAAACAGTCGTTTGGCAAACCTGCATGTAACAGTAGCAAGAAGTTGACGCCTCCTTGTATCAATTGATTATCGAGATCGCGTCAAAGTGGTTATAAGCGAGCGTTTCGTTAGTTGTCGCGCACCTGTTTCTTTCATGGCGCTTTCAAACAAAAGCCCAAAAGCCTGGTCTGAAAGAAAATCGAAATTTATTTAAATAATGTGTGACCCGCGTGCGGGTTCGGAACATCAGTACAAGTAACCAGCCGCACGGTACGCCCAACCGACGGCACATCATTTGTTTGGGCACACTTAAGAGAAAACGCCATGAACGCCCCGCTCCGTATCAACGAAGCTCTTTTGATTGCCGACCGCGCATTCCGTCCTTTCCAATGCGTGGCCTGGGCTCCACAAGACGGCAACGGTGAACTCAGCCTGACCGTCATCGACCGTACCAATACTCATATTGGCCGTACCCAGATTCCAAGCAGCGCCTATACCGACCCGGTCCAACTGGCCGACCTGTTGAAACAGGCCCGTGCCGAACTGAGCCAGGAAGGCTACAAACTGCAATCCTGGTCGATGCCTGAATAACGACCTGTAAAGCCTGTTATCGATTGCAGGCTTGGCTCTGGGTTGTAAAGCCATTGTTATGGCACGAATCGCCGCTGTATCTGTAGAACATGACAGTTGTGCGTTGCCACATTCAGGGATTGAATGATGCCCTCATGCAGTCGTCGCCCTTTCGGGCCGGTCGATACGCAAGGAGAGGCAGGCATGCTCGATCAGTTCGCGTTTGTGCTCCCCGGGGCCATGGCCCACGCCGGGCAACTTGACTCAGGCTTTGCCGCCAACGGCAAAGCCTGGATTCATTTCGAAGACAGCACCTCGAGCCTGACCACCGGGCTGACCCTCGACCACGCCGGACGAATTCTTGTGGCAGCCAGGATCGAGACAGCCCGCGGCAGTCGGTTCGGGTTGGCGCGACTCAATCATGACGGCTTGCCTGACCCGGGCTTCGGTACCGACGGTTGCGTGATTGGCTCATTTGAAAACGACTTCGAAGCAACCGCAGGCCAAGTGATCGAGTTGCCCGACAGGCAGATCCTGCTGTCCGGCCTGCACTACGAAAACAACGACCACACCCTTCCTGCCCTGGCGCTGTTCGACCAGCAAGGTCGCGCCGTTCAAAGCTTCGGCAACGGCGGCCGGCACATCATCCGGCTTTGCGGCAATCTCTCCCAAGGCCTGCGCGATCCGTGGCTGCCGCCCGGCGTGCCGGGGCTTGAAGCCTGCGACATGCAAGTGCAGGCCGATGGCCGGATCCTTGTGCTCGCCAACCACCACTACCAATTGTCCGATCATGTCGGCGTACTGATCCGCCTCTTGCCGGACGGAACATTGGATACCTCGTTCAACGGTCGCGGTTTCGTGATGGTCCGACGCTTATTGAAAAATACCTGGCTCGGCTGCCTGGTGCTCCAGGCTGACGGTCATATTGTCGTCGGCGGTGCCATCGACTTGCCCCAGCATGGTTTGATTGCCCGCTATGACAGCAGTGGCAAACTCGATGACAGCTTCGGCGAGAACGGCTTCATGACAATTCTGGCGCAAGGTCACAGCGTAATGGTCAGCCAGATCGTTCAGGATGCGAACGGTGATCTGCAAGTATTCGGCAGCAGCCGTGACCCGATGCATAGCCTGGCCCTGAAAGTGCGCCCGGACGGCAAGCCGGACCGTCACTGCAACCAGGGCCAGTGCCGGCTCATGGCGATCGGACGCAACGCCAGTCAGTGGACCGCCGCTCAACTTCAGCCGGACGGAAAACTGGTGACCGCCGGTGCCACCATCGGCGGTATCGAGGCCGATTTCATACTTGCCCGGCACTTGCCGGATGCCAACCTCGATCCGGATTTCGGCCAGGGCAAAGGCTGGGTTCGTACGCGACTCGGCTACAGCCTGGACACCGCCACCGCCATGGCGGTGCAGGCTGACGGCAGAATCCTGGTGGGCGGCTATTCGCTCCACGGTCGTTATCGAGCGGTGGTTGCGCGATATTGGGCCTGAACCGAATTATCCCGGGGGAACAGTATTTATTCCTACGCTTGATATTCCCCATCTCTTACGGCAAGTTGCGCGCTTCTAATTAAAAGGAGCAGCCGATGTCCGGTCCAATGGCTCAGGCTTTCGCGCACAACTTTCTGGGGCACTCCCCACGCTGGTATAAGACGTGCATCATCACTTTCCTGATCCTCAATGCCGTGGTGCTGTGGACCCTGGGTCCGGTCATTGCCGGTTGGATGCTAGTGGTGGAGTTCATCTTCACCCTCGCCATGGCCCTTAAATGCTACCCGCTGATGCCTGGCGGCCTGTTGCTGGTCGAAGCCCTGGTGCTGGGCATGACCACCCCCAAAGCGCTGTACGACGAGCTGCTGCATAACTTCCCGGTCATCCTGCTGCTGATGTTCATGGTCGCCGGCATCTACTTCATGAAGGATCTGCTGCTGTTCCTGTTTTCACGCCTGCTCCTGGGCGTGCGTTCCAAGGCGCTGCTGGCCTTGATGTTCTGCTTTCTCTCGGCGTTCCTGTCGGCCTTCCTCGATGCCTTGACCGTCACGGCGGTGATCATCAGTGCGGCCGTGGGCTTCTATGCGGTGTATCACCGTGTGGCCTCGGGCAATGATCCACGCCTGGACAGCAACGTCGATGAAGACCACGAGCTGCCGTCGCACCATCATGAAGATCTCAACCAGTTTCGGGCGTTTCTACGCAGCCTGCTGATGCATGGCGCCGTAGGCACCGCGCTGGGCGGCGTATGCACCCTGGTGGGCGAACCGCAGAACCTGCTGATCGGCCATGAGATGGGCTGGCATTTTGCAGATTTCTTCCTGAAAGTCGCGCCAGTGTCGTTGCCCGTGCTGGTGGCAGGGCTGGTGACCTGTGTGGCACTGGAAAAGCTGCGCTGGTTCGGTTACGGCACGCTGCTGCCGGACAACGTACGTACCGTGCTGGCCGACTACGCCGAGCAGGACAATCGCGAACGCACAGCACGCCAACGCGCCGCCCTGATCGTGCAGGGCATCGCTGCGTTGATCCTGATCGTCGGCCTGGCCCTGCACATCGCCGAAGTCGGCCTGATCGGCCTGATGGTCATCGTGTTGATTACCGCCTTCACGGGGATCACCGACGAGCACCGGCTCGGCAACGCGTTCAAGGACGCCATGCCCTTTACCGCACTGCTGGTGGTGTTCTTTGCGGTGGTAGCGGTCATTCATGACCAGCAACTGTTCACCCCGCTGATTCAATGGGTGCTCGCCCTGCCCGCCGATCAACAGCCAGGCATGCTCTTCATTGCCAACGGCCTGCTGTCAGCCATCAGCGACAACGTATTCGTGGCGACCATCTACATTACCGAAGTGAAGCAGGCCTTCGTCTCCGGCCACATGAGCCGTGAGCAGTTCGAGACCCTGGCGGTGGCCATCAACACCGGCACCAACCTGCCCAGCGTCGCCACGCCTAACGGCCAGGCCGCCTTCCTGTTCCTGCTGACCTCAGCGATTGCCCCACTGATTCGCCTGTCCTATGGCCGGATGGTCTGGATGGCCCTGCCCTATACCGTGGTGATGGGTGGCCTGGGCTGGTATGCGGTGACGTACTGGTTGTAGAAAATATTGCTGAACAGAAGAAAAACCTGTGGCGAGGGGATCCTTCTGTGGGAGCAAGGCTTGCCCGCGATGAAGGCGATGCGGTCTCTCAGGAACCGAGGTGCCTGTTTCGCGAGCAAGCTTTGCTCCCACAGTGGGAATAAATTCCCGTTCCACCAAAGGCCTGGGCGGTCTACCGCGGCAGGATGTACCGCTCGATCGCCAGGGCCGCACCGTCTTCGGTCACGGCGGCGGTCACGACATCCGCCTGACGCTTGATCGCCTCCTCCGCCTGCCCCATGGCAATCGACAAACCAGCACGATGAAACATCGCCGGGTCGTTGCCGCCATCCCCCATGGCCGCCGTCTGCTCCAGCGGCACTTCCAGGAACGCTGCCAGGGTCGCCAGTGCTTCGCCCTTGTTGGCCTGCATCGCTGTCACATCCAGGTAGATCGGTTGTGAACGTGACACCTGGGCCTGGCCTTTGAGCAGCGGATGCAGCCGAGCCTCCAGTTCCACCAGCAGGTCCGTGTTAGCGCTGGTGGCGACAATCTTGTCGATACGTTCCAGATAGGGTTCGAAGCTGTCGACCTGCACCGGCGGATAACCCAGCCCGCGGGTTTCAACCGGCACCATCGGCCCGTTGGCGTCACGCACCAGCCAGTCGCCGTCGGCAAACACCCAGACCTCGATGCCAGGCTGATCGGCGTACAGCGCCAAGGTGGCTAGCGCCGCCTCGGCAGGCAAGTAATGCACGGCGAGGAAACTGCCGTCGGGATGAACCAGCGTGCCGCCGTTGAACGCCGCGGTGGGCAGATCGACGCCCAAGGCCTCGATCTGCTGCAACATCGCCCGGGGCGGCCGCCCGGTGGCGAGGCTGAACAGCACGCCGGCCTCACGCAATGAACGAACGGCTTCGATGGTGCGTTGGTTGAGACTGTGGTCAGGCAGCAGCAGCGTACCGTCCATGTCACTGAGCAAAAAGCGGATGGGGTGTTTCAGTTGATCACTCATCCGAGGCCGTGCCAGACGCGACCGTCGCGTATCAGCAGATCATCGGCGGCCGACGGGCCATCTTCACCGGCCTTGTAAGGCTGGACCGCTGCGTCCTGCTGCCAGGCATCAAGGAATGGCTGCACGGCGCGCCAGCCGTTTTCGATGTTGTCGGCGCGCTGGAACAAGGTCTGGTCACCGGTCAGGCAATCGTAGATCAAGGTTTCGTAACCCGTGGACGGCTGCATTTCGAAGAAGTCCTTGTAGGCGAAGCCCAATTCGATATTGGCCATGTCGAGCGCCGGCCCCGGCCGTTTGGCCAGCAGGTCGAACCACATGCCTTCATTGGGCTGAATCTGGATTCTCAAGTATGTAGGTTGCAGTTCGTCGACTTCGGTGTCGCGAAACTGCGCGTAAGGCGCTGGCTTGAAGCAGATGACGATTTCCGTGTCGCGCACGCTCATGCGCTTGCCGGTACGCAGGTAAAACGGCACGCCGACCCAACGCCAGTTGTCGATCATGACCTTCAGGGCGACGTAGGTCTCGGTGCTGCTGTCAGGCGCCACGTTGGCCTCCTGGCGATAGCCATTCACCGCCTTGCCGCCGACCTCACCGGCCGTGTACTGGCCCCGTATGGAGTTGGCGCGCGCCTGCTCCACCGACCAGGGCCGGATCGCCCCGACGACCTTGGCCTTTTCTCCGCGCACGGCGTCGGCACCAAAGGCCGCTGGCGGCTCCATGGCCACCATCGCCAGCAGTTGGAAAAGATGATTGGGCACCATGTCCCGCAAGGCGCCGGTGTGTTCATAAAAGCTGCCACGGGTTTCCACGCCGACGGTTTCGGCGGCGGTGATTTGTACGTGGTCGATGTAGTGGTTGTTCCAGAACGCTTCGAACAGGCTGTTGGAGAAACGGCTGACCAGAATGTTCTGCACCGTTTCCTTACCCAGGTAATGGTCGATGCGATAGATCTGTTTCTCGCTCATGACCTTGAGCAGGCAGGCGTTCAGCGCTTCGGCGGTGTGCAGGTCGGAACCGAACGGTTTTTCGATCACCACGCGCCGAAAGGCCCCCTCCTGCTCCTGAAGCAGACCGGCCGCACCGAGGCGGCTGACCACTTCACTGAAAAAGCGCGGCGCGGTCGCCAGGTAGAAAACCGCGTTGCCGGTGCCGCTGGCGGCGATTTTCGCCGCCAGCGCCTGGTAGGTGCCGTCATCGAGGAAATCACCCTGGACGTAACTGATGCCCCGGGCCAGCTTGGCCCACAGCAGCGGGTCGAGCGCACGGTTGGCATCACCGCCCTTGCTCGCTGCTTCGTTACGGATGAAGTCCTCGAGTTTCTTGGCAAAATCCACATCGCTGATAGCGTTGTGGTCAACCCCGATGATGCGCAGCCCATCGTCCAGCAGACCGTCGCGACTGAGGTGGTAAAGCGCCGGCATCAGCAGACGCTTGACCAGATCGCCATGGGCGCCGAACAGGAACAGCGTGGTCGGCGGCGCGGGTTCTGCCTTGGATTTGCTGCCGATCGAGGTCATTTTTTCGGTGTCTCCACGTGGCCGCCAAAGCCGAAGCGCATGGCCGAGAGCATTTTGTCACCGTACGTGCTTTGCTGGCGTGAGCGGAAACGGGCAAACAGCGAACTGGACAGGACCGGAACCGGCACCGCTTGCTCGATGGCGGCTTCGATGGTCCAGCGCCCTTCGCCGCTGTCGGCAACTTCGCCGGAAAAACCGTCCAGTTTCGGATCGCTGGCCAGCGCATCGGCGGTCAAGTCCAGCAACCAGGACGACACCACGCTACCGCGACGCCAGACTTCGGCGATATCGGCCAGGTTCAGGTCGAAACGCTGCTCCGGTGGCAGGCTTTCGCTGGATTTGGTCTTGAGGATGTCAAAGCCCTCGGCAAAGGCCTGCATCATTCCGTATTCGATCCCATTGTGGATCATCTTCACGAAATGCCCCGAGCCGGCCGGACCTGCATGGATATAGCCACGTTCGGCGCGGTCATCGTCGGACTTGCGGTCACGGGTGCGCGGGATGTCGCCCATGCCCGGCGCCAGGCTATCGAACAACGGGTCCAGGCGCTGGACCACTTCGGCATCACCGCCAATCATCATGCAGTAGCCGCGCTCCAAGCCCCAAACGCCGCCGGAGGTGCCGACGTCGATGTAGCTCAGGCCTTTTTCCGACAGGGCCTGAGCGCGACGGATGTCGTCCTTGTAGTACGTGTTGCCGCCATCAATGATCACGTCGCCTGGCTCAAGCAGTTCACTGAGGTCATTGATGGTGTCTTCGGTGGGTGCGCCGGCCGGCAGCATGACCCAGACCGCCCGTGGTTTCTCCAGGCCAGCGACCAGCGCCGGCAGGTCCGCGACGCCTGTGGCGCCTTCCTGGCGCAGGTTTTCGACAAAAGCGGCATTGCGGTCATAAACGACGGTGGTGTGCCCATTGAGCATCAGGCGCCGCGCAATATTGCCGCCCATGCGGCCCAGTCCAATAATCCCGAGTTGCATGTGCTGATGCTCCCTACTACAAATAAAGGTGTGTCAAAGATGAAACGCTATCGACTAGTGGAGGTTAGTCCAGAGCATTGCCGCATAGTTTCCGGGTAATTCGAGCGATCACAAGGGATAACGCTCACGATCCGGCCAAAGACACAGCGACCATGAAAAATAAAAAAGTTCCAATCACAAGCAAAAGAAATCAGAATCGGCGCCGATAGTAGAGGTGTCGACCAAATACTGGCGACATCTCTATAGTTGATGTACGCCATTTGCGAGGTGAGCAATGGGCCCTGTCGTTACCGCACGTCCTCCCCAAACCCTTTATGTGACCATTCGTCGCGATGAATTGCGCCTACTCAAGGAAGAACGCGATCTGCTGCTCGATGAAGTGATGCAGTTGCGCATGCAACTGCAGCACGCACAACTGCCCCACCAAAGCCAGTCCCTGGCGCGGTAAGCGCCCCAGAGGCACAGCGCCAGCAAGTGACACTGGCATTCCGGTGTCACTCGCCTGTAAACCCGCCATGCGTACTTGTGGCGAGGGTTCTATCCGCGGCAGCAAAGCTTGCCTGCGATAGCCGCGCGGCGGTCGAAAGGCTGAACTTGCGGCATCGTTCATCGCAGGCCAGCCTTGCTCCCACAGGGCTTGCTCTCAGGTGAATACACGTCACAAATACCTCCCTCGCCTGGGTGCATTCGCGCCAAGTTACCGATTTGTATCCGAAAAACTCACGAACTTTTCACAACCGCCTCGCAATACTCCCCGGCCTATAGGTTGTTCGGCGTAATGCTTGCGGTCGCCAATCCGGTGCCGGCAGCTTCGTCGATAAGGGCTGGAGCGCTTGATGAGCTTGTTCAAACGCAGCAAAACGACTGCGAAAGGTTTCGACTGGGCCGGACTCGGCTGGCTGTTTCTGTTCTTCTGGTACTTTTCGGGCATCACCCAACTGCTCATTCTGCTGAGCGACACCTCCGGCTTCACCGGCTTTCGCCAAGCGTTCGTGATGAGCGCGGTATGGCTGGCGCCTATGCTGCTCTTCCCCGCCCGTACACGCTTGCTCGCCGCATTGATCGGCGTGGTGCTGTGGGCCTGCTCCATGGCCAGCCTGGGCTATTTCTTCATCTATCAGCAAGAATTTTCCCAGAGCGTCATTTTCATCATGTTCGAATCGAACGTGTCTGAAGCTGGTGAGTACCTGACTCAGTATTTTGCCTGGTGGATGGTGGCGGCGTTCCTGGCCCATACCGCCGTCGGCTATTGGCTCTGGACCCGCCTGCGCCCGGTGTACCTGCCCCGGGGCCAGGCCCTGGTCGCAGCAGTCGCCATTGTCCTGGCCGTGGTCGGCTATCCGCTGATCAAGCAGACCCAGCGTACCGGCAGCTTCGCCGGTGGCCTGGAGAAGTTCGAAGATCGCATCGAGCCGGCGGTGCCGTGGCAGATGCTGGTGGCCTACCGTCGCTACGGTGAACAGCTGGAGAACATGCAAGGCATGCTCCACAGCGCCAGCAAGATCGCGCCACTGCGCAACCTCAAGGATGCCATGGCCGACCAGCCCGCGACCTTGGTGCTGGTGATCGGCGAGTCCACCAATCGCCAGCGCATGAGCCTCTACGGTTACCCAAGGGAAACCACACCGGAACTGGACAAGCTCAAGGACCAGCTTTCGGTGTTCGACAACGTCATCACCCCGCGCCCCTATACCATCGAAGCCTTGCAGCAGGTGCTGACGTTCGCCGACGAACAGAACCCGGACCTGTACCTGAGCACGCCGTCGCTGGTGAGCATGATGAAGCAGGCCGGCTACAAGACTTTCTGGATTACCAACCAGCAGACCATGACCAAGCGCAACACCATGCTTACGACCTTTTCCCAGCAGGCCGACGAGCAGGTGTACTTGAACAACAACCGTAACCAGAATGCCGCGCAATACGATGGTGATGTGATCGAACCGTTCAACAAGGCCTTGGCCGACAGCGCTCCGCGCAAGCTCATCGTGGTGCACCTGCTCGGCACCCACATGAGTTACCAGTATCGCTACCCGCCGACATTCAACAAGTTCACCGACCGTCAGGGCGTACCGGCGAGCTTGCGTGACGATCAGGTCCCGACCTACAACAGCTACGATAACGCGGTGCTGTACAACGACTTCGTCGTGTCCAGCCTGATCAAGGATTACGCCAAGACCGACCCCAACGGTTTTCTGCTGTACCTGTCGGACCATGGTGAGGACGTGTTCGACTCGCCAGGTCACGGCACGCTGGGCCGTAACGAAGGCAAGCCGACCGCGCCGATGTACACCATCCCCTTCATGGCCTGGACCTCGCCCAAGTGGCGCGAAAGCCATGACTGGAACTTTGCCGGCGACCTGTCACGGCCCTACAGCAGCTCGCACCTGATTCACACCTGGGCCGACCTGGCGGGCTTGAGTTTTGATGAGCTGGACCGCAGCAAGAGCCTGGTCAGTGATGACTTCAAGGCCCGTCCGCTGCTGATCGGCAACCCCTATCAAGCCCCGCGCAAGGCCCTGATCGACTTCAGCCTGATGCAGCCCAAGGCGCCGTTGGCTGAAGTCGTGCAGAAATAACCTGAACCGGCCAGATGCCCGCTTTTACAGGGGCTTGATCCAGAACTGCATAGTGCCGTAGGCCGGGTCGAACATGCCGGCGGCAAAACCGAACTTGGTATAACTGCCTTGCGCCACGGCATTACCCTCGAGCACTTCCAGGGTGATTTTGCAGCAGCCACGCTGACGGGCGATGTCCTCGACCTTCTGCAGCATCTTCTGGCTCAGGCCCAGGCCGCGAAACTCCTTCATGACTATCATGTCGTGGATATTCACCAGCGGCCGACAAGCGAAGGTTGAAAAACCCTCGAAACAATTGACCAACCCCGCCGGTTCGCCATTGACGAAAGCCAGCACACTAAAGGCATGGGGGCGCTTGGCCAGTTCTTCAGGAAGGTGCAGCAGCACCTCGGGAGGCAGCGAATGACCACCCCCCATCGGGTCCTCGGCATAGCCATTGAGCACATGACAGATCGCTTCGGCGTGGACCGGGTTGGTGTAGCTGGCTTGCAGAACAAGAATGCCCTTGGCTTCTTCCATGACCTTCCATCTCACTTCGGTAGTACCGGCGACTCGATGCCGCCGGCAAGATACAGTCAGCCTTGCTGACCAAAACGTTGCATTTGCATTTCCTGGAGGCGACTGAGAGTACGGCGAAACGGGAATTGCAGATAGCCCTGGGTGTACAACTCATCCATCGGTACCGCGGCCGACAGGTACAACGGCACCTTGCGGTCATAGCATTCGTCGACCAGGGCGATGAACCGCCGGACACCGTCGTCGTGGATCGACAGCTGCGGCAACTCGCGATCACCCGCCTCGACCCGCGCCACGCCGTCTTCCGTGCCACGGGCGATGCGCCCTTCACGCTGTTCGGCACTCAGGCAAGGCACGTCACTGAGCAAGATAACGTTGAAGCGGTCACACAGGGCCATGAAATCAACGGCCGATAAAGGCTGCTCGCAAAGATCCGGATAACGGCTCCAGAGAACGGTGTCGCTGGCTCCGACCGGCTGGAGCCGGCGATGCCCCACTTCGATCGGCCCGCTGGCCAGTGCCTGGCCAACGGTCAACTGACCGAAAACCTCGCCCAACGGATCCGGTTGCCCGGGATCACGCAGCCAGTAACGCTGCTGCAATCTGCCCGGATGCTGGCGATGATCCTGCCATCCGTTTACCGGCACGACCTGCATGTGCTGCTTGATCGCCGTGATGGTCGACAGAAACCGCTCACGGTTGTGGCCGTTGGCATAGAGCTCTTCCGGCGGCAGGTTGGACGTGCTCACCACCACCATGCCCAGTTCGAACATCACCTGGAACAGGCGCCCGAGGATCATGGCGTCGCCAATGTCGGTGACAAACAGCTCATCAAAACACAGCACCCGCACTTGCTGGCTCAACTCCCGGGCCAGGGCTTGCAAAGGATCCGGCGTGCCGGTGAGCTGGAACGAACGCTGATGCACCCACGCCATGAAATGATGGAAGTGTTGGCGACGGGCCGGCACCTTGAGGCTTTCATAGAAGCGGTCCATCAGCCAGGTCTTGCCACGTCCCACCGGGCCCCAGAGATAAACGCCCTTGATTGACTTGCGCCCCTCGTGCAACGCCTTGTGGCATTGCTCCAGCGTCATGATGGCCAATTCCTGGGCCTCGTCCTGGACGAAGCCGTGGTGTTCGATGGCATGCTGCCAGGCACTCAAGGGGGAGTCGAAAGTCATACGGCCCGGGTCCGGAAAACGAAGGTGGGGAGTATGCCATGACGGGCGACAGGCGAAACACTGCGCAGAGCTGTCTGGACCGGGGAGATGATGCCCCCCTCTGTGGCGAGGGGATTTATCCCCGCTCGGCTGCGCAGCAGTCGCAAACCAACCGGCGCGGTCTACCTGATGCACCGCAGTGCCTTTTGGGGTTGCCGCGCAACCCAGCGGGGATAAATCCCCTCGCCACAACAGGGTTCACATTACAGGACGCGCAACGCTAAACCGAGATATCCAGCCGACTGATCTTGCCCTGCTCATCGAGCCGGAAGGTGTAGCGCAACTCCAACGGGCTGCCGGGGAACGTCCCGGAGATCAGGTTTTGCACCAGCACCTTGCCAGTACGTTCCTGCACATTGAGGACTTCCACCCGTGGCTGGAAACGTTGGGCGGTGTCTTCCATCCATTGGGCGATGGCCTGGGTGCCTACACGGTGCTGGCCTTCATCGAACACGTTGGCATCCTCGGCGAAGTAACGCGTCACCGCCGAACTGTCACGGGCATTGGCGGCCGCAATGTAGCCGGCGATGGCCGGGGCCAGGGAAGAGACGGGGTTGGACATGGCATGGCTCCTTGTTTTATCGATCTGGCCCCATGCTAGAACAGCACTGTGTCAGTTTTTGTCAGGAGTGAACCGCCCGGTTTCGTCCAACTTCATCAGCGCAAACCAGTCCCGCAGCAAATCACTGCGCCGCCCCGGATAGCGCTCGCCCTGCTCGGTGGCAGCGGCAATCCGATCGGTGCGAAAAGTCCGATAGGCGCCGCGCAATTCACACCAGGCCACCACCACCCGCGCCTCATTGAAAAAGCCCAAGGCCAGGGGCCAGATCAAGCGTTGGCTCGGGGTCTTGTTCACGTCGGCGTAATCGATGTGCAGCTTGGCCTGGGCGCGAATGGCCTGGCGGTAGACATTCAGTTCCACGGTGTTCTGCGGATAGCCATAACCCGGTGGGCCGGGCAGTACCGTGGGGTTGCGCAAGGCGTCCCGTACATCGGGCGCCAGCACCGCGGCGACCTTCGCCAGGGCGTCGGCGGCGGCCTTGCCCAGCACCTCGTCGGCGCGCTGATCGACGTAGCGCAAACCCAGCACAATGGCCTCGATTTCATCGGCGGTGAACATCAGTGGCGGCAGGAACAGGCCACTGCGCAACACATAACCGATGCCCGCCTCGCCCTGGATCGGCGCGCCGAGGGCCGTGAGTTCGGCGATATCACGGTACAAGGTGCGCTCGGAAACATTCAGTTCGCCCGCCAATGCCGCAGCAGTGACTGGGCAACGCTTGCCCCGCAAGACTTGCAGCAAGGTGAGCAGCCGAGTGGTACGCGACACGATGGACAGTCCGTAAGGAAAAAGTTGACGCAGATTAGCAGAGGCTGGTGTCAGAAACTGTCAGGAGCCTTGGTTCACGGTCACCCCAGCAACATACTGGCTTTGTGGCGAGGGGATTTATCCCCGCTGTGGCGCGAAGCGGCCCCAAAATGGATGATCTAGCCCGACTCGACTGGTTGGATTCAGATTTTTGGGACTGCTGCGCAGTCCAACGGGGATAAATCCCCTCGCCACAAGGGTTCGTTTTTTCATTCTTTGAGAGTCTATCCATGCGCAGAATCCTCGGCTTTTCCCTTCTCCTGATGCTGCTCAGCCTGAGCGCCTGCGCCCTCTTTCCTCACCGCGATCCGCTGAACATCAACGTGGTCGGCATCGAGCCGTTGCCCAACCAGGGCCTGGAGGTGCGTTTCGCCGTGAAACTGCGCGTGCAGAACCCCAACGAAACCGCCATCGACTACAACGGCGTGGCGCTGGACCTGGAGGTCAACGGCCGTACGCTGGCGACGGGAGTCAGTGACCAGTCCGGCTCCATCCCACGCTTTTCCGAGGCGATCGTGAGCGTCCCGGTGAGCATTTCGGCGTTTTCCGTGCTGCGCCAGACCCTGGGCCTGAGCCAGACCCAAAGCCTGGACAACCTGCCCTATGTGCTCAAGGGCAAGCTCGCCGGTGGTGTATTCGGTACCCTGCGCTTCGTCGACCGCGGCACCCTCGACCTGCCGGGTTCCGCGGCCAACTGGTGAATCAAGCGATGAAACGCACACCGGGCTTGGCGCGCTCGTCCACCACCAGTTCGAACACATCCGGCCTGGCGTAGTGCCCCACCACGTCATAGTCGTAGCGCGCCCGTACCAGCTCATCGGTGTCGATTTCGGCGGTCAGCAACCCGGCGATGTCTTTCAGCGGCCCGGCCAACACATCGCCCATGGGGCCGACGATCACACTGCCGCCAGCGATCAATGCACGCTCGGCCGGCCAGTTCGCAACCTCGATGCCCAATGCCTGCGGCGAGGCCTGGACCTGACAGGCGCTGACCACAAAGCAACGTCCTTCGTGGGCAATATGGCGCATGGTCACCTGCCACATGTCCCGCTCGTCCACCGTCGGCGCACACCAGACTTCCACGCCCTTGGCGTACATCGCGGTGCGTAGCAGCGGCATCATGTTTTCCCAGCACACCGCCGCGCCAACCCGGCCGACCTGGCTGTCGATCACCGGCAAGGTCGAACCATCGCCCTTGCCCCAGATCAGCCGCTCGGTGCCGGTAGGCATCAACTTGCGGTGCCTGGCCACCAGGCCCGCCTCCGGCTCGAAATACAGCGCGGTGCAATATAGGGTGCTGCCGGCCCGCTCGATGACGCCCAGCACCAGGCTCGCCCCGGTGCGCGCCGACAGCCCGGCCAACGCCTCGGTTTCAACGCCGGGCACGTCGATGGCATTGGCAAAGTAACGGGCAAACGCCTCACGTCCTTCCGGCAGGCGGTAACCCAATTGAGTGCCGAAGCCTTCGCCCTTGGGATAGCCACCGAGCAAGGCTTCGGGCATCACCACCAAGCGGGCACCGGCCTCGCGGATGGCGTTTTCATAGGAAAGGATCTGCGCCAGGGTCGCGTCCTTGCCACTAGGCAACGAACCGATCTGCAGGGCAGCCACAATGGATTTGGGCATGGTCTTTCAACTCCTTGATCATCAGGTATTGCTGATTCTCAAGGCGCGGTCAATCATGAATAAAGCCCCGAATGCTGCTAAATGATATGAACCTCATGAATATCGCCGATATCGACCTCAATCTGCTCAAGACCTTCGAAGCCCTGCATGACGAATCCAGCGCCAGCCGTGCCGCCCTGCGCCTGGGCGTGACCCAGTCGGCCATCAGCGCGGCCCTGCGCAGGCTTCGCGGTTTGTATGACGATCAATTATTCGTGCGCACGGGCCGGGGCCTGGCGCCGACGCTGCGGGCCAATCAACTGAAACCGGTGATCAGCGAAGCCCTGGACAAATGTCGCCAGAGCCTGGCGATGGTCGATCCGGGTGCCAGCCACTATGAGGGCCGCTCGGTCATCGTCGGCCTGTCGGACGATTTCGAGATTGCCCATGGGCGCCGCCTGATCGACGAAGTGGCCCGGCGTGCGCCGGGGTTGCGCTTGATTTTCCGCCAGACCCACAGCCAGATCGTCGGCCGGGCCCTGATGGAGCGCAGCCTTGACCTGGCGATCACCGCAGGTGGTTTCGCGCAGCGCTTGCTCAGCCGCCAGGTGTTGGGCGAAGGCGATTACGCCTGCCTCCTGGACCCGGCGAGCCTGGCGCAGGGCCAACAAACCCTCAGCCTGGAAGCGTTCGTGGCCCGTGAGCATTTGCTGGTGTCTTCAGGGGGCTTCATCGGCATCACCGATGAAGGGCTGGCCGGGCTTGGCCTGAGCCGGCGGGTCTGCGCCTCGACCACTCACTTTGCCGCGTTGCCGTTCCTGCTCAAGGGCAGCCAGGCAGTGGCGACCATCCCGACCCATGCCGCCCGGGCCATCGCGGGCCTCAGCGGCCTGGCCTTGCTGCCCTGCCCCCTGGCGTTGCCCCGTTACCCCATCGAGCTGGGATGGCGAACCCACACGCAAATGGACCCGACAGTGCTCAAGGTTCGCGAAGCCATTGCGGCGACATTTGCCTAAGGCTTATTTGTTGGCAGCCATCAGTCGGTTGACTTCACTGCGCACCATGTTGGCGTATTCCGGCGGCGACATACCGTCCAGTTCGGCACGCACCCACTCGGCCCACTTGCCCTTGCGCTTGGAGCGCTCGCCGAACAGGCGGGCGGCATCCCCCTTGGCCTTGCCCAGGTTGTTTTGCCACAGTTCAAAGAGTCGGGATTTTTCGTCTTCCAGCGCAGCGCGCTCGGCCAGGGGCTTGTCAGCCAGATTGAAGCTCATGGGAATTACCTGTTGCGTAAATAGGCGCCATCTTACACCTTGCAGGGAAACGTCTTAACCACGATTTGTGTTGGGCTGCGCAGCCAAGGCCGAACGTGCAACTTTTGTACAAGCGCAGCACTCCATTGTTCAACGCCATCTCAGCAAGGAGTACTTCAATGGCCCGTAAAAGCACCGTGCAAGCGAATGGAGAGCAAATCAAGGATCAGGCCTTCAGCGAACTGAAGGCGTTGATCGAAGAATCGGAGAAGCTGCTCAAAAGCAGTGCCTCGCTGGTAGGCGAAGACGCTGAGGACCTGCGGGGCCAGATCTCCCAGAAACTGCAGCAAGCGCTTGATTCGGTTGCCAACGCTCGGGAGCGCACCCGTCCCATGGTCGATGCCACCGAAGTCTACATCGGTGGCCACCCATGGCAGACCGTGGCGATTTCCGCCGGTTTCGGGCTGGTGGTGGGCTTGCTGCTGGGACGGCGTTGAGCAACAGCCCTCAGAACGCCCAAGAGATTTTCTGAGTGGTTAGTCCTGTGGGAGCGAGCCTGCTCGCGATAGCGATATGTCAGGCGACATTAGTTCTGCTGAACTACCGCTATCGCGAGCAGGCTCGCTCCCACAGGGGGGTGAGTGGGCATGCGATGTGTGCACACTCACAAGGCCTTGCCTCAGGCAGCAGGGTCCGCCCGCAGGATCGACGCATCCTCCCCTCGATACAACGCCTCGACTTTCCCTGCCCGCCACTGCAATACCGCCCGCTGGTTAATCGAGCCCTTGTCGGTGATTTCACCTCGATCAATGGACGCCGGTTCATCGAGCAAGGCAATCCACTCCATCCGACTGGCATTGCCGCTGGCTTGGCGGTTCAGGCGTTGCAACCAGTCGGCGAACCATTGGCGTACCGGTTCGCTGGCGAGAACCTCGGCATCGCTGGCATCCGCGCCCAGGCCTGAAAGACGTCGGCACTCAGCAGGCCGTGGAAACACCAGCGCGCCCAGGCACTCGCGATCCGGCGCGGTGATCACCAGGTCCTGGACGTAGGGCGTGCCCTCCAGCACCGCCCGGTTGCGCAGCGGCCCAACGCTGACGAACACACCGGAAGACAATTTGAAATCCTCGGCGATCCGCCCATCGAACATCAGTCCCAGTTGCGGATTGCCGGGATCGGCCAGCTTGATTGCATCCCCCGAGCAATAGAAACCGTCCTCGTCGAATACCTCAAGGGTCTGCTGCGGCGAGCGCCAGTAGCCAGGCATGATGTGCGGCCCGCGAAAGCGCCCCTCGAACTTGCCGTCCACCGGCACCAGGCGCACTTCGCAACCGGGGGCCGGAAGGCCAATGTAGCCGGCCATGGACAATGGCCCGGTGGTGAAGGTGCAGGACGGTGACGCCTCGGTCATGCCCAGGCCCGCCATCATGCGGATCCGTTCGCCGCAATGCTGCTCGGCAACCTTGTCGAGCCGGTCCCAGGTGCTTTGGGACAAACCTGCCGCGGCAAAGAAGAACAGGCTGATGCGCTTGAAAAAGCGCTCGCGCAACTCACCGTCCTGCTCCAGGGCGCTGACCAGTTCCTCCCAGCCCTTGGGCACGGTCAGGTAGGCAGTGGGCGAAATTTCCTTGAGGTTGCGCAGGGTTTCGGCGAAACCTTGGGCAGTGGGTTTGCCGTTGTCCAGGTAGAACGTGCCGCCGTTGTACAGCACGATGCCGACGTTATGACTGCCACCGAACGTGTGGTTCCACGGCAACCAGTCCACCAGCACCGGCGGCTCTTCGCCGAACACCGGAAAGGTTTGCAGAAGCATTTGCTGATTGGCGCAAAGCATACGCTGGGTGGTGATCACCGCCTTGGGCAACTTGGTGGAGCCAGAGGTAAACAAGAACTTGGCGATGCTGTCCGGGCCTGTGGCGGCGAACGCCTGCTCGGCCTCGACGCCGCCGGGTTGCGCCAGCAGGCTGGCGAAGCTTGTCCTGGACCGGCCGGCCATCTCGCCACGTACCGTAATCAAGGGAACATTCGCCGGCAGTACGGCAGTGATCGCACGTTCGAACGGTACGGCTTCGCTGACAAACACCAGCCCCGGCTGCAATAGATCGCAGACGTGGCGCAGCTTGGCGAAATCCTGGGAGAGCAATGAATAAGCCGGCGATACCGGGCAATAGGGAATACCGGCGTACATCGCGCCGAGGGCCATTTGCAGGTGTTCGATGTCGTTGCCCGAGAGCAGCGCCAAGGGTTTTTCCGCCGACAAACCGTAACCGAGCAGGCTTTGGGCGATGGCCCGGACAGTGTCGAGCATCTGCGCGTAGCTGACCCGGCGCCAGTCACCGCCGGCCTCACGGGCCGCGATAAACGTCTGCTGTGGGCGCACCTCGGCCCAGTGCACCAGGCGTTCGAGCAAACGTGCCGGCAGCGGGGCCAGGGGCTCCAGGGAACGCATGTGCAAGATGCCACGTTCTTCTCGGACTTCGACGGCAGGATGACCAATCGACACCTGGCGATAGCGCCCGGCCTCGGGTCGGGAGGACGATCTGGACTCGGAACTCACGTACATTTCCTCCACCAAGGCACGCTCGGGTCGCGATACGAGCGGAGCGTGGCAGCACTGGGCTGCGGCCTTGTCATTGTTATTCTGGCCTGCATCGGGGCGACGGCGTTCAAGGCTCGCCCCCCCAATGCGACGGATTTCAGATCGGGTAATGCCGGGGGCCGTTCTGCAAGGTCACCCAACGCAACTGGGTGAAATGCTCGATGGACGCCTTGCCGCCAAAGCTGCCGTAACCACTGGACTTGACCCCACCGAAGGGCATCTGCGCCTCGTCGTGCACGGTCGGCCCGTTGATGTGGCAAATGCCCGACTCGACCCGCTGGGCCAAGGCCAGCGCACGGCTCGTGTCGCGACTGAAGATGGCAGCCGACAGGCCGAACTCGGAATCGTTGGCCAGGCGCAGCAGCTCTTCATCGCCGTTACCGCGCAGCAACACTGCCACCGGCCCGAAGGACTCTTCGCGGTACAGGCGCATCTGCGCAGTGACGCCGTCGAGCAAGGTCGGTTGCAGGATGCTGCCTTCCAACTGCCCCCCCGTGACCAGCCTTGCACCTTTGGCGAGGGCATCGTCGATCAGCCCCTTGATGCGCTGGCCGGCACTGGCATCGACCAACGAGCCCAGCACCGAATCACTGGCCGCCGGATCGCCAGCGCGCAGGGTGGCGATCTTGGCAGTCAGCCGGGCGACGAACTCATCCGACACGCGGGCATCGACGATCAGTCGCTCGGTGGACATGCAGATCTGGCCCTGGTTGAAGTAAGCCCCGAAGGCCGCCGCTTGCACGGCGGCGTCCAGATCGGCGTCGTCCAGCACCAACAGCGGCGCCTTGCCGCCCAGTTCCAGCAAGGCCGGCTTGAGATGGCGCGCCGACAGTTCGCCGACAATGCGCCCGACGTGGGTCGAGCCGGTGAAATTGACCCGGCGTACCGCCGGGTTGGCGATCAACCGTTCGACAATGGCCGGCGCGTCCGCGGGTGCGTTACAGATCACGTTGACCACACCGTCACCCAGCCCTGCGTCTTGCAGTACCTGGCCGATCAACCGGTGCACCGCCGGGCTTATCTCGGAAGCCTTGAGCACCACGGTGTTACCGCAGGCCAGGGGCATGGCGATGGCCCGGGTGGCGAGAATCACCGGGGCGTTCCAGGGGGCGATGCCCAGCACCACACCGCAGGGCTGGCGCAGGGCCATGGCGAAACTGCCAGGCACGTCGGAAGGAATGATTTCGCCATTGATCTGGGTGGTCATCGACGCGGCTTCGCGGAGCATGTTCGCCGCCAGGTGCACGTTGAAACCGTACCAGTTGGCCATGGCGCCGGTCTCGCCGGCCGCGGCGATAAACTCACCGCTACGAGCCTGCAACTGCTCGGCCGCCCGCAACAGACGCGTGCGGCGCTCGTTGGGCGCCAGGGCGGCCCAGGTGGGAAACGCGGCTTGGGCCGCGGCCACGGCGGCGTCGGCATCTTCCAGGGTGGCGGCGGCCACGCGCGAGACCACTTCACCGGTCACCGGGTTGCAGCGCTCGAAGGTCCGGCCGTCACGGGCGGGGCACGACTGACCGCCGATCAACAGGGGCACGTCCAGCATGGTGATTCCTCTTTATTGTCTTTATCGGGAATGCATCGCAGTGGTGTAACAGTAGCGTCAGGGCGACGCAGCGAACAGCGGGATGCGGCCCGCTATTCACTTGTCGACTCAGCGCTTATAGGTCTGCAAGCCAGGTTTGATGCTCTTGTCGTCGAGGAACTGCTTCATCCCCTGCTCGCGGCCACCCTCGGTGTCGAGCAGGCGCGACTGGTCGAGCTTGGCGTACAGGTAATCCTCGTTCTGCTCCCAGGTCAGTTCGCGGCAACGCTTGAAGCCATGCTTGGCGGCGCGCAGCACCACCGGGTTCTTTTCCAGCAGGTTGCGCGCCAGCTCCAGAGTGACTTCACGCAATTGCGCCAGGGGCACGCTTTCATTGACCAGGCCCATCTCGGCAGCTTTCTGCCCGCCGAAGGTCTTGCCGGTCATGATGTAGTACAGCGACTGGCGGTGGCCCACGGTGTCGGCCATGGCCTTGCTGACCAGGTTGCCGGGCGGGATGCCCCAGTTGATTTCCGAGAGACCGAAGGTCGCCTCATCGGCGCAGATCGCCAGGTCGCACGCCACCAACGGGCTGAAACCGCCACCGAAGCACCAGCCATTGACCATGGCAATGGTCGGCTTGGCGTACATGCGCAGCAGTTTCCATTGCCACTGCGAGGCTTCGCGACGGATTTTCTCCTGGAGGATTTCCGGCCCGGCGTCCACTTCGCGGAAATACTCCTTGAGGTCCATGCCGGCGGTCCAGGCATCACCGGCCCCGGTCAGCACCAATACGCCTGCGGCCGGATCCTGCTCCAGGGTCTCGAGCACATCGATCATCTCGCGGTTGAGGGTCGGGCTCATGGCGTTGCGTTTTTCCGGACGATTGAGGGTGACCCAGGCAATGCCCTCCTCGATATCGACCTTGACCGTTTTCCAGCGACCTTCGTAATTGCTCATGCTGCGTGCTCTCTTGTTCTGGGCTGTAGATGATCAAAAACTAAACCGGAAAATTAGTTATGTCAATTAACTATTAGCTAATTTATCTGTATTTCTTTCGCGGTCCTGGAGGAGCAGCAAATCAACAAATATGTGTTTCACCGTAGCCATGGCGCCCAAACCCCGGCAAACTGGATAGCCTTGTTAATTACTCACTTTGAGGATGCTTTCTGCGATGGCCAAGTCTTCCAAGCCTGCCGAACCCGCCGAACTCCTGGCTGCCGGCACCGAGGCGCAGGCGCCGCTGGACTCTGCGCTGGATGACCTGATCGGTTATGCCCTGCGCCGTGCCCAGTTGAAACTGTTCCAGAACCTGATCGGCCGGCTCGCCGCCCACGATCTGCGGCCGGCCCAATTTTCGGCGTTGGCGATCATCGACCAGAACCCCGGCTTGATGCAGGCCGACCTGGCCAAGGCCCTGGCGATCGAACCGCCGCAAGTAGTGCCGCTGTTGAACAAACTCGAAAGCCGGGCCCTGGCCGTGCGGGTACGCTGCAAGCCAGACAAGCGCTCCTATGGGATATTCCTCAGCAAGACCGGCGAAACCTTGCTCAAGGAACTCAAGCAGATTGCCGCACAGAGCGACCTGGACTCCACGGCAGCCCTTTCGGGTGGCGAGCGGGAGGAGTTGCTGCGGTTGCTGAAGAAGGTTTATCAGCAGTAAGAGCCAGCGCGCTCAGGTCCTAAACTGTGCAACAGCCTCACGTAATTCATGTTCCAGACTCTCCAGGTCACCACACGCCAGCACCACCTGCTGATTAACTCCCGCGCAATGCTCGGCCTCGTTTCGCACCTGCCTGACATTGCGGCCCACCTCCTCGGCCACAACACTTTGCTGCTGAGCGCTGGCAGCGTTTTGCTGGTTCATCTGCTCGATGGTCGACACTGCACCGGCGATGCCACCCAATGCGGTACTCACCTGATCGGCAAGCGACACGGTGTCTGCCATCAAACGCCCGCACCCTTGGATCTGCTCGACGCTGTGCCGGGAAAGATGCTGTAAACCGGCGATCAGCGTCTCGATCTTGTGGGTCGATTCCTGGGTCCGTCGCGCCAGCGCACGTACTTCATCGGCGACCACGGCAAAACCGCGCCCCTGCTCCCCCGCCCGGGCGGCTTCGATTGCGGCATTGAGCGCTAGCAGGTTGGTCTGTTCGGCGATCGAGGTAATCACATCGACGACGGTACCGATACTCTCGACCTGCTGTTGCAAGGAGTGGATGGCCTGCTCGGAACGCACCATCTCAGCCGCTAAACGATCGATCTGCTCACTCGCCCGTTGCACGATCTGCTCGCCACGGCGCGCCTGGTTATCCGCTTCGTCGGCCGCTTGCGAGGCTTGCTCGGCGTTCTGTGCCACCTGCTGGACAGTGATCGTCATTTGTTGCATGGCCGTGGCCGCGTGCTCGGTCTCGACCCGTTGGCGTTGGGCAGCGCCATGACTCTGGGTACTGAATGCACCCAGCGTCGCGGTCGTTTGCCCAAGGCCTGCAACACTCGATCCGATGCGCGTGACCAGTTGGCGCAAATTGGCTGTCATGTCCTCCACCGCCGCCATCAACTCTCCCAACTCGTCTCGTCGTGCAGTCATGTTATTGGCTGCACCACTCAAGTCGCCGTGGGCAATACGCTGGGCAGCCTGCAACGCTTCGCGCAGGGGCACGACGATCAGATGACGGATAACCAGGGAGGCCAACAACGCCAGGACGACGATCACCACGGCCCCCACTGCTTGCAGCCGCATGACTGAATGGCCGCGTTCGCCCATCTGTACCTGCCTGTCGGCGGCGGCCTGTTCGACCTGGCTCAATACGGTTTGCGCCTGGGCGTCCATCTGCACGGCGGTTTGTTTGCTTAGCCCACGGCTCTCGCGATAGCGCGCAAACGCCTTGCGATATTCGACCAAAGCCGCCTTTGCCGCCGCCAGGGACGCCTCGGAGCTCTCATCCACCCGGCCCTGGAGCAACTCCAGGGCGTTGCTCATTTCCTCCACCAATTCGTCCCAGCGTTGGAGAGCAGCCGGTGCGCCCTCGCCCACATAGACAAACTCGTTATTGCGGGCGACCAGCAATTTTCGCAGCAGTGCCGAGGCCTGTTCTGCCAGGCTCAGCGGATCACCCTCCAGCGCCTGGCCGCTGTTCAATACGTCGCGTACCTGGTCGTACATATCCAGTTCGACAGTCTCGAACTGCAGGCGGGCCTGCTCAGCCTGTTCCTGCATATGACGCAACGCCTCTGCCGCCAGGCGTTGGTGATCGACAAACTGTGCGAACTGGCCTTGGTAATCCTCGATGGATCGCTGCATCGCGGTCAGCAAGGGCACATCGGTGGCAGTTACCTGCGCCTTTACTGCCTGGAGCCGAGCGCCGAATGTGCCTATCAGTTCCTTGACCTCGCGCATCGCCAGGGGCTCGGGATCCAGTGCGTAGGTTTTCTCGGCATTGCGCATCTGCAGCGTCAGGTGATTGATCTCCACCATGGTGCTGACCTGTAGGCTGTGTTCAAGCAGGCTGGCGGTGGCATACAGACCCTGGGCGATAGCGGCCACCGCGAGCAGGGAAACCAGGCCGAAACCGAGCAGCAGTTTCTGCCCCACCGAACAGTCGACGAGCAACCGGGCAGTTTTCTTCAGCATTGTTCTTATCCTTATGCCTGAAGGGAATTCAGCAGCATTGTTGGCGTATCCAGGCCCGGGCAAGCCGCGTTGGCTTGCCCGGCCCACCTCCATGGTTGCCAGCGTGCCGCCTGTCAGCCCTCTTCGACCGGCTGCAACGCGCTGGCAACCTCAGGCTTTTTTGCGAACAACCGTTTCGGCAACAGGAAGTACGCCAAAGCCGGCAGCAGGATCAGCGCGCCAAGCATGTTCACCAGGAACATGAAGGCCAGCAGGATGCCCATGTCGGCCTGGAACTTGATCGGCGAGAAAGCCCAGGTCGCCACGGCGATGGCCAGGCTGATGCCGGTCAGTAGCACCACCTTGCCGGTGAATAACAGCGCGCGGTAGTAGGCCTCGGACAGCGTGGCGCCAGCACGCATGTGCGTCAGGATGACGCTCAGCACGTAGAGCGCATAGTCGACGCCAATGCCCACCCCAAGGGCGATCACTGGCAAGGTCGCCACCTTGACCCCCATGCCGAGGCCGACCATCAATGCCTCGCAGAGGATCGAGGTGAGCATCAGCGGCAGCACGGCGGCGAGCACCGCACGCCAGGAACGGAAGGTCACCCAGCAGAGCAGGATCACCGCACCGTAGACCCAGAACAGCATCTCGCGCATGGCTTTCTTCACCACGATATTGGTCGCCGCCTCGATCCCGGCGCTCCCCGCGGCAAGCATGAACTTCACCTCCGGCAGGTGCTGTTGGGCGATAAACGCTTCGCTGGCCTGCACCACCCGTTCCAGGGTTTCGGCCTTATGGTCGGCCAGGTAAACGTAGAGCGAGAGCAGTGAACAGCCCTGGTTGAACAGTTCTCGTGGCGCGCGCGTCTGTACCGCGCCGAGAGCGCCGTCGTTGGGGATCAACTCGTACCACTTGAAGTTGCCCTCGTTATAACCGGCGGCGGCGATCTTGCTCAGGGCGGCCATGGAGTTGGTCGATTCGACGCCCGGCAATTGCTCGAGCTGCCAGGCCAGGGCGTCCACCGCCGCCAGGGTTGTGTAACGGGTGCATTGGTCTTCCGGGGTTTTCACCATGACCACGAAGATGTCCGAACTGGCCGCATAGTTTTGCGTCATGAAGGCTGCATCGCGGTTGTAGCGCGAGTCTGGGCGTAGCTCCGGGGCGCCGGGATCGAGGTCGCCGATCTTCAAGTGCAGGCTGATGGCGAAACCACCGATCGCCAGGGCCAGACCGGCCAGGCAAGCCACATAGGCCCAGGAGCGCCGGGTGAACAGATCGAGAAAACTCCAGAGCGGATGTTTGACGTTCGCTTTCAGCTCGGCGGTTTCCGCCCGCAAACTGCGCTCGGCCGCCTTGGCGCCGACGCCGATATAACTGAGCAAAATAGGCAGCAGGATCAGGTTGGTGAAGATCAGCACCGCCACGCCGATACTGGCAGTGATCGCCAGGTCCTGGATCACCCGGATCTTGATCACCATCAGCACGGCGAAGCCCACCGCATCGCAGAGCAACGCGGTCATGCCGGCGGCGAACAGCCGGCGGAAGGTATAGCGCGCAGCGACCACCCGGTGTGTGCCTCGACCGATGTCCTGCATGATGCCGTTCATCTTCTGCGCGCCGTGACTCATGCCGATGGCGAACACCAAAAAAGGCACCAGCGCCGAGTAAGGGTCAAGGTCGTAACCGAGGCTGGCGAGCAGGCCTATCTGCCAGAGCACCGCCACCAGCGAGCAGAGCACCACCAGCGACGTGCTGCGCGCGCAACGGGTATACCAGTAGAGCACCGCCACGGTCACCAGCACGGCAACCACGAAGAACAGCATGACCTGGACCAATCCGGCGATCAGGTCGCCGATGATCTTGGTGAATCCGGTGATGTGAATCTGGATTCGATCGCTCTGGTACTTGTCGCGCAAGGCCTCCAATTGCCGGGAGAACTCGCCAGCATCCAAAGCCTTGCCGGTCACCGGATTGAGTTCCAGCAGCGGCACGAATATCACGCTGGACTGGAAATTGCCGGCCACCAGTTGGCCGATCTCACCGGAACGGGCCACATTGGTGCGTACCTGCTCCAGGCTCGCCGCAGAACCGTCATAGGCGTCCGGGATCACCGTACCGCCATCGAGCCCCTCCTCCGTCACCGCGGTCCAGCGGGTCGTCGGCGTCCATAGCGACTTCATATAAGGTTTGTCGACGCCGGGCAGCAAATAGATCTCGTCGTTGAGCTTGGCCAGGACCTCGAGGTAGTCCTTGTCGAAGATACTGCCGTCCTTGATCTCCACCGCGATGCGAATCGAATTGCCCAAGCCGCTCAATTCGCTACGCCGCTCGAGAAAGTTGGCGACGTAAGGGTGAGAGGCCGGGATGGTCTTCTCGAAACTGGCGTTGAGGCCGATCTTGCTGGCCTGGAAACCCAGCACCAGGGTCACCAGCAAGCAGAGCAGAATCACCCAGGGCCGGTGGTTAAAAATCGCCCGCTCACCCAGGTTGCCGGAACGCGGATCGAAATCCTCCAGGCGGGCGATCACCACTTGCTGTTCAAGGGAGGGATTATGGTCGTTCACATCGGACTCCAAATTCGGCCGTGTAGGGCTCTGGCAGGTTGTTTCAGCGTTGGGCCGAGAAAAGGTCTTGGTTGAGACGGGTCGGGCCACTCATGCCGACGCAGATCAAACTGCCATCCGGGGCAGCCACTAAACCTGCAACCGAGGTGCCGGTCGGGCCGGCCAGGTGCCTAAAGCTGCTCCCTTGACTCGGACTGATCAGCAGATCGCCAGCCTGGCTGACCAGCACCAGCGCGCCGTCAGGCAGTTTGGTGGCCGCAGAAAACGCTACCTCCAAGCCGGTTTCGATGCGTCGCCAGCTGGCCCCCTGGTCGTTCGACCAATAAGCGTTGCCACGCAGCCCGAAGGCCACCAACGTTCCACCGGCGCCGCCCTGCAGGCCAAAAAAACTGCCGTCATAGGGCGAGTCCAGCGCCTGGAAGCTGCGACCGTTATCGCTGGAACGCAGCAGCAGACCGCGCTCACCCACGATGAACAGCGCGCCGCCGGCGGCGCGAATACCGTACAGATTGAGGCCCTCGGGGTTATCCACCTGTTGCATCCATGGCTGCCAGTTGTCGCCACCGTCCACGGTGCGCAGAATCAGGCCGTAGGCGCCGACGGCATAGCCGTTACGGCGGTCGCTGAAGTACAGGTCGAGAAATGGCTTGTCCGGGCCATCGGCAACCAGTCGCTCGGCGTCTTTGAGCTGCTTGGCGTCGTTGCCCTGTTGCGCCGACACCAACGCCAGCTGCGCGGCGGCGACACCATCGAGTTGTTTGACCCAGGTTTCACCACCATCCGAGCTGTGAAGAATCACGCCCATATGGCCGACTGCCCAGCCCTGCTCGGCATCGACAAACTGCACCGCCGTCAGGCTGACGCTCACAGGCACGCGGGCTTGGCGCCAGTGTTTGCCGGAGTCATCAGAGAGCAGGACGATGCCGCGTTCGCCGACCGCCACCAGCCGTTCGCCGGCACGGGTTACCGCCAGCAGCACCGCATGGTCGGCCTTGGCACTTTGCAGCGCTGCCTGGTCGAGTAGCGAAATCCGCGGGCTGGCCGCGGCCCAACCTGGCACCAGCAATGCCGCCAGCAGCAAGGTCGCCGGCAGCACCCTCGTGAGTGAAAAGTTAACGATCATGTCTGCTCCAACCACCCATAAGAGTTATCCAAACGCTAATTGCACAACGCGCCGAACCTGGGCAATCCGTTAGCGCATGCTGTCGCTGGCCATGGCATCCGGGGTGAAAAACGCGGACGGCGGACGTGGATAGCTCTGGTACTGCACGCCCAGGTCGTTGGCCGATGAGTTCAGGAAGTAGGCGCCGGTCTCCAGGTTGTAGCTGCCCCACATCATTTGCGCGGTCAGCGCGGGCATTTCAGGCGCCAGCAGCGTCAGCGAATAGTTATGCCGGCCCAACTTGCCTTGCGCGTCATACCCGTCGAGCAGCAGCACCTGCCAGGAGTCCTCGTCCACGTAATAGGTGCGCTTGGGCACCACGTGACGCTTGCCGTCCTTGAGCGTCGCGCTCACCACCCACACCCGGTGTTTCTCCCAGCGCACCAGATCCGGGTTGAGGAAGCCCGGCTTGACCAGCTCGTCGCTGGGTGCCGCCGCGGCGCGGTTGTTGTTGTAAGGCACCAGCAGCTCTTTCTTGCCGATCAGTTTGAGGTCGTGGCGGTCGGTCGGGCCGAAAATCATGAAGGCTTCGTCGAAAAAGCCGACGCCCGAGGTGACGAAGTCCGGCGTGTCATAGGCAATGTTCGGCGCACGCCGTACCCGACGTTGGCCAACCAGGTACTGCCAGGCGGCACGCTTGCCCGGATCCATGTCCCAATGGGTCATCAGCCCCTCGCCCGCCTTGGACGACGGGAGTTCCGTGGCCAGCTTGCCGATCAGAAACTTGCCATCAAAGGTATCCAGGCTGCCCTCTTTGAAGTAATAGGGATGCTGGTACCAGAAACGCGCGCGGGTGGCCTGGATCTTCTTGCCGCCAGCGGTCATCAGCCAGGTATCAAAAGGCGCATAGAAGGTGTCGCCACCCTGCCAGGACAGGCGGTAGTTCCACAACACCTCGGCACCGTTCTGCGGCAATGGGAAGGGAATCCCGCCATAAGCACCGCTGACTTTCTCGGTTTCCACCTCGAGGTTTGCACGGGTGGCGTTCTTCAGGGTGTTGTCATACACCCACTGCGGGGCAGCGGCACTGCGCCGGGTCGGATAGACGTCCAGGCGGTAGCCCGGATATTTCTGCAACAGGGCCTTGGTCCCCTCGGCCAACTGATCGGCGTACTGGGCCATGTTGGACGCGCTCACCGAATACAGCGGCTTGTCGGCAGCGAATGGGTCGGCACGCTTGTCGCCGTTCTTGTAGCCTGCCGGCGCTTTGGTGTAGCCACCGGTCCATTCGGGGATGCTGCCGTCTTTGTTACCGGCGCGCTCGGCGCCCATGGGTGTAAGGTCGGTATTAAGCCGTGCGGCCTGCTCAGGGGAAACCGCCGCCTGCACCAGGCCGGCGCTTAACAAGGCAATGGCCAGGGCCGAAATACGCAAGGAAAATTTGCTTTGCATAGCGGATGAAACCTCTTATTAGAATGTGGTTTTCACGTACATGGAGACGAAGTCACGGTCGGCCAGCGATTGCCCATAGCTGAAGTTGCCGTCTTCGCGCAGTCCCGCCTCCTTCTTGCCGAAGAAGTTCACGTAGTTCACGCCGAAGTCCCAGCGCTGCAAATAAGTGGCCTTGAGTCCGACGCTCCAGTCGCCGGCATGGGTGTTGCCGAAACCGGCCTTGCTGACCGCCGAGGAACGCCCATCGAGTACCACTCCAAAGCCCACCGGTACGGTCAGGTCGAGGCCGTCGGCCACCTGGAAGTAGGCCGGCTCGGCCAGCACCCGCAGTGCGGTGGCGTCACGGGTGGTATTGGAGTCCAATGCCGCACGGTTCTCGGTAACGCTGAGGGTGCGGTTCCAGGCCAGTTCGGCGAGTACCGAACCGCCGTCCCATAGTGCGTTGGGCGACAGCAGGTAAATGGTCGAGAGGTTGACGTGCGCGGTCTTGCCCTTGGCGTAGAGCGCGTTGTCGCTGTTGTCGGCCGCCATGCCAGGTGTCACCACCTGCAGGTTGCTCACCAGGGGCGCATCCCAACGCACCGAGCTTTCGCCGGCGAAGTTGAACGGGCCGTGAGCGGTGGAGAAGCTGACGCCGACGGTCTTGATGTCTTCGGCGTAGACCTGGCGGTAGGAGCCGAGGATCGGCAGCCCGGTAGCGGCCGCCGCTGCACCATCCAGGTAGGCATAGAGTGCGCTCGGGGCCTTGTCGTGATACTTCGCGGCGTAGAAGCCCAGCTCAAGCTCCGTGCCTTCGGGCTTGTAGCGCAGTTGCATGCCGCCCTGCCCGCTATTTTTGGCTTCGATGTCAGAGGCATGAACGGTGGTGTTGCCAAACACCTCAGTCCAGTCGCCCGAACCTTTGCCGATGCCATCGTTATCGCTCAGGTAGCTGCCCGCACCCGGCAGGTTGGAACGCTCCCATTCGAACTGATAGTACGCACCCACCGACAACTGAGGGTTGATCTGCAACTGCCCGGACACTTGATTGACCGGCCGCAGGATTTCCTTGAACTGGGTACCTGGTACGCTGAGCAGCTTGACGATGTCGCTAGGCCCTTGGGCGGCGGCGATGCCGTTGCCACCGTAGAACAGGCTTTCGCCATAGATCAGGCTGTGTCGGCCGAGGCGCACGGTGCCCTGGCTTGCGTCACCGACATCGCCGCGCACGAACACGAAGGCGTCCAGCAACTCGGCGTCACGCCCGTGCAGTTCGCGGGTATCGTCGAGGAAGTGGCGCTGGTCGCTGCTGTCGGTGTCCTTGTTATAGACATCGTCGTACCAGGCCGCCCCGCTGAGGCGCAGGCCATAGTTTTCCCGACTCAGGTCCATTTCACTGAACAGGTCCAGGCGGTTGGAGACCAGGCCGCTGCTGAAGTTCTTGTCGCCCTGGCTTTGTATCGAGGGATACAAGCCTCCCGCCGTCGGCGCGTTGACCAGATTGTCGTCGGCGCCGTTGAGTCGCCAGGCCTGGCTGTATTTGATGGTGTTGTCCCAACGCAAACGCCATTCACTGTCGCCCAAGTCTATTTGTGCGGCTTGAGACTGGCCGGCCCAGCTCGCCAGACACACCGAGAGCGCCATGGCGGAACGCTTGAAGCCTGGATAGCAACGAGAGTTGTGCATGTTGTTCCTCATTATTCTTGTTGTTGGAAGCAGGTTTTATGAGCCGATCATTCGCTCGAAAACGACCGACAATGAATTGCGCGAAAAGGCGTGGCCCAAGGTTCCTCATTCAGACGTAAGTGGACGCCAGCCCCCCATCGACGGGCAGGTTGATGCCATTGACCCAGCGAGATTCGTCAGCGCACAGGAAGGCAATGGCGGCCGCCACCTCATCGGCGTAGGCCGGGCGTTTCATGCGGTGGGCGTCAGCGTCGATGCGCTCTTTACCGAGCATGGCGACGAAATCACCCAGGATTGGGGTGAACACCGGGCCCGGAGCCACGCAGTTCATGCGAACCGAGGTCTGCAAGAACCATGGCTGGGCCTGCAAAGCGTTCCAGACGATCAAGGCTTCTTTGAAGTACTGGTAGCAGCTCTCCGGAGGCACCGGGTGTTCGGCCAACCAGGCCTGGCCATCCGCAAAACTGTCGGTACGGGCCAAGGCCTTGTGCAAATCCACCCGCAGTGGCCACTCCGCGCCCAGGATCGAAGCGACGTTAACGATGCTGCCACCGGCCCGGATACGCGGCAGCAGCGCTGCGCAGAGATGGCGCAGCCCCAGATAATTGATCTGGGCAACCCGTTGTGGATCGGCGGTGCCCGGCACCCCGGCGATATTGCACAGGCCGTCGAGGGTGTCCGGTAACTGCCGCACCGCCGCGTCGATGGCATCCGGGTGGCTGAGGTCAGCCTGGATGAAATGATCCAGGCTCAGGTGGGGCTCATTGCGATCCATGCCGATGACGATGGCGCCGTGGGCACGCAGGATTCGGGCGGTTTCGGCGCCAATGCCCGAGGACACCCCGGTCACGACTATCCTTTTACTGGTCAGCTTCATACGGGTTCCCCGATTCGTGCTTGTGCTGCCCGCGCTAGGGCGACAGCCAAGCCATATTGTTATTCGCCGAATTAGTTAATGTCGGTAACTAGTTGTAGCAAGCGATATGCCATCTCTGGACAATGACGAGGAAACCGCTCAAGCACGCGGCATTCAGCCTGAATAGGGAAAAACAGCGACAGGAAGGCGGGATGGAGCGCGTTAGAAAAGTGATGATTTCAGCAATTTCATGCTGCACTATGCGGATTATGATTACTCAAATTAAGGGTTTCTGATGGCAGACAAGCTGATTTCCCTGGCCGAACTCTCTCGTGATGCACAAAAGAAACCCGGACGTGGCGCCAGCGAGCAATTGCCACCCGGCGCCGCCCCTACCCTGCAGGACCTGACCGAATGCCTGCTGTTCAGCCCGGGCGATGGGCGCATCTGGTTGAACGGCGCGCGCATGCTGCTGATGCACAACAGCGGCATCGGCGCACTGCGCCGGGAGCTGATTGAAAGCATGGGCCTGGCCCGCGCCCGAGGGATCATGCTGCGCACCGGCTACCATTGCGGTGCCCGGGACGCCGCGTTGATCAAGGAACGCTTTCCCGAGGCCGATATCCTGGCGCTGTTTGCCGCCGGCCCGATCATCCATGCGATTGAAGGGGCGGTGAAGGTCGAGCCGGTGCACTTCGAATTCGACATGAACCTGGGAACCTATTACGGAGAGTTCCTCTGGCACCACTCCAGCGAAGATGATGAGCACATCGCCCAGTACGGCATCGGCACCGAGCCGGCCTGCTGGATGCAAACAGGCTATGCCACCGGATACACCTCGGCGATGGTCGGCCGGTTGATCGTCTACCGCGAGGTTGAATGCCGCTCCACCGGCTCGAGCATTTGCCGGCTGATCGGAAAACCCGCCGAGGAATGGGACGACGCCGAAGCGGACCTGGCCGACCTCAACGCCGAACCCTTCGTCAGCACCGGTGGACGCAGCGCCACGGCACCCAACCGCAGCGATAAAGGCGCCCTGCCCACTGGCCTGCAAGCGGGTCCGACACCGGCGCAAGACACCGACATGGTCGGTATTTCTTCAGCCTTCAACGCCGCTTGCCACATGTTAAGGCGGGTCGCGCCAACCCAGGCCACGGTGCTGTTCACCGGTGAGTCCGGGGTCGGCAAGGAAATGTTCGCCAGGATGCTGCACCGCATCAGCCCGCGTCACGATGAGCCCTTCGTCGCCATCAACTGCGCGGCCATTCCGGAAAACCTGATGGAGTCGGAGCTGTTCGGCGTCGAGCGCGGCGCCTACACCGGTGCCACTCAATCGCGCGCCGGGCGCTTCGAGCGCGCCGATGGCGGCACGCTGTTCCTGGACGAAATCGCCACCCTCAGCCTGGTGGCCCAGGGCAAGCTGCTGCGCGCACTTCAGGAAGGCGAGGTCGAGCGGGTTGGCGGCAGTCGCACCTTGAAGGTCGATGTGCGGGTGGTCGCCGCGACCAACGTCGACCTGCGCGCTGCGGCGCAGCGTGGCGAGTTCCGTGAAGACCTGTTCTTTCGCTTGAACGTGTTCCCGATCCACCTGCCGCCGTTGCGCGAACGCAAGGAAGACATCCCGCTGCTGATGACGCATTTCCTGCATCGCTTCACCCAGCGCCACGGCCGCCAGATCAGCGGCTTCACCCCGCGCACGGCCGACACCCTGCTGGCCTATGACTTCCCGGGCAATATTCGCGAGTTGCAGAACCTGGTGGAGCGCGGCGTGATCAGTGCTCCGGACGGCGGCGCAATCGACCTGGCGCACCTGTTTACCAGCGGCGAACGCCTGGCCTTACCCATGTTCTCCATCGGCAAACGCGGCCAACTGGCCGCGGCACCGAACGACCAGGCACCCTCCCAGCGCACGACTGTCGCACCTGCCGATACAGGCAATGAAGCGATCCAGGCGTTGTTCGGCGGCAAGGACCTGAGCCGGCTGTCGCTGCAAGAGATCGAGGACACGATGATCGACCACTGCCTGAGCGAGGTGAAAGGCAATGTCTCCGAAGCGGCCCGCCGTCTCGGCCTGACTCGCGCGCAGTTGTCCTATCGCCTGTCGCGGCGGCCGATCAGCGAGTAAAAGGTTGTGCGGGTGCGCTCAAGCCACTTATGGGAATGAAATCATCGTGGCGAGGGGATTTATCCCCGCTGGGCTGCGAAGCAGCCCCCAAACCAGGCAACCCGGTGAGTCAGGGAGATTGAGTTCGCTGCTTTAGGGCTGCTGCGCAGCCCAGCGGGGATAAATCCCCTCGCCACAGGGCGCATGCTGGATAAAACATCGACTGAACATGCCGAGGGCCACTTCGACCCGCTGTTCGATCTGCTCGTCGGACCAGCTCTGTTGCACCCCAAGGGTGAAGAGCTTGAGCGGTTGGGAAATCAACAACGCGTCGATCAGTTCGATGGCCGCCTCGACATCCTCGTTTGCCAACAGCCCCTTGCCCGCCGCCTTGCCCAGCCAGCCACGCAACAGGCCCAGGCAGCGTTCGGCACCTTCCTGATACCAGATCCGGGCAATGCCCGGCGCAGTCTCGCGCCCCTGCGCGGCCATGAGATAGAGACCCAGGGCCAATGGCGAAAGGGTCAGGCGCGCCCATAGGGTCAGGTACATGCGCAACTCGCTGAGCAGATCCTCGGCGCAGTCGATACCGCTTTCCAGGAGCAGTTCGAGGGTGGATAAGTCGCGGGCCACCAACTGTGAGAGCAACGCTTCCTTACTGGCCACCAGTAGATACACGGTCTTCTTCGAGATGCCGGCGGCGCGGGCGATGGCGTCCATGGTGACATTGGCGAAGTTGCCGCTGCCAAGCGCCTGCGCCGCCGCGTCCAGCAGCAAACGCATCTGCTCCTCACGGCTGCGCAACGGAGGACGACCGCGCTTGGCGGGCTGTGCAGTGGTTTCAGGCATTACGAGCCCGGTTGATTGGCATGGTGCACGAGTCCTGACAGTGATGGTTTGGCCAAGGTGCCCAGCCTAGCGCAATGGGCTGAAAACGCCTCGCGCAAAGAGTCCTCGATGAGTTGCCAGGCCTCCTGAGCCGAGTCATCCGGCCCCAGGTGGGTGAACATATGATCGCAGCCGGCGAACATCCGCTCATGCACCGCCACGCCGGCCTGACGCAGTTTCTCTGCGTAGGCCTCGCCTTCAACGCGCAGGATGTCGTACTCGGCGGTGATCAGCGTGGTGGCGGGCATGCCCTGCAACGCCTCGAGCGGCACCCGCAAGGGCGAGGCCAGAGGGTCGTACGCGTGGGCCGGATCACTCAGGTAGCAACTATTGAAGAAGCGCATCAGGCCCGTGCCAAGCAGCGGTTTGTCGAGGGGCGAGTGCTTCTGTTCGGGATCCAGGGCCAAGTCCAGCGCCGCATAATCGATGATCTGATGCACCACCCGCAGCCGCTGGTGTCCCCGCGCCAGATTGGCCACGCCGGTGGCCAGGTTGCCACCGGCGCTGTGCCCGCCGACGGCGATACACTGTGGGTCGATCCCCAAGGCCGTGGCCTGTCCGGCCAGCCACTCCAGCACCTCGAAGCTCTGTCGCACACCTGCGGGAAAGGGATGCTCTGGGGCCAGGACATAATCCAGATTGACCACCAGGCAACCGAGATTGTGTGCAAGCCGCCGGCAATAGCTGTCGTCATGCTCCGGCACCCCGGCCACGAAACCACCGCCATGCAGGTTCAGATAGACCGGCAAGGGCTCCACGGACGGCGTATCGGGCCAATAGAACAGCGCCCGAGCCGGTCCCCAGGCCGTCGGGATGATTTTCTCTTCGACCGCGCGTAACGGATACGCCGCTGCGTCGTAGATGAACTTGGCTTTCATGCGCTTGGCAAAGGCCCGCAGCAGTTTGGCCTTGAAGGTTTGCATCGCGTTCATGGTCAGACTCCTTGGCGACTCAATGGGCCGTCAGCAATTGATCCAGCAGGCCGTGGATCATTGCGCCGTAGGGCGCGCGCATGGCCAGGTTGGACTCACCGATCGGGCTCTGCACCACGACCGCCTTGGCATGGCTGAAGGTACGGAAACCATAGACGCCATGATAAGCGCCCATGCCGGAGTGACCGACACCGCCGAACGGCAGCGCCTCGAACAGGACATGGCTAAAGACGTCATTGATCACCACGCCACCCGAGGTCGTGCGCTCCAGCACCTGCCTACGCTCATCGGCATCCTCGCCAAAGTAATAGGCCGCCAACGGTCGCGGCTGGTTGTTGACGTAATCAATCGCCGTGGCGAAATATCGGTAGGTTTTGATCGGTAACAGCGGCCCGAAAATCTCCTCGCGCAGTACCTGCATCTGCTCACGGGTGTCGAGCACCAGGGTTGGGGCAATCTTGCGGATCTCGCGATCGCTCAGATCCTCCTGCGCCGGGTTGATCTCGATCAGCCGCGCACCTCTGGTTTTGGCATCGACGAGATAGCCTTGCAGACGGTCGAAATTACGCGGGTTGATGATCGAGGTGTAATCAGGGTTGCTGCGCAAGGTGGGGTACATGGCACTGACGAAGCGCACGGCCTCGGCGACGAAGTCCTCCAGTAACTCTTCCGGCAGCAGCACATAGTCCGGGGCCAGGCAGATCTGCCCGGCGTTGAACGTCTTCACCGTCATGACCCGCTGCACCACGGTCGCGAGGTCGGCGCTACGGGAAACCAGTACCGGCGATTTGCCGCCCAGCTCCAGGGTCACCGGCACCAGGTTGTCCGAGGCAGCGCGCATGATGTGCCGGGCCACTGCGGTGCCCCCGGTAAAGATCAGATGGTCGAAGGGTTGCGCACTGAACAGCGCGCCGGCCTCAGCGTCACCGAGCACCGTGGTGAGTTCGTTCTCGTCAAAATAGCGGGCGATCAGTTCGGCGATCAACGCCGAGGTGCGCGGGGTCAGCTCCGAGGGTTTGAGCATGGCCCGGTTACCGGCGGCCAGGATGCTTGCCAGCGGCCCGAAGGCCAGCACGATGGGGAAATTCCACGGGCTGATCACACCGACCACGCCCAGCGGCTGGTAATCGACCCGCGCCTGGCAACCGGGAAACGGTGCCGGATGGGACTCTGATCGCATCCACTCGACCAAGTGCTCACGGCAATGCTTGAGGCTCGCCACAGAACCGGCAATATCCGACAGCAGGGTTTGCTCGCGACTGCGATTGCCGAAGTCTGCCGACACCGCAGCGACAATGGCTTCGCGATTATCCAGAAGCAAGGCAATGGCCCGGTCGAGGCGGTCGCGGCGTAATTCCGGGCTCGCCGGCCCTTCGTCCAGATGGGCCTGCTTCATTTTCGCCAGCGTCGCAGCGAGTTGTTCGGCGCAGACCGGCGCAGCATGATGACCGATGATGCTCATGGCGTGAATTCCTGCTGGTTGGATTGTTATTATTCAGCACTAATATTCGGCGAGCAGGCGCCTTTGCCGACTCGTTGCAGAGAAGTATGCCAAAAAACATGACAAAGGAAACCGTTAAGTTTCTTAATTTTTCAAGGCCGCGAAAGATAGAGAAACAGGTGGATATTGGAGAATAGCAAGCATAAATCGGATGAAACGCACCATAATGCTGGGCGCTTGAGCGGCGTTCAGCAATGAGCAAATAATTGGCAACTAATTAATTTTAATAACTAATTACCGCAGCAACCTCCCCCCGTCTGATTCAAGCGCAGCGGTTCTGTGGAGAGTGGATTTATCTCCTCACCACAGATGAATCCCCTCGCCATGAGCCTCGCATCAGTCCATCACCAGATCGGCACACTGTAGGTCAGCAGAAACCGCGTCTGGTTCTCATCGCGAAACGCGGCCGCCCCGGGAAAGTCATTGCGGTAAATCGATTTACGCGCAAGCAGTCCGAGGTTTTTCAATGCGCCGCTCTGGATCACATACCCCAGTTCCATCTGGAACTCGCGCTCCTTGCGGTCTTCGGCATTGAGCGCCGCCAGTTCGATGTGGTCGCCGCGCACGTAGCGCAAACGGGTCCTCAGGCCCGGTACGCCGACTGCGGCAAAGTCATAATCATGGATCACCTGCCAGGTGCGCTCCTTGGCGTTGAGAAAATCCGAGCTCATGGTCATTTCACTCAGGCCCATCAACTCGGTGCCAGACACATATGGCGTGGCCGTATCGCCGCTGGCGTGCATGTAGCCCAGGCTTACCCGGTGACCGCCCAAGCGATAACCCACCAGCGCCGAAACATTGCGGTTATCCACCTTGCCGGCCTTGGCCGCGCCGTCTTCGTCGCTGAAAAAACTGCGCAGATCGGTAGTCAACACGCCGTCACCCAACGGCAGGTTATGCAGCAGCGCCAGCGTATTCTGTCGGTACAAGTCCGCCACTTCGGCGTGGTAGGCCCGCAGGCTGAGGTCTTTGTTGGCCTGATAATCGCCGCCCACGTAAGCCATATGAGACGCGGTCGCCGCGCCATTGAAGCGGCGGTTGGGCGAGGCGATGCTCATCGGCTGGTAGTCGGTGGAGTCGCGCCGGTTGATGCGGTCGATGTAACCAGTATTCAACGTCAGCCCTTCAATGCCCTTGGCACTGAGGGTCGTGCCGCGAAAGGTCTGCGGCAACAACCGCGACGGGCTGGCGAAGGCAAACGGCAGGAAAATCGATACGTCCCCGGTCTTCACCATGGTCTGGCCGATTCGCAGCTTGCCGGTCAACGCCAGACGCGAATACTCATCGGCGGCACGCTTGTCACTGCTGGAGACCGGCAACAACTCCGTACCACTGCGGTCCGGCGACGAGTCCAGCTTGATCCCCACCAGGCCCCGGGCATCCAGGCCGAAACCGACGGGACCTGGGGTAAACCCCGATTCCATATTCATGAACACACCTTGGGCCCATTCCCGAGCCGCGGTCTTGGCGCCGTCATCCTTGTAGTCGCGGTCCAGGTAGTAATTGCGCAGGGTCAAGGTTCCGTGGCTGTCGTCGATCAATCCCTCGGCGAGCACTGCGCTGGAAGCGAGGCTCAGCCCGAGGCAGGCCAGCAGACGGACGACAGGTGAAAGAGAAGGCGCCGCAACGGCGTCCCGGACAAAGTCAGGCATGTTCAACGTCCACTTATTGTTGTTGTTTTGGTCGGCCCGAGCTTTCGTAATAGCGGGCTATGCGGACTAAGAATGGAAATGGCGCGGGTGCTTCGTCAATCCAGACTGACCGATAATCGAACATTAATATAGTTAACCAATTTTTCAGTTCGTCCAAAATAACTCGTCAACCTATTGAATTTTATCGAAATATCACCTTAATCCACCGCCAGCTCGCGGCGATTCATTTTTTAGTTAGCTTTGTTAATCTTAATTCATCTGCCGGTTTCCCCCGTTACCGGTGCTCCACAGACAAAAACAATAAGAGGGATTTGCCATGAACAGTCCGGCGCGTCGTGCGACGCTGACCATCGCCTTGTGTTTTATCGTTGCGTTGATCGAGGGGTTCGATCTGCAATCGGCCGGCACTGCCGCCGCCGGTTTGCGACAGACGTTTGCCCTGGACCCGAAAATGATGGGCTGGGTATTCAGCGCCGGGATCATCGGCCTGCTGCCCGGGGCGTTCTTTGGTGGCTGGATTGCCGATCGCATCGGCCGCAAGAAGATCCTCATCGCTGCGGTCCTGCTGTTCGGCGTGTTTTCCCTCAGCACCGCGTATGTCGAACAGTTCTCCAGCCTGCTGCTGGTGCGCTTCATGACCGGCCTGGGCCTGGGCGCCGCCCTGCCCAACCTCATCGCATTGTGTGCCGAAGCCGTGGGCGAGCAACGGCGCGGCACGGCGATCAGTGTGATGTACGCGGGTGTGCCGTTGGGTGGCGCGCTGGCGGCGGTGGTTGCCATGCTGTTTGGTGAACACTGGCAAATGACCTTTTTCATCGGCGGGCTGGCGCCGCTGCTGGTGGTGCCGTTGATGTTGCTGTGGTTGCCCGAGTCCAGCGCCTTTCGCCAGGTGCAGGGCGCCAGCGCGCCACTGCGCGGCTCCACCGGCCAGGCGCTGTTTGGTGAAGGTCGGGGTCACACGACCCTGGCGCTCTGGCTGAGTTATTTCTTCACCCTGACGGTGATGTACATGCTGCTCAACTGGTTACCATCGTTGTTGCTCGAACAAGGGTTCAGCAAGCCTCAAGCCGGCCTGGTGCAAATGCTGTTCAATATCGGCGGAACCCTTGGCTCATTGCTCGGGGGGCTGTTGCTGGACCGCTGCAACGGCATCAAGGTGGTGTTGTTCGTCTATGCCGGGCTACTGAGCGCATTGGCCGGCGTCGGGTTGTCAGTCGGTATCGTGCCGATGGCGATCGCCGGCTTTGCCGCCGGGTTGTTCGTCATGGCGGCGCAATTGGTACTCTACGCCTTGGCACCGCCCGCCTACCCTACGGCCGTACGTGCGACGGGGGTCGGCGCGGCGGTGGCTATCGGGCGCCTGGGGTCGGTCGCCGGACCTTTGGCTGCGGGGCAGATTCTGGCCGCCGGAGCGGGGACGACTGGGGTGCTGCTCGCGACATCGCCGGGGCTGCTGATTGCGACTGTGGCAGCGATCAGCGTGATGGCGCGTGCGGTGCCGGTGGGTGAGGCGCAGGCTGCCCGCTGAGCATTACGGTTTCAATTGAACGACAAAGCCCCGCGCCGATACTCACTCGGCGTCTGGTTCATCTCGATGCGGAAATGTCGGTTGAAGTTGGACAGGTTGTTGTAGCCCACTTCAAAGCAGATATCAGTGACCGGCATTTCACTCTGCAACAGCAAGCGGCAGGCGCGCTGGACCCGCAGCTTGCGCATCAAGTCGATGAAGCCGTGTCCGGTGATGCGTTTGAAGAACCGCGAGAAGCCTGGTTCGCTCATGTCCAGTTGACGGGCGATCACCGACAGGCGCAGGTCGCCGGTGAGTTCGGTTTGCAGGTATTCGAAGGCTTTGTGAATGCGCTCGGAACTGCGCGCATCCAGCGTCGGTGCGTAGCAAGGGCTCGCCAGGCTCAAAGCTTCGTCGACAGGGGCTTGGTTGAGGGTGTGGAGCAGCTCCAGGAACAGCGTCAACCGCGCCAGCCCCTGGGCCGGGCCGATGGCTTGCAGCAGGTGCGCGGCTTGCAACGCCGTATCGCGCCAAAGGCCAGGCCTCGGCGGGCGCGCTCGAACAGCCCCTGCAGATCCCCCAGTTCGGGCAGCGTTCGGCGCAAGGTCAGCAGCGTCGCGCCATCGAACTGCAACACCACGTCGCGCCCGGGCAGGTGCTCGCCCGGCGCCAGGTCCCCCATCCAGTCGTGGGGCAAATGCGGGCCAATCATCGCTACATGGCCTGGACCAAAGGGGCCAATGTAGTCGCCCGCCAACAGTCTGCCGCTACCCTGGCGGATCAGGTGGATTTCAAATTCAGGGTGATGGTTCCGGCGCGCCATCGGGTACGGGTAGTCATGCTCGTACCAGCGAAAACTGTGTTCGGGCTCGGGCAGAATGACTTCCAGTTCGGCGGGTCGCTGCTCGAACAGGGGCGTTCGGTGATCAGGCATGTCGCGCCTCTTTTAGCGTTATAGCAGGCACCTTACGCCGAGTGCGCAGCCGTTCGCCAGTCTTGGCCTGACCGCCCGCCGATACTTTTTTAACCTGCGCCTGGCGCACTGACGAGCGTTAAAAAAGTATCAACTCGTGATCCTCCCTGCGTTTGTCGGCCTCCACGGGCGTTGGTGTAATCGGCTTGCCATTGCAGACAGGCAGCACCGCCCGACGCCACGGCCCCACAACAATAGGACAATCCCATGAAACGACTGGAAGGAAAAAGTGCCCTGGTAACCGGTGCCGCCCGTGGCATCGGCAGGACGTTCGCCCAGGCTTATATCAACGAAGGCGCCACGGTGGCGATTGCCGATATCGACCTCGAGCGGGCCCAGGCTACCGCAGTCGAGCTGGGCAACAGCGCCTATGCGGTCAAAATGGACGTGACGGACCAGGCCTCGATCGACCAGGCCATCGAGGCGGTGGTGGCCCGGGCAGGCAAGCTGGATATCCTGATCAACAACGCCGCGCTGTTCGACCTGGCGCCCATCGTGGAGATCACGCGCCAGAGCTACGAGCGGCTGTTTTCCATCAACGTCGCCGGCACGCTGTTCACCCTGCAGGCGGCGGCGCGACAGATGATCCGCCAGGGCCATGGCGGGCGGATCATCAACATGGCCAGCCAGGCCGGCCGGCGTGGCGAGGCCCTGGTGGCGGTCTATTGCGCCACCAAGGCGGCGGTGATCAGCCTGACCCAGTCCGCCGGGTTGGACTTGATCAAGCATCGGATCAACGTCAACGCCATCGCCCCCGGCGTGGTGGATGGCGAACATTGGGATGGCGTGGATGCGCTGTTCGCTCGCCACGAAAACCTGCCGCTGGGGGAAAAGAAGCGTCAGGTCGGGCAGCAAGTGCCGTATGGCCGGATGGGGACTGCGCAGGACCTCACCGGAATGGCGATTTTCCTGGCCTCGGCGGAGAGCGAATACGTAGTGGCGCAGACCTACAACGTCGATGGCGGTAACTGGATGAGCTGATAATCCGCGTTTTTATGGCCTTGAAAGGACGGAAATGGACTTATTCGCCGGAAAATTGATCCCACTACTTGAGGATCATCCCGAACGCTACCCAACGGTGCCGTTCCAAGGGATTTCAAGAGAGCGTGAATACCGTTGCCCCAGCGGGGCAAAAATTGCGCATCATAGGCGCCGTCCGCTCAAGGGAGATTTACATGCGTGCCATTTCATCCGTCATGGGTCTTGTCGTGCTGTCGCTGGGCCTGGTGTTCACCACCAGTGCCACAGCCACCGAAGAGACACAGCTGGTCGAGTCCATCAACCTTTACCGCAGCCAGTCCCAAAGCTGTGCCGGCCAGGCCTCGCTGGAGTTGCCACCGCTGGCGATGGATTCGCGGCTGATCCTGTCGGCCAATGGCATCGGCGACTTGCAGCAGGCGCTGGCGCGGGCGGCCTATCCAATGGTCAACGTGCAGGCCATCAGCCTGTCCGGGCCGCGCGACGCGCAATCGGCCATGAAAGCCGTCCAGGAAAGCTTCTGCCAGGTGGTGCTCGACCCGCAATTCGTCGACATTGGCGTCAGCCGCCTGGATCGCGAATGGCGCATTGTGCTGGCACGCCCCCTGTTGTCGGCGCGCCTGGGCGACTGGCAAGCCGAGGGCCAGAAACTGCTGAAACTGATCAACAGCGCCCGTGCCCAGCCGCGCCGTTGCGGCACCGAAGCCTTCGCCGCCACCACACCGCTGGCCTGGAACGCCACCCTGGCCCTGGCCGCCGTGAATCACACCCGGGCCATGGCCAACAACAATTTCTTCGATCACAAGGACCGTGACAACCGCATGCCGGGCGACCGCGCCGAACTGGCGGGCTATCTCGGCCAGTTGATCGGCGAAAACATCGCCGCCGGGCAGGACACGGCCCTGAAAGTGGTGGACGGCTGGCTGGCCAGCCCCGGGCATTGCGCCAACCTGATGAACCCGCAGTTCCGCGAGTTGGGCGCCGGGTATGCGACCGATCCGAAAAGCGATGCAGGGATTTATTGGACGGCGATGTTTGGCACCCAATAGCGCGGTGGCAGAGCCGTCGCCATCGCGGGCAGGCTCGCCCCCACAAGGTTTTTTGGGTGTTCATGGGAACGATGCGGTACGCCATCGACCTCAATGCCGGTACTGGCGTCGTTGAGGTTTTGGCGATCAAGATGAAAGCGAAGCTGCCTGAAAGAAAGGTTCATGGCCGAATTCACAGAACAATCCTTCAGGCTTCCCCGGCTACTGGTGCTGCACCTGCACCATCGAGCTCACCTGCACCCGCGCCTGCATCTGCTCCGCACCACCGCCGCGGCGCATGCCGCGTACCGGGCAGGCGTCGAGGTAGTCCAGGCCGATCGCCAGCTTCAGGTGGCGGTCGGGAACAGTCAGGCGGTTGGTCACGTCGAAGCTGTACCAGCCGTCATCCAGCCAGGCTTCGGCCCAGGCATGGCTTGCCAGATGGCTTTCATCGTCGGTGCACAAATAGCCGGAAACATAGCGCGCGGGAATGCCCAGGCTGCGGGCGCAGGCCAGGAACGCATGAGTATGGTCCTGGCAGACCCCCGCCCCGCCGGCAAACGCCTCGGCGGCGGTACTGTTGACCGCTGTCGTGCCGGGACTGTAAGGCATCCGCGCCGCCAGCCCATTCATCAGATCGGTCAAGGCCGAACGATCGCGCCGGCCTGCGCATTGCTCGACGGCGAAGGCGCTGAGGGTCTCATCTGCCTGGGTGAGGCGGCTGGTGCGCAAAAACGGCAGTGGCGACTGGTTGTCCGGCTCCATCGCTATCGACTGATGGATTTCCACCTCGCCATAGGCCGTCAATACCAAAGCCCCATGGGGCTCGTCCATGGTCATCACGTGCAGGATGTTGCCGTAAGGGTCGATCTGGCTGCGCACCAGGCGCGGCAGCTCCAAGTGCCATTCAAGGATGCGCTGGCGCTGGCTGTCCTTGGGGGTCAGGCGCAGGAACTGGATGCTGGTGCAGACTTCATCGGCATAGCTGTAGGTGGTGTCGTGGCGTATGGACAGTTTCATACGACCTCCAGATAAGACTCATGAACGGTCTGGCCCAAGTGACGGATCTGGCCAATGAGGTCGGTCAACCATTGATGCAGGCCCGAGGCGAGGATCTCGTCGATCCCGGAATAGCGCAGGCGCGCATTCAGTTCGGCGGCCAGGCGTTGCGCCGGCCGACCGTTGTTGCCCGGCAGGCTGGCGAGGATATGGTCCAGTTCCTCGATACAGGCATGCAGCGAGCGCGGCACATCGGCGCGCAACAGCAACATCTCCGAGACCTGCTCGGCGTTGGGCGCATTGCGGTAGATCTCGTTGAACGCCTCGAACGAAGACAGCGCGCGCAATAAGGCACTCCACTGGTAATAACCGCGGGCCGAGTTGTCGCTGACCTCCTCCGATTCCTCGCCGAACATCTCATAACGCGCATCCAGCAGGCGCAGGGTGTTGTCCGCCCGCTCGATAAAGGTCCCCAGGCGAATGAAACAATAAGCGTCATTGCGCATGATCGTACCCGACGTCGCGCCACGGAACAGGTGCGAACGTTCCTTGACCCACTCGCAGAAATGGCTGATGCCGTAGCGGCCCAGGCCATTGCTGGCGATGTTGCGCATTTCCAGCCAGGTGGCGTTGATGTTCTCCCACATGTCGGCGGTGATGCGTCCGCGCACCGCGTGGGCATTGGTCCGCGCCGCCCGCAGGCAGCTGTAGATACTGCCGGGGTTGGTTTCATCCAGTGCGAAGAAATGCAGCATACGCTCGGTGTTGAGCGCGTCATAACGGGCGTTGTAGTCGTCCAGCGTACCGGCGGCCAGCAACGACATCGCCAGCTCGGCATGGCCGTCGCTGCGCCCGGCCTGGGGCATCAGCGACAGCGAATAGCTGACTTCAAGCATGCGCGCCAGGTTCTCGGCGCGCTCCAGGTAGCGGGACATCCAATAGAGGTCCGAAGCAGTTCTTGAAAGCATGTCTTAGTCCTCCACGACCCAAGTGTCTTTGGTGCCGCCGCCCTGGGACGAGTTCACCACCAGCGAGCCCTCGCGCAGCGCCACGCGGGTCAGCCCGCCAGGCACCAGGCGGGTTTCCTTGCCCGACAGCACGAATGGGCGCAGGTCGATATGGCGCGGCGCGATGCCGCTCTCGACAAAGGTCGGGCACGTGGACAGGCTCAAGGTCGGCTGGGCGATATAGGCTTCGGGACGGGCCTTGAGGCGTGCGCGGAAATCTTCGATCTCCGCCGCGCTGGCGGCCGGCCCGACCAGCATGCCGTAGCCGCCGGAGCCCTGGGTTTCCTTGACCACCAGATCAGGCAGGTTGGCCAACACATGGGACAGGTCCTGGGGCTTGCGGCACTGCCAGGTGGGCACGTTCTTCAGGATCGGTTCTTCGGTGAGGTAGAAGCGGATCATCTCGTCGACGTACGGGTAGATCGACTTGTCATCGGCCACGCCGGTGCCGACCGCGTTCGCCAGCACCACATTGCCGGCACGGTACACGGCGATCAGCCCCGGCACGCCCAACATCGAATCGGGGTTGAACGACAGCGGGTCGAGGTAGGCATCGTCAAGGCGACGATAAATCACATCCACCTGCCGAGGGCCGGCGGTGGTACGCATGTAGACGTGGTCGTCACGCACGAACAGATCGGCACCTTCCACCAGCTCCACACCCATTTCGCGGGCGAGGAACGCATGTTCGAAATAGGCACTGTTGAAGCGCCCCGGGGTCAGCACCACAGCGGTGGGATTTTCGAGGGGGCTTGAGCTCTTGAGGGTGTCGAGCAACAGGTTCGGGTAATGATCGATAGGGGCCACGCGCTGGGCGGCGAAGAGCTCGGGGAACAGGCGCATCATCATCTTGCGGTCTTCGAGCATGTAGCTCACGCCGCTGGGTGTGCGCAGGTTGTCCTCCAGCACGTAGTAGCTGCCGTCACCGTCGCGAACCAGGTCGACGCCAGCGATATGGGCATAAATGCCCCGGTGCAGGTTCAGGCCCTGCATCGCGATCTGATACCCCTCGTTGGCGAGCACCTGCTCGGGAGGAATGATGCCTTCCTTGAGGATGTGTTGCCCGTGGTAGATGTCGGCCAGGAACATGTTCAGGGCCTGGACCCGCTGAATGCAGCCCCGCTCGACCATCTGCCATTCACTGGCCTTGATGCTGCGAGGAATGATGTCGAACGGAATCAACCGTTCAGTGCCCTGCTCGTCTCCGTAGAGGGTGAAAGTGATACCGGCTCGGTGGAACAGCAGGTCGGCTTCGCGGCGGCGTTGTTCAAGCAGTTCAAGCGGCGTGTCCGCCAACCAGCGTGAGAAGGCTTGGTAATGCGGGCGGCAGTCACCCTTCGCGTCATACATTTCATTAAAAAAAGCGTGGGGCATAGCCAACTCCCAGCCGCGTTCTACACGGCATTTCTTATCACTTCGTCATTCCAATGGTCCGGCCTTGCTTTGCTTTAATGAGCCCTGTTTCTCTGAGCACCTCGATAGGCATGGGTCTCTGGTCTGGCCTTTGCGTCTGGATGACGTGCGCCCCCTGGTTAAATTCGCGTGATGCATGGCTCCTATAGGTTGGGTTTCCTTGAAGCGGTAGCAAAGGCTGTGCCTAAGCGCAGCGAATCGGATCCAGCTTGGAAAAAACGCCTTAAAAGTGCGCCATGGCGAAATTTGTTTTCATTTCTGCGACAAAAGCCTCTTTAAAGGCTGAAACGTTTATTTCAGCTTTTCCCTACATGCCCCGGAACGGGTCGAATCGGTGCAAGAAGGTGGGTAGCCGCCGCCGGATGCCCTGAAATGGGGAAATTTATACCCATTCGCTGCAGATACACATTTCACCTGTGGCGAGGGGATTTATCCCCGTTGGGTTGCGAAGCCCCCCCCTGCGTCCTATCTGACACATGACAGTAGCTGATAGATCATGGGGCTGCTTCGCAACCCAGCGGGGATAAATCCCCTCGCCACAAGAGCGAGCGCGTCGATCCCGCAGCAACCTCAGCACCTCCAGCCTTCAGCCTTCCGTCGCCTCCCTTCGCACAAATTCAATAGCAGCACTTGCGTCGACAGTATTATGGTATACCATCATACGCATAGATTTATTCACCGCCCAGGAGCAGCCCATGAGTTTCGAAATCCGCAAGATCGTCAGCTATGTCGAAGAAACCTTTATCGAAGGCGGCAAGGCCACCGACAAACCGGTGACCATGGTCGGGCTGGCGGTGGTGATGAAAAACCCTTGGCTGGGTCGCGGCTTCGTCGAAGACCTCAAGCCGGAAATCCGCGCCAACTGCTCCGACCTCGGCGCACTGATGGTCGAGCGCCTGGTGGGCATCATCGGTGGTGCGCAGAAGATCGAAGCCTATGGCAAAGCCGCCGTGGTGGGTGCCGACGGCGAAATCGAGCATGCCTCCGCCGTGATCCACACCCTGCGCTTTGGCAACCACTACCGTGAAGCGGTCAAGGCCAAAAGCTACCTGAGCTTCACCAACAAGCGCGGCGGCCCGGGCACGTCGATCCAGATCCCGATGATGCACAAGGACGACGAAGGCCTGCGCTCGCACTACATCACCCTGGAAATGCAGATTGAAGACGCCCCGCGTGCCGACGAAATCGTCGTGGTACTGGGCTGCGCCGATGGCGGCCGCCTGCACCCGCGTATCGGCAACCGCTACATCGACCTGGAAGAACTGGCCGCCGAGAATGCGCAGTGATCCAGCCTGGGCAACCACAATAAAAAAGGCATGCAGGAGCGCTCCATGATTCGGCTCACCGCTGAACTCACCCCGGCCGGCACCAGCTTCCTGGCAACCGGCCAAGGCCAACCCGTGGTCTTGATCCACGGCGTGGGCCTGAACAAAGAAATGTGGGGCGGCCAGGTCGTTGGCCTGGCCACGCAATACCAGGTGATTGCCTACGACATGCTCGGCCATGGCGCCAGCCCGCGTCCGCAAAGCGGTACCGGGCTGCAGGGCTACGCCGACCAGTTGCTGGAACTGCTCGATCATTTGCAACTGCCTCAAGCGACGGTGATCGGTTTCTCCATGGGCGGCCTGGTGGCCCGGGCGTTTGCCTTGCATTACCCACAGCGCTTGCAAGGCCTGGTGGTGCTCAACAGCGTGTTCAACCGCAGCGCCGAACAGCGCGCCGGGGTCATCGCCCGTACCGCCCAAGCCGCCGAACATGGCCCGGACGCCAATGCCGAGGCGGCGTTGTCGCGCTGGTTCAGCCGTGAATACCAGGCGGCCAACCCGGCGCAGATCGCCGCGCTGCGCCAGACCCTGGCAGGCAACGATCCCCAGGGCTACCTGACCACCTATGAACTGTTCGCCACCCAGGACATGTACCGCGCCGATGACCTGGGCGACATCCAGGTCCCGACGCTGATCGCCACCGGCGAACTGGACCCCGGCTCGACGCCGGAAATGGCCCGGCAGTTGGCCGAGCGAATTCCAGGCGCCACCGTTGCCGTGCTCGCCGAGCAGAGGCATATGATGCCGGTGGAATCGCCGCGCCTGGTCAACCAGTTGCTGCTGACGTTTCTCGACACGGCAAGCGCCCGACACAACCAGATAAAGGGGATCGTTGCATGACACTCGCACGCTTTTCGATGTGCATCGGCGGTGAATGGGTCGATGCCTTGTCCGGCAAAACCTTCGAAAGCCTGAATCCGGCCCTGGCCCAGCCCTGGGCCGAGCTGCCTGACGCCGACGAAGCCGATGTCGAGCGCGCCGTGCAGGCGGCGCAAACCGCTTTCGATAGCCCCGCCTGGCGCGGCCTGACCGCCACCGCTCGCGGCAAACTGCTGCGTCGCCTGGGTGATCTGATCGCCGAAAACAAAGAACAGCTGGCCCAGCTGGAAAGCCGCGACAACGGCAAGTTGATCCGCGAAACCCGTGGCCAGGTCGGCTATCTGCCGGAGTTTTTCCATTACACCGCCGGCCTGGCCGACAAGCTCGAAGGCGGCACCCTGCCGCTGGACAAGCCAGACCTGTTTGCCTACACCGTGCACGAAGCCATGGGTGTGGTCGCGGCGATCATTCCCTGGAACAGCCCGCTGTACCTGACAGCGATCAAGCTCGCCCCGGCGCTGGCGGCGGGCAATACCATCGTGATCAAACCGTCCGAGCACGCCTCGGCGACCATTCTGGAGCTGGCGCGCCTGGCCCTGGAAGCGGGGATCCCGCCGGGCGTGGTCAATGTCGTCACCGGTTACGGCCCGAGCACCGGCGCCGCCCTCACCCGCCATCCGCTGGTGCGCAAGATCGCCTTCACTGGCGGCGCTGCCACGGCCCGGCATGTGGTGCGCAGCAGCGCGGAAAACTTCGCCAAGCTGTCGCTGGAACTGGGCGGCAAATCACCGAACATTATCTTCGCCGACGCCGATCTCGACAGCGCCATCAACGGGGCGATTGCCGGGATTTATGCCGCATCCGGCCAGAGCTGCGTGTCCGGTTCGCGCTTGCTGGTGCAGGAGGAAATCTACGACGAATTCGTTGCGCGCCTGGTCGAACGGGCCCAGCGCATCCGCATTGGCAACCCGCAGGAAGACGCCAGCGAAATGGGCCCCATGGCCACCGCCCAGCAACTGGCCGTGGTCGAAAGCCTGGTGGCCGACGCCATCGCCGAAGGCGCCCGCCTGCGCCTGGGCGGCAAGCGTCCACAGAACCTGGGGGACGGCTGGTTCTATGAACCGACCCTGTTCGAATGCGACCGCAACTCGATGAAGATCATGCAGGAAGAGGTCTTCGGCCCGGTGGCCTCGGTCATCCGTTTCAAGGACGAAGCCGAAGCCCTGGCAATCGCCAACGACTCGCAGTTCGGCCTCGCCGCCGGTATCTGGACCCGCGACCTGGGCCGCGCCCATCGCCTGGCCCGGGACGTGCGCTCCGGGATCATCTGGGTCAACACCTATCGTGCGGTCTCGGCCATGGCGCCTATCGGCGGTTTCAAGAACAGCGGCTATGGACGCGAAAGCGGCATCGATTCGGTGCTGGCTTATACCGAACTGAAGACGGTGTGGATCAATCTTTCCCAGGCGCCAATGCCTGATCCGTTCGTGATGCGCTAGGAGTCCTGAGAAATGATCGAACCCGGCATCTACAAAGAAGTCATGAGCTCCTTCCCGTCCGGCGTCACGGTGGTCACCACCCTGGACCCGGACGGGAATATCGTCGGCATCACCGCCAGTGCGTTCAGCGCGCTGTCGATCGACCCGGCACTGGTGCTGTTCTGCCCCAACTACGCTTCCGACACCTACCCGATCCTGCGCGACAGCAAGCAGTTCGCGATTCATTTGCTCTCGGCTGACCAGACCGCCGAAGCCTACGCATTTGCAGGCAAAGGCAAGGACAAGGCCAAAGGTATCGACTGGCACCTCAGCGAACTGGGCAACCCGCTGCTTAGCAAGGCCACGGCGATTATCGAATGCGAACTGTGGCGCGAATACGATGGCGGCGACCACGCGATCATCGTTGGCGCGGTGAAGCACCTGATCCTGCCCGAGCAACCGGTCACACCGATGATCTACCACAAGGGCAAGCTGGGCCCGCTACCGGCACTGGCCTGATGGCTATACACATCCCACAGGTTCATCCACTTTTTCAGGCAGCCCCATGAGCAACGACAAATACGAACAAGGCCTCAAGATCCGCACTCAGGTGCTGGGCGAGGCTTATGTGCAACGCTCCATCGAGAACGCCGACGACTTCACCCGCCCCTTGCAGGAAATGGTCACCGAATACTGCTGGGGCCATGTCTGGGGTCGAGAGGGTTTGTCCCTCAAGGAACGCAGCATGATTAACCTGGCGATGATCTCGGCGCTCAATCGCCCCCATGAACTCAAGCTGCATGTGCGTGGCGCCTTGCGTAACGGCTTGAGTCGTGAGCAAATACGCGAAATTCTGCTTCAGGTCGGTATCTATTGCGGCGTCCCGGCTGCCGTGGACAGTTTCCGGCTTGCCCGTGAAGCCTTCGCCGAAGCCGACGCCGAGGCCTCCAGTCAACCCTCGGCTGTTTGATCTGAACGTGCACGGATGTTGCCCGTTTGGCATGGACAGCCATATTACAGAGCGGACCCCATGAAACGCCTGCCACTCGACGACAGCTTCAAGGTCAATCGCAACCCCGTTACCCTGCGCGAGATCGTGCTGGATAAGCTGCGAAGCGCCATCATGAACTTCCAGCTTCTGCCAGGCGATCGCCTGGTCGAGCGCGACCTGTGCGATCGCCTGGGCGTGAGCCGCACGTCGGTGCGCGAAGCGTTGCGCCACCTCGAATCCGAAGGCCTGGTGGAATTCGCCGATGCCAAGGGCCCACGGGTGGCGATCATCACCCTGGCCGATGCCGGCGACATCTATGAATTGCGTTGCGTGCTCGAAGGCTTGATCGTCCAGCTCTTCACCCTGCGGGCCAAGGCCAAGGACATCAAGGCCCTGGAAAAAGCCCTCGAGGAAAACCGCAAGGCCCTCAAGGATGGCGAGCTGCAACAAGTCATCGATTCGGTGCAAGGCTTCTACGACGTCTTGCTCGAAGGCTCCGGCAACCATGTCGCCGCCACCCAATTGCGTCAGTTGCAGGCCCGCATCAGTTACTTGCGGGCCACATCGGTGTCCCAGGAAAACCGTCGCGGCAGCAGCAACCAGGAAATGGAACGCATGGTCGAGGCCATCAAGAGCGGCGATCCCCTGGCTGCCCACCAGGCGTGCGTCGACCATGTACGCGCCGCTGCCAAGGTTGCCCTGGAGTACCTCAAGCGCCAGCAGGAAGAAACCGGTGATATCCCTGAAATCACGGCGCCCATCGCCCTGAAAGAACCCCGTATAGGTCGCTGAGATGTTCAGCCCGAGCTTTTGTCCAAAGTGTGGCGGCAGTGACCTGAGTCACCGCCTGCCAGCGGGCGATACCCACCAGCGACTGATGTGCGGCGGCTGCGGCTACATCCATTACGTCAACCCGAAGATCATTGCCGGCTGCATCATCGAGCAGGACGGCAAGTACCTGTTGTGCCAGCGCGCCATCCCACCGCGCCCCGGTACCTGGACATTGCCGGCCGGCTTCATGGAAGGCGGCGAAACCACCGAGGACGCGGCGCTGCGGGAGGTCTGGGAAGAGACCGGCGTGCGCGCGGAAATTGTCTCGCCCTACTCGATCTTCAGTGTGCCGAAGATCAGCGAGGTGTACATCATCTTCCGCGCCACAGCCCTGGAGATCACTGGCCAGTACGGGCCGGAAACCCTCGACTACAAATTCTTCGCCCCCCAGGACATTCCCTGGGACAGCATCTATTACCCGGCCATCCGCCAGATCCTCGAACGTTATATCGAGGAACGCCAGGCCGGGGTCTATGGCATCTACATCGGCAACGACGACAGCGGCAAGATCCATTTCATCCGCTGACAGGCTTCAAGGCGCCACGCCCTCGACGATGATCACCTCGGCCCGTGCCACACCCTCGCGATGTTCCTTCGCCGCCTGATACTGCTCTGAGTGATAACAGGCCAGTGCCTGCTCGTATGAGTCGAACTCGATGACCACGCTGCGTTGTGGCGTAGCCCTGCCCTCCATCGCCTCGCTGCGCCCGCCCCGGGCCAGCATCCGACCACCGTACTGAGCAAACGCCGCTGGCGCCCGCTGGGTGTATTGGCTGTATTGATCGGACTCGGTGACATCCACATGAGCAATCCAGTACGCCTTCATAGTGACCTCTCGGCTTGTTTCGTATTATGGTATACCACAACGACATTCCAGCAAGCCCCCATCCAAACAAAGAGAGCCCGACATGGCCTTTAATAGCATTCAGGAAATCATCGAAGACTATCGCCAGGGCAAGATGGTGTTGCTGGTCGATGACGAGGATCGGGAAAACGAAGGCGACCTACTACTCGCCGCCAACTGCTGCAACGCCCAGGCCATCAGCTTCATGGCCCGCGAAGCCCGTGGGCTGATCTGTCTGACCTTGACCGACGAACATTGCCAGCGCCTGGGCCTGGAGCAGATGGTGCCAAGCAACGGCAGTGCATTCAGCACAGCTTTCACCGTTTCCATCGAGGCCGCCACGGGCGTGACCACCGGTATTTCCGCCGCCGACCGGGCACGCACCGTCGCCGCCGCCGTGGCCGCCGATGCGGGGCCCAGCGATATCGTGCAGCCGGGGCATATCTTCCCATTGCGGGCCAAGGAAGGCGGCGTGCTGACCCGCGCCGGGCACACCGAAGCCGGGTGCGACCTGGCGCGCCTGGCGGGCTTCACACCGGCATCGGTGATCGTCGAAGTGATGAACGACGACGGCACCATGGCCCGCCGCCCGGACCTGGAGATTTTCGCCCGCAAGCACGGGATCAAGATCGGCACTATCGCCGACCTGATCCACTACCGCCTGAGCACCGAGCACACCGTGGTACGCATTGGTGAACGGGAACTGCCCACCGTGCACGGTACCTTCCGCTTGTTCACCTTCGAAGACCGTATCGAAGGCGGCGTACACATGGCGATGGTGATGGGCAACATTCGCCGGGAAGAACCGACCCTGGTGCGGGTGCATGTGATCGACCCGCTGCGGGACCTGGTGGGCGCCGAATATAACGGCCCTTCCAATTGGACGCTGTGGGCGGCCCTGCAACGGGTCGCCGAAGAAGGCAGTGGCGTGGTGGTGGTGCTGGCCAATCACGAGTCGTCCCAGGCGTTGCTCGAGCGTGTACCGCAGTTGACCCAGCCGCCACGACAGTTCAGCCGCTCGCAATCGCGCATCTATTCTGAAGTGGGCACCGGAGCGCAGATTCTCCAGGACCTGGGCGTCGGCAAGTTGCGACACCTGGGCCCGCCGCTCAAGTACGCGGGGTTGACCGGGTATGACCTGGAGGTGGTGGAAAGTATTCCCTTCACCGGATAAACCCGAGGCAACACACAACGCCTTGTGGGAGCGAGCCTGCTCGCTCCCACAAAAGATCGCGAAAAACCCGGCCGGACAGATAGCCGGTACGGCAAAATGCTTGCAGAAAGCTTGGAATACCATAATATGATATTCCATAGACCGAACACTTCAGCCAAGTGCCCCTCGACAGGGAAAGCACAAACAAAAGCCCTTGGCTCGGTCGCCTTTAAGGCCAGATGGACCTACTGCTCCCGATAGGCGGGCAACAAAAGCCCGCTCAAAAACACAACAATGAGGGCGTGAAAATGGTGTTGAAGAAAAGTGCAGCCGCAGTACTGTTCGCAGGTTTGCTGGCCACAGTCAGTCATGTGGCAATGGCGGCGGAAAGCGTCAACTTCGTCAGTTGGGGCGGCAGCACCCAGGACGCGCAGAAACAGGCCTGGGCCGACCCGTTCAGCAAGGCCAGCGGCATCACCGTGGTCCAGGATGGCCCGACTGACTACGGCAAGCTCAAGGCCATGGTCGAAAGCGGTAACGTGCAATGGGACGTGGTCGACGTCGAGGCGGACTTCGCCTTGCGCGCCGCCGCTGAAGGTCTGCTCGAGCCCCTGGACTTCTCGGTCATCCAGCGCGACAAGATCGACCCACGCTTCGTCTCCGATCACGGCGTCGGTTCGTTCTATTTTTCGTTCGTCCTCGGCTACAACGAAGGCAAGCTCGGTTCCGGCAAGCCCCAGGACTGGAGCGCACTGTTCGACACAAAGACCTACCCCGGCAAACGCGCCCTGTACAAATGGCCAAGCCCTGGCGTGCTTGAGCTGGCCTTGCTGGCCGACGGCGTAACGGCCGACAAGCTCTACCCGCTGGACCTGGACCGCGCCTTCAAAAAACTCGACACCATCAAGAAAGACATTGTCTGGTGGGGCGGCGGTGCCCAGTCCCAGCAGTTGCTCGCCTCCGGCGAAGCCAGCATCGGGCAGTTCTGGAACGGGCGCATCTATGCCTTGCAACAGGATGGCGCTCCCGTCGGCGTAAGCTGGAAGCAGAACCTGGTCATGGCCGACATCCTGGTCATTCCAAAGGGTTCGAAGAACAAGGCCGCGGCCATGAAGTTCCTGGCCCACGCCAGCAGCGCCAAGGGTCAGGCCGATTTTTCCAACCTGACCGCCTATGCCCCGGTCAACGTCGACAGCGTCGCACGCCTGGATTCGGTGCTCGCTCCCAACCTGCCGACCGCCTACGCCAAGGACCAGATCACACTTGATTTCGCGTACTGGGCCAAGAACGGTCAGGACATCGCGACACGGTGGAACGAATGGCTGGTCAAATGAAAATAGCGGCACCGGCAACCCAGCACACCGCTGGCGCTGCCGGTGTGACAATCGCCAAGACCGTTGCCCCGCAAACCCCGTCGCTGGCCCAGCGCTGGCGCGGGAGCGGCAATCTGCTTCCCGCCCTGCTGTTCCTCGGACTGTTCTTCCTGGCGCCGCTGATTGGCCTGTTGTTGCGCGGCGTACTGGAACCGGTGCCCGGCCTGGGTAATTACGAGCAACTGTTCGCCAACTCGGCCTATGCCCGGGTGTTGTTCAACACCTTTTCGGTGGCCGGGCTGGTGACGCTGTTCAGCCTGCTGCTGGGTTTCCCCCTGGCCTGGGCCATCACCCTGGTGCCTCGTGGCTGGGGCCGTTGGATGCTGAACATCGTGCTGCTGTCGATGTGGACCAGCCTGCTGGCCCGCACCTACTCCTGGCTGGTGTTGCTGCAAGCCTCCGGGGTGATCAACAAGGCGTTGATGGCCATGGGCATCATCGACCAACCGTTGGAGATGGTGCACAACCTCACCGGCGTGGTGATCGGCATGAGCTACATCATGATCCCGTTCATCGTCCTGCCGTTGCAGGCAACCATGCAGGCCATCGACCCGATGATCCTGCAGGCCGGCTCCATCTGTGGCGCCAGCCCCTGGACCAACTTCTTCCGGGTGTTCCTGCCCCTGTGCCGACCGGGGCTGTTCTCCGGCGGGCTGATGGTGTTCGTGATGTCCCTCGGTTACTACGTGACCCCGGCACTGCTGGGCGGCGCGCAGAACATGATGCTGCCGGAATTCATCATCCAGCAGGTGCAGTCGTTCCTCAATTGGGGCCTGGCCAGTGCCGGCGCCGCCTTGTTGGTGGCGATCACCCTGGTGCTGTTCTACTTCTACCTGAAGCTCCAGCCGGAATCCCCGGTAGGTGCCAGCAACGCGAGGTAAGCCGTCATGCTCCTGACTCCCAATGCCATGAGCCGGCGCATGCGGTTCGGGCTGTACTTCACCACTGGCCTGATCGCGCTGTTCCTGCTGTTGCCGATCGTGTTCATCGTGCTGCTGTCGTTCGGTTCGTCCCAGTGGCTGGTGTTCCCGCCACCGGGCTGGACCTTGAAATGGTACGGCCAGTTCTTCTCCAACCCCGACTGGATGAGCGCGGCCCTGACCAGCCTCAAGGTCGCGGTACTGACCACCGTCTGCGCCGTGGCGCTGGGTTTGCCGACCGCGTTTGCCCTGGTCCGCGGGCGCTTTCCCGGTCGGGAAATGCTCTATGGCCTGTTCACCCTGCCGATGATCGTGCCGCTGGTGATCATCGCGGTGGCGGTGTACGCGTTGTTCCTGAAACTGGGTTACACCGGGACGATGTTCGCGTTCGTGGTCAGTCACGTAATCGTCGCACTGCCCTTCACCATTATCTCGATCATCAACTCGCTCAAGCTGTTCGACCAATCCATCGAGGATGCTGCGGTGATCTGCGGCGCCTCACGCCTGCAAGCAGTGTTCAAGGTGACCTTTCCGGCGATTCGCCCCGGCATGGTCGCCGGCGCCTTGTTCGCCTTCCTGGTGTCGTGGGACGAGGTGGTGCTGAGCGTGATGATGGCCAGCCCGACTCTGCAAACCCTGCCAGTAAAAATGTGGACCACCCTGCGCCAGGACCTGACGCCCGTGATCGCCGTCGCTTCGACGCTGCTGATCGGCCTCTCGGTGTTGGTGATGGTGATCGCCGCCGCCCTGCGCCGGCGCAATGAAATCAGGGCCTGAGCGCCTAGGAGAATACGATGAGTGCCGTCAAAGACCCCGCACAACAGCACAACAAGACCCTGGTCAGCCTGCGCAACCTGAACAAGCACTACGGCGACTTTGCCGCCGTGGACGACATCTCCCTGGACATCCAGGACGGTGAATTCCTGACCTTCCTCGGCTCCAGCGGCTCGGGCAAGAGCACCACGCTGTCGATGCTGGCCGGGTTTGAAACGCCCAGCAGCGGCGAAATCCTGGTGGGAGGCAAATCCCTGGTCAACGTGCCACCGCACAAACGCGACATCGGCATGGTGTTCCAGCGTTACTCACTGTTCCCGCACCTGTCGGTGCGCGACAACATCGCCTTTCCCCTGGCGATTCGCAAACTGGCCAGCGCGGAACGCGAGCGCCGGGTCGATGCCATGCTCAAGCTGGTGCAACTGGGCGAGTTCGCCCATCGGCGTCCTTCGCAACTCTCTGGCGGCCAACAACAGCGTGTGGCGATCGCCCGGGCACTGGTCTATGAACCACGCATTCTGCTGATGGATGAACCACTCGGCGCCCTGGATAAAAAACTCCGCGAAGACCTGCAGGACGAACTGCGCCAATTGCATCGGCGCCTGGGCATCACCATCGTCTACGTCACCCATGACCAGGAAGAAGCCATGCGCCTGTCCCAGCGCATCGCCATTTTCAGCCACGGCAAGATCGTCGGCCTGGGCAGTGGCTATGACCTCTACCAGAACCCACCGAACGCGTTCGTGGCCTCGTTCCTGGGCAATTCCAACTTCCTCAAGCTCAAGGCCCAGGGCAACGCGGTAGCGTCCTTCGAAGGCCAGCCACTGTCTATCCGCCTGACCGCTGGCCTGCAAATCGAGCAGGACGTGCTGCTGATGGTGCGCCCGGAAAAAGCCCTCGCCTTGAGCGTCGAGCAAGCCGGCCAGGAACCCTTGGCGGCTGGCTGGAATGAAGTCTCGGCCAAGGTCGTCGAAGTGCTGTTCCTTGGTGAAAGCCAGACCTGCAGCGTGGTGACCTCGGGCGGAACCTCGATGACCGTCAAGGCGCTGTCCGCCGCCGGCATGCCGCTCAAGGCCGGCGACCCGGTGCGTGTGCGCTGGGCCACCGCCGATGCCTGCGTCTACACCCAATGGGCCGAGAGCGACCTGAACAAAGCCGCAGGTGCCCATTGATGAACATTGCGCGCCCACAACCGATAAAGCCCGAGGATCGTCCGATGATCGATGCCAGTGTCTACAAACAAGTCATGGGCTCGTTCCCGTCCGGGGTGACGGTGATCACCACGCTCGATGACGATGGGCAGATCGTCGGCCTCACCGCCAGCGCGTTCAGTTCGTTGTCGATGGACCCGGCCCTGGTGCTGTTCTGCCCCAACTACAGTTCCGACTCTTACCCGGTGCTGATCAAGAACCGCCGCTTCGCCATCCACGTGCTCTCCGGCGGTCAGCAGAACGAAGCCTATGCCTTCGCGCGCAAAGGCAAGGACAAGGCCCAGGGCATCGAATGGACCCTGAGCGAGCTGGGCAACCCGTTGCTGAGTAACGCCACCGCCATCATCGAATGCGAACTGTGGCGAGAATACGAAGGCGGCGACCACGCCATCATGGTCGGTGCCGTGAAGAATCTGATCGTGCCGCAACACACACCGGGGCCGCTGGTTTATTGCCACGGCAAGATGGGCGCCCTGCCCGTCCTCGCCTGAACCGATCGCCAACAACAAGAGAAAGCGCCATGAAATTTTCCCTGTTCGTACACATGGAGCGCTGGGACGAAAGCGTCAGCCATCGCCAGTTGTTCGAAGACCTGACCGAGCTGACCCTGCTGGCAGAGGCTGGCGGTTTCAGCACTGTGTGGATCGGCGAACACCACGCCATGGAATACACCATCTCGCCAAGCCCGATGCCGCTGCTGGCGTACCTGGCCGGCAAAACCACCACTATCCACCTGGGCGCGGGTACCATCATCGCGCCGTTCTGGCACCCGCTGCGGGTGGCCGGCGAATGCGCGCTGCTGGACGTGATCAGCAATGGCCGTATGGAAGTGGGCCTGGCCCGGGGCGCCTATCAAGTGGAGTTCGACCGCATGGCCGGCGGCATGCCGGCATCCTCCGGCGGCCAGGCGCTGCGGGAAATGGTCCCGGTGGTGCGCGCCCTGTGGCAAGGCGACTACGCCCACGATGGCGAGATCTGGAAATTCCCCACCTCCACCAGCGTGCCCAAGCCGATCCGCAAACCCTACCCACCGATGTGGATCGCCGCCCGCGACCCGGACTCCCACAACTTCGCCGTCGCCAATGGCTGCAACGTGATGGTCACGCCGTTGATGAAGGGCGATGAGGAAGTCCTGGACCTGAAGAACAAGTTCCAGGCCGCCCTGGACAACAACCCCGACGTGCCACGCCCGCAATTGATGGTACTGCGTCACACCCACGTGCATGCGGTGGATGATCCCGAAGGCTGGAAGGTTGGTGCCCAGGCGATCTCCAGGTTCTATCGCACCTTCGATGCCTGGTTCGGCAACAAGCAAGTACCGGTCAACGGTTTCCTCGCGCCAAGCCCGGAAGAAAAGTTCGCCGAGCGTCCGGAGTTCCAGCTGGAGAACATCCGCAAGAACACCATGATCGGCACGCCGCAGGAAATCATCGAACGCATCAAGTACTACCAGGAACTGGGAGTGGATGAGTTCAGCTTCTGGTGCGACAACAGTCTGCCCCATGCCGAGAAGAAGAAATCCCTGGAGTTGTTCATCCAGCAGGTGGTGCCGGTGTTTCGCTGATCGGTTATCTGGCCATCGCGAGCGGGCTCGCGATGGCCAGATAACTGAAACATAAGTGTCAAAAGTGACAATTGCCCCCACTACCCCGCCGCCGCTCCGCAAACCCCTGTTAACGGCTCGCAAAGCCACATAACGTACCGCGCAAACGGATCAACTCTGATTAAGGATGATGCGCGTGGGGGTTTATCGGTTGCTGTTGGCCCTGCTGGTGGCGGTTTCGCATATGGGCGTGACGTTCATGGGGTTCAACCCCGGCGTCGTTGCCGTGGTGTCCTTCCTGATCATCAGCGGTTTTGTGATGACCTCGTTGATCGAGAGAACCTACAACACCCCGGGGCAAATCGGCCTGTTCTACATGGATCGACTGCTGAGGCTGTACCCGCAGTTTTTGGTGTACTTCGTCCTGTCCTGCGCGGTGATCCATTTCCTGCTGCCGGGAACACCCCAGGCAGCAGCGCTGACCCTCGAAAACATCACCACCAGCCTGCCGATCGTGCCATTGGGTTTCTACATGTTCGGCATCACCGTGCCCGAAATCCTGCCACCCGGTTGGTCGCTGGGCCTGGAAATGTGTTTTTACCTGCTGATCCCGTTCCTGATCCTCTACAAGGCGCGGGGTATTGCTTTTGCGGTGTCCGTGACGGTGTTCATGCTCGCCTCGCTGGGCTACCTCGACACCGACATCTACGGCTATCGCCTGCTGCCCGGTGTGCTGTTCATTTTTCTTTGCGGCAGCTACCTGTATCGGGTCCGGGCCAAGGGGCTGTGGATCGTGTCCGTCACCCTGCTCGTTGCCGCGTTGATGTTCCTGAGCATTGTCGTGGGGATCATTCCCCGTCGGCCTTTCAACGCCGAGGTGACCCTGGGCATCGCCCTGGGCCTGCCGGCGGTGTTTTTGCTCAGCAAGCTGAAGCATCACCGACTGGATGAGTTCCTGGGCAATATCAGCTACGGCGTGTTCCTCAACCACTTTGTGGTGATGTACGTGTTGCGGGCATTCTGGCCGGTCGAATACAGCGCCCTGATCATCACCGCGGTGCTGGTGCTGTCGTTCGCGTTGAGTGGCGTGTCGTACTACGGGGTCGAGCGGCCGGCGCTGAAGCTTCGTCATGCTCTCAGGTCGGGCGTTAAATCCGCAGCCACACAGGCTCCCGTTGGCAGCACGGTGGCTTAGTCTCTGACCGCCGTACAAAAAATGCCCGGGACGCAGGTCCCGGGCATTTTGTGTTTCAGTGCGGCGGAATCAGAACGTCACGCTGGCGCTCAGCTTGGCGGTACGCGGCTCGCCGACGTTGACTTGCAACTGGCTGCCGGTGGAGGACGGGTAGTACTGCTTGTCGAACAGGTTGTCCACGTTCAGTTGCAGGGAGGTCTTGTGCCCGAATACCGGCGACTCCCAACGCAGGAAGGCGTCGGCGACGGTATAGCTGCTCAGCCAGAAATCGTTGGCGTTGTTGGCGGCGCGTTCACCGACGTAGCGCGCACCGGCACCGGCGTGCCAGGCGCCGAATTCGGCAGGTACGTTCAAGTGGTGGCTCAAGTACAGGCTGGCGGTGTGCTTGGGTGCGTCAGCGAGGCGATGGCCTTCATCATCCGGATCGTCGAGGATTTCCGTGTGGGTGTAGGCGTAGGTGCCAATCAGGTCCCAACGCTCGGACAGGCGACCGGTGATGTCCAGTTCCAGGCCTTGGGAACCGACTTTGCCGGCGGCTTCCGACAGGGTCACGCCATTGACCGTAGAGGACGTCACGACGTTTTTCTTGACGATGTCGAACAACGCGAGGTTGATGTTCAAGCCTGGGAGCGGATCGTACTTGGCACCGATCTCATAGCTGCGGCCCTCCTCCGGATCGAAGGTCTTGCCGGCGTCGTCCACGGTGTCATTGGGCTTGAACGAACGGCTGTAGTTACCGTACAGCGACAAAGTGTCGGTGGCTTTGTAAACCAGGCCGAGGAATGGTACGAAGGCGTCACCGTTGTCATCGCGATTGACTTCGTAGTTACTACCAAGCCCCTGGTCGCTGTATTGATCGTAATGCTGATAACGACCGCCCAATACCAAAATCCAGCGATCGTCGAGATGCCAGTTGTCCTTCAAATAGACAGAGCTGGAGTTCAACTGGTTGCGCAGATCGCTTTGAGTTGGACTGATCACACTGGGCTCAGCCAGACCGCCATAAACCGGCGATGTGATATCGAAACCAGCCTGAGCCTTTCCACGGTAAGTCTTGCCACGGAATTGATCAGAAACCTGATTATCAACGCCAATCAACAAATCATGACGTTGGCCTAGCGGCTCTTGCTTGCCTATGAAATCCCAACTGGCATAACGGGTTTCATCGTCGTAGTGAGCACCGTTGGCAGCCCGTTGAAAAACACCGGTTTTTGACAGGCTCGGCTGCGCAATAGAAAGGCTGTACCGATCATTGTTCCAACCATAAGTCACACGGGTCTTCCACGCCTCACTCAACTCATATTCGAACCGCGCCGTAGCCGTCTCGCGAATCCCCACGCTCTTGGCCCAAGGCTCATCCAGGCGCTTGTCATAATCGATATCGGCCGGATGCCCGTTGGTGAACACCGTACCCCGGTCAAACGGATTGGAATATTCGTTGTATTCATAACTCAAATTCAACGAAGCCCGCTCCCCTGTCCAAGCCAAGGACGGCGCCACCAGCGTGCTCTCGTTGACGCCGTAGTTGCGCCAGTAATCCTCATGCCCGCGTTCGGCAATCAGGCGATACGCCAGGCCGGTATCGCCCAACGGTCCGGTGGTATCCAGGGCCATGGTGCCGCCACCTTCGCTGTAGGCCGAACCGCTCAAGGTGGTGCTCTGGGTGTACTCCGGCTTTTTGCTGATGACGTTGACCAAGCCACCGGGTTCCAGCGCGCCGTACAGCATCGAGGCCGGACCCTTGAGCACTTCGACTCGCTCGGTGGTGGCACTGAAGTTGTGCCCCAGGTTCGAACGCACGCCGTCGCGCAGGATCGAGCCATCGTCGTTGGTACCGAAACCACGCTTGACCAGCGAGTCCCGCGAGCCACCCAGGGTATTGCCCTGGCTGACACCGCTGACGAACTTCATCGCGTCGTTCAGCGAGCGCACCTGGTAGTCCGCCAAGGTCTGCTGGGTTACCACATTGATCGACTGCGCTTCTTCCTTGATCGGTACATCGCTCTTGCTCGCCGTACTGGCTTGCGACGTCGTATAGCCCTCGTCCTGAGTGACGCGACTGCCCTGGATGTCCGTGGCGGGCAGCTCGAGAGAGTCCTGCGCCCACAATGGGCTTGCAATGAAGCAGCAGGACAAGGTTGGCAATACACACTTGATGAAGACATTGCGATTTGCGAGGGGGGTGGAACGATTCAAGACGCGCACTCTGGAAGGGACGTTAATGAGAGCAAATATACTTTGAGAATCATTCCCAGTAAATCTTTTGTATCAAATGTAATTCCCCAAACCCTGTGTGAACGGGCTTGACCTCACAGGGTGATATCAAATAGCCCTATTGTCCTAAAGCTTTTGCGCTCGCGGTCGAATGTATTCCATTGAGAGATTTTTTTGCCCAGGAGCGGTGGCATGCAGACGTTGAAGGCCTTGTACGAGTCTATCGAGATGCAATTTTTCGATACGCTCACCAAAAAGCTGTCGAGCCTTTTCCTGCTGGTGCTGGTCAGTGGCTTGCTGTACTGGGTGGCCCTCAGCGCCCGTGCCGAGATTCTGCTGCAACTACACAACGCGCAGCTGGACGGCGCCTTGCTGGAGCAGATCGAAGGTCGGCTCGATAGCCTGACCCATGCCCTGCTCTTCGGCGCGGTCCTGACGCTGGGCATGATCAGCTTCATGGTCTGGTATTTCCGCCACCTCATCGTGCGCCCTGTCACCGCCATGACCAAGGCCCTGGAAGAGATCGCCAACGGCGAAGGCGACTTGTCCAAGGACCTGCCGCTGGTGACCCACGACGAGATTCGCGTGCTGGCCGGCACCTGTAACCGTTTCCTGGCCAAGCAGCGGGAAATCATCAGCAACGTCCAGGCGCTGACCGTACACATCGCCGTAGAGTCGGCCCGCTCGCTGAAGAACATCAGCGACTCCAGCGACAGCGCCACCCACCAGGCCCGCTTCGCCAAGGAAGTGATGGACCAGAGCAACACCGCCGTGGGCCGCATCGAAGAAGTCTCGCGCCAGACCCAGGGCATCTCCAGCACCACCGCCCAGAACCTGAGCATGGCCCGCGACTCTTACGCCGAGCTGCTGGAAGTGACCGGCAACATCAGTGAAATCTCCAACAGCCTCGGTGAATTCGCCACCCTGGTGAGCGCCCTGAACCAGCGTTCCTCGAGCATCAAGTCGATCGTCGGGTTGATCCAGCAGATCTCCGCCCAGACCAACCTGCTGGCCCTCAATGCCGCCATCGAAGCGGCCCGGGCCGGCGAAAGCGGTCGTGGCTTCGCGGTGGTGGCCGATGAAGTGCGCACCTTGGCCCAGAACGTCAGTCGGGCCACCGACGATATCTCGCGCAACATCGACGCCATGCTCGAGGAAGTCAGCTCCACCCACGAGCAAACCACGCAGATCAGCCACAGCGCCCGGGAAACCCAGAAAGTGGTGGAACGTGCCTCCGGCCATTTCGAAAGCATGATCGGCGATTTCGAATCCACCAACGGCAAGCTGGCGGACATCGCCACCCATATCCAAGAGTTCGCCGACAGCAACACGGGGATCAACGACCGGGTCACCCAGATCCACGCCGACAGCCAGTTGATCGACCAGCGCATGCAGCATTCGGCGACGGCCACCCGCGACCTGTCCGGCGTGGCCGAAAAGGTCCAGGCGTTGCTGGGTCGCTTCGTGCTCGGCCACGGCAAGCTGGACGCTGCCATTACCCGCGCCAGCGAGTGCCGCGATAACTTGCAGGTTCGTCTGGAAGCCCTGCAAGGCGAAGGCCTGAACCTGTTCGATCAGAATTACCAGCTAATTCCCGGCACCGATCCCAAGCAGTATATGGCCAGCTATACCGAACGCTTTGCCCAGGTCTGCCAGGAAGAATGCGACAAACTCACCCGCAGCACGCCGGGTGGCAAGGTTTCGTTCATTGTCGACAGCAAAGGCTATTGCCCGGTGAACAACAGCTGGGTCTCGAAGCCGCCGACCGGCGACCGGACGGTGGATTTGCCAGTGTGCCGCAACAAGCGGATCTTCAACGACCCGATCGGCCTGCGCGCGGCGGGCAACGTCCAGCGCTTCCTGCTACAGACCTACCTGCGCGATACCGGGGAAATCATGACCGAGATCGACGTCCCGTTCTTCTTCGGCGGCCGCCATTGGGGCAATCTGCGAGTGGGGTTCGATGCGGCGGTGTTGCTGGCGGAGTGATGGTGCGGTAGCACGACTCCTGCTCCGCCCACAAGGGTTCTGTGGTGCATGCAAATCCTGAGACCACCTCAAAACAACTGTGGGAGCGAGCCTGCTCGCGATCGCGGTGGGTCAGCCGCATGATCTGCTAACTGACACTACGCCTTCGCGAGCAAGCCCGCTCCCACAGGGGGGTTACCTCAATCCAAGCGATGCTTCAGCAGCACTTGGGCCCACCCTTGCCGCCGTAACGGGCCTCCTGGCGTTCGCGAAAGAACGCCTCGTAGTCCATCAACGGCTTGTCCGGGTGTTTGGTCTGCATGTGCTCGACGTAGTTGTCGTAGTCGGGCATGCCGACCATCAGGCGGGCGGCCTGACCGAGGTATTTACCCAGGCGACTCAAGTCATTGAACATCGTTGCAATCCTCTCAAGCGTCCGGCAGTGCCTGGAATGGCGCTTCTTTGTCCGTGCGTTCCTTGGTGCCCCAGGCGGCGATGCCGACCTTGAGCGCGTAGAACAGGATGCTGAAGACCA